>NZ_DATCYB010000039.1:0-95963 GCF_036570505.1 Allosphingosinicella sp. | reverse complement strand
CTTGTCGACCAGTTGGCGCGCCATAGGCTTTCGCCGCCACTCATGGTGGTCTCGTGTTCGATATGATCATCGGGCAGCTCGGCGACGAAGCGGCTGGGGATGCTGCTGGTCCACTGGCCGTAGATGCGGCGGTTGGCGGCGTGGATTATGAAGCACTTATGGCGCGCTCTTGTGATAGCGACATAGGCGAGGCGGCGTTCTTCCTCGAGGGCCGCGTTGCCGCCTTCGTCGAGCGAGCGCTGCGAGGGGAAGACGCCTTCCTCCCAGCCGGCGAGGAAGACGGTGCCGAATTCGAGGCCCTTGGCGGCGTGGATGGTCATGATGGTGACCTTTTCCTCATCGCGGGCGGCGTCGTTCTCCATGACGAGGCTGACATGCTCCAGGAAGGCGCCGAGCGTTTCATATTCCTCCATGGCGCGGGTGAGCTCGGTCAGGTTTTCGAGGCGGCCGGCGCTTTCGGCGGAGCGATCGGCCTGGAGCATCGCGGTGTAGCCCGATTCGTCGAGGACGAGGCGGGCGAGCTCCGGATGGGGCAGCTCGTCGAGTCGGGCGCGCCAACGGGCGAAGTCGGCGACGAGGTTGCCGAGCGAGCGGCGGGCCTGGCGAGTCAGCTCGTCGGTGTCGAGCATCTGGGCGGCGGCGGAAACCAGAGGAACGCCGACAGCGCGGGCGAAGCCGTGGATCTTCGCCACCGCCTTGTCGCCAAGGCCGCGCTTGGGGGTGTTGACGATACGCTCGAAGGCGAGGTCGTCGGCGGGCTGGGCAATGACGCGGAGATAGGCCAGCGCATCGCGGATTTCAGCCCGCTCGTAGAAGCGGAAGCCGCCGACGATGCGGTAGGGGAGGCCGATGGCGATAAACCGGTCTTCGAACTCGCGGGTCTGGAACTGGGCGCGGACAAGGATCGCGACATCGTCGAGGCTCCGTTCTCCTTTGGCGCCGCGCCGCTGGATCGTCTCGATCTCTTCGCCGACGCGGCGCGCCTCCTCGGGCCCGTCCCAGACGCCGATCACCTGGACCTTCTCGCCGGTGTCATGCTCGGTCCACAAGGTCTTGCCGAGGCGGCCGCCATTGTGGGCGATGAGGCCGGAGGCGGCGCCTAGGATGTGCGGCGTGGAGCGGTAATTCTGCTCCAGGCGGATGATCTTCGCGCCCGGGAAATCCTGCTCGAAGCGGAGGATGTTGGCGACCTCGGCGCCGCGCCAGGAGTAGATTGACTGATCGTCGTCGCCGACGCAGCAGATGTTCTTGCGCTCCTGGGCGAGGAGGCGGAGCCAGAGATATTGGGACTGGTTGGTGTCCTGATATTCGTCGACGAGGATATATTTGAAGCGGTTCTGATAGAGCTCCAGCACGTCACGGCGGGTGCGCAGGATGACCAGCATGTGGAGCAGCAGGTCGCCGAAGTCGCAGGCGTTGAGAGCCTTCAGCCGCTCCTGATAGGCGGCGTAGAGCTGCTGGCCCTTGCCGTTCGCATAGGCTTCGCTCTCGCCGGCGTCGACCTCGCGCGGGGTCCAGCCGCGGTTCTTCCAGCGGTCGATGAGGCCGCCGAGCTGGCGCGCCGGCCAGCGTTTCTCGTCGATGTCGGCGGCGGTGATGAGCTGCTTCATCAGGCGCAGCTGATCGTCGGTGTCGAGGATGGTGAAATTGGACTGCAAGCCCACCAGTTCGGCGTGGCGCCGCAGCATCTTAGCGCCGATGGCGTGGAAGGTGCCGAGCCAGGGCATGCCCTCCACGGCCTCGCCGACGATGCGGCCGACCCGCTCCTTCATCTCGCGCGCCGCCTTGTTGGTGAAGGTGACGGCGAGGATCTCGGACGGCCAGGCGCGGCGGGTGGCGACGAGATGGGCGAGGCGGGCGGTGAGGGCGGCGGTCTTGCCCGTGCCCGCGCCGGCGAGGACCAGGACGGGGCCTTCGGTGGTCAGCACGGCCTCGCGCTGGGGTTCGTTCAGGGCCCTGAGGTAGGGCGGTTCGGCGGTTGTGGGGACGGGGTGACTCACCGGTGAACAGTTAGGGAACGGCGGCGCTCGCGGCAACCTTCGTGGTGCCGATCCGCGCGACTTCGGCGATGAGGGCTGCGCGCTGTTCGGGCGGGAGGTCGGAGCCGGCCAGGAAGGCGGCGACGGCGAGGCGGCGGCCGTCGGCGAGCTCGATGATGCCGACGTCGTTGATGGCGCTGGCGACGCCCTCGACGGTGGCGCCCGTGCCGGTCTTGTGATAGACGGTGGCGCCGTGGGGAGCGCCGGCCTTGAGGCGGTCGGTGCCGGTGGTAGTGCTCTCCAATATGCCCATCAGCTTTTCGGTGGAGGCGGGGGAGAGGAGTTGGCCTTTCGCCAGCATGGAGAGAATTTGGACCATGTCGGCGGGGCTGACCCGGTCGCGGGGGTCGGCGAGGTAGAGGCGAAGCGCCGCTCGCTGGGCCTCGACGGGCACCTGCTCCTTGGCCTCCATCATCGCGTCCAGTCCGATCCACTGGCCGATGAACTCGGAGAGGCCGACCGATTGCGGCTGCAGCTCATATTCGTAGCGGTCGACGCGGAAGCTCTCGATGCCGCGCCGCTGGAAGAAACGGGTCAGCGCCTGCGGCCCGCCGATGCGCTTCAGGAGGAGGTCGGCGGCGGTGTTGTCGCTCTGGGCGACGGCGGCGCGGATCAGTGCCTCGATCGTGTAGTCGGTGCGCTCCGGAAAGGCCTCGGCGATCGGGCTGTGCGCGACGGAAAGCTGCTCCCTGGCGAGCGAGACGGTGTCGTCGAGCGATAGCTTGCCCTTGTCGGCCGCGTCCATGACGGCGATGGCGAGGGGGAGCTTGAAGACGCTCTGCATCGGCATCGGCTTTTCGGCATTGACGCCCTTCATCTCGCCCGTGCCGAGGTCGAGGATGGCGACGCCCAGCACGCCCGGCCTGGCCTTTTCGGCCAGAGCCTGCAGCGCGGGGGTGACGATGTCGGCCGGAGGCGGAGGAGGGGACGCTTCGTTCTGGCAGGCGACCAGGACGAGGGGAAGCAAGACCATCAAGGCACGTTTCAACATTCTCATCCCTCTCGCCGCAGCAATGTGATGTGCGCCTTGCCGAACCGCCGCTCGGCCGCGACCGCGAAGCCGGTCGGGACGGCCAAGCGCTCGCCGGCCGTCTCTATACTGACGATCCCGCCTACCGCCACCCAGGCCGGATTGCCGACGCGGCCCAGCGCCATCTCGGCAAGGCCGGTCGCGTAGGGTGGGTCGAGGAGGAGGAGGTCGCAAGGGGCGGGCGGGGGCGAGGCATATTCGACCGACTGGCTGCGGACCTCGGCGCGCTGCCCGGCTCCGAATGCATCGATGTTGCGCTTGATCGAGGCCACGGCGCCAGGGTCGGTTTCGACGAACAGGCAGTGCGCCGCTCCGCGCGACAGGGCCTCCAGGCCGAGGGCCCCGGTGCCGGCGAACAGGTCGGCGACGCGCAGGCCCTCGAAGGTGCCGATCCGGCTGGCGAGCATGGAGAACAGGCCTTCGCGGGCGCGATCGCTGGTCGGGCGCGTGGCCCGGCCCTCGGGGGCGATGATCGAGCGTCCGCGCCACTCGCCCGCTATTATCCTCACTTAGATCCTCCCCGGGACGGGGAGGAGGACCGCGACGCGAAGCGGCGTGGTGGAGGGGATTTCGTGCCGCGCTCAGGGCCCCCTCCACCATGCTTCGCATGGTTCCCCTCCCCGGACCGGGGAGGATCTAGTGTGTTCCGAAAGGCGACGAGATCGTACTGACGCACCTCATCGACCGCCCCCGCGGGCAAATCGCCGAGAACGAACGGGCCGTAAGCGGTGCGGATCAGGCGGGAGACCTGGAGGCCGAGATGTTCCAGCACGCGGCGGACTTCGCGGTTCTTGCCTTCGGTGAGCTTCATCTCGATCCACTGGTTGCGGCCGGTGCGGCGTTCGAGGTTCGCATCGATCGGACCGTAGCGCATGCCGTCTATCTCGATGCCTTCGATCAGCGCTTCGAGCTGATCCTGGGTGACGCTGCCGAAGGTGCGGGCGCGGTAGGTGCGCTCGACGCCGGTCGAAGGGAGCTCGAGCTGGCGCTTGAGGCCGCCGTCGGTGGTGAGGAGCAGAAGCCCTTCGGTGTTCATGTCGAGGCGGCCGACCGGCATCAGCCGCGGCAGGCCCGTAGGCAATCGGTCGTAGATGGTCGGCCGCCCCTTGGGATCGCTCGCGGCCGTCAGCAGCCCGGCGGGCTTGTGATAGCGGAAGAGGCGCGCGGGGGCGGGCTCCTTCACCGGCTTGCCGTCCACCGTCACGCCGTGAAGCGACGTGAGCAGGGTGGCCGGCTTCTCGACCGGCTGGCCATTGATGGCGATGCGGCGCTCCTCGATCATCCGCTCGATCTCGCGGCGCGAGGCGATTCCGGCGCGGGCCAGGAGCTTGGCGATTCGCTGCGGCTCTCGCGGCGGATGATGCTGGGCCAGGGGAACCTCCAAAAGACGTTGTCGGCCGTCTCCGTTCGGACAGCCGGAAAATGAAACGCGCCAAAGCGATAGCGGTGGCGGGGCACCCTCGGCTATGCTGCCCGTTACGAGACCAGTCTAACCCGGGAGGGCCACCCACTAAATGTTGTTCGGCAAGCGCGAAAGGATAATCAGGCGCATTCTCATCGTCGAGGACGAACCCCTCGTCGCGTTCGACAACGAGTATCTGCTGAGCGAGGAGGGCTATGAGGTCGTGGCGACGGTGGATTCGGTCGCCGATGCCTTGGGCGTGATCGACAAAGAGCCGCTCGACCTCGTCCTCAGCGACATAAAGTTGAGCGGGGCGGGTGATGGGATCGATGTCGCCCGTGCCGCCGGGACGAAGGATATCCCGGTCTTGTTCGTGAGCGGCTATTGCCCGATCGAGGCGCAGAAGCTGGCAGTCGGCTGCCTCGCCAAGCCCTATAGCGACAAGATGCTGAAGGCCGCGCTCGAAGCGATCGACCGGCAACGGCAGGGCCGCAAGCTCAAGAAGGTGCCCGAAGGCCTCAGCCTGTACGCACAAGTCGAATAGATGTCTCAGCCCAGCGCGGCCTCGATCTGCTCGTGGAAGTGAAGGATGCCGGTTTCCAGCGTGCCCAGGGTCAGCCGGTCGATCGCGCCGGAGGACAGGCCCTCGTGCCCGAGCGCGGCGGCGCGGAAGTCCTCGGCGCCGAACGTGCCCTGGTCGAGGAGGATCCAGCTCTTCTCCCAATGCTGATCCTCCTCGGGTGTAGCCGGCGGTTCGGGAATCAGCATGAAATCCTCGACCAAGGTGCGATCCACCGCCTGGGGCATCAGCACCATAACGTTCACATAATCCGGGCTGACGACGATGACCGTCGCCGGGAAGAGCTGGTAGGCGAAGGTGATTGCGGCCCTGAGCGCCGGCCAGTCGTTCTGGCTTATCCCCGCCAGATACTCGGCGCGGCCGACGGCGGAGCGCTGGTGGGGGCCGATCCTGTCCGCAGCCGTGACTCCGTCGGCGAAGAACTTGCCGATGCTGGAGGCGTGGAGGCGCTGGACATGATAGCTTTCGAGGAAAGCGTCCATGATCAGCTTCCAGTTCGCCGGCACGTCGTGGACATGACGGCGGAAGAGGTGATGGTCGCCGAGGCCGAAGGCGTCGAATTCGGGCGCCAGCGCGGCCGCATCGCCGAAATCGGATTCCGCGCGCGAAAACCAGATGAGCCCGCCCGCCTCCTGGCTCGGCAGTTCGGCGAGATGATGCCCCGTCTTGTCGAGACCGGGGAAGCTATCGGCGCGCGGCACACCGGCCAGCGCGCCGTCTAGCGTGTAGGACCAGGCGTGATATGGGCAGACGAGGCGAGGCGCGCACTGGGCCTCACCGCCCTCCACCAGCCGCGTGCCACGATGGCGGCAGACATTGAAGAAGACATGCGCCGCGCCCCGCTTGTCGCGGGTGATGAGGAGCGGTACGCCGAAGCCGTCATGCGCCACCGCCATGTTGGCGCGCGGCAGAAGCGCCGAAGGCGCGATTACCCGCGGCAGCCGGGCGAACAGCCGCGCCCGCTCCAACTCGAAGCGATCCGAGTCGGTGTAGAGCGAGGCAGGGACCGAGCCGACCGCTTCCCCTACGGCATTGCGCCCCTCGGCAACCGCTTTCGCGAGGGCAAGCTGGCCCTCGGTCGGCCGCCGCGTCGCCTGGACATCCATGACGCCGAACGGTGCTGCCGTGGCCCGAGGAAGGCAAGCGTCTATCCGCCGAAACGGGGCTAGCCGAAGGCCAAGGAGGCGCTACAAGACGCAAATGGATCAAGCCAGTTCGACCGCGCCCAGTGACTGGCGCAGCCGCATGCCGGAAGGCATCCGCCCCTATTTCGAGTCTGCGCCGCTCGCCTCCTTCTTCCTCGGCGTTTCCTCCGGCTTTCCCTATGCGATGATCGGCGCGACCCTGACCACGCGACTCTCGCAGGACGGGCTCGACAAGCAGAGCATCACCGCCTTCAGCCTCGCCTTCCTCGTCTATAATCTCAAGTTCCTGTGGGCGTGGGTCGTCGACGGCGTGAAGCTGCCTATCCTCGGGCGGCTCGGGCAGCGCGTGTCATGGCTGATTCTTGCCGGCGTGCTGGTGATCGCGGCGGTCGCGAATCTGGCGCTCGTGGATCCGTCCGCCAGCCTGCTCCAAACTGCGTATGCCGCGGTTCTCGTCGGTTTCGCCGGCGCGACCTTCGACATCGTGATCGATGCCTATCGCATCGAGATACTCGAACCCCGCCAACTCGGCGTCGGTTCCGGCATGGTGCAATATGGCTGGCGGATCGGCTCGGTCGCGGCGGGCGCGCTGGCGCTCGTCCTCGCGGCCCGGGTCGGATGGGAGATCGCCTACCTCGCCTGCGCCGCCTTCGCCTTTCCGGCGATGCTGACCGGCCTCCTTTTCGGTGAGCCAGCCCGCCACCGCGAGCCCAAGCAGCGACGCGCTTTCGGCGAGGCGCTTCAGGCGGTTTACGGCCCCTTCACGGAATTCTTCCTCCGGCAGGGCGCCTTCCTCGTGCTGCTGTTCATCTTGCTTCACAAGATCGGCGACACGCTCGGCCAGCTGACGCTCCGCCTGCTGCTCGACGACATGGGCTACAGCAACGACGAGATCGCCATCTACGATGTCGGCTTCGGCTTCTGGGCCTATCTCATCGGTATCTTCATCGGCGGCGTGCTTTATGCGCAGATGGGGATGAAGCGCTCGGTGTTGCTGAGCCTCATCCTGATGGCGATTTCCAATGCGAGCTTCGCGGTGCTCGCCGCCGCCGGGCACAGCAATTGGGGGCTGGCCGGCGCCATTACGTTCGAGAATATCGCCAGCGGTATCGGCGGCGTTGTCGTCATCGCCTATTTCTCGGCGCTGTGCGATCTGCGCTTCACGGCCTCGCAATATGCGCTGATATCGGCCGCCGCCAGCGTCGTCGGCCGCATCCTCACGGGCACGACGGCGGGCACCCTAGTCGAAGCCTTTGGCTACGTGAATTTCTACTGGTTCACGACCGTGATCGCCTTTCCGGGCATTATCCTCTTCTGGCTGATGATGCGGGCGGGCCTGATCGACGCGTCGGTCGGCTCGGCTGGCAAGGTAGGCGAAGGCGATGCACGCCGGGACGAACCTCAGGACGGCGGCTGATCGTTCTTCCGCAGCACCTCGCCCGCCAGATAGAGCGAGCCCAGGATCAGGACGACGGGCGGATGGGCGTTGTCGGCGTGGCGGGCGATCCAGCCGAGTGCATCCTCGACATCCTGCGCGGGCAGCGCGTTGAGCCCGGCACCGCGCGCCGTGGCGGCCAGGTGGGCGGGGCTGTGGTGGGGATGGCCCGGCACGGGGATGGTGTGGAGGGTTATCGCCCGATTGCGGAAGGGCTTCAAAACTCCTGCTGCGTCCTTGTTCTCCAGAAGGCCGAAGACAATGTGGAACGGCCGCTCGGCGGGCACGTGGGCGCGGAAGAAGTCGGCGATGGCTCTTGCCGCCGCCGGGTTGTGACCGCCGTCCAGCCATAGCTCCGATCCCTTTGGGAGCCGCTTGTGGAGGGGTCCGGGTCCGAGCCGTTGCAGCCGTGCCGGCCACTCCGCCCAGCCCATCGCCGCCCGCAGTGCGGAGTCGCGGATGGCCAGCGGGCCGTGCCGCAGCATGGCGATGGCGAGACCCGCGTTCATCGCCTGATGCAGTCCCTGGAGGCGGGGCAGCGGAAGATCGAGCGTGCCGAGCTCGTCGCGATAATGGAGTTTCTGGCCATAGGACGCCGCATCCCATTGGCCGCCGCGGGGGAGCCAGGGCGCGCCCGCGGCCGCCGCGACCTCGCCTATCCTGTTCGCGATCCGGTCCGGATAATGCTGGGTGAGGAGCGGAACCCCCGGCTTGGCGATGCCCGCCTTCTCGGCGGCGATGATTTCGAGCCTGGAGCCCAGAAACAACTGGTGGTCGAGGCCCAGCTGGGCGATCCCGCAGACGGCGGGTCGAGGGATGACGTTGGTCGCATCGAGCCGGCCACCGAGCCCCACTTCTATGATGCAGGCGTCCGCCTGGACGCGGGAGAAAGCGAGGAACGCGGCCGCCGTGGTGGCTTCGAAAAAGCTCGGGCCGATACCCTCGGCGGCGTCCAGCGTCTCGGCGAGGAGCTCCGCGAGAAGCTCGTCCTCGATCAGCTTGCCCTGTAGCCGGATGCGCTCGTTGAAGCGGACGAGGTGGGGGCTGGTGTAGACATGCGCCCTGAGGCCCGATGCCTCGACCGCGGCGCGGAGGAAGGCGCAGGTGGAGCCCTTGCCGTTGGTTCCGGCGACGTGGAAGACGGGCGGCAACTTGCGCTCGGGATTGCCGAGGCGGGCGAGGAGCGCGCTTATCCGTTCGAGTCCGAGCGTGTCCACGCCGGGAGACAAATCGGAGAGGCGATCGAGCTGGCGCTGGACGAGTGGATTATCGGAGGCGGCACGGTCGGGCATGGCCGTCACGCTGAACTTGTTTCAGGGTCCATCTCGTCGACTAGGATGAGGTGGAAAGATGGATGCTGAAACAAGTTCAGCATGACGATCATCGCTATGCCGCCTCTTGTCTCGGCGTCAGATAGGCGATGAGCTGGGCGAGGCGTTGGCGCAGGTCCTTCCGGTGCACGACCATGTCGATCATGCCGTGGTCGAGCAGATATTCGGCGCGCTGGAACCCTTCGGGCAGCTTCTCGCGGATCGTCGATTCGATCACCCGCTGGCCGGCGAAGCCGATGAGCGCGTTGGGCTCGGCGATGTGGACGTCGCCCAGCATCGCATAGGAGGCGGTGACGCCGCCCGTCGTCGGATCGGTGAGAACGACGATATAGGGCAGGCCCGCTTCCTTGAGCTCGGCGATGGCGACGGTGGTCTTGGGCATCTGCATGAGGGAGAGGATGCCCTCCTGCATGCGCGCCCCACCGGCGGCGGTGAAGATGATGTAGGGGCAGCGATCGTCAATCGCGGCGCGCACGCCGGCAACGAAGGCAGCGCCGACCGCCATGCCCATTGATCCACCCATGAAGGCGAAATCCTGAACGCCGATCACCGCGCGCTGGCCCTCGATAGCGCCGCGCGCGTTGATGAGCGCGTCAGTCTCGCCGGTCTTCTGGCGGGCGGCCTTGATGCGGTCGGTATACTTCTTGCTGTCGCGGAATTTCAGCGGGTCTTCTTTTACCGCCGGCGGCGGGAGCAGCGAATAGCCGGGGTCGAACAGCCGATCGAAGCGCTGGCGCGGACCGATGCGGTCATGATGGTCGCAACGCGGACAGATGAAGCCGTTCTCTTCCCATTCCCGGGTGAAGATCATGGCTTCGCAACTGCGGCACTTGTGCCAGAGATTGTCCGGCGTCTCGCGCTTGGGCAGGAATGGGATGCTCTGGCGGACGCGGGTGAGCCAGCTCATGCGGGATTCTCCTTCCGCCGCGCGGATGGAACATGCCGTCCTGTTTGTCCAGTTACAGCGTCGCCTCGATCGCGCGCGCGGCCTTGTCCGGATCCTTGGCCTGGGTGATCGGGCGGCCGATGACGAGGATAGAGGCACCGGCGTCGAGGGCGGCGCGCGGCGTCATGACGCGCTTCTGGTCGCCCGTGTGGCCGCCGGAGGGGCGCACCCCGGGAACGACGAAGAATCCGTCGGGCCAGAGCACCCGGGCGGCGGCGACCTCGTTGCCCGAGCAGACGACGCCGTCGACGCCCGCCTGCCGGGCCAGCGCGGTCAGCCGCTCGACCTGACTGTGCGGATCGTCGGGGACGCCGATCGAACCGAGGTCGGGTCCATCCAGGCTGGTCAGCACGGTCACCGCCACGACCCTGGTGTCGGCGGGAGCGGCGGCCTTGGCATCTTCGAGCATCGCGCGTCCGCCGGCGGCATGGACCGTCAATATGGCCGGCTCCAGCGGTCGCAGAGCCTGGATCGCCTTGGCGACGGTGTTGGGGATGTCGTGGAACTTGAGGTCCAGGAAGATGGGCAGGTTCAGCTCCGCCATGTCGCGGATGCCCTGGCGGCCATTGGCGGAGAAGAATTCGAGGCCGAGCTTGATGCCGCCGACATGATGGCGCACCCGCGTGGCGATCGTTTTCGCCTTTTCGAGATCGGGTGTGTCTATCGCGACGTAGATCGGGCTGGTCATGATTTAGGCCAGACCGTGCTGTCGGTCGCGGTGCGCTCCTCCGTGGCGGGGGGCGACGCAACGGGCGGAGCGGATTGGACGACTACGCCCTGCCGCTCATGCATTTCGAGCCGCCGCTTCAGGGTCCAGAGCCGGGCCCGGTGGACGACCAGCATCGGCAGGAAGCCGAGCAGGAAGGCGGCGAGGATCAGGATCGGCAGCTTCGCATCGGCTTCGAGCCCGCCCCACAGCTTGATGGTGACGGCGTTCCAGTTGATGCTCGCGAACAGCACGAGGATCACCGCGAACGCGACCCAGAACAGGGTTTTCAGGAACTGCATGCAACTCTCCCAGGCGGCTCTCGCCTAAGTCCAACAAAAAGCCCGGCTCGTCCAGAGGGCCTTAGTCGGCCGCTGACTCTGCCGCTTTTTCGCCGCCTATCTCACGATCCAGCTCCTCGAACAGCGAGGGGATGGCGGTCAGCCGCTCCCGCTCCTCGGCGACGATCGCGCGGAAGGCCTCGCGCTTGAGGGTCGCCACCTTGCCCGGCGGCAGATGGACGCCCTCGGGCAGGGCCGAGACGACGATATCGACGAGTCGGTCGGCGCCGTGGAGGCGGCCCCACAGATAGTCGTTCTCCCGGTAGGCGCGGCTGAAGAAGGCGCCGAAGCTGTTGAACTGGATGCCCTTCAAGGTCGCCTCGGCGCCGCCCTCGCGGATGGCGGTGGCGTCGTCGGGGGCGATGCGGTCGACCTTGACCGGATCGAACTCGTCCAAACCCTCGCCCTGGAGGAGCGGAAGGGTCGCGATATCGTAGAAGGGGAATCCCAGATAGGTCAGGATGAGCGATCGGCGCTCCGCCTTGGGGAAGGCAGCGAGAACCTCCGAAATGCGCGCGTCGGCCTCGTCGTCGCGGCGCTTGAGGTCGAGCCGCTCGGCCAGCGCTTCCAGCGCATCGACGGGCTGTTCCACCGCTTGCTGGAAGATCGGCAGATCGACTTCGCTGTCGGTGTCCATCGGCGCGCGATAGCGTCCGATGAGGTCGTAGACCGCCCCGCGGGCGGCCTCGATCGCCTGGCGCGGCGCATGGGGCTTTTCGTCCATCCGGCCAAGGCGGCGGGCGAGCAGGCGAAGGCGCCGTGTGCGGTAGACGAGATCGAAGCTGCGGAAGAATTCGATTACGTCGGCCCTCGCGCCCGCCGCCGTCATCGCCTCGTTCGAGGTGAGACCGGCCTGGTCGGCCACGTTCCAAAGCGCCTGCCTGACCGCTTCCCGTCGCTGCCGGGTCGCGCCGCCGCTCAGCCGAATGATGTGGCCCGCGACATCCTCGAGAACCGAGGAGAGCTTCAGATGCCCATAAGCGGCATAGGCGTAGCCCGCCTCCCGCGCGGCGACCGTCTGCGCCTTCGATCGCCAGGCGGCGAGGCGCTTAGGGGTAGGTCGGCCGAGCAGCAGCGTGGTTCCGAATACCCGCTCGATCGCCGCCTCTACCTCCGGCCGCATCGCCTCGACGACCTGGCGAAGATGGACGATGCGGGCCGAACGCTGGTCGATCGCTTCGAGATTGTCGCGGATCGGCTGCTCGCGCGGGATGTCCGAGAGGGCGCCGAAGATGGTGGTGAAGAAGCCCGGCGCTTCGGCTTCGCCGGTGGCGGTGAGGCGAACGCTCCGGCCACTCGGCTTCGGGTCGATGTAGACGAAGCGGCGGTCGATCTCGCGGCGGGCGGGGCGGTTCAGGAGCGCGTCGATGACGGGGCGGAACGGCGCGTTGGCGAGCACCGATCCGTCGATCAGTACCGCATTCTCGGCCTCGCCGATGGCGAACTGGCGGGGCAGGGCACGCCTCAGGAAGCGGGCCCTGCCCGGCCAGGATTGCTTCCTTTCGTGAAGGACATCGTCCAGCTCCGTTACCCGGAAAGGCGGAAAGGCGCCGGGGAAGCTGGCCGTCGCGCGCGCGGCGAAGGTGAGCTCTGCGTCATGGGCCAGCCGGCGCTCCGGCCCGCCCTTGTCGCGGAAGGAAACGGTGAGCCGGTGCTCGGTCTCGGCGACCTCGGGCGGCGAGTGGAGCCGCAGTCTTTCGGGGTGGCCGTGGAAGTCGGTGACGGTGACGAACAGGTCGAGCGGCTGGTAGTGGGGGAGGAGCGGCGGCCCGACCGGGCCGGCCGCCATGGCCTCCAGCGCGTCGAGGATCAAAGCGGTGAAGCCCGGGCCGGCGAAGGGCGGTGCGAACCACCGCGCCCGCACGAAATTGGCGAGCTTGGCGCGAACCTCATCGCGATGCGCCGCTTCGACCGTTTCGTCCACCGTGCCGCCGCCCTTGCCCGACAGCGCCCAGGCGATCGGCACGGCCGCCGCCTTGGCGAAACGCGAGACCGGATGGACTCCGGGGTCGAGGAGGCGGTCTACGTCGGCCTTGTCCAGCCAGAGCTCGGTCAACGGGTCGAGCGAGCGCCCCGTCGAAATCGCATCGGCGAGGAAGATGGCGTTGATGCCGCCGGCGCTCGCCCCGGCCAATATATCGACCAGGACCCGAAGCTGGATTCCGCATTCGTCGGCGATGGTTTCGAGCAGCTTGTGGTAGACGTCCTGACTGCCGCCGGCCGTTGGCTCTCCGGCATGAAATGCCCGACTGGCGCAGGCGAGGTGCCAGATCTCCTTGGTAATGCCGTGCATGTAGACGGCCAGGCTGATCCCCCCATAGCAGACCAGCGCCAGCCGCAGTTCCTTCTCCCGCATGATCATGAGCGTGACAGGAAGGACGTGCCTTGTCGAGACGACCAAGTTCCTTCCGGTCGTTAACCATTACGATATTTCACCGCAGAAACGAAACGAACCGTCGCCGCGGATGGGACTCGTCAAATTGCCGATATTATGCCCCTCACATCGAGTTGAGGGGCGTCTGTCATGAGTATTACGAAAGCCGGTCGCCGCCGCGGGCATACTGTTGTGGCCGTGGCACTGGCGGGTCTCATGTCCTCCGTTCCCGTGAAAGCGGATACTCCCCACGGCCTCCCCGAGATCGAAGCGGCGACGGCGACCCCGGTCGATCCGACGGCGACGCCGGTCGCGGAGCCGGAGCTGGCGCCGATCGTCGAGGAAGCCGGACCAGAATACCAGCATCTCGCGGATGGCGAAGCGAGCTATTACGGCGCCGAGCTCGCCGGCAACCGCACGGCGAGTGGCGAGATTTTCGATCCCCGCCAGCTGACCGCGGCGCACCGCACGCTGCCGATGGGCACGAAGCTCAGGGTCACCAACAAATCCAACGGCAAGAGCGTCATCGTTCGCATCAACGACAGGGGGCCCTTCGTAAAGAAGCGGATCGTCGATATCTCGCGCGCGGCCGCCGAGAAGATCTCCATGGTGCGCGCCGGCAGGGCGCTGGTCAGCCTGGATCTGCTGCGCTGATCGCGCCTTTGCATCTTTACCTTGTTTCCTAACTGACTATCACGGTTACGCGGTCGCCGCCGACCGGCTTCAATCAGCCGCATGGGCACCGTGAAGTTGATGTTTTTTAGGAGAGGTCTGCTGTCGAGGCGGATCAAGATCGCGTCCATCGCCGCCGTCATATTGGCGGTCTTCATCATCGCCGCGTCCGGCGGCACTTTCGCAGGGCGCGTGGAGCCGGTAGAGGAGAAGATAGCCGGCCTGTCGCAGCGCATCGGCATCGACGTAAAGCCGTCGAGGAAGAGCGATGTCGACTATGCGCGGCTGGATCAGCGGCTTCAGCGCCTAGTCGAACAGGACAATATGGTCGGCCTCGCCGTCGGCATCGTCGAGGATGGCCGCATCCGTTTCCTCAAGGGTTACGGCACGACCGTAGCCGGCGGCGACGAGCCGGTGACGATCGACACGATCTTCCGCTGGGCGTCGCTCTCCAAGGGCGTGGCGGCCGACATGGTCGCCAAGCTCGCCGAGCAGGACCGGCTGTCGCTTCGCGATCCGGTCGGCCGATGGTCCTCCTCGCTGCGCCTGCCTGCCGGCAACGAGGACAAAGCCACTGTCTCGGACCTTCTCTCGCATCAGCTCGGCCTGTTCGCACATGCCCATGATTCAAGCCTGGAGGATGGCCGGGACGATGCCGAGCTTCGTGCCAGCCTTGCCTCACTCAACGCGATCTGCCCGCCCGGCCAGTGCCACGCTTATCAGAACGTAGCCTATGACGCGGCGAGCGAGGTAGTCGAGAAGGCGACGGGCATCAGCTATCAGCAGGCGGTGCGCGACCAGCTGTTCCTGCCGCTAGGCATGACCAGCGCCACGCTGACCCGCGACGGTCTGGTCAACGCCGAAAGCTGGGCGCGCCCGCATCGCGGCGGCAAGAACTCCAATCCGGTCGAGGTGACCGATTCCTATTATCGCGTTCCGGCAGCGGGCGGGGTCAATTCGTCGATCAAGGACCTGACGATCTGGATGATGGCGCAGATGGGGCGCGCGCCGGACGTGCTGCCGGACGGCGCGCTCGATGAAGTTCAGGAACCCCGCGTCGGGACGCCCGGCGAGAAGCGGCGCATGCGCGAATTCGCCGAGCGGCTGAACGAGGCCGATTACGGCCTTGGCTGGCGGATATACGACTATGCCGGGCATCGGCTCATCGGCCATCGCGGCGGCGTCACCGGCTATCGGTCGCTGATCCTGTTCGATCCCAAAAAGAAAAGCGGGGTCGTCGCGCTGTGGAATTCGGGCACCGCTCAGCCGGGCGGCCTCGAATTCGAGGTGATGGACATGGTCTATAACCTCGAGCCGCGAGATTGGCTGGAGCTCAATGAACTTGAGGACAGCTCCGAGCGGGCCTTCTCGGGAACGTCGTAGAACACGGCGTCATTGCAAGCGGAGCAAAGCAATCCAGCCGGGCGGCAGAACTGGATTGCTTCGTCGCTACGCTCCTCGCAATGACGGAGAGTGATGTCATGCTAAGCTGGCTTCACGCGCGCCCAGATGGGGAGGTGGTCCGAAGCGCGCCGCGCCGCCACGCTGCGGTGGGCGCCGCTTTCCAGTATCTCCAGCTCCTTGCTGACCATGATCCGGTCGAGCTGCGCGATCGGACGGCGGGAATGGAAGCTGCGGCCGCATGCGGCGAAGCGATGATGGTGGGCGAAGTCGCGCAAGCATCCTCCGTGCGCGCTCCATTCGTTGAGGTCGCCCATCAACACCGTCGGCGCCTCTGGATCGCCGTCCCGGCCGGCGAGATGCGCGAGGATGGCATGCGCCTGTCGCCTTCGCCACAGCCCGGACAGGTCGAGATGCATGCCGACGACGCGAAGATCGACGCCGCCGACGCGCACCTCGGCCATCACCGCGCCGCGCGGCTCCAGCGAGGGCAGGTGGACGATTTCCTTATGGATGATCTCGACCGACTTTCTGACCAGCAACGCGTTGCCATGCCAGCCGAGGCTGCCGCTTCGCGCCTCGAAGGGCACGGGCTTGTAGTCGCTATGCTCCTCGATCATGTGGACTGGCAGCGCGCTCATCCGCGCCCCGAAGCGTCGATCCGCTTCCTGAAGCGCGACGACATCGGCGTCGAGCTCGTTCAGCACCTCGATCGTCCTGTCCGGACGCCGCCGCCGGTCGGTGCCGATCGCTTTGCGCATATTGTAACTGGCGACCAAGATCATCGCGGCTCGTCTTGTGAGGGAGGGACGGTCCGCGTCAACTGGCGGGCACGGCCTTTGTGCGGTCCGTCAGCCGGCCGAGCTTGTGGCCGAGCGCGCGTGCTGCCTTGCCCGCGGCGCCCAGCACGGCGCGATCGACCGTCGCGCCCTCCTCCGTCACGGCCACGGGATCGAGCCCGTTGACCCGCGCTTCGAGTGTCGCCCTGAGGCCGGAGGCGCCCTTGCCGCCGTTCATGTCGGTCACGTGGATTTCGATATGGGTCAGGCGATCCTCGAAACGGGCGAGCCGCTCGCGCACGCGGTCCTCGACCCGGGCGGCACGCTCGCTGCCGCCGTCGATCTGCCTGTCGGTATGTATCTGGACGAACATGCGCGCCTCCTCCTCTATGGTCCTGAATCATCCAATGCCGGGGAAAGGCGGGCGTTCCAGTCGGTGAGGCGGCCTGCCGTAAATCCACTGGCGACCCGCGCCGCGCCCCGCTAACCCTCTGGTCATGGCGAAGGTGCGCAAGAGATTTGTCTGTCAGGCCTGCGGCTCGGTCAGCAGCCGCTGGCAGGGGCAATGCGCCGACTGTGCCGAATGGAACACGCTCGTCGAGGATACGAGCGCCGTCGTGACACCTTTTTCCGCGCGTCACGACCTTCGCTCCGGAGGGCGGGCCGTGGAACTGGTCGGTCTGGACGCCGACGTAGTCCTCCCGCCCCGCACCGGCACGGGCATCAAGGAGTTCGACCGGGCGCTGGGGGGCGGGCTCGTGTCCGGTTCGGCGACGCTCATCGGCGGCGATCCGGGTATCGGCAAGTCGACCTTGCTCCTGCAGGCGGCCGCCCATATCGCCGCGCGTGGTTTGCCGGTCGCCTATATTTCGGGCGAGGAAGCCGCCGACCAGGTGCGCCTGCGCGCCCGCCGCCTTGGCCTGGGTGCCGCTCCGGTGAAGCTTGCCGCCGCCACGTCGGTTCGCGATATCCTGACGACGCTCAGCGAATCCGCGCCGCCGGCGCTGCTGGTCATCGACTCGATCCAGACGATGCACAGCGATCTCATCGAGGGCGCGCCGGGAACCGTCAGCCAGGTCCGCGCCTCGGCCCAGGAGCTGATCCGCTTCGTCAAGGAAACCGGCACCGCCCTCGTCCTCGTCGGCCATGTCACCAAGGACGGATCGATCGCGGGGCCGCGCGTGCTCGAGCATATGGTCGACACGGTGCTGAGCTTCGAGGGCGAGCGCAGCCATCAGTACCGCATTCTCAGAGCCACCAAGAACCGGTTCGGCGGCACCGACGAAATCGGCGTCTTCGCCATGGAAGAGGAGGGGCTCTCCGAAGTCTCCAATCCCTCGGCGCTGTTCCTGACGCACAGGGGCGAGTCCGTCTCGGGCGCCACGGTCTTTCCCGCGCTGGAAGGCACGCGTCCGGTGCTGGTCGAAATCCAGGCGCTAACCGTCCGCCTGGCCAGCGGGGCCACGCCCCGTCGGGCCGTCGTTGGATGGGATTCGGGGCGCCTGGCGATGATCCTCGCCGTATTGGAGGCGCGCTGCGGCCTCAGCTTCTCGACCGCCGAAGTCTATTTGAACATCGCGGGAGGCTATCGCGTCAGCGATCCGGCGGCGGACATGGCGGTCGCCGCCGCCCTGGTCTCCGCGCTGGCCGAGCGTCCGGTGGCCTCCGAGACGGTCGCCTTCGGCGAAGTCTCGCTGTCCGGCGAGCTGCGTCCGGTCGCCCATGGGGCGTTGCGTCTCAAGGAAGCGGCGAAGCTCGGTTTCAAACGCGCATTGGTGCCCGCCTCGTTGAGCGCGGAGAAGAGCGGCATGGCCCTTACCGGCTTTCGCACCCTGGGCCAGCTCGTTGACCATCTGCTGGGCCGCCAGTAGCGCAACCCGGAATGGCTGGCCTCACCTCCCTCGACATCCTCGTTCTGCTGCTCGTCGGCGGCGGCGCCGTTTTCGGATTCCTCCGCGGCTTCGTTTGCGAGGTTCTGTCCCTACTCGCCTGGGTAGCGGCGATCGTGGCGTTGAAGTTCTTCTACGAGCCGGTGCGCGCCGCTCTGGAAGAGCCGGTCGGGATGGGCGGCGCCGTGCTGGCGTTCGCGCTGGTTTTCGGCGTGGTCTTCATCGCCGGCAAGATCGTCGCCCGCCGCATCGGCGGGGCGACGCGCAATTCGGTCGTGGGGCCCGTGGACCGGGTGCTCGGCGGCGGCTTCGGGGCGCTCAAGGGCCTGATCGGCGCGACCTTGCTCTTCCTGGCGGCGAATATCGTCTACGATTTCTTCTACACCAGCCGCGGCGCCCGGCCCGACTGGATGCTCGATTCCCGCACCTATCCGCTGCTCAACGCCAGCGGCCGCGCCATCGTCGATTTCGTCGAGACCCGCCGCTCGGCCGCGCCGGACGAGGGAGAGGCGGCGGAATGACCGCGATCCGCCTTCACGACACGATGGCGCGCGAGAAGCGGGCGTTCGAGCCCGCCGACCCGAAGCGCGTGACGATGTACGTCTGCGGCCCTACGGTCTATAGCCGGGCCCATATCGGCAATGCCCGCCCGGCGGTTGTCTTCGACGTCCTCGCCCGCCTGCTGCGCCATCGCTATGGCGAGGACAGCCTCGTATATGCCCGCAACGTCACCGACGTCGACGACAAGATCATCGCGGCGGCGGAGGCTGAGGGGGTGGACCCTTCGGTCATCACCGCGCGCTACGAGGATTTCTATCTCGCCGACATGGGTGCGCTGGGCGTTCGGCCGCCGACAATGGCGCCCAGGGCGACCGAGAATGTCGGCGAGATGATCGGCATGATCGCCCGGCTGGTCGAAGCCGGCAACGCCTATGAAGCGGACGGCCACGTCCTCTTCCATGTCCCGAGCGATCCGGATTACGGCGCGTTGGGGCGCCGCGACCGCGAGGCGATGATCGCCGGCGCCCGCGTCGAGGTCGCCAGCTACAAGAGGGACCCGGCCGACTTCGTGCTGTGGAAGCCGTCGGAGCCGCAGGTGATCGGCTGGGATTCGCCCTGGGGCCGGGGCCGCCCCGGCTGGCACATCGAATGCTCGGCGATGATCGAGGCGCATCTGGGCGAGACGATCGACATCCACGCCGGCGGCCTCGACCTCATCTTTCCTCATCATGAGAATGAGATCGCCCAGAGCCGCTGCGCGCATAACGGCGTGCCGCTCGCCCGTTTCTGGCTTCACAACGGCTTCCTCTCGATGGCCGGAGCCGAGAAGATGTCGAAGAGCCTCGGCAACGTCGTGACGGTGGCCGAGCTGCTGGAGCAGGGGCACAAAGGCGAGACGCTGCGCCTCGCTTTGCTCTCCGCCCATTACCGCCAGCCGCTCGAATGGTCCCCGCAGCTCATCGCCCAGAGCAAGGCGACGCTCGACCGCCTGTATCGCGCTGCGGGCGACGCCGTCGCGGGCGAGGCGGACTCGAAAGTCATCGAAGCGGTTGCCGACGACCTCAACACCCCGCTCGCCCTTTCCCGTCTCTCGGCAATCGACGATCCCGCCACGCTGCGCGCGAGCGCCGCGCTTCTCGGACTCCTCGCGGAAAGCGCTTCCGCCTGGTTCCAGGGCGAAGGCGATGCCCGCGTCGATGCTCTGATAGACGCCCGCGCCGAAGCCAAGCGGCGGAAGAATTATGCCGAAGCCGACCGCATTCGCGCCGATCTCGAAAAGGAAGGAATCCTGCTGGAAGACAGTCCTGCGGGGACCACCTGGCGCCGGACCTGATATTCACTCCGGGAAAGCGGATGCGTTTCGTTTCGGGCGTACCTATATGCGTGATGATGCCCACGGCCCTCTACAATCGCGACATATTGCGCCTGGCCGCCTCGATCCCGCATCTAGGGCGGCTGGAGCGGGCGCAGGCGAGCGCGGAGAAAAGATCGCCGGTGTGCGGCAGTTGGGTGGCGGTAGACGTCGCCCTCGACGATGAGGGGCGGGTGGCGGCTCTGGGCCAGGAGGTGAAGGCCTGCGCGCTGGGTCAGGCGTCGGCCGCGCTGATGGGCGCGGGCGTCTTGGGTCGCGAGCCGGCGGAGTTGGTCGAGGCGCGCGACGCTCTCTCGCAATATCTCGCGGGTGCCCGCGACGAGCCCGGCGACTGGCCAGGGCTGGAGGTCTTCAGCGAGGCGCGCGCCTATAAGGCCCGCCATCCGTCGATCCTTCTCGCTTTCGAGGCGGTGGCCGAGGCGGCGGCGGAAGCCGCGCGCTGATGGCGCCCGCGTCTCCCGAAGCTGCCCAAGCCACCGAAGCCGCGGTTCTCGCCCTTCGCGACGGCGTCGTCATGCTGGGCGCGGCCATGCTGTTCGTCACCGTCTTCCGCCGCTTCGGTCTGGGTGCGGTGCTCGGCTATCTCATCGCCGGCGCGCTGGTCGGTCCCGATGGCCTCGGCCTCGTCCACGCCGGCGAGGCCCTGCTCCACATCGCCGATTTCGGCATCGTGCTTCTACTTTTCCTCGTCGGCCTGGAGCTGCATCCCAGTCGTCTCTGGCGGTTGAAGCAGGACATTTTCGGGCTCGGGCTCCTCCAGGTGACGGTCAGCGGACTGGCGCTCACTACCCTCATCTATTTCGCGACCGGCTTCACGCCCGCCGCGTCGCTCGCCATCGGCCTGCCGCTCGCGCTTTCGTCGACTGCCCAGGTCCTTCCAAGCCTCCGAACGTCGGGTGAGATCAATAGCCCGACCGGCGAGCGCGCCTTTTCCATCCTGCTGTTCCAGGACCTCTCGATCGTTCCGCTCATCACGATCACGGCCGCGCTTTCTCGCGCGCCGGCCGATCCCTCGACGCCGCCAGGCTGGCTGCTGGCTGGCTACACGGTCGCGGCGATCGTCGGGCTGGTCCTCGCCGGCCGCTTCCTGATCAACCCGCTGTTCCGCATCGTCGGCCGGGTCAGCGAGCGCGAGCTTTTCGTCGTCGCCGGGCTATTCACCGTGCTGGCCAGCGCGGCAGTCATGGAGGCGCTTCACCTGTCGACGGCGCTCGGCGCTTTTATCGCCGGTGTGATGCTCGCCGATTCGCCCTACCGGCACGAGCTGGAGGCGGATATCGAGCCCTTCCGTTCGATCCTCCTCGGCCTGTTCTTCGTCGCGGTCGGCATGATGCTCGACATCGACACAATCGTCAGCCGCCCCGCCTTCGTGATCGGCATGGCGGTCGCCTTGATCGCGGTGAAGGCGGCCGTCCTGTTCGGCCTTGCGAGGCTGTTCGGAATGGAGAACCGGCGGGCGGTGAAGCTTGGCCTTCTCCTGAGTCAGGGCGGCGAGTTCGGCTTCGTCCTGTTCGCCGCCGCCCAGTCCGCGCTCCTGATCGCGCCCGAGGCGGCCAGCCTGTTCGCCGCGATCGTCACCATCTCCATGGCGTCCACGCCCTTCCTGATGAAGTTCAACGCCTGGTTCGACCGCCGCGCGGGCGGCGGCGAGGGCGACGGGCTGGAAGGGCCCGAGGGGTCGCCCGAGGCAAGCGCCATCGTCGTGGGCTATGGCCGCTTCGGCCAGACCGTGGCGCAGATGCTGATGGCCAAGGGCATAGCGGTCACCCTCATCGACTCCAAGCCGGACCAGATCGAGCGCAGCGGCGCCTTCGGTATGAAGGTCTATTATGGCGACGGCACCCGCCTCGACCTGCTGCGCGCCGCCGGCGCGGCGGAGGCGAGGGCGCTGCTATTCTGCCAGGACGGCAATCGGCTCACCAAGGCGCGGCTGGAGCCGATCCTCGATGCGTTCCCGCAGGCGGCGGTGTTCGTGCGCGCTTTCGATCGCAAGCACATCATGGATCTCGATGGACTAGACCTCGCCGGCATCTACCGCGAAGTCTTCGAATCCGCCGTGATCATGGGCCGCGCGGCGCTCGGCCGGTTCGATCTGTCGGACGCGGAGGTGCTGCGCATCGAACGCGCCTACCGCGACCGCGACCGCGAACGGCTCGAAGGACAAAGCAGGTCCGGCGATCTCCATACGCTGAAAGAGCGCATGTTCCGGCCCGACAATCCACTTCGGGACGATGGAGCGACCTAGCTTCCTTCCGCGTCGAGGAAGCGACGCACCTCTTCCATCGCCACGGACTGGTCGACAAAGGCAGCGCCGATCCCCCTGGCGAGGACGAAGGGCAGTCGGCCTGACGCGCGCTTCTTGTCGCTCTCCATATGAGCGGCAAGCCGATCGCCGTCGGCTTCCACGCCGGCGGCGGCAAGGGTCGTCGGAAGACCCACTGACTTCAGATGGACCGCGACACTTTCCGCGTCCGTCCTGGGGCACAGACCGCGCTCGGCGGAGAAACGGAAGGCGAGTGCCATGCCTAGGGCAACGGCTTCGCCGTGCAGCAGCCTGTCCGAAAAGCCGGTCTCGGCCTCCAGCGCATGCGCGAAGGTATGGCCGAAATTGAGGAGCGCGCGCCGTCCTGTGATCTCCCGTTCGTCTTCGGCCACGATCGCCGCCTTGGCGCGAACGCTCGTCTCGATCGCATCACGCCGCGCCGCGCCGTCGCCCGCCATGAGCGCCTCGCCATGCACTTCGCACCAGGCGAAGAAGGCCGGGTCGCCGATAAGGCCGTATTTAACCACCTCGGCATAGCCCGCCCGCATTTGGCGTTCCGGCAGCGTGTCGAGCGTCGCGGGGTCGATCAGGACCGCCGCCGGCTGGTGGAAGGCGCCGACGAGGTTCTTGCCCCGCGCGGTGTTGATGGCGGTCTTCCCGCCGACCGACGAATCGACCTGCGCGAGCAGGGTGGTCGGTATCTGCACATATCGGCAGCCGCGCTTGAGGATCGCGGCTGCGAAGCCCGTCAGGTCGCCGACCACGCCGCCGCCGAACGCCACCAGATGATCGGCGCGCTCGACACCAAGCTCGATCAGCCGGTCGATGAGCCCGGTCAGTGTCGCCCAGCTCTTGCTCCCTTCGCCGGGCGGGACGATGATCGGCGCGACATTCAGGGCCCCGAGGCTCTGGAGGAATCGCTCTCCCTGGCAGGCCCACACGGTCTCGTCGCTGACCACCACCAGCCGTCCGTCTCGGGCGAAGGGAGCCAGGTGCGCGCCAGCGCGGTCCAGAAGGCCGTTGTCGATGAGCACCTTGTAGCTCCGCTTGCCGAGGGCGGCTTCGATCTCCCTCACGTCTCGGGCTCCCACTTGGCGAGCGCCTTCACGATCTCGTCGACCGCCCGCTCATGGGGGGCGGGCTGGCTGCGGATGTGAAGGTGCGCTTCGGCGTAGACCGGATTTCGTACCCCGGCGAGATCCTGGAGAAGAGGGAGGGGTTCCTTGTTCCGGAGCAACGGGCGGTGGTCGCGCCGGGACACGCGCTCGGCGAGGGTCTCGACGTCGGCGTCGAGCCAGATGACGATGCCGCGCTTCAGGATCAGCGTTCTCGTTTCGTCATTGATGAAGGCGCCACCGCCGGTCGCGATCACCCTGGGAGGCCCGTCGATCAACCGCGCGATCACCCGCCGCTCGCCGTCCCGGAAGCTGTTTTCGCCGAAGCGGTCGAAGATTTCGGCGATGCTGTGGTCCGCCGCCCGTTCGATCTCCTCGTCCGAATCGACGAACTCCAGCCCCAGCCGCCTGGCGAGACGCTTGCCCACCGTGGACTTGCCGACGCCCATCAGGCCCACAAGCACGATCGGTCGGTCGATACGGGGAAGAGCCGTGGGCATGCCGCCGGGGCTATACAGGGAGCGCCTCGCTGGGGCAAAAGGCGCGGCATGCGTAACAGATTCTCCTCTCCCCGGCGGCGCCGGTCGCCGCTTCCCGCGATCCTCATCACCCTGCTTGTCCTGATCATCGGCGGCGCGATCTGGCTTTCCACCGTCGACACCGAAGTCGCGACCACGCGAATCGAGCAGGACGTGACGAATGAAGCGCTGGCGAACTAAGCTCGCCCTGCTCGGCGGCGCCGCGGCGCTCGGCCTCGCGATTCCGGCCATTGGCCAGGAAGCGCCCGAATCGCTGCTGCCGCCGGGCTTCGGCGATCCCGAAACCTTGCCGCCGCCCGTGGAGCAACCACCCGCGCCGCCGCCGGGCACGCCCGTCGTGCCGCCGGAAATGCCGGTCGTGCAGTCGCCGACGCTTCCGATGAGCGAAGAAGAGCTGGAAGCGCTCGAGGAAGAGCTGGACCTCCCCGAGCCGATCGAGATTCCCGACGCTTCGCGCCGGCCGATCGATCTTGTCGGGCCGCTCGGTCCGCGCGAATGGGGCCTGGGCGTGGGGGCCTTCGGCGACGCCAATGGGCGCTATCTTTCGACGTTGATGCGGCGCCTCGACGCGCCGCTGCCGTCGCGCTGGACGCAGATATTGCTGCGGCGTGCGCTGCTCTCTCGCGTGCCCGCGCCTTCTTTCGTTCACCCGGTCGACTGGGTGGCCGAGCGTGCGTGGCTGCTGCTGCGAATGGGCGAGGCGGATGGGGCGCGGATGCTGACCCAGGCGGTCGACGTGGACCGTTTCACCTCGAAGATGTTCGCCATCTCGGTGCAGACCGCTCTCGCCACCGCCGATCCCGCGGGCCTCTGCCCGCTGATCGAGCCCGGCCGCGAGACTTCGGACGAGTCCGTCTGGTTGCTGGGCGATGCCATGTGTGCCGCGCTGGCAGGGGACGCGAACCGGGCGAGCGAACTGATCGACCGGGCGCGGAGCCGCGGCCGCGTCGGCGGCATCGACCTCAGCCTTGCCGAGAAGGTGATCGGTGCGGGCACCAACACCCGCCGGGCCGTCACCATCGAGTGGGAGGACGTGGACGAGATCAACAGCTGGCGCTTCGGTCTTGCCAGCGCCACGGGCATCGAGGTTCCGGACCGGCTGATGAATCTCGCTGGCCCGCATGTCCGCGCCTGGAAGGCGAGGGCGCCGATGCTGCCGATCGATCAGCGCGTGGAGGCCGCGCAATGGGCGGCGTCGCTCGGAGTGTTCTCCAACGCTTCGCTGGTCGAGATGCACAGCCTGATCGCAGACACGACCGACCCTTCGGAAATCATGGAGTCGGTCGGCGGCCGTTTGCGCCAGACCTATGTCGCCCGAACCCCCGAGGCACGCATGGAAGCGATGCGGGGCCTCTGGGAGGATGCCGAGACTCCGGTCCAGCGCCACGCCCGCCATATCCTGACCGCTTCGGCGGCGGCGCGGATGGTGCCGTCGGAGGCGCTGGCCGGGGACACCGAGGACCTGATCGCGTCGATGCTGACCGCGGGCTATGACGAGCGGGCCGCGAGATGGGGGAATATCGTCGGCGCCATGGACGACGGCGAAGCGGACGGCGCCTGGGCGTTGCTCGCCGTCGCGTCGGAGCGGCCCGCGGTCGACCTCGGTTTCGGTCGGATCGAGGCCTTCACGGACCGCGACGACAGCGAGGACGGATTGCGCTCGAAGGTGCTGCTGGCGGCCCTCGCGGGGCTGGACCGGATGGGCGCCAACGACCAGTCCAGGCTGGCGAATGCGCTGGGCGTGCAGCTCGACGCGGAGAATGCATGGACCCAGGCGCTGGAGCGGGCGGTGCGGGCGCGCCAGCCGGGCACGGTCGCCCTACTCGCCGGCGTCGGCATGCAGACGGGCGGCTGGCGCGGCGTTCCGCCCGAACATCTCTACCGCATCGTCAGCGCCCTGAGGCGCGTCGGGCTCGATTATTACGCGCGGATGATCGCCGCCGAGGCGCTGGCGCGACTGTGACCGGCGGACACGAGGATCGGCAGCTCATCGCCGCCTTCCTCGAGATGATGGCGGCCGAGGCCGGCGCGGCGCGCAACACCTTGCTCGCCTATGAGCGCGACCTGCGCGGCGCTTCCGACCTGCTGGAAGGCGGACTCGGCTCGGCTTCGTCGGCGCGGCTAAAGGGCCTCGGCGAGGCCTGGCTTCCGCTCAAGCGCGCGACGGTGGCGAGGAAGGCCGCCGCGCTTCGTCGCTTCTTCGCCTTCCTCGCCGACGAGGGCCTGCGCCCCGACGATCCGTCAGCCGCGCTGCCAAGACCCGGGAGCGAGCGACCGCTGCCCAAAATCCTCGATCACGCCTCGGTCGACGCCCTGTTCCGGGAGATCGAGCGGCGCAAGAACGAGAAGGGAGACGCAGCCGCCCTGCGCATGGCGGCCCTCGTCGAGCTGCTCTACGGATCGGGTCTTCGCGCGACCGAGCTCGTATCGCTCCCGCGCAATGCCGTCACGGCCGACAAGCCCTTCCTCATCCTGCGCGGAAAAGGCGGGCGGGAACGGCTGGTCCCGATCTCCGATCGTGCCCGCGCCGCTGTCGCCGAATGGGCCGCACTGGTGCCGAAGGCGTCGCTCTGGCTCTTTCCTTCGGGCAAGAAGCATCTCAGCCGCGTTCGCCTTTATCAGCTCCTGAAGGCGCTCGCCGCCGACGCCGGCATTCCGCCCGAGCGTATCAGCCCTCACGTCCTCCGCCATGCCTTCGCCACGCATCTTCTCGAAGGCGGGGCCGACTTGCGCGCGCTGCAGATGCTGCTCGGTCATGCCGATATCGCGACGACCCAGATCTACACACACGTCGACAGCCGGCGC
This sequence comes from Allosphingosinicella sp., assembly GCF_036570505.1. Lineage (GTDB taxonomy): Bacteria > Pseudomonadota > Alphaproteobacteria > Sphingomonadales > Sphingomonadaceae > Allosphingosinicella. The sequence goes on along the minus strand of NZ_DATCYB010000039.1, from coordinate 69,298 downwards.
CTCATAGACCTCGTCAACAGCCGCCACCCGCTCGTTGACGCCGCGTCCAAAGCCACCTAACCCGCCGGGCTCATGGCGACCTTTCTCGACTTCGAAAAACCCATTGCCGAGCTCGACGCCCGCGTCCGCGAGCTGCGCGACACGGCCGAGGCCGGCGAGCTCAACATCGATTCCGAGATCGAGAAGCTTCAGGCCAAGTCCGAGAAGCTGCTGCGCGAGACGTACGGCAAGCTGACGCCCTGGCAGAAGACGCAGGTAGCGCGTCATCCCGAGCGGCCGCACTTCAAGGATTATGTCGCAGGGCTGGTCGAGGACTTCGTGCCGCTGTCGGGCGACCGCGCCTTCGGCAACGACCAGGCGATCATCGGCGGCCTCGGCCGGCTCGACGGCCGCAAGATCATGCTGATCGGCCACGAGAAGGGCGACGACACGGCCAGCCGCCTCAAGCACAATTTCGGCATGGCCAAGCCCGAAGGTTATCGGAAGGCCATCCGCCTGATGCGGCTCGCCGACCGCTTCGGCCTGCCGGTGGTGACCCTGGTCGACACGCCCGGCGCCTTTCCCGGCGTTCAGGCGGAAGAGCGCGGCCAGGCGGAGGCCATCGCCCGTTCGACCGAGGAGTGCCTCGCCTTGTCCGTTCCCGTTGTCGCCGCGATCGTCGGAGAGGGCGGATCGGGCGGCGCCATCGCGCTCGCCGCCGCCAACCGGGTGCTGATGATGGAGCATTCCGTTTATGCCGTGATATCGCCCGAAGGCTGCGCCTCCATCCTCTGGCGGACGGCTGAGAAAGCGGCGGACGCCGCCGAGGCGATGCGCGTCACCGCCGGCGACTTGAAGGATCTCGGCGTGATCGACCGGATCGTGCCGGAGCCCCTGGGCGGTGCCCACCGCGCGCCGACCGAAGCCACGGTCGCCCTCGGTGCGATCATCGGGGAGGAACTCGACAGCCTCGCCGCCCTTTCACCGCAAGAGGTCCGCGCCCAGCGTCGCGCCAAGTTCCTGGCCGTCGCCTAGGCGTCTGCGGGCGCAAGGAACCTCGTCGTTGGTTTCGTGTTCATTTCGGAACGCTATCGTTCCGGCGAACAGGAGTACCGATCCCATGAAATTCAAGATGCTGCTGGCGCTGACCGCGTCCTTCACGACCATCGGTTGCGCCACCGGCGGCCTGACGGGGCAGGGGGACAGCCGCTCCATCTCGCAAAGTGCCCGACAATCCGCGGCGCAACAGCATCCCGAGGTCGTCGCGGAATTCGGCGGCACGGTGGACGCGAACCGCAACGCCTATGTCGCCGGCGTCGGCAGCAAGGTAGCCGTGCAGTCGGGCATCCAGGGCGCCGGCAGCGGCGCCTATACGATCACGACCTTGAACTCGCCGGTGCTCAACGCCTTCGCGGTGCCTGGCGGCTATGTCTATGTGACGCGCCAGCTGGTCGGCCTGATGGACGACGAAGCAGAACTTGCCTCGGTGCTTGGCCATGAGATCGGCCACATCGCCGCCGACCATTCGCGCGGCCGGCAGAATCGAGGCATTCTGACGCAGCTCGGCGCGCTTGCAATCGGCGTGCTCACCGGATCCGGCGACCTCGCACAGCTTGCCGGGACAGTGGGGCAGGGCCTATTCCTGAGCTACTCGCGCAGCCAGGAATATGAGGCCGACGCGCTCGGCATCCGGTACATGACGGCTGCAGGCTACGACGCCAACGCCTCGGCCAGCTTACTGGCCTCGCTCGGCGCGGCCGAGGCTCTCGACAGCCGCATTGCCGGGAACGACCAGCGCTCGGTGCCGAGCTGGGCCCGGACTCATCCGTTGAGCGACGATCGGGTGCAGCGCGCCAATGCGCTTGCCAGCCAGGTCCAGCGCGCCGGCGCCGGTGTCCGCAACCGCGACCAGCTCCTGAACGCGATCGACGGCATGACCTGGGACGACGATCCGGCGCAGGGCGTGGTGAGGGGCAACCGCTTCCTTCACCCGGACCTCCGCCTCGAATTCTCGGTGCCGCAGGGATATGGCATCCAGAACGGATCGAGCGCGGTCAGCATCACCGGCTCCAACGGCCAGGCGCAGTTTTCGGGCGGCCCGCTCGGCGGCGGCCTCGACGCCTATATCGGTCAGGTCTTCCAGGCTCTCGCGGGCGGTCAGGCGCAGATCAATTTCCCGCCGCCCCAGACGACGACCGTCAATGGCATTACCGCCGCCTACTCGACAGCGCGGGCGTCGACCAGGCAGGGCCAGCTCGACGTGACCGTCTTCGCTTATCAATGGGATTCGAACACCGCCTATCATTTCGCGATGATTACGCCCGCGGGCAGCGGCCTCGGGCCGTTCGGATCGATGGTCGGCTCGCTCGATCGCCTGAGCGCGAGCGAGGCGGCGGCTATTCGGCCACGGGTGATCGACGTGGTGACGGTGAAGGCGAGCGATACGGTCCAGTCGCTCGCCGGCCGCATGGCCTATGACGACTACAAGCTTGAACGCTTCCTGGTGCTCAACTCGCTGAGCGCGAACAGTCAGTTGTCACCGGGAAGCAAGGTAAAGCTCGTCGTCTACGGGAATCGATAAAAAAGGGCGGCGGAGACAAGCTCCGCCGCCCTTCGTCTTCTCGTCCCGACCTGGTTAGTCGGCGGCGACGACCGTGTTGCGATCGTTCATCTCGCCTTCCACAGCATTGAAGGTCTCGGCGAGCTCGCCGCCGAGGTTCGACATGGCGGTGATGGCGGCGACGGCGATGAGGGCGGCGATCAGGCCGTACTCAATAGCGGTGGCGCCTTTTTCGTTCTTGATGAGCTTCTTGAAGAATTTCATTTCCGGTCTCCTGTTCCATCGCATAGGAAGTCCACACTTCCCTGCCCCTCTCCGTTCTCGAATGGTGGAGCGAGCAGTTTCGCCTTTTAGGATCGAGAAGTTTTCAAATTCTTAATCCGCAACGAGGGCTGGCCTGGGGTCCTCGACCTTGTCGGACACGTCGTTCCACATCGTCGTCGTGGTTTCGGCGAGCACACCGAGAGCCCCGATCATTGCCAGCACGACCAGCGAGACGATCAGCCCATATTCAATGGCGGTCGCGCCGCGTTCGTCGCTGAGCAATGTTGATGTCCGGCGCACCATTTCGTACCCCCACATGGGCGGGATATGAGGTCCCTCATTCGAGGGGAATATCGCGTTGCGTCGTTAACAAAATCCTAGCGTGAAGGCCCTTGGTGGAAAATAATCCGACAATGACGGTCGTGGCCGCGGCTCTGATCGACACCGAGGGGAGGGTGCTTCTCCAGCAGCGCGCGGCCCACCGGGCGATGGCCGGCCTGTGGGAGTTTCCGGGCGGCAAGGTCGAGCGGGGCGAGCTTCCCGAAACCGCTCTTGCCCGGGAGCTCAAGGAGGAGCTCGGCATCGACACCGACGCCGCGCGCCTGGCTCCGGCGACCTTCGCCAGCGCCGACGTCGCCGGGCGTCACATGATTCTCCTGCTCTATATCTGTCGTGAATGGCATGGGGAGCCGAAGCCGCTCGATGCCTCCGGACTGCAATGGGTGCGCCCTCGTGAAATGTCCGTCCTTCCCATGCCGCCCGCCGACAAGCCACTGATCGCCTTGCTCGATGCGCTCATCTAGCTTTCAAGGCGTCCGCCAGTGACGTCGTTGCGCTGCCGCGCCGCGCCGGTCGCGGTTGATCGGCGGAAGGAGACCAGCCGGTCAGGTAGACGATTTCGAACCGTTCGACCGTCTTGCCGTCGTCTTCGGCGTGACGGCCGAACGCGACGGTTGCCGCGGCCAGCCCGAGGCGGCCGATCGGCCGCCGCGACCGTGAAGCGAGGATGTTTGTCGCGCCCATCGCTCGCAGGTCGCGAATCAGGCGCCCGAAGCTCGAGAAGCGGATGTGGATGCCTGCAGCGTCGGCCACCGGCAAGGCAAAGCCCGCGCGAGTGAGGAGATCACCCGCGGCCCGCACATCGATCTGGGGATGGATGTGCGGCGAGGCGGGGGTGCCTTCGGCTTCCTCGGCTGCATTCATTGCGTCTCTGAGACGCGGCAGGCTGCCGGCTCCCGTGAAGGCGGCGAGGAAGAGGCCGTCGGGCCGTAGGGCGCGGCGGATGAGCGCGAGCGCGCCCGGCAGATCGTTGACACTGTCGAGCACGCCGACGGATGTGACCAGATCGAAAGCCGCGTCGGCGAAAGGGAGCCGGTCTTCGTCGCATTGGACACCATTCGCGGCGCTCGCGAACGACGCACCGGCGTCGGCGGAGACGACCGTCAATCCTCTTGCCCGGAGTCGCTCCGAGAGGAAGCCGTCGCCGCAGCCCAGGTCGAGCGCGTCGCGAAAGTCGCGCTTCACGAGATCGAGCCGGTCGAGCAGTTCCTCCGACGCCATCCGATGGAGGTAATCCGCGTTCGTGAATTGCCCGGCGGCGCAGTCGCGGCGAAGGCGGCGAAGGCGGCGGTCGAAGGGAATATCGGGGTCCACGGCCAGGCTTGTGCAGCGGCAAGGCCTGGGGGACAAGGGCCGCCATGCATGCGACGGTGAAAGCGACGCACGGCGTCGTCCGCCAGATTCTGGATTTCGCACTGCCGCCGCGCTGCGCCAGTTGGGCGTGGTCGCGGAAGCTGTGCGCCGTTTCTGCCTCAATTGCTGGCAAGACCTGCATTTTCTGGGCGAGCCCTGCTGCATGCGCTGCGGTCTGCCGCCAGCGCCGCCGATGCCGAATGCGGCGCCTGCCTCGCCCATCCGCCGGAATATGACCGTGCCCGCGCCGCCGTCGCCTATGGCGATATCGCGCGTCGTGTCGTGTTGAAGCTCAAATATAGCGGCCGGCCCGGCGTTGCCGAGACGCTGGCTCATTTCATGTACCGCCATCTGGGCGGGGACGCAGAGACCCTTCTCGCGCCGGTTCCACTTCATCGGTGGCGGATCTGGAAGCGGGGCTACAACCAATCGGCTCTTATCGCCGGCGCGCTGGCGAAGCGGAGCGGGCTGCCCTGCGAACTGGGCCTCCTCGAGCGCGTCAAGGCCACACCTCCGCTCAAGGGCAAAGGGCCACGCGAGCGCGCGCTGACCGTGCGCGGCGCCTTCCGCGTGCCCGCGAGAATGAAGCCGCGCCTGAACGGAAGGACCGTGCTGCTGATCGACGACGTCTATACGACGGGCGCGACGGTAAGCGTTTGCGCCAAGGCGCTGAAGCGAGTGGGCGCGGCGCGGGTGGACATATTATGCTGGGCGCGGGTTGTTCGAGCGGACGATTGACAAGCCGGCGGTAGCCGCCACAGGTCGATCGAAAGGAGCTAGTACGATCAATGCCCCGCGTCGAAATCTACAGCAAATTCCTCTGTGCATATTGCTTCCGCGCCAAAAGGTTGCTGGAGGGCAAGGGCACGTCGTTCGAGGAATATGACATCACCATGGGCGGCGAGAAGCGCGCTGAGATGATCCAGCGTGCGAATGGCCGCACCACCGTCCCCCAAATCTTCATCGACGACCGCCATATCGGCGGCTTCGACGATCTTGCCGCGCTCGACCGCGACGGCAAGCTCGACCCGCTGCTCGAGGCCTGAATGCGCATCGCACTCTATCAGACGCAGACGGGCCCGGACCCGGGGACGAACGGGCGCGATCTGGTGCGCGCGATCGCCGAGGCGGCGAAGGGCGGCGCGGTCATGCTGTTCACGCCGGAGATGAGCGGCCTGCTCGATCGCGACCGCGAGCGGGCGGCGCGGCACCTCAGGGATGAGGCGTCCGACACGGTCCTCGCGACCGTGCGCGCCGCAGCGGCGGAAAATGGCATCTGGGTCCATCTCGGCTCGCTTGCCCTCGCGCAGGAAAACGACGACGGACGACTGGTCAATCGCGGCTTCCTGATCGACGACCGGGGCGACATCCGCGCGCGCTATGACAAGATCCATCTCTTCGACGTCGACCTTCCGACCGGCGAGAGCTGGCGCGAATCCGTCGCCTATGCGAGCGGGACACGGGGCGTCGCTGTCGAGACGCCGCTCGGGCTGATGGGCCTCTCCATCTGCTACGACCTGCGCTTTCCCGACCTGTATCGGGCGCTGAGCAATGCCGGCGCCACCATCCTCAGCATTCCGGCGGCCTTTACGGTTCCGACCGGCGAGGCGCATTGGCATGTGCTGTTGCGTGCGCGGGCGATCGAGGCCGGCGTGTTCGTGGTCGCGGCCGCCCAGACGGGGCGCCATGAGGACGGCCGCGAGACCTATGGTCATTCGCTGGTCGTCGACCCCTGGGGGAAGGTGTTGCTGGATATGGGTACGGAGCCGGGGCTCGGCTTCGCGGACATCGATACCGCCGAGGTGGACACGGTGCGGGAGCGCCTTCCGGCGATCCGGCACCGTCGTCCTATCGACCCACCGGACATCGTCCGATGATCGTATTCGATCTTAAATGCACCTCCCAAGGCCACGTTTTCGAAGCCTGGTTCGGATCCAGCGAGGCGTTCGAGGAGCAACGCGGGCGTGGACTGGTCGAATGTCCGCTCTGCGGCTCGCGCGATGTCGCGAAGGCGGTCATGGCGCCGCGGGTGGGGCCGAAGGGCAATCGCGGCGGCGCGGCGACGGAAGCTTTCTCGTCCGATCCGGAAGCGGTGAAGGCGATGATGGCGTCGATCGCCGAGACGCAGAAGAAGATGCTGGAAGGCTCGGATTTCGTAGGCGACCGCTTCGCCGACGAGGCGCGCGCCATCCATCTCGGCGAGGCAGATGCCCGATCGATCCACGGGCAGGCAACCAAGGCGCAGACGGACAGCCTGATAGAGGACGGAATCAAGGTCGCGCCGCTGCCCTTCCCGGTCGTCGAGCCCAGCCGCGAGAATTGACCGGACGCGCAGCCCGTCCTAACCAGCCAGCCGGTCGGCCCCGTAGCTCAGCAGGATAGAGCAACTGATTCCTAATCAGTAGGCCACAGGTTCGAATCCTGTCGGGGTCACCATCCTGCAAGCCGACAGCGACGCCGTTGTGGGAAAAGCGGGAATGCCCTAAAAGAAGCAGCGCATATCGTCAGCCGGTTGGCGAATATCATGGGGCATTTGATGAATTCGAAGAAACTCGCCATAGTCGCCGTGGCATCCGCGCTGGTGGTCGCCCCAGTGGCGGCGACAGCGCAAGACGCGACTCGTGGAAGTGGGCCGGGCGTCGTCCAATATGCTCTGGGCGCGGCGTTCGCGGCGTTGCTCATCTACGGCATCTACGATGTCCTCATCGATGATGATGATGATGACGATGCGCGGCCGGTCAGCCCGTGACCTGGGGCGATCGGCCTGACAGCCATTTCTGAAATGAACGAGGTCTGCTGGCACTGAAATCCGTTCGTGCTAGGGAAGCGCCATGACCAGTTCACCGGATGACGGCGATCTTTATCGCTCGCCCAAGAAAGTCGCTGTGCCGCAGGAAGTGCAGGAAGCTGTGCGCACGCTCATTCGCTGGGCCGGCGACGATCCGGACCGTGAAGGCCTGCTTGATACTCCGGCGCGGGTCGCGCGCGCCTGGAAGGAATATGCGCAGGGCTACGCTGAAGATCCGGCCGTCCATCTCAGCCGCACCTTCGAAGAAGTGGGCGGCTACGACGAGATCGTCCTGTTGAAGGACATCCCTTTTCAGTCCCACTGCGAACATCATCTGGCGCCGATCATCGGCAAGGCGTCGATCGCCTATCTGCCGGGGGACCGGGTGGTAGGTATTTCGAAGCTGGCCCGCGTGCTGCATGGCTTCGCCCGCCGCCTTCAGGTTCAGGAACGGCTGACCGCCGAAGTGGCGGACTGCATCTGGGAGCATCTGCAGCCGCAGGGCGTCGCCGTCGTCATCGAGGCGAGCCACGCCTGCATGACCGCGCGAGGCGTGCGCACGCCGGGCGTGATGATGACCACCAGCCGCATGATGGGCGTTTTCCGGGAAGACGAGCGGAGCCGCCGCGAAGTGTTAGCCCTGATGGGCTACTAGTCGCCCTGCCGCCGCCGCTACGTCGACGGAATCGCGCTTTTCGTCGTTCGCCATGTCGTTTCGCAGCAGGATTGACCATCCCGGCCGAAAGGCCGGCGAGAACCCGGGCGCGTGCGGGCTAATAGAGAATTGCCGGATGGCTTCGGTGTCCGGCGGCAGGAACCTTCGATTGGGGAGGTCGCGGCTACACAGACCTGGTGGACAACTAGGCAATTCCCGGAGGACCGGAGCGCGGCGGCCCCCTGTGCGCGCTAGGTTATCTGGATCGCGGGCGGCGTCGTGGACCAGCGGCGCCGCCACTTCTTTACTGGGCCGGCGGCTCGTTCTTGTATTTGTCGAACCAAGCGAGGATCGCGCTCGCCTTGGCTCCGCTTTGCGACGGACGCGCCGCGATGCCGCCGTGGCTGGCGCCGGGCACCTTCACCAGCGCCGTCGGAACGCCGACGAGCTGCAGCGCGGTGTAATATTGCTCCGCCTCGCTGACCGGGGTGCGATAATCCTCGCTGCCGACCACCACCAGAGTCGGCGTGTTAACGTTGCCGACCAGCGACAGCGGCGAGCGGTTCCAATAGGCCTGCGGGTCCTCCCAGGGATATTCGCCGAACCAATATTGGGAGAAGAAGAACGGCGCGTCGGCGGTGAGGGCGAAGCTCGCCCAGTCGATCACTGGTTTCTGCGTCGCGGCGGCCTTGAAGCGGTTTGTCTTGCCGATGATCCAGGCGGTGAGCACGCCGCCGCCCGAACCGCCGGTGACGAAGAGCCGGTTGGGGTCCGCATAGCCTTGGGTGATGGCGGCATCGACGGCGGCCATCAGATCGTCATAGTCGCGGCCGGGATAGGCGTGGTGGATGAGGTTGGCGAACTCGGCCCCATAGGAGGTGGAACCCCGGGGATTGACCGACAGAACCGCGTAGCCGCTTGCGGCGTAAAGCTGGTTGTCGGTCGAGAAATGCGGGCCGTAGGCGGCGAAGGGGCCGCCATGGATTTCGAGGATTAGCGGATGGCGCTGTCCCTCGGCGTGGCTTGGCGGCAGGGTCAGCCAGGCGTCGATGGGCCGGTTGTCGAAGCTCGTGACCGGAATCTCGATCACCTCACCCAGGCGCTTATGGTCGAGAAGGTTGGCGTTGAGGCGTGTCAGCTGACGTGCGTCGCCGCCCTTTATCAGCGAGATGTTGGCCGGCCGGGTCGCTGTGCCGCTGGTGACGGCGAGGGCGCCGTTATCCGCCACGGAGAACGAACCGCCGGTATAAGGGCGGTCAAGCGACGAGCCGCTAAGTCCCTCGGCGACGGCGCGGATCGAGCCGTCGAGCGACACGCGGGCGACCTTCGTCACCCCCTCATCGTCATAGTCGACATAGATGGAGCGGCCGTCGTCGGCCCAGACCGGGGAGCCGACGCTGCGATCGAGGTCGGCGGTGAGCGGTCGAGGGTTGGAGCCGTTCCGGTCCATCACGTAGAGAACGCTGTTCTGATAGCCGAGCTTCTGATCGTCGAACCCGACATAGGCGATCCGGCTTCCATCGGGCGAGACGACCGCGCTGGCATCCGGCCCGTCACGATCGGTCAGCGTCGTCACAACGCCGCTATCGACGTTAAGCGCGAAGACTTCGCTGTCGACCGGCTCGCGCTCCCATTCGAGTGTTCTATTGCCGCTGAAGTAAATGGTGTTTCCGTCCGGGCTCCAGGACAGCGATCCGCCGTCGTTGACCGCGCCAAAGGTGAGCTGGCGTGGCGCGCCGCCTTCGGCGGAGACGACGAAAATGTGATCGTAACCGGGCTTCAGATAGCCCTGTTCGTCGGTGCGGTAGGTGACGGCGGTGTGGATTTCGAGCGGCTCGGCCCATTTGGCGCCCTCGGGCTTCTCGACGGGCTTGCCGAGCTCCAGCCCTTCATCCGGAACGAACATCGAATAGGCGATCCGCCGTCCATCCGGGGACCAGGCGATGCCGGACGGGGAGTTGGGGAGGCCGGTGATGCGCACGCTCTCGCCGCTGTCCATCCAGCGGACGAAGAGCTGCGGGGCCTCGCCTTCGGCGGTGGAGACGTAGGCGAGGCGGCTGCCGTCAGGGGACCAGCGCGGCTGGCTGTGCGCGCCGGGGCCAGCCGCGACCGGCATTTCCTTGCCTGTGCGCGTGTCGATCAGCCAGATGGACGGGCGCATGCGGTCGGTCATGATGTCGCCGGAGCGCCGGACATAGGCGATCCGACTGCCGTCCGGGCTTATCTGGGGATCGGATGCGACCTGGAGCGAGAAAAGGTCGCGCGGGGTGAGGAGGGTGGTCGGCCCTTCGGCCGGCGCCGCCATGGCCGTTCCCGACGCCGCCAGCAGCAGCGCGAACGCACAAACGCACTTGAACATACCCAACCCCCATTTCGTGTCCGGAACCTCTCCTTCTTAGGTTCCGGAACGTCCCGCGCAACCCTCAGCCCTTCTTGAAGGGAGTCATCTCCTCCAGCGCGCGTATCTCGTGCGCGACCGCTTCCCGCTCGTGCGCGAGATAGTCCGCGACCGCTTCTCGCAAGCCGGGATTGGCAAGATAGTGCGCCGAAAAGGTCGGCACCGGACGATAGCCGCGGCTGAGCTTGTGTCCGCCCTGGGCACCGGCCTCGACACGCGCCAGTCCGAGCGCGATCGCCGCCTCGATGGCCTGGTAATAGCAGAGCTCGAAATGGAGATGGGGCACTTCCTCGGTCGTGCCCCAATAGCGGCCGTAGAGCGTGTCGGCCCCGATCAGGTTGAGCGCCCCGGCGATCGGCTGCCCGTCGCGAAAGGCGAAAATGAGCAGCAGCCGATTCGCCATCCTTTCTCCGAGCAGCGAGAAGAAGGAGCGGGTGAGATAGGGTCGCCCCCATTTCCGCGCGCCGGTGTCCTGATAGAAGGCCCAGAAAGCATCCCAATCCCGCTCCGAGATGGCGTCGCCAGTGATATGCTCGACCGTCAGCCCTTCGAGCGCGGCGGCGCGCTCCTTGCGGATCGCCTTGCGCTTGCGAGAGGAGAGGGTGGCGATGAAATCGTCGAAGCTCCCATAACCTTCATTATGCCAATGGAACTGGCTGTCGACGCGGATCAGCCAGCCGCCGCGCTCGAACAAAGGCGCTTCGCTCGGCGCGATGAAAGTGGCGTGGGCGGAGGAAAGACCATTCTGCCGCACCAGTTCCTCGGCCGCCGCTATGAGGCTGAGCGCGAGGCCGGGGTCGTCCGTCAGCAGCCGCCGGCCCGGCACAGGCGTGAAAGGCACGGCGATCTGGAGCTTGGGATAATAGCGCCCGCCGGCCCGCTCGAACGCGTCGGCCCAGGCATGATCGAACACATATTCGCCCTGGCTGTGGCTCTTGGCATAGGCCGGCATCACCGCCGCGAGCCGCCCATCCAGATCCTCGATCGCGATCGGCACCGGCTGCCAGCCGGCCGCCGCCGTCGCGCTCCCGGACTCCTCCAGTGCGGAAAGGAAGGCATGGGTGGTGAAGGGATGGTCGGTGCCGGCGCAACGATCCCATTCGGCGGGATCGAAGGCCGCCACGCCTTGCCCGACCCGTGCCGCTATCTTGCGGCCGATCACGACAGAACCGGTAGCTCGTGGATGATCTGGTCGGCGTGCCGCCCGGCGCGCGCGCGGTCGTCGGCAGTGCGGACCGTCCAGGTCAGCACGGGACGGCGCGCTCCGGCGGCGAAACGGGAAGGAAGGTCGCGTATGTCATAGGCGAGGAAATGGGGTCGCGAGCGCCATAATGCGAGGCGGCGCTGGAGGTCGCCCTTTGCACCGCGCTTCTCGCGTTCCGTCGCTACGAGGCCGCGAAGGACATGCGGCGCGTGGACCGAGAACCAGTAGCCAACCTCGGGATTGAAGGACATAACAGCCACCGGCCCGGTATAGCCTTCCAGCGCCCGCCGGACAGAGCGGCAGAGCGGCGAGACGACCCGGCGGGGCGCCTTCACCTCGATCAGAAGCGAAGCCCGCCCTCCGATCAACGCCAGTATCTCGGGAAGGTCCGGGATCGTCTCGACGGTCCCGCGCAACCTGACCTGACGCAACTCCGCCAAGGTGCGATGCGCGACCTTGCCGGACGCCGTCGTCAGCCGCTCCAGATCATAGTCGTGGAAGACGACGGCGTGACCATCCCGGCTGGCCTGAACGTCGAGTTCGATGCCCTGGCCTTGGGCAATGGCCGCCTCGAAGGCGGCGCGGCTATTCTCGATCCGCCCGCCGCCATGGAGCCCGCGATGGGCGAAGGGGCGGGCGATCAACTCGACGAGCGCGGGATCAGTCGGCCTTGATCGCGACAATGGCATCAATCTCGACGGCGGCACCGAGCGGCAGCACCGGAACGCCGACCGCGCTGCGGGCGTGGCGGCCGGCCTCGCCGAATACCTGCTCCATCAGCTCGGACGCGCCGTTGGCGATCTTGGGCTGGTCAGTGAAGGAACCGGCGCTGTTGACGAAGACGCCGAGCTTCACGATCCGCTCGACGCGGTCGAGGTTGCCCAGCGCCTTCTCCATCTGTGCGATCAGCATCACACCGCAGGCGCGCGCCGCCTTCTGACCATAGTCGATGTCGCGGTCTTCACCGAGACGGCCGGTCATGAGCTGCCCTTCGTCGAACGGAAGCTGGCCCGAAATATGGAGCAACCCTCCGGCTTCCACGGCCGGCACATAGGCGGCGACGGGGGCGGCGGGCTCGGGAAGATTGATCCCCTGGGCGGCGAGGCGGTCTGAGATGCTGTCGGTCATGGCGCCCGTAAGCACCGGCAGGTACGCCGGGTCAAGCCTCGGCCGGTCCTTCCTCGAACCGTCCCAATATCCAGCCGCGTGCTTCGTCCCATTCGTCGATGCGGGCGTGGGCATGCGGGGCAGGGGGCATGTGCACCGCCGATTTCGGTTCGGCGATCATGTGTAGCCGCCACACCTCCGGCGCGTGCTTCGCCACCGATTCATGGTGTACGGCGAGGTCGTCGACGAAGACCGTGACGCTGGGCTTCAGCTCTTGCAGCAACTCGCGGACGGGACGACCCTTGCCGCCGCGATTGCACAGCACGCGATGGCGGATGTCAAAGGCTACGAGCTGCTCGACGCGGCTCGTGTGATATTCGTCGCCCAGATTGGTGAGGATGACGATGTCGGCGACCTCGCCGATCGCGGAGAGCGCCTCGATCGCGCCCGGCACGACATTCTGCCGATGCATCTCGCTGTCGAAGAAGCCGTCGAGAAGAGGCCATATTCGTTCCTCGGCGACCAGCCTTCCGGTTTCCCTTTCGCGGACGGCATCGCGGAAACTCGTGGCATCGAGCGCGAGGTCGAAACCATGCGCTTCGCCGATCCAGTCCGCGAAATGGCGGAGCATGTGGAGGAGTACCTCGTCGCAGTCGCTGATGAGGAGGGGACGGCTCATCTTTCCAGCGCCCTTCGCGCCTCGATCAGCTCGATCGGTTGGATGCTCAGCGCCTCCGCACAGGCAAGAAGGTCCGGTTCGTGCGCTTCCAGGAAGCGAACCGTCGCCACTAGCAAGGCCGGCTCGCCCACTCGCAATCTGAGATCGCTCGGCGAGAGGCCGGTCAGCGCCAGCAACCGCTGCGCCCGGGCGTCGTCGGCCAGTGTCCAGCCGAGGGCCGAAAGCGCGATGGCCGCCGCCTTATCCATGTTTGTTTCCTGAATCTTCATCGCCTAAAGGTGCATTGGAGGGCTTGTGCAGAGGCGAACGCGTGCCGAAAAAAATACTCGTTGTCGAGGACAACGAACTCAATCTGAAGCTCTTCTGCGACCTGCTTCGGGCCCACGGCTATGAGGCGGAGCCGGTAAGGGACGGCCGCGACGCCATGGAAAAGGCCCGCGATTTCGAGCCCGATCTCATCATCATGGATATCCAGATGCCGCATATCAGCGGGCTGGAGCTCATCGAGCAGCTGAAGGCCGACGAGGCGCTGAAGGCCGTGCCGATCATGGCGGTCACGGCCTATGCCGCCAAGGGAGACGAGGAGCGCATCCGCGATGCCGGCGCCGAAGGCTATGAATCCAAGCCCATTTCGGTCGTGCGCTTCGTTGAGGCGGTGGCGGCGCTGCTGGCCGGGCGGGAACACGGGGAATCCGAATTCGGCACCTAGCCGTCATACCGGCTAAGGCCGGTATCGCAGGACGAGAAGTCCCAACGGGTCTCGCTGGAATCCCGGCCCTCGCCGGGATGAAGCCGGACCTAACGGCGAGACGCCGTAAGGTCGTGCGTCACTTGATCTTGGCTTCCTTGAACTCGACGTGCTTGCGCGCGACGGGGTCGTATTTGCGGAAAGTCATCTTCTCGGTGATGTTCCGCGGATTCTTCTTGGTCACGTAGAAAAAGCCGGTGTCGGCGGAGCTGACGAGCTTGATCTTGACGGTTGCTGGCTTGGCCATGGCAGCCTCTTGAAACTGGGGTGTGTCGAAAAATAAAAGCGGCGTCGCCGCCGCCTTCATGCGCGGCCGGCCTCTGCCCCCATCCGCGCTTTCTGTCAAGGGGAAGTGGCTGCTTAACCGGGCTGTAACTCTACTGGTGCATGATGCAGGCATCGGGAACGGCAGGAGGCTCGACATGCGAGCCGAACATGATGCGACGATGCTGGTGAGGGCCGAGCTTTGCGAGCGGCTCGAAACCCTGCAGCGCCTGTCGCGCCGCCGCCCCGGGCAGGGCTTCATCCAGTCGGTGCAATCTATCCGACGTCTCGCCGCCGCCTATGGGTTGACGCCCGTCGTTCGCCTCGCCGAAGCGATGGAGCGCGCGGCGGCCGAAGGCGGCCCGCATCGCTGCCCCACGGCCCTCTATCTCGACCGCCTTCGCGACGCCATCGGCTGCGACAGCAACGACGACCAGGTAAGCCAGGCGATGATCGCGTCGGTGTCCGTGCGCCTCGGCGCCTGACGCCCTCTACGAATGGACGCGCTGCTCACCACCTTTCTCGCCGCTTTGCTTGCCGAATTCGGAGACAAGACCCAGCTATTCGCTATGGCGCTCGCCGCGCGCTATGGCCGGCCGGCGCCCATTGTCCTTGGCATTGCCGTCGCTGCCATCGCCCACTGCATTTTAGCCGCGACCGGCGGCGTCCTGCTCAATGATCTCATAACCTTTTGGGCAACCTCGCTGCTGGTCGCCCTGGCCCTGGTTTTCTCGGGCGTCAGCGGCCTGATCGACCAGAAGCGCCCCGACATGGGCTCGAACTGGAAAGTGGGCGCCTTCGTCACCACAGCGACGGGCTTCTTCCTGCTTGAAATGGGCGACAAGACCCAGTTCCTCACCGTCGCACTCGCCGCCCAGTTCGACTCCTTCGGGCTGGCCGCTGCCGGGGCGGCCGCCGGAATTTTCGCCGCCAACGTACCGGGCGTTTTTCTGGCGGAACGGCTCGGGGTCGTTCTGCCGCTTCGGTGGATCAGGATCGGCGCCGCCCTCATATTCCTGTTCGCCGGATTCCTCGTCGCGATCAATGCTCTGCGCCTGATCTAGCGATGCGATCAGAGACATCTAACTAATTGAGGGAGCCGATTAGTTCCTCATCTGTTATAGAAGCAGGCAATCAATCAGGAGGAATTAATGGCCACGGCACCGGCTCAGCTGAAAAACCCGACCGGACTCGAACGTAATGCGATCGGCACCGTCGCCGAAGCGTTGAATGCGATTTTGGCGGATAGTTACGCGCTCTACATCAAGACCAAGAACTTCCACTGGCACGTCTCGGGTCCCCATTTTCGCGACTATCATTTGATGCTGGACGAGCAGGCAACCCAGATTCTCGGTACGACCGACGCCATTGCCGAGCGCGTCCGCAAGATCGGCGCCACCACCTTGCGTTCGATCGGCCATATCGCCCGCCTGCAGCGGATAGGGGACAATGACACGGAGTTCGTGAGCGCCAAGGACATGCTCTCCGAACTCCACCGCGACAATCTGGCGCTCGTCGAGTCCCTGCGCGAGGCGAAGGAGATCGTCGACGCCGCCGGCGACAACGGCACCTCAGGAATTCTCGACGACTGGACGGATCAGGCCGAGGAGCGCGCCTGGTTCCTGTTCGAGACCGGTCGCGGCGCCTGACGTCGACGGCCTTGCGCACCGACAAGCTTTCAGGGAATGAGGCGGCAGGAATCCCGCGAGCGGGAGAATGCCAGCAGAGGACCGGCCTTGCCTGAAAACACGACCGCGCTCGACCGCGCCTTTGATCTTCATAAGCGCGGGGACTTCGCCGAGGCCCGTTCCGTCGGTGAAACCGCGCTGCCGCAGCACCCCGATAACCCGTCGCTGCTGCGACTGCTCGGCGACAGCTCCTGTCGCTCCGGCGACCTGACCAGAGGTGTCGAATATCTTCGAAAGGCATACGACCTCACGCCCGCCGACCTTCAAATCCGCCTCGATCTCGCCAACGCACTCGCGGCGCTTGGCGACCTGTCGACGGCCGAGGCCGTCTGTGGAACCGATGCCAGTCAAAGTCCCGAGCTCGGGCGGCTGCGCGGCTACATATTGAATGCCCAGGGCCGACATGGCGAGGCGATCGATGCCTATGGACTGGTGCTCGACAAGAACCCTGATGATTGGGAAACCTGGAACAATCTTGGCAACGCCTTGCGGGCGGCGGGCGACCGGGAGACGGCAGCCGAGGCGCTGGCCCGTGCGACGCGGCTTCGGCCGGACGCCGTCGCGGTGCACCTTAATCTGGGTGCCACGCTGGTCGAATTGGGCCGCCTTCAAGATAGCGTAGCGGCCTATCAGGCGGCGGCTCGGCTCGCGCCGGACCAGGCGCCGATCCAGTTCGAGTTCGGGCGACTCCTGCGGTACCTCGGCCGGCTCTCGGAGGCGCTGGCGCCGCTGGAACGGGCGGCGGAATTGGCGCCGCTACAAGGCGAAATATTGCTCGAATTGGCGCGTGCGCTGGTTGGCCTCATGCGGTTCGAAGAGGCCGAAGCCATCTATCGGCGTGTGCTGGAAAGCGATCCAAAGTCGATCGCGGCCTATCTCGAGCTCGGCATCGTTCTGGAACGCGGCAACCGGCTCGACCGACTCGCCGATCTCCTGATGATGGTGGACACGGATGGTGTTGCGGCGAAGGACCTCACTTATCTTCGCGCCCTGTCGATGAGGCGGGAGGGAAAGCTGACGGAAGCCCTCGCCCTCGCTCAGGAGGCGCCTGCTCACATCGAACCCGCGCGGCGCGCGGGTTTGATCGGCAGGCTCGCCGACAGCCTGGACGATGCGGATAAGGCCTTTGAGGCATTCGATGAGATGAACCGGCTCGCGTTGCGTCGTCATCCGGATGCCCGACAGCGCGCTGAACGTTATCGGCGGGAGATAGCGTCAATCGCCGCTCTGGTGAGTGAGGATTGGCACAGGAGCTGGCGGCCCGCAAATCCGGATCGAGGCCGTCAGGCGCCTGTCTTCCTCGTCGGCTTTCCGCGCTCCGGAACGACATTGCTCGACACCCTCCTCATGGGCCATCCGAGCATCCAAGTCCTTGAAGAAGTACCGATTCTCGAGCCGGTAAAGGCGGCGCTGGGCGATTTCTCCCGGCTCGCCACGCTGGAGGTCGGAGAGGTCAGCCGCTTGCGGGCGCTCTATTTTTCCGAGCTCGACGAGCGGATTCCGGCAAAGGCCGGCCGGCTCATCATCGACAAGCTCCCGCTGAACCTGGTCGGCGCTCCGCTCATTCATCGGATTTTCCCCGACGCCCGCTTCATCTTCGCGCGGCGCCACCCTTGCGACGTGGTCCTCAGCTGCTTCATGCAGGACTTCGACATCAACGATGCGATGGCGAACTTTCTCGACCTCGGCGATGCCGCTCTGCTCTATGATGGCGTGCTGACCCTGTGGGAGAGATGCACGAAGGTTCTGCCCCTGCGCGTCCACGACATCAGATACGAGGGGATCGTGGAGGATGCGGAGGCTGAGATTCGTCCTCTCCTCGAATTCCTCGACCTACCCTGGAACGACAAGATTCTCGACCACCAGCGAACCGCCGTGGAGCGGGGCCGGATCATGGCGCCGAGCTATGATCAGGTGACAGAGCGGATCTATGACCGCGCAAGCGGCAGGTGGGAGCGCTACCGGAAACAAATGGCGGGCGTGCTGCCGACGCTCTCGCCTTGGGCCGAGCGCATGGGTTACCGCGTCTGACGGCCTAGAAGGCCAGATCAAGGAGGCCGCTGACGACGAGAAGCCCGATCACGGCCAGGATGACGACGATGCAGCCGATTGCCCTTAACATTCGAGGCCTCCTTTTGGCGCTGCCTCTCTAAACCCGAAGATGCCCCGGGCGTTCCGGGCACCGGTGACTTCGCACCCCTTGCATCCGCGGCGGGCGTCTGTTCGTTACGCCGGCGATGCACGATTTCTCCCAGCTTCTCGACGGTCTCGTTTATACCCGTTCGCGCAACGCGAAGCTGAAGTTGATCGGCGATTATCTGAAGGCCACACCGGACCCCGATCGCGGCTACGCTCTGGCGGTGCTGACCGGCGAGCTTGATCTCCCTGCAGTGAAACCGGCCGCCGTCCGCGCCATCGCCGAGGAGCGCGTCGACCCTGTGCTCCTCTACATGAGCCGTGACTATGTCGGCGACATGGCGGAGACCGTGTCGCTGCTCTGGCCCAAAGGGATCGATCAGCCGGCCGACATCGACGACGGCACCTTGCGTATCGCCAACGTCGTCGAGCGGCTGGCGAGTCTCGGACGGGCCGAAGCGCCGGGCGCGCTGGCAGAAATGCTCGACCATCTCGACGCCAGCGGCCGTTACGCGCTCCTCAAGCTCGCTACCGGCGCGCTGCGCATCGGCGTTTCCTCGCGTCTCGCGAAGCTGGCGCTGGCCCAGGCGTTCGATCTCGACGTCGATGCGGTGGAGGAGGTGTGGCACGGCATCGGCCCGCCCTATCTGCCGCTCTTCGCCTGGGCCGAGGGCAGGGGCGCTCAGCCGACGGCGGAGAATTTGCCCGTCTTCCGGCCCTTCATGCTGGCGCATCCGCTTGAGCAGACGCGGCTGTCGATGGACGAATTTGCCGCCGAATGGAAATGGGACGGCATCCGCGTCCAGATCGTTCGCGCGGTTGGTGAAACCCGGCTCTATAGCCGCGCCGGGGACGACATCACCCGCAGCTTCCCCGATATCGCCGCCGCGTTCGATCGCGACGGCTCGGTGGACGGCGAGCTGCTCGTTAAGGGCGAGGCCCAGGGCGCAGCGGCGCATGGCGGAGCGGCGGCGAGCTTCAACGCCCTCCAGCAGCGGCTGGGTCGAAAGACCGTCTCGGCGAAAATGCTGAGCGACTATCCCGCCTTCGTTCGCCTCTACGACATCTTGTTCGACGGCGTGGAAGATCTTCGGCCACTGCCCTGGGCTGAGCGACGAGCGCGGCTGGAGCGCTTCGTCACCGCGATCAACCCCGATCGTTTCGACGTTTCCGCGCTGATCGACGCCACCGACTTCGACTCGCTCGAAACCCTCCGCGGCGGCGCCCGCGATGCCGCCATCGAAGGCGTCATGCTGAAGCGCCGCGACAGCCCCTATGTCGCCGGCCGCAAGGTTGGCCACTGGTATAAATGGAAGCGCGATCCCCTCGTCGCCGACTGCGTGCTGATGTATGCCCAGCGCGGCAGAGGCAAGCGCTCATCCTATTATTCCGACTACACGTTCGGCTGCTGGGCCGAGGAGGGTGAGCTGCTCCCCGTCGGCAAGGCCTATTTCGGCTTCACCGACGAGGAGCTGAAGTGGCTGGATCACTTCGTCCGCAACAACACTATCCAGCGATTCGGACCGGTGCGCGAAGTGGAGAAAACGCTGGTCCTCGAAGTCGCGTTCGATTCCATCCATTCGAGCAAACGCCACAAGTCGGGCCTCGCCATGCGCTTCCCTCGGATCAGCCGCATCCGGATCGACAAGCCCGCCGCCGAAGCCGATCATCTGGCAACCTTGCGGCGAATGGTCGCTGGGGCGACGTGAATTGAGGAAAGAAAGACTGGCCGGCCGGTTGGATAGGCTCGCGCAGACAATAGCCGTCGCACCCAAGGAAGTATCATGCTCAAAAAGACAACGGCCGCGCTGGCTTCTCTTTCGCTCCTGCTGGTCACGGCGCCCGCGCTCGCGCAGTCCGTGCCGCAGCCCGCGACCGAAGCGGGCCTCGGCTCCCAGGGAGAAAGCGCCCAGTTCGAGGGTGGCAACATTCTCGGCTATGTGTTGCTCGCCGCGTTCGGCGTGGCGAGTGTATGGGCGCTGATCGAAATCATCGACGACGACGGCGACGATATTCCCGTCAGCCCGTAACGTCTTTCCATCGACACCTCTCGCCGCGGGATGACTTTCCTCGCGCGAGGGCTTTCGATGTCCTGCCCCATCGGGCAGGTTCTCATTTCAGAGAAAATGGTGGACGCACTAGGGCTCGAACCTAGGACCCGCTGATTAAGAGTCAGCTGCTCTACCAACTGAGCTATGCGTCCATGCCGGAAGGCAAACGCGCTTCGGGAGACCGATAGGTTCCCGGCGCGGCGTGCCCGCTAGCATGGCCGATGCGGCGATGCAATGGCGAAGCATCCTGCCCGCCCCGGGACGCGACTGGCCCGGCGGCACGCTCTATGGGGATGGCGCCTGGCCGACCGTGCTGGGCTGTTCGGCGGCGAGCTGCGACCAGCGCGGGCCCAAGGCGTCAGTCCCCATTTTTCCGGGCCCGCACCCTCGGAATTCTTTCAAGCATGCGGATAGACCTCGCGCCTACCACTGCCGCCGGCAACTCCCTTTGTTGCCAACCCCTTAGAGGAAGGGCTGACGCCGATCGGTGGGCCCCTGTCCAACTTGGCCGGGCGGTGGCGAAGTCGATATTCCTCGCCTATAGCTGCTTCGATGCGGGGACATTCTCGAATTGCCTAAGCGCCTGAAGCCTCTCGCGCGGCTGGTCGGCGACCAGCTTCGCGCCTCATCCCCACGCGACCACGCCGCGCTCTCGGCCTCCGCGGGCACGGGCAAGACCCATGTCCTCACGGCCCGTGTGCTGCGCCTGCTTCTTGCCGGCGTCGACCCGGCTTCCATCCTCTGCCTCACCTTCACCAAGGCGGGGGCTGCCGAGATGGCGCATCGCATCCATGAGCGGCTGGCCTATTGGGTGCGGTTGAAGGGCGCGGCGCTTGGCGCGGAGCTGGCCGCGCTGGGCGAGGAAGTGGGCCCGGAAATGCGCGAGACCGCCCGCACGCTCTTTGCCCGGGTGCTCGACGCTGCCGGGGGAGGGCTCAGGATCCAGACCATCCACGCCTTCGCCCAGAGCCTGCTCACCGCCTTTCCCGCCGAAGCTGGCCTCGTCCCCGGCATCCGGCCGCTCGAAGGGCGCGAAGAGCAGTTGCTGGCACGCCAGACGCTGGCGGACATGCTCGTTCGCGCCGAGCGGGAAGGGGATCAGCCCCTGGTTCGCGATCTCCAGGCTTTGAGCCATCGGCTGGGCGAGGGGGGTGCGGAATCCTTCCTGATGGACTGCGCCCGCGCCCCTGCCGCGATGGAGGCGATGGGACCGCGCGACGGGATAGAGGCTCGCCTCCGCCACGCCTTTGGTCTGCCGCTAGGCGACATCGAAGAGGCCATCGCCGCCGCCTGCCGGGACGACGTCTTCGATCGCGCTACCGTGGAGGCCATCGCTGCCGCCAACCGCGCCTGGGGGACGGCCACAGGCCTTAACACCTGCGATGTCATCGCCGCATGGCTCGCCGGCGACGGGGCCGCCCGCGCCGCACGCCTCGCCGATCTCTCCGGTATTGTCCTCAAGAAGGATGGCGAGTCGCGCTCCATCTCCGCCGGTCTCGTCAAGGCCGATTCCGCTTATTCGGATCAAGCCTCGCGGCTGGTCGAATGCTGTCGTGCGTTGCTGGCGATGCGGGCGACGGGCGGCCTCGTCGCCCTGTTCGCCGCGGGGTTGCGCGCCGGCCAGACCTTCGCTCGCGCCTATGCCGAAGCCAAGCGCGCCCAGGGCGTGGTCGATTTCGACGATCTCATCGCCCATGCCGAGACGTTGCTCCTCACGCACGGAATGGGCGACTGGGTGCGCTACAAGCTCGACCAGGCGACCGATCACATCCTCGTCGACGAGGCGCAGGACACCAATGAGCGGCAGTGGAACATCGTGCGCGCCCTCGCGCTCGAATATTTCGCCGGCGAAGGCGCTCGCGGCGGCGGCGAGGATGAAGAGTCCGGCCATCGCACCATCTTCACCGTCGGCGATTACAAGCAAGCGATCTTCGGCTTCCAAGGCACGGACCCCAAAAGCTTCGATACGGCCCGCGCCTACTTCGCGCGAGAAGCGGGCGCTATCGACCGCGACTTTCTCGACCTGTCGATGGACCGTAGCTTCCGCTCCTCGCCGCCGATCCTGGCGCTGGTCGACCGCTATATCGCCGATCTCGGCCACGAGGCGCTGGGCCTCCCCCGCCGCCCCAATCCGCATGAAAGCCACCACGCCGCCCGTCCCGGCGCCGTCACGCTGTGGCAGCCCTATTCCGAGGAGGTCGCCGTGGCTTCGGACGAAGCGGGCGAGGAGGGGTGGGTCAGCGACACGATCCGTCGCTACGCCGGCAAGCTCGCCAAGCAGATCCGCCACTGGCTCGACCACCCCTTCGAATTGGGGGGTGAGAAGGAGCGTCCCGTTCGCCCCGAGGACATTCTCATTCTCGTCCGCCGCCGGAGCACGCTCGCCTCGCTGATCGTCGCTCGTCTCCATGCCGAAAACGTTCCTGTGGCCGGCGTAGATCGCCTGCTTCTCTCGGCCCCCCTGGCGGTTCAGGACCTCCTCGCCGCCGCCCGCTTCGCGATCCAGCCGCTCGACGACCTCAACCTCGCCGGGCTTCTCGTCTCTCCGTTGTTCGGCTGGAGCCAGGACGATCTCTTCGCCGCAGCCCATGGCCGCCCGGGCCATCTCTGGAGTAATGTGCGCGACACCTCCGCCGACATCCCCCCGCTCGCCGAAACGCGCGGGCGGCTGGGCGACATCCTCGCGATGGCGGACTTCGCCACGCCGCACCAATTCTTTGAAACGCTGCTCTCAGGTCCTTTACAGGCTCGCCGACGCCTCCTGGAACGGCTCGGACCGGAGGCCCGCGATCCGATCGAGGAGCTGCTCGCCGCCGCGCTGGAATTCGAGGTGAGCGGCACGCCCTCGCTCCAGCGCTTCCTCGACTGGTTCGTGAGGGGGGACGTCGAGATCGTCCGCGATCCGAGCGCGCCGCGCGACGCCGTGCGGGTGATGACCGTCCACGGTTCCAAGGGATTGCAGTCGCCGATCGTCATCCTCGCCGATTCCTGCGTCGACCCGAACCGGTCGCCGGGCAAATCCGCCGAACTTGGCCTGGGGGACGGCACGCCACCGATTCCCGTCTTCCGGCCGCGCAAGAGCGAACTGGCCGAGCCGCTAAAATCCCAGATCGAAGCGCAGGACGCGCTCGACCGGCAGGAGCATTGGCGCCTTCTCTACGTCGCCCTCACTCGCGCCGAGGAGCGTCTGTATATCGGCGGCGCCCTCGGTCCCGCCGATCGCAACGGTCCGCCGGAGGAGAGCTGGTATGCCGCACTGCACGCTTCGTTCGACGCGATAGACGGCGCGTGGCGGGACGATCCTCATTGGGGCCGTTCACGTCGCTTCGGCGATGCCGAAATCCCATTCCATAACCCGCGTGCAAAGCCGGCCGAGCCGGAGCGGGAGTTGCCCGCCTGGCTCGGTCAGGCCGCGCCGGTCGAAGCACGCCCGCCGCGGCCGTTGGCGCCTTCCTCGCTCGGGGAGGACGATGTTCCGAGCCCGCCGCCGAACCCGGCGATGCGGGCGGCCGCGGATCGCGGCAAGCTGCTCCACCAGCTTTTCGAGCGGCTGCCCTCGGTCGACATGGGGATCAGGCCCCGGCTCGCCGATAGCTGGCTGCAGCATTCCGCCGGCGTTTCCGATCCCGCCTTGAGAAAGAGCCTGGTCGACGATGCCTGCGGGATTATCGGCGACCCGGCTTTCGCCGACATCTTCGGCTCCGACGCACTTGCCGAAGCGCCGATCGCGGCGGTCACGCCGGACGGCTCCGTCATCACCGGCACGGTCGATCGGCTGCTCGTCACCGACGAGCGTGTTCGCGTCATCGACTTCAAGACGGGAAGAGCCGTGCCCACCGCCCCGGCCGACATTCCCGTCCCGCATCTTCGCCAGATGGCTGCCTACACGGCCGCCCTGGAAATGATCTTTCCCGGGCGCGCGGTCGAAGCGTCGCTGCTCTACACCGCCGGCCCGGCGTTGCATCCGCTGCCGCGCGGCCTGCTGGAGGCTTACCGGCCTGGGGCCGTTCTCGCCGACGGTTGAGCCAGCGCCGTCCGCATCCTACATCCGTTTCAAAGCTTCAGGAGATCATCATGACCACCAAGACCGTCACCGACGCCTCATTCCAGACCGATGTGCTGGGCGCCTCCGAGCCCGTGCTCGTCGATTTCTGGGCGGAATGGTGCGGCCCCTGCCGGATGATCGCGCCGGCGCTGGAAGAGATCAGCGACGAACTGGACGGCAAGGTGACGGTCGCCAAGCTCAATATCGACGAGAATCCGGACGCCCCGGCCAAATATGGCGTGCGCGGCATTCCGACGATGATCCTGTTCAAGAACGGCCAGCCCGCCGCCACGAAGGTCGGCGCCGCTCCCAAGAGCGCGCTGCAAAGCTGGCTCGAGGGCCAGCTCTAGAATGCTGGCGGATGCGGCAATGGCACCAGCCGGCGTCGAAGGGCGCGCTCCTGAGTTGATAGCGCACGGCGCCGCACGCGCATCCGCCTGAAAGGGCAGGGTTCATGGGCAGGGTTCATGACCGGGCGCTAGGCCCCGGCCGCTGGCGCGTCAATTGACTTGGCAAGAGGTGGACCCTACATCGCCGACGACATTTTAGCGGGGGTCTGCGGCTTTTCGTCGCCTCGCGCGGCCACGTATTCTAACGACAGGAACGCCCATGTTTGGCGGATTTGCCAAAGCCATTTTCGGATCGTCCAACGACCGCTACGTCCGCTCCCTCCAGAAGATCGTCGACCGCATCAATGGTTTCGAGCCGACCGTCTCGGTGATGACCGACGAGGAGCTTCGCGGCCAGACGCCGATTCTGCGCCAGCGCCTCGCCGACGGCCAGTCGATCGATGATATCCTGCCGGAGGCCTTCGCCACCGTCCGCGAGGCCGCGAAGCGGACGCTCGAGCAGCGTCACTACGATGTGCAGATGGTCGGCGGCATCGTCCTCCATCGCGGCTCGATCGCCGAGATGCGAACCGGCGAGGGCAAGACGCTGGTCGCGACGCTCGCCACCTATCTCAATGCCCTCGAAGGCAAGGGCGTCCACGTCGTCACCGTTAACGACTATCTTGCCCGCCGCGACGCCGACTGGATGGGCCAGATTTACCGCTTCCTCGGCATGACCGTGGGCGTCATCGTTCCGAACCTCACCGACCAGCAGCGCCGCGCCGCCTATGCCGCGGACATCACTTACGGCACCAACAACGAGTTCGGCTTCGATTATCTGCGCGACAACATGAAATACGACCGCGCCCAGATGGTGCAACGACCGTTCAATTTCGCGATCGTCGACGAGGTAGATTCGATCCTGATCGACGAGGCTCGAACGCCGCTCATCATCTCGGGTCCGACCGACGACAAGTCCGAGCTCTACATCTCGGTCGACGCGATCGTGAAGCAGCTCGTTCCCGAGGACTATGAGGTCGACGAGAAGCAGAAGTCGGTCGTCCTCACCGAGGACGGCACCGAGAAGATCGAGCGCATGTTCGAGAATGCGGGCGTCCTCGTCGGCAGCAATCTCTACGATTTCGAGAATACGCAGGTCGTCCAGCACCTCAACCAGGCGCTCAAGGCCAATGTCATCTTCAAGCGCGACACCGACTATATCGTCAAGGAAGACAAGGTTATCATCATCGACGAGTTTACCGGCCGCATGATGGATGGCCGGCGCTGGTCCGACGGCCTCCATCAGGCGGTGGAGGCGAAGGAAGGCGTCAAGATCGAGCCAGAGAACCAGACGCTCGCCTCGATCACCTTCCAGAATTATTTCCGGCTCTATCCCAAGCTCAGCGGCATGACCGGCACGGCGCTCACCGAGGCGCCTGAATTCTACGACATTTACAAGATGAACGTCGTCACCATCCCGACCAACCTGCCCGTCCAGCGGACAGACGAGGACGACGAATTCTACAAGAATATGAATGACAAGTTCGCCGCTATTGCCACGGCGATCAAGGAGAAGCAGGAGGTCGGGCAGCCGGTTCTGGTCGGCACCGTATCGATCGAGAAATCGGAGCTGCTCTCGGATTATCTCAAGCGCGAGGGCGTTCGCCACGAAGTTCTGAACGCGCGCTACCACGAGCAGGAAGCGCATATCATCGCGCAGGCGGGCGCGATGGGGGCGGTCACGATCGCCACCAACATGGCCGGTCGCGGCACCGATATCCAGCTGGGTGGCAATGTCGATTTCCGTATCGAGGACGAACTGTCGGATGTCCCCGAAGGACCGGAGCGCGATGCGGCGATCGCGAAGATCAAGGAAGAGGTCGCGGTCCAGAAGCAACGCGTTCTCGACGTCGGCGGCCTGTTCGTGCTCGGCACCGAGCGCCACGAGAGCCGCCGCATCGACAACCAGCTTCGCGGCCGCTCGGGTCGCCAGGGCGATCCGGGCCTGTCGCGCTTCTACCTCAGCCTCGACGACGACCTGCTGCGCATCTTCGGGCCGCAGACCATGTTCTCGCGCCTGATGAACAAGAACCTGGAGGATGGCGAGGCGATCGTAAGCCCCTGGATTTCCAAGGCGATCGAGACCGCGCAAAAGAAGGTCGAGGCGCGCAACTACGACATCCGCAAACAGGTCGTCGAATATGACGACGTCATGAACGACCAGCGCAAGGTCATTTACGAGCAGCGCGCCGACATCATGGACGCCGACACCGTTGGCGACGTGGTCGAGGACATGCGCGCCGAGACGGTGAACGGCATCGTCGGCGAGGCGTGCCCGCCCAACTCCTATCCGGAACAATGGGATGTCGAGCATCTGAAGGCGCGCGTGGACGAGATTTTCGGCCTGTCACTGCCCATCGACGACTGGCTGAAGGAGGAATCGGTCGATCCGGAGATGCTGGTCGACCGCATCCGCGCCGCCGCCGATGCCCAGATCGCCGACAAGACGGCGTCACTCGCGCCCGAAACCTACATCCAGATCGAGAAGAGCATCCTCCTCCAGTCGCTCGACCATCACTGGAAGGAGCATCTGGCGATGCTGGATGCGCTGCGGCAGGTGATCCATCTTCGCGCTTATGCGCAAAAGAAGCCGATCGACGAATACAAGCATGAGGCGTTCCAGCAGTTCGAGCGCATGCTCGGCGCGATCCGCGAGGACGTGACGCGGACGCTCGCCTTCGCGACCTTTACCTTCCAGCAGCCGGATCTTCCGGACATGCCGGATTTCGTCACGCACCATATCGATCCCTTCACGGGCGAGGACGACAGTGCGGATTTGGACGCCGCGACCGGCAATGTCCTATCACGCCTGCCGCCCCTCCAGGTGCCGCGGCCTGAAATGCCGGGCGATACAGCCGTCGCCGAGATCGTGCCGCCTGCCAGCCGCAACGCACCTTGCCCGTGCGGTTCGGGCCGCAAATACAAGCACTGCCACGGCGCGCTGTAGCCTATCGTTTCCCGGCGGAAAGCGGGACCCAGTCGATGGCATGAATCTGGCCCCGGCTTTCGCCGGGGAACAGACTAGGCGTGCTTGAAGCCTTCCTTGTTCATCATCGTGGTTAGCTTGCTGTTCTCCTCGTCGGAGAGCTGGGCGCGGAACGGCGGGAAGATCGTCTGCTCCTCCTCGCGCATGTGCTCCTCGATCTCGCCACGGAACGCCCGGACCTTGGCGAGCCAGGCGGGGTTGTCGTTCGACATCGTCTCCAATTCGTAAAGATACGTTTTGACCATGCCGTGGTCGGAGTTGAGGTGATCCGCCTGGCCGCCATGGCCCGCCTGCCGCAGCGCCGGATAGATGACCATCTCTTCCTCGGCCGCATGCTTGCTCAGCGCATGTTTGAGCTTGGTGAGAAGGTGCGAGCGCATCATCGTCTGGCTGTCGTCCGTCGCCTCGATCTTGTCGAAGATGGCGAGCGCCATTTCATGCTCCATCTTCAGCGCCTCGAACCAGTCGCCCGCTGTGACGTTGCCGAACTGCATGAACAGCTTGCGGCCGGCATTGGCCGCCAGACCGACCGCGGCGCCCGCGACCGCGGCGCCGACCAGGACTCCCGTGTTGCCGTTGTTCCAGCTGAGCGCAGTCTTCTGGTCGCTGTGGGCCTTGCTCTCGCCGGTGCTTTTCGATTTCGTCGTCGTCGCCATCGTGACCTCCTCCTGATCAGGAAGAGGGAACAAGCGGCGCGGCAGGCCAGTTCCTGCGTTCGGCTCGGCGGACGATCCGTTGGGCGAAATTCGGCGGCTGAAAAGGAAAGTGGCTCCCCGGGACGGATTCGAACCATCGACCAACCGGTTAACAGCCGGTTGCTCTACCGCTGAGCTACCGGGGAGCAGCCCCTTGGGGCAGGCGGGCCTATAGCAGCCCCTTTTCGCGGCTGGCAAGCACCCTTGGGCGATAATCAGACGGCGAACTGTTCCATCGCGATCCGCTCGTCGAGGGCATGTTCGGGATCGAAGAGCAAGGTAAGCGCGCGGGTCCTGTCGACGGTCACCTCGACGATGGAGACCTCGCGCACCTCCATCTGGTCCGCGACGGCGGAAACGGGGCGCTTCTCGGGATCCAGGATACGGAACGAGACCTTGAGATCGTCCGGCAGGATCGCTCCGCGCCAGCGGCGGGGCCGGAAGGGGCTGATCGGTGTCAGCGCGACCATCTTCGAGGCGAGCGGCAGGATCGGACCATAGGCCGACAGGTTGTAGGCGGTCGAGCCAGCCGGGGTCGCCACCAGCACGCCGTCGCAGACCAACTCGGGCAGGACCACGCGGCCGTTGACCGACACCTCGATCCAGGCCGTCTGCCGCGTCTCGCGAAGCAGCGACACTTCGTTGATGGCGGGGTTGGTGCGCGTTTCCCCCTTGACGGTGGTCGCCACCATCTTGAGCGGCGCGACCGAGAAGACCTTCGCCCGGGCAATGCGCTCTTCCAGGCGATCGAGCCGCCAATCATTCATCAGGAAGCCGACGGTGCCGCGATTCATGCCGAAGACG
This sequence comes from Allosphingosinicella sp., assembly GCF_036570505.1. Classification (GTDB taxonomy): domain Bacteria; phylum Pseudomonadota; class Alphaproteobacteria; order Sphingomonadales; family Sphingomonadaceae; genus Allosphingosinicella. Next base: position 40,166 of record NZ_DATCYB010000039.1, on the reverse strand, counting down.
GGACAAAGCTTCTCGCGGTGAAGCATTTCGTGGAGCGTCTGGAGGAGAAAGCCGTCGCCGCCTAGGGCAACGATAAGCTGCGCTTCCGAGAGCGGCACGAAATCGTAGCGCTTCCTCAGCATGCGCTCCGCCGCCTGTGCCGCCTGGGTGGAGGAGGCGACGAGCGCCATGGGCTGGTCCGTGAAGTCCCGCATCGCCGCCATAGCTACGGGGCTTGCTCGCACCGGGCAAGCGGCGGGTGTCCCAGAACGAGTCGCTCCCGGAAACGCGATTGGCGCGCGGGCGGGGGCAGGGTAGACCGCTGAAAGGCACCGTCGCCGCGGAGAGGATTGCGAAAGATCATGATCGCTGGTGGGCCGGCCGCCTTGTTCATCCTCTCCTTCCGCCATCGCGACGAACTGACGAAGGTTTCGGAAGGCGCCGGCTGGCAGCCGATCGCGGCGCGGCGCCTCGCCAATGCGGAGGCGCGGTTCATCGCCTCGAGCGCGACGGTCGCCGTGGTCGACGCGCGCGGCGCGCTCCCCGACGGGCAGGAAGCGGTACGCACGCTGGGCGACACCATCGAGGCCAATGCGGGGGCCCTGCTCGTCCTTCTGTCGCGCAATGACGGGGCGGCGCTGGACCAGTTCCACGCCGACGGAGCCACACATTTCCTAGTGAGCCCGTTCAGCGAGCAGCAGTTCGTCAAGGCCATGCAGTTCGCCGCCCGCCACGCCGAGCGCGTCGCTGGCGGTTATCGCCGCCGCGCCGGCGACGAAGGACAGGAGCGGCAGGGCTCATGGCGATGGGAGGCCGGCTCCCGCACGATCGAGCTCAGCCCCGCGCTCGCCCGAAAGGCGGGGCTCGGCGAGGACCACGGACGACGGATCAGTTTGCTGGAGCTGTTTCGCAAGCTCGATCCGGAAGGTCGCCGCGCCGCCCGGAGCGCGGTGGCGCGGCTGATGGAAACGGGGGAATCGACCGCTTTTGCCCATGAGGATTCCGAAGGGGCGCGGCTTGCCCATCATCTGCGCGCCGGCAATGAGGGGCGGGAGATCATCGGCCATACCGAGACCATCGCCGGGATCGACGCCGGTGCGTTCCAATCCCGCGATCCGATAACCGGTGTCCGCGATTCCCGCGCGGCGCGAGGCTGGATCGAGGACACGCTGATCCGCGAGGGCGGGCTTGTCGTGCTGCTTCTCGCCGTCAGCCGCTTCGACGCGATCAATGCCGCCTTCGGTCGCGCCACCGGCGACGCCGTTCTGCAAGCCGCGGCGCGCCGGATCGAGCGGCTGGTCGACGGAGGCGCGGGTAGGCGCTTCGTTGCCCGGCTGGCGGGCGCCGAGTTCGCGGTGCTGCTGGCGGCGCCGGCAAGCCTCGGCGAGGGCCGATTTCTGGCCGGAGAACTGGTCGAGGCGCTCGCCCGACCGTTCATGTCGGGTGATCATGTCATCACCCTTGGCAGCCGGGTCGGCGTCGCCGCCTCGGCACCGGGCGATAATGCCGCGACCTTGCTCCGCCGCGCCAGTGGCGCCCTCGCCGAGGCGAAAGAGTCGGAGACGGGCGCCGTCCGGGTTCTCGATTCCGCGGGAGCCGAAGATGCCGCGATCGGCGACCGGCTGGAAATCGACCTGCGCCGTGCCCTCGACAAGGACGAGATCGAGATAGTCTTCCAGCCGCAGGTCTCCGTCACCAGCGGAGACATTGTCGGCGTCGAGGCGCTGGCGCGCTGGCGGCACCCGGGTTTGGGCGAGCTGGGTGCCCCGACGCTGTTCAATGCCGCCGAGCGGTCAGACTATCTCGTCCAGCTTTCCGACCATGTGCAGAAGAAGGCCATCGCGGCGGCCGCTGCCTGGCCGGCGGCATTGTCGGGCCTCCGGCTTTCAGTCAACATCACCGCCGCCGACATCGTCCGCCCCGGCTTCGCCGCGCAGTTCCTGGCGCTGGTCGATGCGAGCGGCTTCGACCCCGGACGCGTGACGGTGGAAGTGACCGAGAGCGGGCTCATCGAGGACCTCGGTGCCGCCGCGACCTTGCTGGCGGGGCTGAGGGAAGGGGGCCTTCGCGTCGCCATCGATGATTTCGGCACCGGCTATTCGAGCCTGGCTTATCTCAAGGCCTTGCCGCTCGATTATCTCAAGATCGACAAGCGACTGGTCGAGGACATCGCCGGCTCCCCCCGCGACCGGATCGTCGTGCGCAGCGTCATCGACATGGCCCGCTCACTGGGCCTTGGCGTCATAGCCGAAGGGGTGGAAACCGAAGAGCAACTCGACCTTCTCGCGCAGGAGGGATGCACGCTCTATCAGGGCTTCCTGTGCTCCAAGCCGGTCGCTTCGGGGGCGCTGGAGGCGCTAGTGGTCGGCTGACTAGGAAAAGATGAATTCCCCTACATGCCCGGTGGGCGCGGATGTGCTAACCTTCCGCCGGTTCGATCGCGAAAAGGGCAGGGCGTGGCCGCTCCTGGTGCTGGATCCGGACATGCCGTTGTCGCCGGCGCGGGAAACGCTGGGCTGGCCGCCGCCGCGGCGCGGTCGCCGCTGTTCGATACGATTACCATCTTCGAAAAGGACCGGCTGCCCGCCGATCCGAGGCCGCGCGAGGGCGTCGCCCAGGGCCAGTATGTCCATGTCTTCCTGATCGGCGGCCTCGCCCGCCTCGACGAGCTTCGTCGACGACTTCCGGGCCGTGCCGGTCGAGCTCGGGCTGCGTGCAAGGGTGCAAAGCGCTCTGGGTGGCGGAGGGAGGATTATTTGACGATCTTCGCCAAGCCCTTCGACAACTGCAGCGCGCCGTTGATGCGGGATTGGGGGTCGGGCCAGTCGCGGGCGATGACGAGCTTGCTGTCGGGCCTTAGCTTCGCCGTGCCCTGGAGCCGCTGGACATAAGCGATCAGGCCCTCGAGGTCGGGGAAGCAGTCATTGTGGAAGTGGACGAGGGCGCCCTTGGGGCCGACGTCGAGCTTGACGATGCTCGCCTTGCGGCAATTGAGCTTCGTCTCGATGACCTTGAGAAGGTTTTCCGTTGGCGCCGGGACCTTGCCGAAACGGTCGATCATCTCGGCCGCGAAGGACTCGATGTCCTGGCGGTTCTCCAGTTCGTTCATACGGCGGTAGAGGCCCATGCGAAGGTCGAGATCGGGGACATAATCCTCGGGCAGCATGATCGGAGCGTCGACGGTGATCTGCGGGGAGAAGTCCCCGGCGCGACGTTCCAGGCCAGCGTCGCCGGCTTTGGCGGCGACGATCGCCTCCTCCAGCATCGACTGGTAGAGCTCGAAGCCGACTTCCTTGATATGGCCGGACTGCTCGTCGCCCAAAAGGTTGCCGGCGCCGCGTATGTCCAGGTCATGGCTGGCGAGCTGGAAGCCGGCGCCCAGCGAATCGAGATTGGCCAGCACTTGCAGTCGCTTGTCCGCACCCTCTGTGATCGTGCGTGAAGGCGTGGTAGTGAGATAGGCGTAGGCGCGGGTCTTGGCCCGGCCGACGCGTCCGCGGAGCTGATAGAGCTGGGCGAGGCCGAAGCGGTCGGCGCGGTGGATGATGAGGGTGTTCGCCGAGGGGATGTCGAGGCCGCTTTCGACGATGGTCGTCGAAAGGAGCACATCATATTTGCGGTCGTAGAAGGCCGACATGCGCTCCTCGACCTGGGTGGGCGCCATCTGACCGTGGGCGCTGATGAAGGTGACTTCGGGTACCTCGTCGCGGAGGAACTGCTCGATGTCCGGAAGGTCGGCGATGCGAGGGGCGACGAAATAGCTCTGGCCGCCGCGATAATGTTCGCGGAGCAGCGCCTCGCGGACGACCACCGGATCCCATGGCATGACATAGGTGCGCACCGCTAGGCGATCGACCGGCGGCGTCTGGATGACCGAAAGCTCGCGCAGGCCCGACATCGCCATTTGAAGCGTGCGCGGGATGGGCGTGGCGGTAAGCGTCAGCACATGCACGTCGGAGCGGAGCGCCTTCAGCCGCTCCTTGTGCGTCACGCCGAAGCGCTGTTCCTCGTCGACGATGACGAGGCCTAGATTCCTGAACGCGATGCCCTTGGCAAGGAGGGCGTGAGTGCCGATGACGATGTCGACCTTGCCAGCGGCGATGCCTTCCTTGGTCGCCTTGGCCTCGGCGGCGGGGACGAGCCGGGAAAGGCGGCCGATCTCGATCGGAAAGCCCTGAAAACGTTCCTTGAACGTGTTGTAATGCTGGCGGGCGAGGAGGGTGGTGGGGCAAACGAGCGCGACCTGCATGCCGGCCATCGCGGCGATGAAGGCGGCGCGCAGGGCCACCTCGGTCTTGCCGAAGCCAACGTCGCCGCAGACGAGGCGGTCCATCGGGCGGCCGGCACCCAGATCGCCGACGACCTCGCCGATGGCGCGGTCCTGGTCGTCGGTCTCCTCATAGGGGAAGCGATCGACGAAGGCGGCGTAGCCGGTGTCGGGCTCGGCGACAGCGCCGGCACGCAAGGCGCGCTGGGCCGCCGTCTTGATGAGCTCGCCCGCGATCTCGCGGATGCGCTCCTTCATCCGCGACTTGCGACGTTGCCAGGCTTCGCCGCCCAGCTTGTCGAGCGCGACGCCGTCGCTCTCGCTGCCATAACGGGAGAGGATGTCGATATTCTCGACCGGCACGTAGAGCTTGTCGCCGCCCGAATAAGAAAGGGCGACACAGTCGTGCGGCGCCTTCTGCACCGGGATCTGAGTCAGGCCCTCATAACGCCCGATACCGTGATCGGCGTGCACCACGAGATCGCCGGGCGTGAGCGTGGCGAGTTCACTGATGAAGGCGTCGGCGCTCTTCTTGCGCTTGCGGCGGCGTACGAGGCGGTCGCCGAGCATGTCCTGCTCGGTGAGGAGAGCGGCGTCCCGGGTGGTGAAACCGTGATCGAGCTGGATGACGGTGAGAGCAACGGCATCCGAGGCAGCACCACGGGCTCCCGAGGAAACGCCCAAAGCCTCCTGCCATGTGTCGGCCAGGGTCAGTTTCTTGAGGCCATGATCCTCCAGCAGCCCCTTCAATCGCTCCCGGGCGCCATTCGAATAGCTCGCCAGCACGACCTTGTGCTTCGAGCGCCGGAGCTCGGCCACTTGCGCCACGATCGCTTCATAGACGTTCGCATTCTGCGCGCGCTCGGGGGCGAAGTCGCGCGGGCCGTCGACCCCGAAATCGAGGACCGTGGCGCTTTCCGGCTCGTGAAACGGCGTGACCTGATGAAGCGGTCGTTCGACGATGATCCTCTCCCACTCGTCGCGGCCGAGATAGAGGGTTGGCGGTGCCAGCGGACGGTAGCTGCCGGGATCGGACGACTGGGCGCGCGCCCGGTTCTCATAATAATCCTGAATCGCCTCGAAACGGGCGTCGGCGGCGCCGGCGTCATGGGCGTCGCGGACGAGTAGGTCGTCTTCGGAAAGATGATCGAAGAGGGTTGAGAGCCGCTCCTCGAACAGGGGCAGCCAGTGATCGAGCCCCGCCAGCCGACGGCCGTCGGAAATCGCCTGATAGAGCGGATCGCCAGTCGCCGTGGCGCCGAACAGCTCGCGATAGCCGGAGCGGAATCGCTTGATGCTGCCTTCGTCGAGCAGCGTTTCGGAGGCGGGGAGAAGGGTGAAGCCGTCCACCGAGCCGATCGTGCGCTGCGTGGCGGGGTCGAAACGGCGGACGCTCTCTATTTCATCGCCGAAGAAATCGAGGCGCAGTGCTTCCTCCTCACCCGAGGGGAAAAGATCGACCAGCCCGCCACGCACAGCATATTCGCCGGCGTCCGCGACGGTATCGGTTCGGACGTAGCCGTTTGCCTGAAGCAGCTCGGCGAGCTTGTCGCGGTCGATCCGTTCGCCCGGGGCCAGGCGGGCTACGAGCTGGCGGACGCGAAAGGGCGTCAGCGTGCGTTGCGTCGCGGCATTGACCGTCGTGACGAGCAACTGCGGCTTGTCCGCCCTGCGCTGCAGCGCGTGCAACGTGGCGAGCCGCTCGGACGAGGAGCGGAGCGAGGGCGAGCTGCGGTCGTAGGGAAGGCAATCCCAGGCGGGGAAGGAAAGGGTCTCCAGCTTCGGCGCGAAATAATGGGCGGCATCGACGATGGAGCGCATCGCGGCTTCGTCCGGCGCAATGAAAACGGCCCGTCCCCTGGCCGCACGTGCGAGGTCGGCGGCGAGCCACGGCAGGAATCCGGCGGGAGCACCGGCCAGCGTCATCGGCTTGTTGGCCGAAAGGATTTTTTGGAGGTCGGACATCTAGCGGGCGTGCTTGATATAGTTGACGGTCTGGAGCTGCTGCATCATCGCGCCGTCCCATCGTTCCGGAGGCGCGGCGGTTCCAATGGCCCACGCCATGATATCGACGTCCTGCTCCTCCAGTAACGCTTCGAACCAGGCCATCTTCGCTTCATTCCATTCGGCTCCGTAACGATCATAGAATCCCCCGATCAGCATGTCGGCCTCCTTCGTGCCGCGATGCCAGGCGCGGAAGCGTAAGCGTTTGAGGCGGTCAGCGCGGTCCATGAGGCTCCAAGCGGAAAAGGCCGCTCTGGTGAAACCAGGCGGCTTTGAATAGGAACGCTCACTTAGTCATGCGGCCCGACATTCTCAATCCGCTGTTCGCCGAGGTGGAGGTGCTAAAGGGCATCGGTCCGACGCTCGCCAGGCCGCTGAAGCGGCTCGGCCTGGAGCGCGTGGTCGACATCCTCTTTCACCTGCCGGTCAGCTGGATCGAGCGGAAGCGGGTCGATATCGTCGATCAAGCGGATGCCGGGCGGGTGGTGACGGTGGAGGTGACGCCCGTCGACTATCGCCAGGGCGGGCCGCGAAGTCCGTTTCGCGTGCACGCCACAGACCGGGCGGGGAATTACCTAAGCCTCGTCTATTTCAACAGTCCGGGCTGGGCGAAGAAGCAGCTCAAGATCGGCGAACCGCGCGTCGTTTCCGGGCGGATGGAGCTGTATGGGCAGGAATTGCAGATCGTCCATCCGGATTATGTGCTGGCGCCCGATGAAGCGGCGACCCTGCCGGAGAGCGAACCCGTCTATCCGCTGTCCGAAGGTCTCACCAACAACCGCATGGGGCATCTCGCCGGCCAGGCGCTGGCGCGGGTGCCGGAGCTGGCCGAATGGGTTGAGCCGAGCGTGCTGAATCGGCGCGAATGGCCGGGCTGGGCCGAGGCGTTGTCGATGGCGCACCGTATGCGACATGCGGGGAAGGCGCGCGAGCGGCTCGCCTATGATGAGATATTCGCCAACCAGCTCGCGCTGATGCTGGTCCGGGCCTCGTCCCGCAAGCGAAAGGGCGTACCATTGAAGGGAGACGGGCGCCTGCGCGGACAAGTCAAGCTTCCCTATGCGCCGACCGGTGCCCAGGCGCGCGCTATCGGGGAGATCGAGGGCGATCTACAACAGGGCGTGCCGATGCTCCGCCTGCTTCAAGGCGATGTCGGTTCGGGGAAGACCCTGGTGGCCCTGAAGGCGCTGCTGATCGCGGTCGAAGGGGGCGCGCAGGGCGCATTGCTCGCGCCCACCGAAATCCTCGCGCGCCAGCATTACGAGACTCTGTCCCGCCAGCTTGCCGGTCTCCCGCTCAATGTCGCGATCCTCACCGGGCGGGAGAAGGGACGCGCCCGCGAGGCGACGCTGATGGGCCTGGCTGACGGCTCGATCGATATCCTCGTCGGAACGCACGCCATCTTCCAGCAGCACGTCGCCTATAAGCGCTTGGGTCTCGCCGTCGTCGACGAACAGCATCGCTTCGGTGTGGCCCAGCGGATGATGCTGGCCGAGAAAGCCGAGCGGCCGCCGCATCTCCTGGTCATGACCGCGACTCCGATCCCGCGCACGCTGACGCTCACTCATTATGGCGAGATGGATGTCAGCCGCCTCGACGAGATGCCGCCCGGCCGCCAGCCGATCGAGACGCGTGTGCTGAGCGCGGAGCGGCTCCCCGAGGTAGTGGACGCGCTAGGTCGTCACATCGCGGCGGGAAAGCAGGCCTATTGGGTCTGTCCTCTGGTGGAGGAGAGCGAAGCCTCCGACCAGGCCGCCGCCGAGGAAAGGGCGCAGGTTCTGAAACTCCGCTTCGGCGACCGTGTCGGGCTCGTTCACGGCCGCATGAAGGGGCCCGACAAGGATGACGTCATGGCGTCATTCCAACGCGGGGAAATTTCCGTCCTGGTGGCGACGACCGTGATCGAGGTCGGCGTCGACGTACCCAATGCCAGCCTGATGATCGTGGAGGGGGCCGACCGCTTTGGCCTCGCCCAGCTCCACCAACTGCGGGGCCGGGTAGGACGGGGCGAAGAACGCTCCGTCTGCCTCCTGCTGCGCGGCAACACCCTCAGCGAAACCGCCCGCGCCCGTCTCGCCCTGATGCGCGAGACGAATGATGGATTCCGCATGGCCGAGGAAGACCTGCGGCTGCGCGGTGCCGGTGAAATATTGGGGACCAAGCAGTCGGGCGAAGCACAGTTCCGGCTCGCCAGCCCGGAGCAAATCCAGGAGTTGGCCCAGACCGCGATGGATGATGCCCGGCTGCTGGTGGACCGTGACGGCGGCCTCGAGGGGCCGCGCGGACAAGCGGCGCGGACCCTGCTCTATCTGATGGAGCGCGATGCGGCGGTGGGGTTGCTGAGAGGCGGCTGAGTCCAACCGTTATCCGGATGACGATCAGCGCGTCAGCAGCCCGTGCTTCTTCTTGCCGAGGCTGAGCTTCAGCGGCTCGTCCGTCTCCAGCACGATCGTGAAGGTCGGATCGGAGATCACGACATTGTTGAGCCGCACCGCCCCTTCCGCGATCTTGCGCCGCGCTTCGCCGTTGGACGCCGCGAAGTCGAGCACCGTCAACGCCTGGACGATGCCCAGCCCTTCGCCTGTGACCTTCAGCGTCGGCAGGGAATCGCCGACCGCACCCTGCTCGAAGGTCTTGCGGGCCGTCTCGGCCGATTCGGCGGCGGCGGCGGCGCCATGCGCCATGGCCGTCGCCGCGTCGGCCAGCACCTTCTTGGCGTCGTTGATCTCGCTGCCCGGGAGAGCCTCCAGTCGCGCGATCTCGTCCAGCGGCAGGTCGGTGAAGAGCCTCAGGAAACGACCCACGTCCGCGTCCTGGGTGTTCCGCCAGAATTGCCAATAATCATAGGGTTTGAGTTGGTCGGCGTTGAGCCACACGGCGCCGGCAGCGGTCTTGCCCATCTTGGCGCCGTCGGCAGTGGTGATGAGCGGGGTGGTGAGGCCGAAGACCTGCTTGCCGTCCATGCGTCGCGTAAGTTCGACGCCGTTGACGATATTGCCCCACTGGTCCGAGCCGCCGAGCTGCAGCCGGCACTGGGCGCGGCGCGAGAGTTCCAGGAAATCATAGGCCTGGAGGATCATGTAGTTGAATTCGAGAAAGGTCAGCGGCTGCTCGCGCGACAGGCGGAGCTGGACGCTGTCGAAGGTCAGCATCCGGTTGATCGTGAAATGCGGCCCGACGTCGCGGAGGAAGTCGATATACTGAAGCCCGCTCAACCACTCGTCATTGTCGAGCATGACCGCGTCGGTCGGCCCGTCGCCGAAGGTCAGGAAATGTTCGAAGACGCGCCGGATCGAGGCGATGTTGGCCTGGATGTCCGCGTCCGTCAGGAGCCTGCGGCTTTCGTCGCGGCCGGAGGGGTCGCCGATCTTGGTCGTCCCGCCGCCCATCAGCACGATCGGCTTGTGCCCCGCCTGCTGCATCCGCCGCAGCATCATGATCTGGACGAGGCTGCCGACATGAAGCGAAGGCGCGGTGGCGTCGAAACCGATATAGCCTGGCACGATCTCGTTGGCCGCCAGGGCGTCCAGCCCCTCGGCATCCGTCAACTGGTGGATATAGCCGCGCTCGTCGAGTAGGCGGAGGAGGTCGGACTTGTACTGGCTCATGGGATGCGCGGTTACATGGCGGAGGTGAGGCTGGCAATCGGGCTGCTAACGGGGGCGGCATGCGACTGACGTTGCGGTGCCATCCGCAGACGCCTTGCGATGCCGTCAAACGCATTGAAGTGGTGGTCGAGCGTCCGAAGCCCGGCGGATTGGCGTTGCACTACTTCGTGACGGGAACGATCGCCGACGTCCTCCTGCCGTCTCCAGCGGCGCCGACGCGCAGCGAAGGCCTGTGGGAGCATAGCTGTTTCGAGGCGTTCCTCCGCCCGACCGCCGGGTCGGCCTATCACGAGTTCAATTTCGCACCTTCCACACGGTGGGCCGCTTATGCTTTCAAGCGTTATCGCGAAGGCAGGATCGACGCCGAGGTGGAGCCGCCGGTCATCGAAGCCAGCGCGCATGCCGGTAGCTATGAACTGCGCGCCACGCTCAATTTCCCAATGGGAATGCCCGCTGAGCTCGGCCTTTCAGCGGTAATCGAGGATACGAACGGCCGTAAATCCTATTGGGCGCTAGCCCATCCGCCGGGGGGTCCGGATTTTCATCATGAGGATTGCTTTGCGCTTCAACTCCCGCCAGCAGCTTGAGCCATGAAATTCGGTATCGATCGCCTTCTCGCCGACCCGGGCCTTCGTGCCCCGCTGAAAGGCAAGCGCGTCGCCTTGCTCGCGCATCCGGCCTCGGTCACGGCAAACCTCATCCATTCGCTCGACGCCCTGGCCGCTTGCGACGACCTCAACATCACCGCCGCTTTCGGCCCGCAACACGGCCTGCGCGGCGACAAGCAGGACAATATGATGGAATCGCCGGATTATACCGATCCGGTCCACGGCATCCCGGTCTTCAGCCTCTATGGCGAAGTGCGCCGCCCCACCGGTCAGTCGATGGGCACCTTCGACGTTCTGCTCGTCGACCTCCAGGACTTGGGCTGCCGCATCTATACATTCATCACGACCCTGCTCTACGTCCTCGAAGCGGCGGCCGACCATGGCAAGGAAGTGTGGGTGCTCGATAGACCCAATCCCGCCGGGCGGCCTGTCGAGGGCCTCGTCCTTCGCTCCGGCTGGGAAAGCTTCGTCGGCGCCGGGCCGATGCCGATGCGCCACGGCCTGACGCTCGGCGAGTTGGGCCTCTGGTTCGTCGAGAGAATGAAGCGCGACGTCGCCTATCGCGTCATCGAGATGGACGGCTACAAGCCCGACGCCCCCCCCGGTTACGGCTGGCCGCTGGAAGAGCGCATCTGGATCAATCCCAGCCCCAACGCCCCCAACCTCACCATGGCCCGCGCTTATGCCGGTACGGTGATGCTGGAAGGCACGACCCTGTCGGAAGGGCGGGGCACCACCCGCCCGCTCGAACTGTTCGGCGCGCCCGATATCGACGCGAAGGCTGTCTTGGGGGAAATGCACTCCCTCGCACCCGGGTGGTTGAAGGGTTGCGCGCTACGGCACTGCTGGTTCGAGCCGACCTTTCACAAACATACGAGCAGGTTGTGTAATGGTCTTCAGATCCACGCCGAAGGCGCCTTTTACGACCACGAGGCCTTCAAACCGTGGCGCCTCCAAGCGCTCGCATTCAAGGCGATCCGGCACCTCTATCCCGATTACCCGCTGTGGCGCGACTTCCCCTACGAATACGAGTTTGGCAAGCTCGCCATCGACGTCATCAACGGTGGCCCTTCGCTTAGGGAATGGGTGGACGATGCGGCCGCGATGCCGGAAGACCTGGACGCACTGACCCTGTCGGACGAGCGGGCATGGGCGGAAGAACGTCTGCCCTATCTACGCTACCCATGACGGCGGGCGAGACGCCCGAGGCGCTGCTCAGGCGAGCCACCGAGCTTCAGCGGGCCGGGCGGGTACGCGAGGCGATCGAAACCTATGAACGCCTGCTCGCCGTTCGCCCGGACCTGCCTGACAGCTGGTACAATCTCGGCTACCTCCAGCGCTGGGCCGGGCAATTCGAGGCGGCGCTGGCATCCTATCAGCAGGCGCTAGACCGGGGGGTTAGCCAGCCGGAGGAGGCCCATCTCAATCGCGGCGTCATCTTCGCTGATCATCGCGCCCGGAGCGACGAGGCCGAGACGGAGCTGAAGGCGGCCCTGGCCCTCAACCCGCGCTACGTGCCCGCCTGGCTCAACCTCGGCAATCTCCACGAGGATCGGGGGGATCGATCGGAGGCGCGGCGGGCCTACGGGCAGGTGCTGGCTCTGGAGCCCGACAATGCGCTGGCCCTCACGCGGCTCGCGGGGCTCACGGCGATTGAGGGGCCGGACGATCCCATGATTGAGCGATTGCGGCAAGCCATCGCGCGGCCGGGCGCCAGTGCCGCCGATCGGGCGGACCTAGGCTTCGCGCTCGGCCAGGCGCTCGACGCCGCCGAGGCCTATGATGGGGCCTTCGCCGCCTATGGCGAGGCCAACGCCGCCAGCCGCGAGAGCGCCAACCCGCCGGTCCGCTACGCCGCCGCGGCCGTGGAGAGCTTGGTGGATCGCCTGATCCGGGCTTTCCCTGCCCCTGTCTCCCACGCGCGAACACCGACGGGCGCTCCGATCTTCATCTGCGGCCTGTTCCGCTCGGGCTCGACCCTGGCCGAACAGATATTGGCGAGCCACAGCCGGGTAACGGCGGGCGGTGAGATGAACCTGCTCCCCGCCCTCATCCAGGCGGAACTCCAGCCCTATCCCGAGGCGGCGGCGAAGGCCGACCCCGAAATGCCCGATCGCCTCCGCCGCGCCTATCTGGAGCGGCTTCGCGCTATCCATCCCGGCGCCAACCTCGTCACCGACAAGCGGCCCGACAATTTCCTCCACATTGGCCTCATCAAGACCCTCTTCCCGGACGCGAAGATCATCCACACCCTCCGCGAGGCGATCGACAACATCCTATCGATCTACTTCCTCCACCTCGACCACAGCATGCCCTACGCGCTCGACCTGATGGACACGGCCCATTGGCACGGCGAGTACCGCCGCCTGATGGCGCACTGGCAGGCACTCTACCCGGACGACATCCACGACCTCGACTACGAAGCCTTGGTCGCCGAGCCCAAGCCCACCATCGAGCGCCTCCTCGCCTTCTGCGGTCTGGAATGGGAAGACGCCTGCCTTTCGTTCCACGAGACGGATACGGCGGTGAGAACGGCCAGCGTCTGGCAGGTGCGTCAGCCCATCTACCGCCGCTCCGCCGGCCGCTGGCGCAATTATGAGGGGCACCTCAAACAGGTGCGGGCGGTGCTCGAAGGCGAACAAGGGGCGCGCTGACCCGGCTCGGGCGCTCCCCCGTCCGTCACTGAGCGACGGTTACGATCTGGGGCGCCGGCGCGAACGGCTTTATCCCGAAGTGAGGATAGATCTCGCTCGGGAAGTAGACGGTGCCATTGGCAACCACCATCGAAATCGCCTTGAGCGCCTTGAGGTCCTTCGTGGGATCAGCGGTGACGAGGAAGAAATCGGCTAATTTGCCGTCCTCGATCGAGCCCAGATCCTCATCCTGGCCGAGATATTCCGCCATGCCGAGCGTCGCCAGCCGCAGCACCTCGGGCGCGGTGTAGCCGGCGCGCTGGAACAGTTCGAGCTCGCGGTGATAGGCGAAGGAGCCGCCCATGTCGGTCCCCGGCACCATGAAGATGCCGCGGGCTTTCATCATCCGTACCGTGGCCAAGATCTGCTCGAAGGCACCGCGATATTTCTCGTCCTGGCCCGGCGCCGAAACGTCCGCCCAGGCTTCCTTCAGGCCGCGTTGCTGGCCGACCGGCATATGGTCGTAAATGTCGGCGAAGCTCGGCGACACCTTCCCGTTGCGGCCGAGCAGCAGATTCTCGTGAATGGTGATGGTGGGGTCGATGGCGACGTCATTGCGTGCCATCATGTCCAGCGTGCGCTGCACCGGAGCGCTGGAAAGGTCGAGGTCGGGGAGCCGATCCAGCGCCGTGAGGCGCAACAAGGTTCGGGTGTCTTCGCCTTCCTCCAGTACCCAGCCGAGCATCACCTGATTGATGTGGGTGAGTTCGTCGAAACCGGCCTCGATCATGGCGTCGGCATCGGAGAAAGCGGGGACGTGTCCCGCGACCTGCAGCCCTAGCCGGTGCGCTTCTTCGACCAGGTCGGGCGCCCATTCCGGCGTCATCGAATTGTAGAGCTTCACCTGATGGTAGCCGCGCGCCGCGTACCAGCGCACTTGGCCGAGCGCCTCCTCCTTCGTCTCGACCAGCTCACCGGTCTGCGAGCTGAAGGGGCTCTTACCTTCGATGAAGCCGCTGCGGGTGATCCGCGGCCCCGCGATGGTCCCGGCGTCAACGCGCTGGATAAGACCGTCGAGCACGTCATTCTCGTTACCCATGTCGCGCACCGAGGTGATCCCGGCGGCGACGTTGAGCAGCGCGCCGCCCTGCGAGATGTGGCCATGCATCTCGTACAGGCCGGGGACGAGCGTGCCTCCGGTGCCGTCGATCACCGTCTCGCCCTGAGTGGCGGGCGCGTCGTTCGGCTGTACGCTGCTGATCCGCTCGTTATGCCAGACGACCGCAAAGGGTCCTTTACGGGTCATGTCTTGGGCATCGAAGATGTAGACGTTACGAAGCCGCACCGGCCCTTCGAAATCGTGCGCCGCCTCCTGCTGGATACGGACGAAACGGTCAGTCGAGAGCTGTTCGGCATAGTCACGGAGCTTCTGGTCCGCCGCTTCATAGCCGGCGCGGACAATGGCGAAGCGGGGGCTCGCCAGCGCGAACAGCTTCCCTTCAGGATCAAGCGCCAAGTAGCTGGGATTAAGATCGAGGCCGCTGAGCTCGTACATCGTCGCCGCCACCGGCCCGTCGGGCCCTTCGAACGTCATCGTCTCGCGCGCGACAAGGCTGGCGGTGCCGCCCGGCAGTACTACCATGCTCCGGTCCTCGTCCGCGAGCAGGGCGCGGGCCAGCAACGCCAGCGACCAGGGGCTTCCGTTCTGCGGCACGTAGAAGCGCGCGTCGGTCCCGGCCGCCTGTCCTTCGCCGGTCGCGTCTCGCCACGTCGCCGTGCCGCCTTCGCGCGCGAAGCTCTCGTCGACCTTGTTGCCGAAGGTGGTCGCCCCGTCGATGTCCCAGCGGACCGGATAACCCTCGGCATCGAGCGCGATCACCTCGGCGATGGTCGGCCCGCGGCCGTTATTCTTGTAATCATAGTCGATGGCCACCCGCTGCGCCTCGACGTTGGCCTTGAGGTGCCCGACATCGTTCCCGCCGGAAAGCACGCGATATTCCTGGACTTCGGCGATGGCCGGCGCTGCCGACAGGATCGTGGCCGCGAGGAGAAGATATTTCAGCATTAGGAAAGCGCCCCCTGGCTAGACTAGGAGCGAAACGATGCCCGCCGCCAAGGCTCATGACAAGCTGCGGCTAACCTCAGTTCTTCCGGCTCAACGTCCGCATCGCTTCGTCCAGCCCCTCCAGCGTCAGCGGATACATTCGGTCCTGCATCAAGGCTCGGATGAGGCCGATGGACTGGGAATATCCCCAATATTGCTCGCCGAGCGGGTTCAGCCAGACGGCAGATGGGTAGGTGTTGACCATCCGCTGCATCCACACGGCGCCGGCTTGCTCGTTGAAATGCTCGATCGAACCGCCGGGATGGCTGATCTCATAGGGGCTCATCGAGGCGTCGCCGATGAAGACGAGTTTATAGTCGTGGCCGAATTTGTGGAGCACGTCCCAGGTGGGGGTGCGCTCGGAGTGGCGACGGCGGTTGTCCGTCCATACGCTCTCGTAGACGCAGTTGTGGAAGTAGAAGAATTCTAGGTTCTTGAATTCGCTATGGGCCGCGCTGAATAGTTCCTCGCAGACCTTTATGTGAGGATCCATCGATCCGCCGACATCGAGGAAGAGGAGCAGCTTCACCGCATTATGCCGCTCCGGCCGCATCCGGATGTCGAGCCAGCCACGGCGGGCGGTGCCGTCGATGGTGGCGTCGAGATCAAGCTCCTCGGCCGCGCCCTCGCGGGCGAAGCGGCGGAGGCGACGGAGCGCGACCTTGATGTTCCGGGTGCCGAGCTCCTTCGAATTGTCGAGATTCCTGAACTCGCGCTTGTCCCAGACCTTGATGGCGCGACCCTGTCGCCCGCCGTCCTGGCCGATGCGGACGCCTTCCGGATTGTAGCCATAGGCGCCGAAAGGGGAGGTGCCGCCGGTGCCGATCCACTTGCTGCCGCCCTGGTGCCGCCCCTTCTGCTCCCCCAGTCGTGCTTTCAACGCCTCCATGATCTCGTCCCAGGAGCCGAGCGACTTGATCTCCTCCATCTGCTCCGGCGTCAGGTAAAGCTCGGCCACTTTGTGCAGCCATTCTTCGGGGATCGGCACCGCTTCGGTGCCGTAGCTGGTTTCGATCCCCTTGAAGACCTTGCCGAACACCTGATCGAAACGGTCGAGTAGCCCCTCGTCTTTCACGAAGGTGGCGCGGGCGAGATAGTAGAATTCCTCCGGCCGCGCGGCGATGACCGCGGCGTCGAGCGCTTCCAGTAAGATCAGATGCTCCTTCATCGAGGCGGGGATGCCCGCGGCGCGCAGCTCGTCGACGAAGGAGAAGAACATGGGACGGCTCTAGCCCAGCCGAGGCGTCTAAACCAGCGCGCCGGTGGTTAAGAACCCCTCAACATTTCGCTCCTAGAACGGCGCGCGACGCAAGTAAGCGGGGGCAATGGCGTGGCGAGCAGCGCGATCGACCGGGCGGATGGAAACGCGATCAACATCGTGGCACGCAATTGCGGGTCGCTGGCGATCGAATGCAGCGACGTTTCGGGCTATGTCGCCGGCGTTTCGGACCGGATCTCCTCGCACCTCAAGACGCTGGACACGCTGGAGGAGGTCACCTCCCGCCTGATGGATGATCAGGCGCGGGTCGCCGATTCGACCGACGAGGCGCGGCTGCTGGCCGAACAGGCGCGCGAGAAGCTGGGCCAGGGTCGTGTCGCCATCGAGGACACGATCGCCATCTTCAGCGACCTCACCGACCTCGTCGTCCAGCTGGGCGACCGCATGGCCGGCTTTGCCGACGCGATGGTCCAGGTGCAGAAAGTCTCCAGCAGCATCGAAGGCATCGCCAACAAGACCAATATGCTCGCGCTCAACGCGACGATCGAGGCCGCAAGGGCAGGGGAGGCAGGCCGTTCCTTCGCCGTCGTCGCCGCCGAGGTGAAGAAGCTTGCCCACGACACCCGCGCCGCGACCAGCGAAATCGCATCGACAATCGCCTCCCTGACGCGCGAGGCGGAGGCGGTCACTTCCGAGATCAAGACCGGCGTCGACAAGAGCAAGGTCGCGCAATCGAGTTTCGGAACGATCAACGACACCGTGCGCGATGTCGCCGATATCGTCGCCATGGTCGACCAGCAGACCGACGGCATCGCCCAGTCCACCGCACTCATCCAGCACAGCGTCGACAGCGTGAAAGGGGGTCTCTCCGCATTCGCCGCCGACGCGCGGGAAAATGGTGGCCAGCTCCATGCCGCGCAGGAGCGGCTGGCGAAGCTGGAGGAGTTGTCGGGGGACATGCTCGACCGGCTCGCGGGCTGCGGCGTTCGGATCGACGATACCGTTTTTATTGAACGAGCGCAGGAAACGACGCGCGAAATCACTCAGGCCATCGAGGAAGGCATCGCCCGGGGTGAGATCGACGCGGCTGCGGTGTTCGACTTCGATTACGTGCCGATACCCGGCACCGACCCGGTCCAGTATGAGACGCGCTTCTGCGCCTTCGCCGACGAGCATATCCGGCCGATCCTCGACCGGACCAAGAATGCCGACCCGCGCCACATCGCCGGGGCGGCGACCGACGTCAACGGCTACCTGCCGACGCATATTTCGGAGCGGTCCCAGCCGCAGAGCCCCGATCCGGAGTGGAACGCCAAATATTGCCGCAATCGCCGCAACTTCATGGACGAGGCCACCCGACGTGCCGTCGAAAGCGACAAGGAAGCGATGCTAGTCACCTATCGCATGGACCTGGGGCAGGGTCGTTATCTGCCGGTCAAGAATGTGTTCGTGCCGCTCTACGTGAACGGCCGTCGCTGGGGCAATTTCGAGCTCGCTTATCGCGACGAGGCGATGGGCTAGCGCTAGCGTCGCGGCTAAGCCGCGTCGTCGGACGGGCTCGGCTTGCCAGCCCGGCCGGCCGGGCTGGCGCTGGTCCTTGCCCAAGGCGCCGATTGCTTTGCAATCCGCGCCTTGCGCTTCGGGCGCTCAGCCTATAGACGCGCGGCGACCGGCGGCCCTGCGGGCGTGGCGGAACTGGTAGACGCGCCAGGTTTAGGTCCTGGTATCGAAAGATGTGGGGGTTCGAGTCCCTTCGCCCGCACCAGCTTTGCCGCTACGCGAAGTGCCGCTCACACGAAATCCATCGAACGAAGGTTTGGCTCCACCATGCAGACTGTCGAGACGTTGAACGAGGGCTTGAAGCGCGCCTTCAAGATCACCATTCCGGCCAAGGACATCGACGCTCGCGTCGACAAGGAGCTGAAGACGGTGGCGCCGCGCATCCGCATGCCCGGCTTCCGCCCCGGCAAGGTGCCCGCTAACCTGGTCCGCAAGATGCACGGTCCCGCGCTCCAGCAGGAGGCGCTCAACACCGCCATCCAGGAAGGCGTCCAGAAGCTGATGCAGGACGAGAAGCTGCGTCCCGCGATGCAGCCCGCGATCGAGCTCAAGGAAGGCGGCGAGCCCGGCAAGGATGCGGTCGTCACGGTCGAGCTGGAAACGCTTCCCGAAGTGCCCGAGGCCAAGATCGACAAGCTGAAGCTCGAGCGCCTCACCGTCGAGGCCGACGACGCCGCGGTCGACAAGGCGCTCGTCGACCTCGCCCAGGGCCAGAAGAGCTTCGACCCCGCCAAGCCCGCGCACAAGGCGGGGAAGGGCGACCTCGTCCTCATGGATTTCGAGGGCAAGGTCGACGGCGAGCCGTTCGAAGGCGGCAAGGGCGAGGGCATGTCGATCGAGATCGGCTCCGGCCGTCTCATCCCCGGCTTCGAGGACCAGCTGATCGGCGCCAAGGCCAATGAGCAGCGCACGATAAACGTTACCTTCCCGGCCGACTACAACGTCGAATACCTCAAGGGTAAGGCAGCGACCTTTGACGTCACGATCAACGAGGTGCAGACGCCGCGCGAGGCCAAGCCCGACGACGCCTTCGCCAAGGCGATGGGTCTCGAAAGCCTCGACCAGCTTCGCGGCCTCCTCAAGGGCCAGATCGAGCAGGAGCTGAACGGCCTCACCCGCACCCACATGAAGCGCAAGTTGCTCGACCAGCTCGCCGCGTCCCACGATTTCCCGGTCCCGCCCTCGATGGTCGAGGCCGAGTTCAACCAGATCTGGCGCCAGCTCGAGCATGAGGCGAGCCACGAGGCCGACCCCAAGGCGGCCCTCGCCGAGATGGAGAAGGAAAAGGACGAGTATCACGCCATCGCCGAGCGCCGCGTCCGCCTCGGCCTGCTCCTCTCCGAGATCGGTCAGAAGAATGGCGTCGAGGTGACGCAGCAGGAGATGAACCAGCTCATCATCCAGGCCGCGCAGCAGTACAAGCCCGCCGACCGCGAGAAGTTCGTCCAATATGTCCGCCAGGAACCGATGGCGGCGGCGCAGTTGAGGGCGCCTTTGTTCGAGGACAAGGTGGTCGATTTCCTCTTCGCCAAGGCCGAGATCAGCGACCGCACGGTGACGCGCGACGTGCTGGAGCATGAGATCGAGGCCGAGGAAGGCCACGTCCATGGGCCGGAATGCGGTCATGACCATGGCGCGAAGAAGCCGGTCGCGAAGAAGGTCAAGGCCGAGGCGGCTCCGGCGAAGAAGGCGGCTGCCAAGAAGGCCGCGGCTCCGGCGAAGGAAGCCAAGGCCGAGGCGAAGCCCGCCGCCAAGAAAGCCGCGCCCAAGAAAGCCGCGGCGAAGAAGTAATCACGGCGACCGTCCGCAGACGCTTTCACCCTCACCCAGCTTAGCCTAAGCTCCTTCGTCGCTAAGGCTACGCAACCCTCTCCTCTCAGGGGAGAGGGAATTCAGGGGGCGCTCCTTGTCGGATTCCAATCTTCGCATAGCCGTCCTTCTGCCCTGCTATAACGAGGAAGCGGCGATCGGGCAGACGGTCGCCGGCTTCCGCGCCGCGCTGCCGACGGCGCGCATTTACGTCTACGACAACAACTCCACCGACCGCACCCGCGAGGCCGCGGCCGAGGCCGGCGCCGTCGTGCGGACCGAGCGAATGCAGGGCAAGGGGCATGTCGTGCGGCGGATGTTCGCCGACGTGGAGGCCGACATCTACGTAATGGCGGACGGCGATGCGACCTACGACGCGGCCGCCGCGCCGGCGCTGGTCGAGCGCCTCATGGGCGAGCAGCTCGACATGGTCGTGGGCTCGCGCAAATCGGAGGAGCAGGAGGCGTATCGGCGCGGGCATCGCTTCGGCAATCGCCTGCTGACCGGCATCCTCGCGCGCATCTTCGGCCGCACCTTCAGCGACATATTGTCGGGCTACCGCGTCTTCTCCCGCCGCTTCGTCAAGTCCTTCCCGGCCCTCTCGCGCGGCTTCGAGATCGAGACCGAGATCAGCGTCCACGCGCTGGAGCTCGCCATGCCAGTGGCCGAGGTGGAGACCGCCTACGGCGCCCGCCCCGAAGGCTCGGAATCGAAGCTCTCCACCTGGCGCGACGGCTGGCGCATCATGCGGACCATCGGCCACCTCTTCCGCATCGAGCGGCCCGTTCTCTTCTACGGCAGCTTCGGCCTGGCGCTGGCGGTCGCGGCCGTGGTCCTCGCCGTCCCGCTCGCGATCACCTACGCCGAGACCGGTCTCGTTCCGCGCTTCCCGACGGCGGTGCTCGTCACCGGCATGATGATCGTGGCGGCCCTGAGCTTCATGACCGGCCTCATCCTCGACACCGTCGTACGCGGGCGGCGCGAGGTACGGCGGCTCCACTATCTGAGCTTTCCGGCCGTGGGAGAGGATGAGTCCCTCTCGCTGGAAGGGAGGGCTAGGGGTGGGTAGGGCGAAGCGCCCGAACCACCGAAGCGGATACCGCGCAGCCGCCGAGTGCCTCGGCGGAACCCACCCCCGGCCCCTCCCTTCCAGGGAGGGGAGGCCAAGGCGGCCGCGCTTCGAATAGGCAAAAAAATTCCCCGCCCGGCGCAAGGCGCGGGGCGGGGGATCTTGTCGTTCGGAGGGCCTAGTCGGCGCGGCCCCGTTCGTAGGTCTGCAGGCAGTTGTCGGTCACTTCCGCGGTGCAGGGGGGATGGGAATCGTCGACCGCGGTGACGGTCTCTCCGGTCGCCGGATCGACGAGCGGGCCGCCGACGGCCGTGCCGGTGATGCCGTTCCAGCCGGCGGGAACGACGGCCGGGTCCGACAGGACGGCGATGCCGCGCGCGTCATGCTCCGGATCGTCATTGCCCGGCGCGACGACCGCGGCGCTGGCCGGAGCCATGGCCGTCGTCACCGGGGTCTGCGTCGGTGCCATAGTCGTCGTGGTCGTATCGGTCTGGGTGGTCATGCCGGGATCAGTCGTCACGTCGGTCTGCGTGCTGACATCGGCATCGACATCCAGATCGGTATCGGGCTGCACGCCGACATCGGCATCGACATTGGTGTCGGTCTCATAGGTCTGCGCGATCGCCGCGCCACTCATCAGAAGCGCTATCGCTAAAGCGGCGGTTCTCATCATATCTTCTCCCTTGGTTCAGGCACGTCGCCGGCGACGCCGGCACCGTCTCGTGTCGCGGCCCGCAGGCCGCAGCAGATGGAAGGTAAACCGACGAGCAGCCTTTTTATCCGCGCCGATTCGGAGGCGCCGGACTGGCGACGGGACCAGACGTGCCTAGGGCGCGATGGGTCGCTTTTCCGATGCCTGAACCTCGGACCTCGACGAAACGACGCTTCTTCGCGACGGGGCACGATGCCCGGCCGCCGTCCAGCCTGCTCGTTCAGGCGGGATTACGCCACGATGCCGGATCAAGGTGGACCGGATCAAGGCGAGCAAAGCCGAAGGAGAGAGTCATGCGTCTCAAGCTTATCCTTTTCGCCGCCGTGGCGGCGCTGACGGCGGGCGCGGCCCAGGCGGACAGCCAGTCGTCGAACACCAGCTCGAACAGCTCGTCCAACAACGGCGTCGTCCGCGAGCGGATCGTCGATACCTATTGCGAAGACGGCTATTGCGACCGCTACGTCCAGCGCCGGACCTATCGCGACGACCGCCGGAGCCGCCGTTACTATCGCGAGCGTGATCGCCGCTATCGGGACTATTATCGCGATTATTACCGCGACGATGACGATTGAGGCGGATTGTTCGGGGCAGGGCTGAGACATCTTGCAATAGTTAGTGTTTTCCACTAACTTCCTTCCATGGATCGAGCCATCAGCGCCAGCGAGGCCAACCAGCGCTTCTCGGAGCTACTTCGGGATGTCGCCGACGGCGAGAGCTTCACCATCATGTCGCGGGGGCGGCCGGTCGCGCGCGTCTCAGCGGTCGATCGCGCTTCTGAGCAGCGTTCGATCGAAAAGCTGCTGACGTTCGTGAAGGGACTGCCTCTCCGCCGTTCCGGCGCCTGGTCCCGCGCCGATCTGTACGAATGACGCGGGTCGCGCTCGACAGCAATATTCTCGTTTATCTCGCCGGGGTCAGTCGCACCGCCGAAGATGACGCTAAGGTCGAGAGGGCGCGCGATTGGCTGGAGCGGCTGTCGAAAGCGGCGAGTCTGATCGCGCCCGCCCAGGCTTTGGGCGAATTGTTCGTCGTCCTGCGCCGTTCGGGCGCGTCGGCGACAGAGGCCCGAGCAATCCTGCTCGAGTTCGCGGATTCGTTCGGCACGTCGGCGTCGGTAGCGCGAACGGCTCTTTCTGCCGCCGATCTCGTAGTCGATCACAAGCTGCAATATTGGGACGCGCTGATCGTGACTGCGGCGGCCGACGCAGGCTGCACGCTGCTCCTCTCCGAAGACAGACAGCACGGCTTCGTCACGCGGGGGCTGACGATCGTCAATCCGTTTGCCGAGCCGACGCATCCGAAATTGAGCTCGCTACTGGAAACGACCTCGTGACCAAATAATAAGGCGGTTCTCCCGCCTCTGATTTTCTGAACCATCCTGGTAAAAACACTTTCCTACATCGTTCCTGATATGTTCTAACTCATGAATGAGCGGGACGCTGGCGGGGGCCGAGTGGGTCTGGGCGCGGGCGCGGGAGAACAGGGACGCGCGGATCGCGCTGGTGGCGGCGAGCCTCGATGAAGTCGCGAAGGTGATGGTGGGAAGGGGAGAGTGGTCTCCTCGCCATCGCGCGGTCGGACGAGAGCCCCAGGTGGATTGCGAGCCGGGGCCTGTTTCTCTTTCCCTCGGGCGCCCGCGGCTTTGCCTATAGCGCCGAGCGGCCGGGGAAATTGCGAGGGCCGCAGCATGATTTCGCCTGGTGCGACGAGCTGGCGAAATGGCCCCTTCGACAGGCTCAGGACACGGTCGCGCCGATGCGGCCTGGGACAATCTGATGCTGAGGCTGGGGGAGGCGCCGCGCACGATCGTGACGACGACGCCGCAGCCGGTGCCGCTGCTGAAGCGGGTGCTGGGGCTGAAGCGCAGCGGGGCGACGCGGGGGCGGACGGACGAGAACCCGCATCTGCCCGCCGATTTCCGGGAGGCAGTGACGGAAATGTACGGCGGCACGCGGCTCGGCCGGCAGGAGCTGGACGGGGTGCTGCTGGAGGATCTGCCGGGGGCGCTTTGGACGCGGGAGATGATCGAGTGTTCGAGGCAAAGGGGTACTTTGCCTCGGATGGAGCGTGTTGTCGTCGGCGTCGATCCGCCAGCCTCCGCGTCGGGCGATGCGTGTGGGGTCGTGGTGTGCGGGCTGGGCGCGGACGGTGTCGCCTACGTGCTGGCGGACGTTAGCGTGTCCGGCCTGCGTTCCGAAGGCTGGGCGCGGCGTGTGGCTGGGGCGGCGAAGCATTGGGGTGCGCAGAAGATCGTCGCCGAGAAGAACCAGGGCGGGGACATGGTCGAGAGCGTGCTGAGGGGCGTGGACTCGTCGCTTCCGGTCAGGCTGGTCAGCGCGACCAGGGGAAAGGCGGCGCGGGCGGAGCCGGTGGCGCTGAGGTTCGAGACCGGCGAGGCGCGGCTGGCGGGGCGGTTTCCCGAGTTGGAGGACGAGCTGATGGGGCTCACCTATGCCGGCTATCAGGGGGCGGGCAGCCCCGACCGTCCGATGCGATGGTGTGGGTGATGAGCGAGCTGTTCGAGAAGGCCAGGGCGGAGCCGCGGGTGAGGGTCCTCTAATAGGGACCAAGTGTTACCTGGGCGCAACAAAGAACCGCAAATCGGCGCCCAAGACGACCTATGCCGGTTCGCCGCCGGAACTTTCCCGTTCGAGAATATTATTCAGCTGCGCGGCCGCGAGCTCCGCGGTCCCGAACGGTGAAAGGGGCAAATAATGTCGCAGTCTCTTAAAGTGCGTCGTTTCGCTTGGGTCTCGCTCGCGACCGTCGCCGCGGGGCTCGCGGCCCCGGCCTTCGGGCAGGAAATGACCCCTCCCGAGCAGCCGGACGAACAGGCTTCGACGGCGGCGGAGGCGGAGGAGGGCGCGATCGTCGTCACCGGCTCGCGCATCCGCCGCGACCCGCTGTCTCAGGATGCGCCCATGGTCGTCGTCGACGGGGGGGACATCGCCAAGACCGGTCTGAACTCGATCAACGACGTGCTGCAGCGCCTGCCGAGCTCGGGCGGCGGCCTCAATTCCAAGTTCAACAACAGCGGCAATCTCGGCAACCCGCCGGACGGCGGCGGCGTCGGCGCCGGGGCGGCCGAGATCGACCTGCGCTACCTGGGATCGCGCCGGGTCCTCGTCCTGGTCGACGGCGTCCGCTATGTGCTGGGTGCTTCGGCGAGCGGCGTGCCCGGCTCCACCGACCTCAACTCGATCCCCGAAAGCGCGATCGAGCGGATCGAGGTGCTGCAGGACGGCGCCTCGGCCATCTACGGATCGGACGCGATCGCCGGCGTCGTCAACATCATCACCAAGAAACGGCAGGAGGGCCTTGAAGCCTCCGCCCAGATCGGCGTGTTCGAGCAGGGCGACGGCACCACCCAGAACTACCAGCTGAGCTGGGGCAATGGCGGCGACGGGCCACTGCAGATCGTGGTCGGCGGCAATTACGTGAAGCAGGATCCGATCAACGCCGTCGACCGGGCGATCTCGCGATTCCCGGCCCCCTACGCCACGAGCTGCGCGGCCGGCGGCTGTTCGGGCTTCCTGCCCAACGGGCGCTATTCGATATTCGGCCCGGGCCCGGGCCAGCGGCCCGACCTGACGCTGAACGGGCCGGTGATCGGCCGCCCGGCCACGCCCGCCGACTTCCGGCCGTTCGTCGATCCGGACGACCGGTTCAACTTCGCGCCCTTCAACTACATCCAGATTCCGCTCGAACGGTACGGCGTGTTCGGCAATTTGCGCTATGAGATCACGCCGGACGTCAACTTCTCGGTGAAGGGCATCTGGAACGAGCGCAAGTCGAAGAACCGGGCAGCGCCGCTGCCGTTCGGCATCGGCCCGGCGGCGGGCATCACGCCGGTGCTCGACGGGACGACGGTCGATGCCACCAACCCGTTCAATCCCTTCGGCGTGACGCTCGACGCGAGCAACATGGACTTCATCCTGCGCCGCTTCGTCGAGGGTGGGCCGCGCCGGTTCAACCAGACCGTCGAAACCGTCTACGGCGTCGCCACCCTCGACGGCCATTTCGAGCTGGGCGGGCGTGACTGGTATTGGGACATCAACGGCGCCTACGGCCGCAACAAGGCCGAGCAGCGGATGTTCGGCAACATCCACTCCGGCCGGCTGCGTCAGGCGCTGGGCCCGATCGCCGGATGTACCGACCCCTGCGTGCCGTTCAACCTGTTCGGCGGGGCCGGCTCGATCACCCAGGAGATGATCGACTTCGTGACCTTCGTGCAGAACGACAGCAGCCGGCAATCGACCTGGGACGTCACCGGCAACATTTCGGGCGAGCTGTTCGACCTGCCGGGCGGTCCGCTCGGTGTGGCCGCGGGCCTCCAGTATCGCAAGCTCAAGGGCCGGTTCGACCCCGACCCGATCGTCGCCGCCGGCTTCAGCTCCGACATCCCGGCGCAGCCGACGCGGGGCAGCTACTCGGTCAAGGAAGCCTATGCCGAGATCAACGCGCCGGTGCTGTCCGACCTGCCGTTCGTCGACCTGCTCGAATTCAACGGCGCGGTGCGCGTCTCCGACTATTCGACGTCGGGCTCGACGACGACGTTCAAGGGCGGGGTCAACTGGAAGCCGATCAACGACCTGCGGCTGCGCGCATCCTTCGCCGAGGGCTTCCGGGCGCCTTCGATCGGCGAGCTGTTCGGAACACAATCGCGCTTCGACCAGACGCTCGACGACCCCTGCTCGTCCCATCCCACCAACACCGCGCCGCGCAGATTCCAGAATGACGCCACGGTGCGCGCCAACTGCATCGTGGCCGGCGTCCCCGCCAACGGGAGCTATCAGCAGGCCAATCCGCAGATTTCAGTGCTTGTCGGCGGAAACGAGGCGTTGGCGCCCGAAACGTCCAAGAGCTGGGTCCTGGGCGGGGTTTACAGCCCGTCCTTCCTGCCGGGCTTCTCGGTAGAGGCCAATTACTACGATATCGAGGTCAACGGCGCGATCCAGACGGTCGACGCGCAGGTGACCGTCGCGAACTGCGTCGTCAATAACGATCCCGCGGCCTGCGCGCTGGTCACCCGCGCGGGCGCCCAGCTCACCCAGGTATCTGGGCTGCTCCAGAACATCGCCGCCATCGAGACCGACGGCATCGATCTCAACGTCCTCTATCGGACCGACGAGACGGGGATCGGCCGCTTCGGCTTCTCCTGGTACAACACCTTCCTGCGCAACTACGACGTGATCCTTCCGACGTCGACGGGCGTGAACGTCATCAGCCGGGAGGGAACGGAGGTAGGCAGCCCGTCGCAGGGTTTCCCGAAATGGAAGGCCATCGGCATGATCGACTGGGACATGGCCAACTTCGGGGCCACCATCACCGGGCGCTACATATCGAAGCTGCGGGAGGACGGCGGCAACGTCATGAACAGCCGCTTCTATACCGACGTGCAGCTGCGCTTCACCTTGCCGGACTCGGACGCCTTCGGCTTCGCGATCGGGGTCAACAACCTCTTCGACAAGGATCCGCCGGCCTGCCTCACCTGCGACCTCAACAATTTCGACCCGACACTCTATGACGCGCCGGGCCGGTATTTCTATGCGCGGGCGACGGTGCAGATGTAGGTCGAGGGGCAGGCGTCACGGGCGTCGATCCCGTGACGCCGGCCGGCGTCAGGCGCCGCTGGCCGGCCTGCGCGCGCTCTTCGCTGCTCGACGATTGCCGCGCGGTCCCCTCCTCGCGCTCGAGCGCTTAGGGCTTGAACCCTTGTCGCTTTCACCCGATGTAGCCGGAGCAACCCGATACACAGGATTCTCCCCCACATGGACCACGCCGACATCGTCAACGCCCTCGTCCCCATCGTCATCGAGCAGTCGAACCGGGGCGAGCGCAGCTTCGACATCTATTCGCGCCTGCTGCGCGAGCGGATCGTGTTCGTGACCGGAGGGGTCGAGGACCATATGGCGACGCTCATCACCGCCCAGCTTCTGTACCTGGAGAGTGAGAATCCGAAGAAGGACATCTTCATGTACATCAACTCGCCGGGCGGGGTGGTGACGGCGGGGATGGCGATCCACGACACCATGCAATATATCCGCCCGCGGGTCGGCACGGTGTGCATCGGCCAAGCCGCCTCGATGGGCGCCTTTCTGCTCTGCGCCGGCGAGCCGGGGATGCGGGTCGCGCTCAACAATGCGCGGATCATGATTCACCAGCCTTCGGGCGGCGCCCAGGGCATGGCCACCGACATCGAGATCCAGGCCAAGGAAATCCTGCGCATCCGGCACCGAATGAACGAGCTGATGGCGCAATATACCGGCCAGCCGATCGAGGAGATCGAGAAGAATGTCGAGCGCGACAAGTTCTTCTCGGCGGGCGAGGCCAAGGAATTCGGGCTGGTCGACGAGGTGTTCGACAAAAGGCCGGCGCCGGCCGAAGAGGATGCGGCGAAAAACGCGGCCTGACGTTTGTTCAGGCCATCGGGCTTAACGTTTAGGCCATTGTGATCGTGCGATAGTGCGGTAGGATGAAGCCCGAGGGGCTGGAGAGACAGGCGCACGCCTGAAGGAACTGAGATGACGAAACTGAGCGGCGGCGACTCCAAAAGCACCCTCTATTGCTCCTTCTGCGGGAAATCGCAGCACGAGGTGAGGAAGCTCATCGCCGGGCCGACCGTGTTCATTTGCGATGAATGCGTCGAGCTGTGCAACGACATCATCCGCGAGGAAACCAAGTCCGCGCTCGTCAAGACGCGGGACGGGGTGCCGACGCCGGCGGAGATCTGCAAGGTCCTGGACGATTATGTGATCGGGCAGCAGCACGCCAAGCGAGTGCTCTCGGTGGCGGTGCATAACCATTACAAGCGGCTCAACCACGGCGCCAAGGGCGCCGACGTGGAGCTGGCCAAGTCGAACATCCTGCTCGTCGGGCCCACCGGCTGCGGCAAGACCTTGCTGGCGCAGACGCTGGCGCGCATCCTCGACGTACCCTTCACCATGGCCGACGCGACCACCCTGACCGAGGCCGGTTATGTCGGCGAGGATGTCGAGAACATCATCCTGAAGCTGCTCCAGGCCAGCGACTACAATGTCGAGCGGGCGCAGCGCGGCATCGTCTACATCGACGAGATCGACAAGATCAGCCGCAAGTCGGACAACCCCTCCATCACCCGCGACGTGTCGGGTGAGGGCGTGCAGCAGGCGCTGCTGAAGCTGATGGAAGGCACCACCGCCTCGGTGCCGCCGCAGGGTGGCCGCAAGCATCCGCAGCAGGAGTTCCTGCAGGTCGACACGACCAACATCCTCTTCATCTGCGGCGGCGCCTTCGCCGGCCTCGAGAAGATCATCGCCGACCGCCTGCAGGGCAAGTCGATCGGCTTCGGCGCCTATGTCGCCGCGCCGGACGAGCGCCGCACCGGCGAAGTGCTGCGCCAGGGCGAGCCCGAGGATCTGCTGAAGTTCGGCCTCATCCCCGAATTCGTCGGCCGCCTGCCGGTGATCGCCTCGCTGGAGGACCTCGACGAGGGGGCGCTGGTCGAGATCCTCAAGGAGCCGAAGAACGCGCTGATCAAGCAGTACGCCAAGCTGTTCGACATGGAGGACGTGAAGCTCAGCTTCACCGACGACGCGCTCGTCGCGGTCGCCAAGAAGGCGATCGCCCGCAAGACCGGCGCCCGGGGCCTCCGCTCGATCCTGGAGAACATCCTCCTCGACACCATGTTCGACCTGCCCTCGATGGACGGCGTCGACGAGGTGATGATCGACAAGGACGTGGTCGAAGGCCGCAAGGAGCCGGTCCGCGTCTACGCCGAGAAAAAGGACGAAGACGCGGCCTGATCCCGCCGCCGCCCAGAGACGGCGCTTCATGACATAAGTGCCTTGGAGCCACGGCGTGAAGAGTCGCGCCGTCGGCTAAACGCGCGGGGCGGCCGTTCCAGCTTGGCGAGGCGCGATTCCAACGTTGGTCCAAACGGTGGCGCCAACGGTGCTCCGGTAGCGGCGTTTGCCTCTCAACCAATGGAGGACCAGCCATGGGCACCACTTTCGACACTCTAGAACGCACGCCGGTCACCCCTGCCGCGCAACCGGATCCCGCCAAGCTCGAAGCCTTCATGGGCAAGATGGTGGGCGACATGGGCGCGGCGAACGGCGGCGCGCTGGTCATCCTCGGCGAGCGGCTCGGCCTCTACAAGGCGTTGGCCGAGGGCGGACGCGCCACGTCGCGGGAGTTGGCCGACCGCACCGGGCTGCACGAGCGCTACGTGCGCGAATGGCTGAGCGCCCAGGCGGCCGCGGGATATGTCGAATATGATGCCGAGGAGCGGACCTTCTTCATGTCGCCGGAGCAGGTCATGGCGCTCGCCGACGAGAACTCGCCGGTCTATATGGCGAGCGCCTTCCATCTCACCGCGTCCGTCTACATGGACGAGCCGAAGATCGCCGAGGCGTTCCGGACGGGCGAGGGCGTCGGCTGGCACGAGCATTCGACATGCCTGTTCTGCGGCGTCGAGCAATTCTTCCGCACCGGTTACCGCGCGTTTCTGGTCCAGGAATGGCTGCCGGCCCTGGACGGCGTCGTCGAGCGGCTCGAGGCGGGGGCGAAAGTCGCCGACATCGGCTGCGGCCACGGCGCTTCGACGATCATCATGGCGAAGGCCTTCCCGAACAGCGACGTCGTCGGGCTCGACTATCACGAAGCCTCGATCGAGCGGGCGCGGGAGGCAGCCCGCGAAGCCGGCGGCCCGGCGAACGTCCGCTTCGAAGTGGCGTCGGCCAAGGACAGCCCCGGCGAGGACTACGACCTGGTGACCGTGTTCGATGCGCTGCACGACATGGGCGATCCGGTGGGCGCCGCGCGGCGCGTGCGCGAGATGCTCAAGCCCGACGGCATCTTCATGATCGTCGAGCCGTTCGCGGGCGACTCGCTGGCCGAGAACATGAACCCGGTGGGGCGGCTCTATTATGCGGCCTCGACCATGATCTGCACGCCGGGCAGCCTGGCGCAGGAAGTCGGCCTGGGGCTCGGCGCCCAGGCCGGGCCGAAGCGGCTGGGCGAAGTGCTGGCCGAGGCGGGTTTCAGCCGGGTGCGGGTGGCGACGACGACGCCGTTCAACCTGATCCTGGAAGCGCGGCCTTAGCGGGCGATTGGACTCATCCGTTATCCCGGCGGAGGCCGGGATCCCGGGACATATGGCCTTGAGCGAAGGTAAAGGCGTTGTCGCCTGACTTGCTTAGCCCGTGTTCTTGGGTCCCGGCCTTCGCCGGGATGACGGGAATTAATCCAGCGTCGTCCGGTAGCGGGCGAGGGCGAGAGCGGTCACCGCGCAGACGAAGATGGCGAGCGCCAGCAGGCTCGGCCCCATGTCGGCGAGGCTCTGGCCCTTGAGGAGGGCGCCGCGCACCAGGCGGAGGAAGTGGGTGACGGGGATGACGGTGCCGAGCGCCTGGGTCCAGTCGGGCATGCCGCGGAAGGGGAACATGAAGCCCGACAGCAGGATCGAGGGCAGCATGTAGAAGAAGGAGAGCTGCATCGCCTGGAGCTGGGTGCGGGCGACGGTCGAGATCAGGAAGCCGAGCGCCAGCGAGCCGATGATGAACAGCATCACGCCGATGGCGAGGCCGAGCCAGCCGCCGGCCATGGGGACGCCGAACAGGACACGGGCAAGAATGAGGATCAAGGTCGTCTGGATGAGGCCGACGACGACATAGGGCGCGAGCTTGCCGACCATGACCTCGAGCGGCTGCACGGGCGTCGCAAGCAGACTTTCCATCGTGCCGCGTTCTTGCTCGCGGGTGACGCCGAGGGCGGTCATCATCACCAGGGTCATGGAGAGGATGACGCCGAGCAGGCCGGGCACAATGTTGTAGCTGGTGATGTTCTCCGGATTGTAGCGACGGTGGACGACGACTTCGAACGGCCTTGCCGAACCGGCATCGGGAGCGACCGCCCCTTCGAGGTCGTGACGCAGGGCCTCCAGCGGCAAAGCGGCGAGGGCCGCGACGGCGCCGCCGGTGGCGGCGGGATCGGTGGCGTCGGCCTCGACCAGGATCTGCGCCTCGTCGCCGCGGACGACGCGGCGGGTGAAGTCGCCGGGGATGGTGACGGCGAACTGGACTTCGCCCTTGCGCACCAGGTCGTCGAGCTCGGCGGGAGTGCGGGCCTGGGCGACGATTTCGAAATAGCCGCTATTCTCGATCGCCGCGAGCGTGGAGCGGGCGAAGGTCGAGTTCTCCTGGACCAGCACCGCGGTGGGGAGCTGGCGCGGATCGGTGTTGATCGCATAGCCGAAGAGGAGGAGCTGGATGACCGGGATGCCGAGCAGCATCGCATAGGTGATGCGGTCGCGGGTGAGCTGGATGAACTCCTTGACCAGCACCGCTATGACGCGGTCGAGGGAGAAGCCGTTCATTGGTCTGCCGCTGTCATTGCGAGGAGCGAAGCGACACGGCAATCCAGGCAGCGCTGGATTGCTTCGCTGCGCTCACAATGACGTAAGAGGGCGGGTGCACCCCTCATCCGAAATTGTCCTCGGCCTTGCTCATCAGGTGGATGAACACGTCCTCCAGCGTCGGCTCGGCCTCCTCCCAGCGGAAGGGCGGGCGGCGATAGGGGGCGAGAGCGGATTCGAGCGCGGCTTCATCGCTGCCGCTGACGTGGAGCGCGAGGCCGAAGGGCGCGGCCATCTCCACGCCGGGACGCTGGAGCAGCTCGTTGGAGAGGCGGTCGACGCCGGGGCCCTCGCCGCGCCAGGTGAAGAGCTTCGCGGCCTCGATCACCTCCTCGGCGGTGCCGCGCGCCATGAGCTGGCCATAGGCGATGTAGGCGATGTCGTGGCAGCGCTCGGCCTCGTCCATGTAGTGGGTGGAAACGAGGACGGTGAGGCCTTTGGCGGCGAGGGCGTGGATCTCGTCCCAGAAGTGGCGACGCGCCTGCGGGTCGACGCCTGCGGTGGGCTCGTCGAGGAGGAGCAGGCGCGGCTCGTGCAGGGTCGCGACGGCGAGGGCGAGGCGCTGCTTCCAGCCGCCGGACATGACGCCGGCGAGCTGGCTCTTGCGCTCGGCAAGACCCAAATCCTCCAGCGCCGTTCGGACCCGTTCCTCGCGGCGGTCGAGACCGTGGATGCGGGCGGCGAACTGGATGTTCTCCTCGACCGTCAGGTCCTCGTAGAGCGAGAAGCGCTGAGTCATGTAGCCGGTCTGGCGCTTGATGGCGGCGGCGTCGGCGACGATGTCGAGGCCGAGCGCGGTGCCGTGGCCGCTGTCCGGGGTGAGCAGGCCGCAGAGCATGCGAAGCGTCGTCGTCTTGCCCGAACCGTTGGGGCCGAGGAAACCGGTGATGCGGCCTTCCTCCACCTGGATCGAGAAGTCCTTCACGACATGATGGGCGCCGAAGGACTTGTTGAGGCCCTGAACGTCGATGGCGACGGTCATGGCCCAGCCTTCAATGGAACCACGTCGACGGGCAGGCCGGGAACGAGGCTGGCGCCGTTGGCGGGCCTTGCCTCGACCATGAAGACGAGCCGGTCGCGCGCCTCGCGGCTGTAGATGACGGGCGGCGTGAATTCGGGGCGGGGACTGACGTAGACGATCGTGGCCGAGAGGTCGTCGGGGCAGCCGTCGCAGGAAAAGCCGACCTTTTGCCCCGGCTTGTAGGCGGCGACTTCGGTTTCGGGGACGAAGAAGTGGACATAGACGCGGTCGTCCGGGATGAGGGCGACGACGGGCTGGTTGGCGCTCGCCCATTCGCCGCGCTGGAAGAAGACGTCTTCCACGCGCGCGGCGGCGGGAGCGACGGGGGCCATGTCGTCGAGCCTCGCGCCCGTCTCGACGACGCCGGCGCGCGCCTGAGAGACGCGAGCATCCGCGGCGCGTATCTGGTCGGCGCGGTCGCCCAATGTGGCGGCAGCGACGCGGCGACGGGCGGCCGCCACGCGCGCTTCGGCACTTTGCGACTGGTTGCGAGCGTCGTCGAGGCGGGCCTTGGAATATATGCCTTTCTCGACGAGCGCGGAGACTCGGCGAAGGTTGGCGCGCGCTTCGCGGGCCTGGGCTTCGGCGGCGTCCTGATCGGCCTCCAATATGCCCAGCTCGATCGGGCGCTGGCCCTTCCTCGCGTCCTCGGCCTGGGCGAGGGCGGCGGTGAGCTGCGCCTCCGCCTGATCGCGCTGGGCAAGGCGCTGGTCGGGCTCGATCACGAACAGGGGCGCGCCCGCCGCGACCCGCTGTCCGCGGCGAACGCCGAGCTCGGTCACCGTGCCGGCGACCGGGGCGGAGAGATAGAGCGTCTCACCCTCGATATAGCCCGAGAGGGCGGGCGCGGGCCGGAACTGCGGCGCGATCAGCCGCCATGCGAGGAAGAGCAGGGCAAGGCCCACCAGTACGAGAATAACGACCCGCTGCGGCTTCATCCTTTATTCTCCGCCGTAAGAAGGCCCTCCAGCACCGTGTCCGCGTGCTGGCGGGCGATGGTGGGCAGGTCGACCTCGGCCGCGCCGACGGGCGTGAAGGTTTCGCGCCAGAGCACCCCGAGCAGCATAGGGCCGATCAGCGAAAAAGCGTGGATGCGCGGATCGCCGGGCCGCACCTCGCCGCGCGCCTGGGCCTGTTCGATGGCGCCGCTCAGGATTCCCACGGCTTTGAGGACGACGTCGTCGTGCCAGACCTTGGCGAGCTCCGGAAAGTTGCGCGACTCGCCGACGACCATCTTCAGCACGGCGCCGAGCGGGACGGTGGTGATGATCGCCGCCACCTGGGGGAGCAGCATGCGGACGAGATCGGCGAACGGGAGTGGGGTCGCCAGAACGCTTTGCCGGATGGCTTCGATATTGGGGGCGACCGCGTCACGCACGACGGCGCGGAACAGGGCCTCCTTGGTGGGGAAATAGAGATAGACGCCGCCTTTCGAGAGGCCGGCGCGCCTGGCGATCTCCTCGATCCGCGCACCGGCAAAGCCTTTTTCGGCGAAGACTTGAAGGGCGGCGGTACAGATGTCCGAGGGCCGGGCTTCCTTGCGTCTCCGCCACTTGGGCGTGTCCGTCATGATGCGACTCGTAAGTAAATGACCAGTCAGTCAGTTACTCTGTGACTTCTGTATTGTCGAGGGGCACGTTTGCAGCTTGGGCCACGAGCCACTGTGTACCTGGGTCCCGGCTTCCGCCGGGATGACGCGTGGGGTGCTCCGCGCGTCGCGCGCCCATTGCTAAGGCCGCGGTCGCGACCATATAGCTGGGGCGCGCCCTTTCACCTCCCAGCCGCGCGTGCGTGGAGTCCTCATGACCGAATCCCTTCCCGTTCTTCCCCTGCGCGACATCGTCGTCTTTCCCCAGATGATTGTCCCGCTGTTCGTCGGGCGCGACAAGTCCGTGGCCGCGCTCGAAACCGCGATGGCGGCGGACAAGTCGATCTTCCTCGTCTCGCAGCTCGACCCCGCCGAGGACGATCCCGATCGCGACGCGCTCTACGATCTCGGGG
The DNA here is from genome assembly GCF_036570505.1 of Allosphingosinicella sp. GTDB lineage: Bacteria > Pseudomonadota > Alphaproteobacteria > Sphingomonadales > Sphingomonadaceae > Allosphingosinicella. Next base: position 5,176 of record NZ_DATCYB010000039.1, on the reverse strand, counting down.
TGGTCGCCACGGTGCTGCAGCTCCTGAAGCTGCCCGACGGCACCGTGCGCGTGCTCGTGGAGGGGCAGCGCCGGGCGACGCTCGAGTCGATGGAAATGCAGGGCCAGCATCTGGTCGCCGACGTGCAGCCGATCGAGATCGACGAGCCGGACGGGGCCGAGGTCTCGGCGCTGATGCGCTCGGTGATCGAGCAGTTCGAGAATTATTCGAAGCTCAACAAGAAGCTGCCGGCCGAGACGGCCGTGCAGCTCGCCCAGATCGAGGACGCCTCCAAGCTCGCCGACGCGGTCGCCGCCAACATCACCATCAAGGTGTCGGACAAGCAGGCTTTGCTCGCCGAGCTCAATCCCGTGCGCCGGCTGGAGATGGCGTTCGCCTTCATGGAGGGCGAATTGGGCGTGCTGCAGGTCGAGAAGAAGATCAGGAGCCGCGTCAAGCGCCAGATGGAGAAGACGCAGCGCGAATATTATCTGAACGAGCAGCTGAAAGCTATCCAGCGTGAGCTGGGCGCCGAGGGCGAGGAAGGCGAGGGCGACGAGCTCGCCGAGCTGACCCGCAAGATCGCCAAGACCAAGCTTTCCAAGGAAGCGCGGACCAAGGCGACCCAGGAGCTGAAGAAATTGAAGGCGATGGCGCCGATGTCGGCCGAAGCCACCGTCAGCCGTAACTATCTCGACGTGCTGCTGGGCCTGCCGTGGGGCAAGAAGTCCAAGGTCAAGAAGGACATCGCCGAGGCGCAGACGATCCTCGACGAGGACCATTATGCGCTGGAGAAGGTCAAGGACCGGATCGTCGAATATCTCGCCGTCCAGGCCCGGACCAACAAGCTGAAGGGCCCGATCCTGTGCCTGGTCGGCCCTCCGGGCGTCGGCAAGACCTCGCTCGGCCGCTCGATCGCCAAGGCGACCAGCCGCGAGTTCGTGCGCCAGTCACTGGGCGGCGTGCGCGACGAGGCCGAGATTCGCGGCCACCGCCGCACCTATATCGGTTCGCTTCCGGGCAAGATCGTGTCGAACCTCAAGAAGGCCGGCACGTCCAATCCGCTCTTCCTGCTCGACGAGATCGACAAGCTTGGCCAGGATTTCCGAGGCGATCCGGCGTCAGCGTTGCTCGAGGTGCTGGACCCCGAGCAGAATTCGAAATTCCAGGACCATTATCTGGAGATCGACTACGATCTGTCGGACGTGATGTTCGTCACGACGGCGAACAGCATGAACATGCCGCAGCCTTTGCTCGACCGCATGGAGATCATACGGCTCGAAGGCTATACCGAGGACGAGAAGGTCGAGATCGCGATCCGACACCTCATCCCCAAGCAGATCGAATCGCATGGCCTCAAGGACGGCGAGCTGATCTTCACCGAGGAGGGCCTGCGCGCGCTCATCCGTCATTACACGCGCGAGGCGGGCGTGCGCACGCTGGAGCGAGAGATCGCCAAGGTGGCCCGCAAGGCGCTGCGGCAGATCCTCGAGGGCAAGACCGAGAAGGTCGCGCTGACGCCGGACAATGTCGGCGACTTTTCGGGCGTACGGAAATTCCGCCACGGCATTGGCGAGGAAGAAGACCAGATCGGCGCCGTCACGGGCCTGGCCTGGACCGAGGTCGGCGGCGAGCTGCTCACCATCGAGGCGGTGACGGTTCCCGGCAAGGGACTGATCCGGACCACCGGCAAGCTGGGCGAAGTGATGAAGGAGTCGGTCCAGGCCGCGTTCTCGTTCGTAAGGGCGCGCTCGCCAAGCTATGGTGTCAAGCCGAGCCTCATCGCCCGCAAGGACATCCACGTCCATCTGCCCGAAGGCGCGGTGCCGAAGGACGGCCCCTCGGCCGGTGTCGGCATGGTGACAGCGATCATCTCCACCCTCACCGGCATCCCCGTCCGCCGCGACGTGGCGATGACGGGCGAAGTGACGCTGAGGGGGCGCGTGCTCCCGATCGGCGGCCTCAAGGAGAAATTGCTGGCGGCGCTGCGCGGCGGCATCACCACGGTGCTGATTCCGTCGGAGAACGAGAAGGACCTGGTCGAAATACCCGAGAACATCACGACGGCGTTGGAGATCCTGCCGGTGAGCCATGTCGACGAGGTGCTGGCCCGGGCGCTGCTGACGCCGGTCGTCCCCATCGAATGGACCGAGGCGGACGAACTCGCGGCGCTGCCGTCGACCGAGCTTGCATCGGCGCCGGACGAGACGGCGGGGGTTGCAAGCCGCCACTGATTTGCTGCCACGCAACACGAAAAAACGGGTCACGAGGCGCACATTTCCTCGGGAAAAGGCGCTTTCCCCTTTGACTCCTGCCGCCGTCCTGATTGAAGGTATGGGTTCGGCTTCAGCCGCGATTCCATTTGTAACAGGGGTTTGGACAGCATGAACAAACAGGAGCTTATCGGCGCGGTCGCGGACACGACCGGGCTCAGCAGGAGCGATGCCGGCAGGGCCGTTGAGGGCGTTTTCGACGCAATCAGCGGGGCGCTGAAGAAGGGCGACGAAGTCCGCCTCGTCGGCTTCGGCACCTTCTCTTGCTCGCAGCGCAAGGCTTCCACGGGGCGCAATCCCCGCACCGGCGAACCGATGCAGATCAAGGCGTCGACCCAGCCGAAGTTCAAGGCCGGCAAGGGCCTCAAGGACTCGGTCAACCGGTAATCAATCTGGGGACCGGCGGCGCCGCGGGGCGCGCCGGTCCGTTTCATTTCCGGCAATGCTGGACAGGCTTTGGGCGGCGCATTATGGGACCGTCCGATCGGCGGCTTTTGCCGCCTTTTTTCCCGTCAGGATACCACGGACGGGTCAGGAGCGTGGGCGCGTAGCTCAGTGGTAGAGCACTGTGTTCACACCGCAGGGGTCGCAAGTTCAATCCTTGCCGCGCCCAACACGCTCAGTTTCTCCGATCCGCGGGTCAACGCGCGGAAGCTCATTCTTCTCCTGAGGCGCCGGGCGCCGCCCGCCTTTACCCCTCCAGGAAGAGCCTTGCGACGATCTCGTAGGAACGCAGCCGTGCGGCGTGATCGAATATCTGTGAGGTGATCATCAGCTCGTCGGCGCCGGTGCGGGCCACGAAATCCTCGATGGCGGCCTTCACCGTCCCGGGTGCCCCGATGGCGGAGCAGGAGAGGAGCTGATCCAACATCGCTTGCTGCGGGCGCGGCAGCGACTGCTTGTAGCCTTCGACCGGCGGCTGGAGCGGGGTCGGCTGGCCGCTCCGGAGATTGACGAAGGTCTGCTGCATCGAGCTGGCGAGACGCTCGCCCTCGTCGTTCGTATCGGCGGCAAAAGCGTTGAAGCCGAGCATCACATAGGGCTTGTCCAGCCGCTCCGAGGGGCGGAAGGTCGAGCGATAGACGTCGATCGCCTCCATCATCTGCTGAGGCGCGAAATGCGAGGCGAAGGCGTAGGGAAGCCCCAGCATGGCGGCGAGCTGGGCGCCGAACAGGCTGGAGCCGAGGATCCAGATTGGGATGTCCAAGCCTTCGCCGGGAATGGCCCGGACGCGACGTCCGTCTTCCGACGGTTTGAAATACTCCATCAGCTCGACGACATCGCGCGGAAAAGCATTGGGGTCGCTGTCGAGGGTGCGGCGGAGCGCGTGGGCGGCCGCCTGGTCCGTGCCGGGCGCTCGACCGAGGCCGAGATCGATGCGGCCGGGATGGAGCGATTCGAGCGTGCCGAACTGCTCGGCGATGACCAGCGGCGCATGGTTCGGCAGCATGACGCCGCCGGCGCCGACGCGGATGGAGGACGTGCCGGCGGCGATATGGCCGAGCGCCACCGCCGTCGCCGCGCTGGCGACGCCCGGCATCGAATGATGCTCAGCCATCCAGAAGCGCCTGTAGCCCCAGCGTTCGGCATGGCGGGCGAGATCGAGGGAGTTGCTAAAGGCGAGGGCGGCATCGCCCCCTTCCACGATGGGCGCGAGGTCGAGGATGGAAAGGATCATGGCAGGGATATGGGGCCGCGGCCCGCGGTTGCCAGCGGTGCTACAGTCCCCGTGACCTTCCGGCCTCCCCGCCCTTATGTGCGCCGCGCATCAATTGCACCCATGTGGCGATCGTAGCGCCGCTGGTTGGAGCACTGGTTTGTGGTCGCGGGTTCAATCCTTGCCGCCCATCACGCTCCACCGTCGATAGCGGGCATTCCCCTCGATCCCCCCGAAACGATCACCAGCGCCTCTCGTGCGTTTATGGTGCCGATCCATTCCAGCTGATGCGGATTATCGCTCGCCTGAAGGACCGGATAAAGCGACGAACGGATTAAGGCGCGGCGCTCGATCGTTCTCGCCAATGCCATGGAGAGCGCCTATAATCGGCGCACGGAGGGGACGATGGAAAGCGAGCACCATTATTATGTTCGCCGCGCGCAGGAGCATCGTCGTTTCGCCGAAATGGCGGCGAGCGATGTCGCCAGGCTCAAGCACCTGAAACTGGCGGAGCTTCTCGCGGCGCGGGCGCGGCCCGGAACGGACGAGGCCTGAACCCTCTCGGCGGCCCAGACTGTCCTTGACGCTAGGCGGGCGCGGCCCTTATGTGCGCCGCGCATCAATTGCATCCATGTGGCGATCGTAGCTCAGCTGGTTAGAGCACTGGTTTGTGGTACCAGGGGTCGCGGGTTCAAGTCCCGTCGGTCGCCCCACTTTCAAAGACGTTCAACACCAGGACAAAGTCATGCAGTCGCCTTGGGATTACCCCGATTTCGACGACCACGAGGTCGTACATTTCGTCACAGACCGGGAATCGGGCCTGAAGGCGATCATCGCCGTCCATTCGACCCATCTCGGGCCGGGCGCGGGCGGCACCCGGTTCTGGCATTATGAGCAGAGCGGCGACGCGGTCGCGGACGCGCTCCGCTTGTCGCGCGGCATGAGCTACAAGAACGCCATGGCCGGGCTGCCGTTGGGCGGCGGCAAGGCGGTGATCCTGGCCGACAAGGACGGGACCAAGACCCACGCGATGCTCGCCGCCTACGGCCGCGCCGTCGATCGCCTGGGCGGCACCTACATCACCGCTGAGGATGTCGGCATGGGCGTCTCCGATCTCGTCGCCGTGTCGAAGCATACGCGCCACGTCGCTGGCCTGCCGGTGGGCGAGGGCGAGGTGGGCGGCGATCCCGGCCCGCACACCGCCTACGGCATCTTCCTCGGCGTCAAGGCGGCAGTGCGCCGCGCGCTCGGCAAGGACAGCCTTTCC
>NZ_DATCYB010000038.1:0-5067 GCF_036570505.1 Allosphingosinicella sp. | reverse complement strand
TCATGAGCGGCACGAACCAGTTGCCGAAGCCGCCGATCATCGCTGGCATGACCATGAAGAAGACCATGATGAGGCCGTGCGCGGTGATGAGCACGTTCCAGAGGTGCAGCGCCTCGTCGAACGAAGCGGCGCCTGACCAGGCTTCCAGATACTGGACGCCCGGCTCCATCAGCTCCCAGCGCATCAGGCCCGAGATGGTGCCGCCGATGATGCCCGCCATGATCGCGAAGATCAGGTAGAGCGTGCCGATGTCCTTGTGGTTCGTGGACATGAACCAGCGCGCGAAGAAGCCCGGCTTGTGGTCCTCGTGTGCGTGCGCCTCATGGGCGTGATCCGCCTGGAAATGGACGGTATTGGCGGTCGTGTCGGTCATTATTCTGCAACCTCGGAAGGATTGGACGTCGCGGCCTGCTCAATGGTGACGGCCGTGCTGGTGGCGTTCACCAGAATGGGTTCGGGCATATCGGGCATCGTCGTTTCAGACGTTTCGTCGATCGCGTCGGAGGCTGCGACCGGCGTCGGCGCGGCGCCCGGCATCGTGCCGCCCTTGGAGGCGACCCAGGCCGCGAACTGCTGAGGCGCAACGACCTCGACGGCTATCGGCATATAGGCATGGCGCGCGCCGCACAGCTCCGAGCACTGGCCATAATAGACGCCGGGCTTGTCGACCTTGAACCATGTCTCATTGAGGCGGCCGGGGACGGCATCGATCTTGGCCCAGAAAGCAGGAACGGCGAAGGCGTGGATGACGTCGTTCGACGTGACGATCAGCTTCACGGTCGCGCCGGCCGGGACGACCATGCGCTCGTCGACGCCGAGCAGGCGCGGCTCGCCGCGCGCCGCCGCGTCTTCGTCGGACAGCATGTTGGAGACGATCTCGAAATCGCCATGATCGGGGTAGCTATAGGTCCAATACCATTGGTTGCCGGTAACCTTGACGGTGAGGTCGGCGTCCGGCGGCGAATATTGATTCGCCAGCAACCGGATCGAGGGCACGGCGATGATGACGAGGATGATCACCGGAACCAGGGTCCAGATCACCTCGATCAGCGTGTTGTGCGTGGTGCGCGACGGGGTTGGATTGGCGGCGCGCCGGTAACGGATGACCACCCAGGCCATCAGCACCAGGACCAGGATCGAAATGGCCGTGATCACCGGCAGCAGGATGACGTTGTGAAACCAGGCCGCTTCCTCTCCGATCGGCGTGAACTGGTCCTGCAGCATCATGCGGCCGTCGGGCTGGCCGACGCCGGGCTCCGGGACGACCTGGCTCGCATAGGTGCTCGCCGCGACCGTCGCGTCGCTGGGCTCTTCGGGATTGACCGCCGCCTGGTCGGGCGACGCTTCCTCGGGCTGCGCCGGATCGGCCTGGGATTCGGCCACCAGTTCCTGCGCCGGCTGGGCCGGAAGGACATCCTGCGCGAGAGCCGCGGCAGGTGACAGGCCGAACGCAGCGGCGACGGCAATTAGCTTTATCAGAGTCTTCATCTAAACCCCTTGGGCCCGTCCGGGAGGATGGGCATGGATTCGGTCGCGGAATGGGTAAGTTTGGGCGCCTTATAGCAGCGGAAATGCGCGCCTCAAGTGCGGGGAAGTTTTTGAGCAAAGCTTGATGATGAAGCCGCGTCGGCCTATCTGGCCTCGGGCGAAAGCAGCACCGGGGACCAAGCATGAGCGAAGACGAGATTCTGGCGGAATTCCGCGCTGCGGACGCGCTGCTGGAGGGGCATTTCATCCTCTCCTCGGGGCTGCACAGCCCGCGCTACCTGCAATGCGCGCGCGTGCTGGCGGACCCGATGCGCGCCGCCCGGCTCGCCTCCGCACTGGCCGCCTCGATGCCGCGCGACATTCGCGGCGCGATCGAAATGGTCGTCTCGCCGGCCATGGGCGGAATCATCGCGGGCCATGAGATGGGCCGCGCGCTCGGCGTCGAGGCGATCTTCGTCGAGCGGCCGACCGGCACCTTCGAACTGCGCCGCGGCTTCCGCCTGAAGCCGGGCCAGAAGGTACTGCTGATGGAAGATGTCGTCACCACCGGCCTTTCCTCTCGCGAAGCGATCAAGGCGGTCGAGGAAGCCGGCGGCGAGGTGATCGCGGCGGCGGCGCTGGTCGACCGCTCCAACGGCGAGGCGAACCTCGGCGTCCCCTTCTTCCCGCTGGTCCGCATCACCGTGCCGACCTACGAGGCCGGCGCCCTGCCGCGGGACCTCGCCTCAATACCGGCGGAAAAGCCCGGGAGCCGGAAGGCCGCGTGAGCGGGCGCCTGCGCCTGGGGGTCAATGTCGACCATGTGGCGACGATCCGGAATGCGCGCGGCGGCGATCATCCCGATCCGGTGCGGGCGGCCTTTGCGGCGGCCGAGGCGGGCGCGGACGGGATCACCGCCCACCTCCGCGAGGACCGGCGTCACATTACCGACGATGACATCCACCGGCTGATGGAGCATCTCGCCATCCCGCTGAACCTGGAGATGGCGGCGACCAAGGAGATGCTTGAGATCGCGCTCCGGCACCGCCCGCACGCCGCCTGCATCGTCCCCGAGAAGCGCGAGGAGCGCACCACGGAGGGCGGGCTGGACGCCGTGGGGCAGCATAATCATCTCGCGCCCTTCGTCGCGCGCCTCGCCGAAGCGAATATCCGGGTCAGCCTGTTCGTCGAGCCCGATCCGCGGCAGGTGGAAGCGGCGATCCGCCTGAAGGCGCCCGTGGTCGAATTCCACACCGGCCGCTATGCCCATGTCGACAACGAGGCGCAGGCGGAGGAGCTTCGCCGCATCGCCGAGGCGGCCGCGCTCGCCGTCAAGAACGGCATCGAACCTCATGCCGGCCACGGCCTCACTTTCGACAATGTCGCCCCCATCGCCGCCATCCCGCAGCTAGCAGAGCTCAACATCGGCCATTTCCTGGTCGGCGAGGCGATATTCACGGGTTTCGAGGCAAGCGTTGCCAAGATGCGCGCGCTGATGGATGAGGCACGAGGATGATCTCGCCTCTCTCCGTCATCCCGGCGAAGGCCGGGATCTCAGGACAAGAAGTCTCGGCGCGTCTCAACGAGACCCCGGCCTTCGCCGGGGTGACGGCTTGAAGGAGCCGTCATGATCATCGGCATCGGCTCCGACCTGTGCAACATCGAACGGATTCAGAATTCGCTCGACCGCTGGGGCGAGAAGTTCGAGCGGCGGGTGTTCACCGACGTCGAACGCGCCAAGGCCGCGCGCCGTCCGCACACGCGCGCCGGCACCTACGCCAAGCGCTTCGCCGCCAAGGAGGCCTTCTCCAAGGCGGTCGGGACCGGATTCAAGCGCGGCGTGTTCATGAAGGATATAGGCGTCGTCAATAAAGCGTCGGGCGAACCCACGCTGGCGCTCACCGGCGGCGCGAAGCGGAGACTTGACGAGATGACCCCCGACGGCCACGCCGTTTCGATATATCTGACGATGACCGACGATCATCCGTTCGCCCAGGCGTTCGTCATCCTCACCGCCAGTCCCAACCAAGGAGCCCAAGGGTGAGCGCCAGCGACCCCGTCGACGCGATGACCGACACCAGCGCCACAGACGAGAACAAGGCCGCTAAGAGCGGCGGCACCGACTGGTGGAGCGAGATCAAGGCCATATTCTGGCTGATCCTCGCCGTGCTCGCCTTCCACAGCTTCATCGCCAAGCCCTTCTACATCCCGTCGGAATCGATGATGCCGACCTTGCTCAAGGGCGACCGGCTGGTCGTCAGCAAATTCCCCTATGGCTGGTCCTGGGTGTCGCCAAGCTTCCACGTGCTGCCGCCGACGGACGGCCGCCTGTTCGGATCGCTCCCCGAGCGCGGCGACATCGTCATCGTCACGCCGCCGGGACAGACGTCCGACTATATCAAGCGCGTCGTCGGCCTGCCCGGCGACACGATCGAGATGATCGACGGCCACCTCATCATCAACGGCGTTCCGGTAAGGCGCGTGGAGCTGCCGCCGGCGATGATCCAGATCGACGACAATATCCCCTGCTATCCCGACGAATTCGGCGATCATCGCGTCACCGGGCCGGACGGACAGCGATATTGCCGTCTGCCCCTCTACCGCGAGACGCTTCCCAACGGCGTTTCCTACACGACGATCGACATGGGCTATTCCGAAGTCGACGATTTCCCGAAGACGGCGGTTCCCGAGGAGCATGTCTTCCTGATGGGCGACAACCGCGACAAGTCGGCCGACAGCCGGGTCGCCGCCGAACGGCAGGGCCTCGACGGCCCGGTCCCCTATGAGAATATCGGCGGCCGCGCCGAGTTCATCACCTTCTCGCTCGACGGATCGTCGGAATATCTGAACCCGGTCAGCTGGTTCACCGCGCTTCGCGGCGGCCGTGCCGGCGATTCGCTCCACCCGGACGAGGCGGCCACCGCGCAATGACGGACGAGCCCGGTCATCCCCATGTCGAGCAGCCGGGCCCGACGGAGATACACGACCCGTTGATCCGGCAGGAGCTGAAGCGGGCCAGCGTCTGGCTCGGGCTTGCCCTCGCCATCATCGGGATCGCCTTCCTCTCCCAGCCGCTGCTGCTGATCGTCGGCGGGCTGGTCTTCGCATCGATGCTCGACGGCGGCACCCGCCTCCTGGGCCGCGTCCTGCCGATCGGCCGCGGCGGGCGGCTGGCCCTCGTCTCGCTCGCCGCCCTCGCCTTCCTCGCCGGCACGATCGCGCTGGCGGGCATGCAGATCGCCCAGCAGGCCGGAAATTTCCAGGAGGTCATCACCAGCCAGGCGAACCGCGCGCTCGAATGGGCGGCGAGCTTCGGCTTCGTTCCGAGCAGCATCCAGGTCGAGCAGATACTGGAGCAGGTGATGGGGTCGCTCGGGCAGCTCACCTACGCGGTCACCAGCGTCTTCGGCGCCGTCACCAGCCTGTTCCTGATCATCGTCATCGGCCTGTTCGTCGCGGTCGAGCCGCGCCTCTACGAGCGCGGCGTCGGCTGGATGCTGCCGATGCGCAGCCGCGACGGCTTCTATCGCACCATCGATCGCATGGCCTACACCCTGCGCCGCCTGATGGCCGGGCGCCTGCTCGGCATGGCGGTGGAAG
>NZ_DATCYB010000037.1:0-10973 GCF_036570505.1 Allosphingosinicella sp. | reverse complement strand
CGCCGGCGGCGCCCCGTCGGGATTGCCCATGCCGAGGTCGACAATATCCTCCCCCCGCGCCCGCGCCGCAGCCTTCATCGCGTTCACCTCGGCGAAAACATAAGGCGGCAGGCGGCGGATGCGGTAGAAATCGTCGGTCATTCTTCTCCCCTGGCGCCTCCTGGAAAACAGGCCGCATTGTTGACTATCGGATCTCCTCGCCTGCGTTCAGGTCCGCATGCCGGAAACTACCTCGCGAAGCGCCCCCAACCGCTCGGCGGCCCGTTCCCGCCGTTTCGGCCAAGCACAATGGAGCGTCGGTAGTATAATTTGCTACTTTCATTCGCGCGCCGCACGATCCAACTTGGGTGGCTCGGCTCCATCTCAACCTCAGGAAGCGTGATGCGCGAGGCGCGCCGCGATGCGGAAACGTGCATCGGGCTCTTGCTCAACCGACAGCGGTAACTCTGCTTCGAGCGTGTTCAGAAATACCGGGATTTCATCGGCGCGGAAGGACGCGGTCACGCGAACGTCGCGTGCGCTCTCGTCCAGTTCAACGCCCGGCGCATAGTAGCGGTTCACGTCGGCGACCAAGTCGGCTAGCCGGCTGTTCTCATATTCGAGACGTCCTTGCCGCCATTCTCCGGGAGCAGCCGTTTCAATAGGAATAACCGCCAGCGATTGCGTAACAGGCGCGGACAGAGTCGTCGGAGCTTCCATACGCTGGCCCGCGCGAAGAATGTGAGCGGCGCCCGAATCTGCGTCGACGGCCCACGCCTTCAGCCTGACAACGCCTTCCAGAACGGCGACGCGCACTCGGGACGCGCTTCGGTTCACGTCGAACTTCGTGCCCAGCGCCCGCACTGTCGCGGCGCCAGCATCTACATGGAAAGGCCGTGCCGGATCATGGGCCACCTCAAAAAAGGCTTGCCCGGAGGCTAGTTCGATCCGTCTCTCGCGATCTGAAAATGCGACTTCGATCTCGGAGGCCGCTCCCAAAGTGACCACGCTTCCATCGGCGAGGGCGATCGTCCGAACCTCGCCTGTAGCCGTTTCGAACTCGGCGCCCCGCTGGAGGTTGGGAACAGTTATCAACGCCAAAAGGGCCGCCGCCGCGGCGGAAGCCGCCAGGGCGGACCCCGGTATATCCCGGCCAATCCACGCAAGAAACCCGGTCCCGCGCCGAGCGAGCGACGATGACGCCGCCGCAGCTGACAGGCGCCGAATGCGGTAAAAATCGTTGGTCATCCTTCTCCCCTGGCGCGCCTCCTGGAAACCGGCGCATTGATGACTATCGGATCTTCTCGCTTTCGATCAGATCCGCACGCATGACGAAGTCGCCGAAGCGCTCATTGGCCTCGCGTTCACGAGCATAGCGGCCGAGCAGGTCGCCCAGGATTTCGAGGATCGCGGCCTCGCCGATATTCTCGCGGATGAGCGTGTTCAGCCGCTCGCCATGGAAGCCGCCGCCGACATAGAGATTGTACTTACCCGGGGCACGGCCGGTGAGGGCGATCTCGGCGACATAAGGGCGCGAGCAGCCGTTGGGGCAGCCGCTCATCCGGATGGTGATCGGCTCGTCCGAAAGACCGTTCGCCTCCAATATCTCTTCGATCCTGGTGATGAGGTCCGGCAGGTAACGTTCCGCCTCGGCCATGGCGAGACCGCAGGTTGGAAGCGCGACGCAGGCGATGGAATTGAGCCGCAACGCGCTTCCGCGGTGGCTGTCGCCGAGGCCATGTTCGGTGAGCAAGACGTCGATGGCGGCGCGGGCCTCCGGCTCGACATCGGCAATGATGAGATTCTGGTTGGGCGTCAGCCGCAGCAGGCCCTTGTGAACCCGGGCGATGGCTCGAAGGCCGTCCATGATCGATTTGCCGGGCAGGTTCGACACGCGCCCGTTCTGGATGAAGAGCGCATAATCGAAGCGGCCGGCGCCATTCTCACGCCAGCCGAACGGGTCGCCGTTCGAGGTGAAGGCGAAAGGCCGCGCCGCCTCGAAGGCGAAGCCCATGCGCGCCTCGATCTCGCTCTTGATGAAGGCGAGCCCCTTGTCGTCGATCGTATATTTGAAGCGCGCCCGCGCCCGCTCGACGCGATCGCCATAGTCGCGCTGGACCGACATCACCGCATGCGTGGTTTCCACCAGCCGGTCCCTGGGAATGAAGCCCACCAAGTCGCCGAGACGCGGATAGGTGTTCGGCTGATTGTCGGTCCGCCCCATGCCGCCGCCGATGGTGACGTTGAAGCCTTCGAGGCCAGCCGGCCCCGTCACGGCGATCAAACCGAGATCTTGCGTATAGACGTCGATGTCGTTCGACGGCGGAATGACGAAGCCGATCTTGAACTTACGCGGCATGTAGGTGGGTCCGTAAAAGGGCTCCTCTGCTTCAGAGCTCGCCACCCGCTCCTCGCCATACCAGATCTCATGATAGGCGCGCGTCCTGGGGATCACATGATCGCTAAGCTGCTTGGAGAGCGCCGCGACTTCGGCATGAACCCCCGAGTCCGAGGACGTCGCCGTGCACATAACGCCGCGCGCGTCATCGCCGCAGGCGGCGATCGTGTCGAGCAACACCTCGTGCAGCCCCTGGATGGTGGGGCGGACATCCTCCTTCAGCACCCAATGGAACTGGAAGGTCTGGCGCGTCGTCAGACGGAGCGTGTTGCCGCCATGCGCCCGCGCCAGCTCATCAATCTTCAGCCACTGCTCGGGCGAGCAGATGCCGCCGGGAAGGCGCACGCGCACCATGAAGCTGTAGGCCGGCTCCAGCTTCTGCCGGCGGCGCTCGTCGCGAATGTCGCGGTCATCCTGCTGATAGATGCCGTGGAACTTCATCAGCTTGTTGTTTTCGAAGCGCACGCCGCCGGTGATGCGGTCGAGCAGGTCCAATGCGATGGTGCCGCGAAGCTGATCGCTGTCATGCTTCAGCCGCTCGTCGGGCCCCAGCCGGTCGAGCGGCTGGGAAAGGTCCTTGCTGCGGTCGATGATTGCGGTCTGGATGTTCATGGGTCTTCTTCTTTAGTAAACGTCGCGCTGGTAGCGGTGGTCGGCCTGGAGGCGCCGGACATAATCCTCGGCCTCTTCCCGCTTGAGCGCGCCCTCGGAGGCGACGATGGCGGTGAGCGCCTCATGGACATCGGGCGCCATGGCGGCGGCATCGCCGCAGACGTAGAGATGCGCGCCTTCGTCAAGCCAGGCGTAGAGGTCGGCCGCCTGCTCCAGCAGCCGATGCTGTACATAGGTTTTCACGCCTTGGTCGCGCGAAAAGGCGACGTCCATGCGGGTGAGGGTGCCGGCCTTGAGATGCTCCTGCCACTCGGCCTGATAGAGGAAGTCGCTGCGGAAGTTGCGCTCGCCGAAGAACAGCCAGGAGCGCCCGCCGGCGCCCCGCGCCTCCCGCTCCTGCAGGAAGGCACGGTACGGCGCCACGCCTGTGCCGGCGCCGATCATGATGGTCGGCACGTCGTCGGCGGGCAGCCGGAAATGGGGATTGCTCTGGACATAGACGGGCAGGGTCGAGCCCATCTCTCCCCGGTCGGCGAGATGAGCCGAAGCGACGCCCGTGCGGCCCGTCCCGTGCAGGCTGTAGCGGACCGGCGATACGGTCAGGTGCACTTCGTCCGACGCGAAGGCTAGGCTCGATGCGATCGAGTAGAGCCGCGGCTGGAGCGGCCGCAGTCCGGCGACCAGGCTTTCCGGCTCCAAACCGGTCACCGGAAAGCGCCGCATTATGTCGACGACATGATGCTCGCGGAGGAAAGCGACCCGCTCGGCGGCCCGCTCCTCACCGAGAAGCCGACCGAGTTCCGCCGAACCGCTGAGCTTCGCCCAATGCTCGATGAATCGGGGCGAGGCTTGGGCGATCTCGTAGCGCTCGCGCAGTGCCTCCTGAAGCGCCAGCGTCTCGCCCTTGACGCTGACCGGCGCGTCTTCGGCGAGGCCGGCGACCTCCAAAACATCCGCGACCACCGGGGCATCGTTTACGGCGGCGATCCCAAGCGCGTCGCCGGGCTCGTAGCTGAGGCCGGAGCCACCAAGGTCAAGCTCGATGTGTCGGGTTTCCTTGCTCGATCCCCGACCGACAATGACGATGTTTTCAAGGATCGTCGCGGCGAACGGATTGCGCTTGTCGTGAACCGGCGGCGCCGAGGGGAATACCGACGGCGCGGGCGCGGCGGCGCTCGCCGGCTTCTCGGCGGACAGCAGTTCGACCACCGATTTCTTCCAGGCGTCAGCGGCATCGTCATAGTCGATGTCGCAATCGACACGGTCGCTGAGCCGGGTGGCGCCGAGCTCCTCCAGCCTTTTATCGAGACGCTTTCCAGCCTCGCAATAAAATTCATAGGTGGAGTCGCCGAGCGCCAGCACGGCGAAGCGGAGCCCGCCCAGCTTCGGCGCCCTGTCGCCTTCGACAAATTCGAAGAAGCCGATGGCCGGCTGCGGCGGATCGCCTTCGCCATAGGTGCTGACGACGATCAGCACATCCTGCTCGTCCTTCAACCGGCGCGGCTTGTAGCTGGCCATGTCGAACAGCTCCAGCGAAAGACCCTGGCTTCGCGCCGTTTCCGCCAGCGACTTGGCGACCTCCGTCGCATTGCCGGTCTCGGTGCCGTAAAGGATGGTAAGCGTGCGTCCCGCCCGCACCGTCTCGGCCGCCACGGGCACGATCGTCGCGTCAGAGGGAAAGGTCCGCGCGATACCCACATCGAGGCCGGCGAAATAGCCGCTGATCCAGCGCGCCTGCGCCGACGTCAGCGTGCGGCTCAGCTCCTCGACATGCCGCCATTGATCGATGCTGAGCGCGCCTTCGGCCGCCAGGATCATATGACCCATTGGTCCGTCCTTTCCTGTCCCATATCGCTGTCGTCGATCCTGCGTCCGGGGAACGCCTCGGCCGGCGTCACGTCCAGCGCCACCAGCACATGCACCCCGGCGCTCGCCATCAGCTTGGCGACTTCCCGCGCGCGCCGGACATTCTCGGCCCGTGCCGCGTCTCCTTCGCCCAAATCGCTGCTGAGGCTGGACCTAAGCACCGCCTCGTCGAGCACGAAGCTCGATCGTCCCAATGCCTCCAGCCGGCGCTGGGCTTTGGCGGCAAAGGCCGTCCGCGCGGCGTTCGCCGGGCCGGCGACCCAGAGGATGCGGTTTTCCGCGTCCGCATGATCCTTCCGGCGCCCGGGCTCGGTGAAGCCGTCCACCATGCCGGCGGCGACGGTCGCGTGGCTGATCTTGTCGATCAGGATGAAGCCGCCGAGCACCCGGCTCTCCGAATAGGAAAGGGCCGGAACCGGGCGATCGAGGCGGATGGCGCAATGGCCAATGTCGTTGAGCGCCAGCGGCCGGCCGTCGCCCTTCTCCATTGACGAGACGTTCACGACATGGTCGACATGATCGACCGAGGCCGAAAGGGTCCGCGCGCCGATCTTCAGCCAGTAGGAACGGCCGGTCGCCAGCGGCTCGTCCGACATCCAGACGACCATAGCCGAAAGACCGCCGGCCAGCGCCGGCCGCTCCGCCGCAGAGACGATCACATCCCCGCGCGAGCAATCGAGCTCTCGGTCCAGCGTGACGGCGACGGACTGGCCCTGGTTGGCCTGCGAGAGGTCGCCGTCAAAGGTGACGATGCGCTCGATCCGCGCCGTTTGACCCGAGGGAAGGACTGAGACTACGTCGCCGGGGCGGACAGTGCCGCTCGCGATCCTTCCGGCATAGCCGCGGAAAGATGAATTCGGCCGATTCACCCACTGAACCGCCATCCGGAAGGGCGCCGCTTCGCGGGTTGCGGCAAGGGGCACGGTTTCCAGATGCTCCAGCAAGGTCGGCCCTTGATACCAGGGCATGGCCTCGCTCGCGGCCGTGATGTTGTCGCCCTTGAGGCCCGACATCGGAATGGCGACGAACGCCTCGATCCCCGCCTCACGGGCGAAGCGGCGATAATTCTCCACTATCTCGTTGAAGTGGCCCTCGTCATAGCCGACCAAGTCCATCTTGTTGATGGCGAGCACGATCCGGCGGATGCCGAGCAGATTAACGAGATAGGAGTGACGGCGCGTTTGGATCAGCACGCCCTTGCGCGCGTCGATCAGAATGACGGCGAGATCGGCGGTCGAGGCGCCGGTCACCATGTTGCGCGTATATTGCTCGTGGCCCGGCGTGTCGGCGACGATGAACTTGCGCCGCGCGGTCGCGAAGAAGCGATAGGCGACGTCGATGGTGATGCCCTGTTCCCTCTCCGCGCCAAGCCCGTCGACGAGCAGCGCGAAATCGAGGCCGCCATCCTGCGTCCCGGCCGTTTTGCTCTCACTCTGGAGCGCGGCGAGCTGGTCCTCGAACAGCAGCTTGCTGTCGTAGAGCAGCCGGCCGATCAAGGTCGACTTGCCATCGTCCACCGAGCCGCAGGTGATGAAGCGCAGCAGCGACTTGCGCTGGTTCGCCGCCAGATAGTTCTCGACGGCCTGACGGGCCGCATCGGCCGACGTCACATCGCGAAAAGCGGTGGCCATCAGAAGTAACCTTCCTGTTTCTTGCGCTCCATGCTGCCGCTTCCGGCATCGCGGTCGATGGCGCGGCCCTGCCGCTCGGAGGTGGTGGCGACGAGCATTTCCTGGATGACTTCGGCCAAGGTCGCCGCCTCGCTCTCGACGGCGCCCGTCAGGGGATAGCAGCCGAGCGTGCGGAAGCGGATCGAGCGCTCCACCGGCGTCTCTCCCTCGCGAAGCGGAAAGCGATCGTCGTCGACCATCAGGATAAGGCCGTCGCGCTCCACCGTGGGCCGCGGCGTGGCGAGGTAGAGTGGGACGATCGGAATGTCCTCCGCATAAATATACTGCCAGATGTCGAGCTCGGTCCAATTGCTGAGCGGGAAGACGCGGATCGTCTCGCCGCGCGCCTTCCTGGCATTGTAGAGGTCCCACAGCTCCGGCCGCTGGCTCTTGGGATCCCAGCGATGCTGGGTCGTGCGGAAGCTGAAGATGCGCTCCTTCGCGCGGCTCTTCTCCTCGTCCCGGCGCGCGCCGCCAAAGGCGGCGTCGAAGCCATATTTGTCGAGCGCCTGCTTCAACCCTTCCGTCTTCCATAGGTCGGTGTGGAGGGGCCCGTGGTCGAACGGATTGATGCCGCGCTCCACCGCCTCCGGATTGCGATAGACGATAAGCTCCATGACGCTTTCCGCCGCCGTGCGGTCGCGGAGCGCATACATGTCCTTGAACTTCCACGTCGTATCGACATGGAGCAGCGGGAAAGGCGGCGTGGCCGGGTAAAAGGCCTTGCGGGCGAGATGCAGCATCACCGCCGAATCCTTGCCCACCGAATAGAGCATCACCGGCCGCTCGGTCTCGGCGACCACCTCGCGCATGATGTGGATGCTCTCCGCCTCGAGCTGCTCGAGATGGGTGAGGCCGCGGCGAAGTTTCGTCTCGGCGTTCATCAGGCTGCGACTCTCTCGATCGGAATGATGGGGGATCCGATCGCCGTTCGTTGGCGGGCGACGCGGCCGATGATGACGGTGGCGGGCGCGCCGGCGGGCAGCGTCTCCGCGAGCGCGGCGATTTGCGAAATGGGACCGGAAACCTGCTGCTGCTCCGGCCGCGTCGCCGAAGCGACCGCGACGGCCGGCGTGTCGGTGGCGAGGCCATGGGCGAGGGCCTGCTCGACAAAGCCGGCTAAGGTCTTGCGCGGCATATAGACCACAGTGGTCGTCTCGGCGTCAGCAACCGCCTGCCAATCGATGTTCTCCGGCAGCTTGCCGTCGGCGCCATGGCCCGTGACGAACTGAACGCGCCGCGCCTCCCGGCGCTCGGTCAGCGAGAAGCCGAGCGAAGCCGCCGCCCCTTGCGCCGCCGAAATACCGGGGATGACCGACACGTCGACACCTGCCTCCCGGCATGCGTCGATTTCCTCGGTCGCCCGCCCGAAGACGAGGGGATCGCCGCCCTTCAGCCGCACGACCCGCTCACCGGCCAAGGCCAGCTCCACGATCTGCCGGTTGATGTCGGCCTGCTTGCAGGAGGGACCATGGCCGCTCTTGCCGACCGCCACGCGGCGCGCTTCGCGCCGGGACAACTCCAGCACATCGGCTTCTACCAGATCGTCGTAGAGGATGACCGTCGCCGATTGCAGTGCCCGCACCGCCTTCAGTGTCAGCAACTCCGCGTCGCCGGGACCGGCCCCCACCAGCATCACGCTGCCCTTGCGCGGCTTCGGATCGATGCCGCCGATCAGTTCGTCGAAATCGCGAGCCGTCGGCGCGCGGCTGACTTCGTTCCAGGCCCGTTCGGTGAAGCGCTCCCAGAACCCGCGACGATCGGAAAAGCTCGTTATTCTTTGCTTCACCTTCGGCCGCCATTCCCGCGCCGCCTTGGCCCAGCCGGTGAGCCCCAGCGGCAGCACGCTCTCGATGCGGGCACGGATAGACTGGCCGAGCATCGGCGCTCCACCGTCCGTCGAGATGGCGAGGACCAACGGCGAGCGGTTGACGATGGTGCCAAACTGGAAGTCGCAAAGCTCCGTCTGATCGATGATGTTGACCGGCGCTCCCGCCTTGCGCGCGGCGGCGACGAAGCGCAGCGCCTCGCCGCGGTCGGCAATATCGGCGATGGCCAGCGCGGCGCCCCCCAGGTCCGACGCTTGCCAACGACGGGGCAGCACCGTCACTTCGCCCGCGACCGCGCTCGCGGCCAGTTCCGCGAAAAGCTTCGCCCCGGCTTCGTGGCCGGCCAGAACGAGCACGTCCGCCCCTGTCGCCGAAAGCAGTTCCGCCTTCCAAAGCGCGCCTTGAGACCCGCCGGCGACGACCGCCTTGCGTCCCTCGATCTTGTGGAAGACGGGCAGGTTGGCCAGCGGTGCGATCCGCGCCGGGACCGCCATCGGCACGCGCTCCGCCTCCGCGATCTTCTCACGCGCGAGCGTCATGCCGCCTTCTTCCGCCGGACCAGCCGGCCATCGGCGGCGACATGGAGCCCGCATTCCCTGGCTGCGTCGGTCTCCCACCACCAGCGGCCGGCGCGCTCCGGCTCGCCGGGCTTCACCGCCCTGGTGCAGGGCTCGCACCCGATCGAGAGAAAGCCTTGCGCGTGAAGCGGATTGACCGGCACCCGCGCGGCCTCGGTGAACCGCACCACTTCCTCGCGCGACCAATCGAAGAGCGGCGAGACCTTGATCAGCCCGCGCTCCTCATCCCATCCGGCGAGTTCTACCCTACCGCGCTGGTCGGATTGGTCCGCCCGAAGCCCCGTCACCCAGGCGGAGGCACCCTTCAGTGCGTGCCCGAGCGGCTCGACCTTGCGCACTTGGCAGCAGCCGAGCCGCGCTTCCTTCGAATGATAGAAGCCGTTGATGCCGGCATCGGCGATCTGCGTCGCCAGCGCCGCCTGATCGGGATGATAGGAGCGGATGCGAACGCCGTACCGTTCCTCCGTGTCGGCCCACAGCTTGTAGGTGGAGGGAAAGAGGCGCCCGGTATCGAGCGTGACCACCTCGATATCGAGACGCCCCTTGAAGATCAGGTGGGCCAACGCCTGATCCTCTAATCCAAAGCTGGTGGTGAAGACGATCCGCCCGGGCACCGCCTCGCGGAGTGCCTCCAGCCGCTCGGCGGGCCTCTCCCCGCCGATCCGGCCAAGCGCATCGAACAGAGTGCGGCTAGAATATTGTTCTACTTTCACTTGCCGCTCCGCACGATTCAACTAAGGTCACGCAGCCCTATCTCGACTGCGGAAAGCACCTTAATACGGGGACAATTCCAGGGATCAATTGCTACAGCGAGATAGCGGGAATTTTGCGCTGCAGCAGCGTCAAGGCGCAATATTGTTCTAATTCACGGGAGAAAAATGGATGGATCGTACCGACCTCATGATCCTCGCCATCCTTCAGGAAGATGCGTCCGTCTCGATCGCCGAGATCGCGAATCGCGTGCATCTCTCGCAAACGCCCTGCTGGCGCCGCATTCAGAAACTGGAGGCAGCGGGGGTCATCGAGCGAAGGGTCGCGCTGCTCGATCCGCGGGCGATCGGCCTCGACCTTACCATATTCGTCGAGATCCAGACCGGCGATCATAGCGGCGACTGGCTGAAGCGTTTCGCGGAAACCGTTTCCGCCATGCCCGAGGTAATGGACGTCTACCGGATGGCGGGCGATGTCGATTATCTGCTTCGTGTAACGGCGCCCAATATGGCCGCCTTCGACGATTTCTATCAAAGACTGATCAAGGCGGTCCCGCTCAAGAATGTTACGTCCCGCTTCGCCATGGAGCGGGTCAAATCGACTACCGCCTACCCGCTGCCGGAGCCGCTGGCGGGCGTGCGGAGATTGCAGCCCGATGCAAGCTACTCGAGCAGCCGCTCATCGGTCTTGGCCCAGAATTCAGGCACATCGGTGAGCTCCTCGCGGTCGACGACGACAAGCAGGTCGAAGTCCGAGAAGTAGCGTCCGACCGGGTCCTCGACCCAGTCGCCGCGCGCGTAGCTGCCGAGCAGGATGATCTTGAGCAGCCTGTCACCGCGCAGGTCCGGCATCGTCCGGCGGGCGATCGCGAACGCGAATCCCTCGCGGATCAAGTCGATGATGAAGGCGAGCTCCCGCCTTTCCCCTCCGGCAGGTGATCAAGATCGGTCTTTATCCCGCCGCTCAAACTCGCCTCCGGCGCCGCAAAGGACGAGCGCTTTCCTCGACTCCCCAGCCGACGCGGCGCGGCTTTCATACTTGGCCAGTTTGGCGGTTGACGAGGTCGAGATAGTCCTTGCGGAGCTGCAGCGTCAGTTCGCCCACCTCGAAGTTCCAGGGACCGGCCGATGCGACCGGCGTCACCTCGGCCGCGCTGCCCGTCAAAAAGAACTGCTCGAAGCCTTCCAGCTCCTCGGGCCATATCGTGCGTTCGACCACCTCGATGCCGCGCTTGCGGGCGAGGTCCATCAGGGTGCGCCGCGTGATGCCGTCGAGGAAGCAGTCCGGCGTCGGCGTGTGAATCGCTCCGTCCTTGATGAAGAAGGCGTTG
>NZ_DATCYB010000036.1:0-27358 GCF_036570505.1 Allosphingosinicella sp. | reverse complement strand
TCCTCTACCGCCTGCTGACCGGCCCGCACGGCGCCACGATGCGGCAGATCACCTCCGGCCAGGGACGCGTCGCCCAGGTCGGCCGCGCCATCGCCTGGATCCGCCAGCATTTCCGCGAACGCCTCAGCATCGACCGCGTCGCCGCCGAAGCGGGCATGAGCCATTCGAGCCTGCACGAGCATTTCCGTGCGGTCACCGCGATGACCCCGCTGCAGTTCCAGAAGCAGCTCCGTCTGCAGGACGCGCGCACCCTGATGCTGGCCGACGGCCTCGACGCCACCACCGCGGCCTTCCGGGTCGGCTACGAAAGCCCGTCGCAGTTCAGCCGCGAGTACCGCCGCCACTTCGGCGAGCCTCCCTCGCGCGACATCGCCCGCCTGCGCGCTTCGCCCGAGCTCGCGCTGGTGGCTTAAGACGAGGGACAGTGGCGCCGGCTATGCCCCGGCCGTCTGGCGCGAACCATCTTCGCGGATGGCTGCTTTCGGAAAGGCTCGAGCAATTCCGAATGGTAAAGAGGGCTGCACGTCCGACGTCGGCGGCTCATCTGAACCCAAATTTCCCAATGATCTGGATGCCCATCATATTTATGCCGGGCGCGCCAGCCCTCTTCCCAGCGACACGACAAGTGGGCACGTCTCAACCAACGAAAGGAGTGGGCTTGGGAAATCATCCCAACTACTCTTTATCCGCCATTAACCAGTCGCGTTTCATAAAAGGGCGTCACACGGAATAACCGTGATGGGGGGTCCTAGATTGATTTGCCGCTTCCTGCGCTTCGGCTCGATGAGCGCCTAGCCAGATGTCCGTAGCCTTCCACCCGACGGCCGCCGGCGCGGCCAGCGCCGACAGCCTGATCGTCGGCGAAAGCCAGGCCATCGTCGAGCTTCGCCGTCTGGTCCGCCAGGTCGCGCCCAGCTCGGCTTCGGTGATCGTCACCGGCCCGTCCGGCAGCGGCAAGGAAATGGTGGCGCGCGCCATCCATGCCGAGAGCCAGCGGGCGTCCAAGAATTACGTCGCCGTGAACTGCGGCGCGATCCCCCGGGACCTTCTGGAATCGGAGCTTTTCGGCCACGAAAAGGGCTCCTTTACCGGCGCCGTCACCCAGCATCGCGGCCGCTTCGAGGAAGCCCATGGCGGCACCTTGTTCCTCGACGAGATCGGCGACATGCCGGCCGACATGCAGGTGAAGCTGCTTCGTGTGCTCGAGGAACGCGCCATCCAGCGCGTCGGCGGGCGCGGCCAGATCGCGGTCGACAGCCGCATCGTTTCCGCCACCCATCGCGACATCGACGAGGCGATCAGCCATCGCCGTTTCCGCGAGGACCTCTTCTACCGTCTCGCCGTCTTCCCGATCGACCTGCCGAGCCTGGCCGAACGGCGCGAGGACGTGCCGCTGCTCGTCCGCCACTTCCTGCGCCAGATCGCCGACAGCAAGCGCACCGTGCGCTTCACAAAGGAGGCGATGGACCGCCTCATCGCCCATCCCTGGCCCGGCAACGTCCGCGAGCTGCGCAACGTCATCGAGCGCGCCGCGATCCTGTTCCCCGGCCGGACGGTCAGCGCGGAGGAGGTCGATTTGCTCCTCCACCGCCGCACCCGCGTCGACCGAGCCGAACGCGCCGCCGTCTGGGAAGCCAGCGAACGCGCCGTGCCGCTCCCCGTCATGCCCATGCCGGTGCCGGAACCCGCGACCGCGGGCGACGACACCCTCATCAACGACGGCCCCGTCGACCTGCGCACAGTGGTCGCCGACCTGGAGCATCGCTATATCAGCGAAGCGCTGGACCGCACCGAAGGGGTGGTCGCCGAAGCGGCGCGCCTGCTCTCGCTCCAGCGCACGACTTTGATCGAGAAGATGCGCAAATACGGGCTTCACAAGGCCGCGGCCTGATCAGCCTATCGCCTCCCATGCGGAGGCGATCTCATTCAGCATCTCGCGCGCCTGGACGACCTGCTCGGCGTCGTTGGCGCGACCACCGGCAATGACCAATCGCCGTCCCTCCCGATAGATGGCGGCAAGACCGTCGGCTATGTCGCCGCCTTTCTCGAAATCGAGGCTCGCTTCCAGGCCATGAAGGATCGAGAGGGCGCGCGCCTGACGCGTGCCGCGCTGGCCGAGATCGCCGCGGCGGATCGCGGCGGTCATCGCGTCGAGTGCCTTCAGCAGCTCGTCGAACAGGATAGCGACAAGGCCATGAGGCGACGCACCTTCGATGCGGCTGGTCATGTCGATGCTTTGGTAGCGCGCGCGCGCCGCCCCGAACTGACCGTGCCTCATCAACATTCCCGTCACTCCCGCTACAAAACCCGACGCTCCGACCTCAGTCGCCGCTGCTGTTCCACATCTTGATCTGCTGCTCCAGATAGCTCTGGGTCGCCTTGAAGGCAGACACCTGGCGCTCCATGGCCGTGAACTGCTGGACCAGCTGGTCGTGATAAGCCGTCGAGCGCCGCTCGAGGTCTTCCCGATCCTCGGCGATCTGTTCCGCCTCCTCGGCCAGCCGGTGCTCAACTGCCGTGAACGGACCCGTCTCCGCCCTCAGCGCGTCGCGTATCGCTTGGAGAGCGCCGCCGAGGCCCTGGTCGATGGTGATGGTTACGCTCGACACCGAGCCGAAAACCGAAACGGCGAGGCCCACCGCGGCCGAGCCGACCGGGGCGATGAGCGTGGAACCGTCGGAGGTCATCGCGATACCGTCAACGAAGCCGCTCGCATCGATGCCACCGGCCGCCGCCACGATGCTGGTGAGCGTATAGGTTCCCGGCTTCACCCTTCCCATCTCGTTCGAGATGGAGACCAGCGAGCTGCTGCTGTTCTGACCCGGATTGAAGAGCGCTTCGACGCCTTGCGGATCGCTCTCCAGCATCTCGGTCAGCATGGCGGCGTCGACCTTGAGCGTGCCGTTGCGGTTGGTCGCGACGCCGATCTCGGCCAGAGTCGACGGCCCGCCTTCGGTGCTGAGCACCTTGGAGGGAAGCTGGGCGAGCTGGCGCTGCATTTCGCGAATGGCGATATTGCCGCGCAGCGGACCGCCCGGATCGCCCACGCCGCCGGATGGGCGCGTGGCGCTGGAGAGCAGGCTGTGCAATTCGTTATAGGCGGCGACGAAATCGTTGACCGCCAGCTCAAGCGATTCCGTCGGTCGCGTGATACCGAGCGCCACGGAGGTTCCGACGGCCGCCTTCTTGAGGTTGATCTCGACGCCCTCGATCAGGTCGTCGATGCTGTTGGACGCGCGCTTCACCTCGACGCCGTCGAGCTTCACGATCGCATCCTGGGCGATCTGCGCCCGGGTCATGCCGCCCGTCACGGCGGGGTCATAGGCGAAGCGCTCCAGCCCCGTCGCGGTGCCGGAGGGCACGCTCAGGGTGAAGGCCTCGGCCTCCCCGGTGGCACCCTTCAGCACGAGGCGGGCGCCGTTCGACTGGGTGACGATGGTGGCGGTGACGCCGGCATTCTGATCGTTGATCGCACGCGCGAGACCGTCCAGGCTGTCGTTGCTCGCGTCGATGGCGACGACGAAGCTGCCCTTGGACGTGGTAAGGGTGAGGTCGCCCTGGCCGATCGGATCGGAAGCGCTGGCGATAAACTCCGATTCCAGCGTCTGCGCCTGCGCCAGCTGCTCCACCTCCATCAGCGCCGAAAGCGTGCCAAGGCGCGCGCCGGGCCGGGCGGTGGCGGTGAGGATGCCGGTGTCGGACACGCTCGGCTGGCTGAAAAGGGTGCCGCCCGAGATGAGCGTCGACAGCGCGGTAGCGAAGGAGTCGATCGCGCCGGATGCGTCGGCGAGAGCCGAGATGCGAGCGGAGTTGAGCTGTTCGCGGCGGTCGATCAGCGCCTCCTTCGGCGCGCGAGCCGCGTCGGAGAGGGTCTGGATCAGCAGCTGGGTGTCGAGGCCCGAGCCGATGCCGAGGCTGTATCCGATCGAAGTAACCATGGGATCCCCTTCCGTCATGATTATTGACGGCCGGAGGGCGGCTTTCTTTAGGCCTTCAACCGGTCAAGGTTCTGACCGCGCCGCCGGCCAAGTGGGCCTGCGCGCCGAGCGATCGGCGGGGATCCTCGGCGATCCTTTTGGCGAGGGTCAGCACATGCTCCAGGGCGACGACGTCGACGGATGGGGCGGCTGCCCTGATGTCGTCGGCGACAGCCTCCAGCCATTGCTCCATCGGCACGCCCGAGCGCTGGGCGCGAACGCGCAGACGATCGAGCTCGGCTATGGCCGCCGCCATGTGGCCGGCGTTGCCGGAAAAGGCGAGCAGGGCCGCCTCGATATGGCCGAGGGCGGCGCCGAGCTCTTCCTCGCTCGCTATTCCTGATCCCTTCCGGTTGGTCACCGCCCCACGCTCCTCCTCGCCGCCAATAGCAACGGCGGGGCCGAGCGAAACTTAACCGTCGGGCCGCCCTTTCTCGTCGAAACGGGCGCCCGGCGGGACAGTGACCGGCGGCTGAACCGCGCCCGCCGCCACCGCCGAATCGAGGTTGAACACGAACGCAAGCACGGTCGCGACGGCGAGATAGAGATCCTCGCGGATGACCTGGCCGGTGCGGGCCGTGAAATAGACCGCGCGGGCGAGCTGCGGATAGCTGAGGATCGGCACCTCGTTCTCGGTCGCGAGCGCCCGGATCGCTTCGGCGGTTGCGCCGCGGCCGCGCGCGACGACGATCGGCGCGCCGTCGGTTTCGGGCTTGTAGCGAAGCGCGACGGCGAAATGGGTCGGGTTGGTGAGCACGACCGTCGCCTCGGCGACCGCGGCGCGGGCGGAGGCGCGGAGCACCTCATGCTGGCGGCGGCGGACGGCGGCCTTGAGCTCGGGCGAGCCCTCGGTCTGCTTGTGCTCGTCCTTCACCTCCTGCTTGCTCATCCTGAGGCGGGTGCCGCGCTGCATGATCTGGGCGGGCACGTCGATGAGGGCGATGGCGGCGAGCGCGAGCGACATGACCAGCACGGCGATGATGAAGGTCCAGCCGAGCGACGCGAGCGCCGGCCCGATTTCCTGCGATGTCAGACCCATCAGCGAACGCGCCTGGTCCATCAGCAGCCAGATGCCCACCGCGCCCAACAGGACGACCTTGACGAGCGACTTGCCGAGCTCGACGAGGCCCTGCATGCCGAAGATGCGCTTGAGCCCGGACAGCGGATTGAGCTTGCTCGCCTTGAAGCCGAAGGCCTTGGAACGAAAGCCGAAGGAGCCCAGCATGGCGGGCCCGCCGATCGCCGCGGCGATGGTGAGCGCGAAGAGGCCGAACAGCGGGACGATGACGATGCCGATAAGGCGCAGCGCCGCCGATCCGGGATCGAAGCCGCGCACGTCCGCCGCCTCGAACGTCAGCGCATCGGACAGCATTTCCTGTAGCGTCCCGAGGAAGAGCGGCCCCGCCAGGGCCAGCCAGGTGGCGCCGGCGAGCACGACCAAAGCGGTGCCCAGTTCCCTCGACTGGAGGACGTCGCCCTTTTCGGACGCGTCCCGGCGCCTTTTGTCGGTCGGCTCCTCGGTTTTCTGGTCTTTCTCGGGTGCGTCCGACATGGCCTACCCGCCCGCCGCCAGTCGCCGCGCCTCCTCGAGCCCCAGCTGGATCGCGGCGATGATCCCCTCCCCCATGATCGGCGCGGCCATGGCCATTAGCACGATGCCGGCGAGCAGGGCGGCGGGGAAGCCGACGGCGAACAGGTTCAGCGCCGGCGCCGACCGCGCGAGCATGCCCATGACGATCTGGACGAGCACGATGGCGAAGCCGACCGGCAGCGCGATCGACAGGCCCGCCGCGAACAGCACCCCGCCGAACGTGACGAGACCGTAGAGACTCTCCGCGCTGAGCCAGGCGTCGCCCGGCGGCAGCGCGCGATAGCTTTCCACGACGATGGCGGCGAGCGCGAGGTGACCGCCGATGGCGAGGAACAGAAGCGTGCCGACGATCGACAGGAATTGCGCGACGACCGGATTGTTCTGGCCGCTCTGCGGATCGACCATCGCGGCAAAGCCGAGGCCCATCGCATTGCCGATCGTCTCGCCCGCGACCAGCGCGGCCGAGAATCCGATCTGGATGGCGAAGCCAAGCGCGAGCCCGGCCATCGCCTCGCCCAGCACCAGCATGAACCCCTCGATCGAGGCCAGGCCATCGGCGGGAAGTGTGAAGTCGGTGATGGCGAGGGCGGGAATGCCGATCGCCAGAGCGATGATGAGGCGAAGCTGCACCGGCACGAAGGAGGCGCCGAACACCGGCGCCGCGAGGAAGGCCGCACCGGGCCGGATCATCGCCACCATCCAGAGCCAGAGTTGGGCTTCGAGACCTGCAAACCCCGCCGGCATCAGCGCGTCAGCTCGGGTATCCGGGCGAAGATGTCCTGGGTGAAATCGGCGATCAGCATCAGGATCGCGCCGCCGAACAGGGCCAGGCAGATGGCGACCACGATGAGCTTGGGCACGAAGCTCAACGTTGCTTCGTTGATCGAGGTCGCGGCCTGGATCATGCCGAGCACCAGGCCGGCGAGCAGCGCCGGGATCAGGATCGGCGCCGCGGCGAGCGACAGGATCCAGAGAGCCTGCTGCGCGATGCCGATGAAATAGTCGGGCTCTTCCACCGCTACACTCCGTTGAAGGAGGCCGCGAGCGAGCCCATCGTCAGCGCCCACCCGTCGACAAGGACGAACAGCAGCAGCTTGAACGGCATCGAGATGATCGACGGCGACAGCATCATCATGCCGAGCGCCATCAGCGTCGAGGCGACGACCAGGTCGATGATGAGGAAGGGCAGGAAGATCAGGAAGCCGATCTGGAAGGCGGTCTTCAGCTCGCTGGTCACGAAGGCGGGTAGCAGGATCGAGAAGGGCACGTCGTTGGGCGACGCGAAGGCCGGCGCGTCGGCGATATCGGCGAAGAGCTTGAGGTCGGTCTCACGGGTCTGGCCGATCATGAAGCCGTGCAGCACGTCGCCGGAGCGCGTGACCGCTTCCTCGATCGGGATCGCGCCGTCGCCATAAGGGGTGAAGGCGGTCTCGTTGATCCGCTCGATGAACGGGCTCATGACGAAGATCGACAGGAACAGGGCGAGGCCGACCAGCACCTGATTGGGCGGCGTCTGCTGAAGGCCCAGGGCCTGTCTCAGGATCGACAGGACGATGATGATGCGGGTGAAGCTGGTCATCATCAGGATCAGCGACGGCAGCACCGTCAGCAGGCTCATAAGGATGAGGACCTGGAGGCTGAGCGACAGCGGTCGGCCGTCACCCGAAATCGTGGTCAGCGCCCGGTCGAGCGCGCCCGGCTGTCCGCCGGCAGATTGGGCCCATGCGGGGGATGCGAACAGCAACGCCACGCCCAGCAGGCCAAGAAGAATGAGGAAGAGGCGCCCGCCCCTTCCGCCGATGACGTCACTCACCGTCAATGACTTTCGGTGCGTTGCTCTCGGACAGAAGCTCGATCCGGCCGCGCGAAACGGCGACGAGCAGGCGCTTGTCGGCGAACTCCACCACGGCGAGCCGTCCGACCGCGCCGAGCGGCAGCGCATCGACGATCTTCACCGCGCGTTCCCGCTGGCCCAGCGCCATGCCGGGCTGCGCCCGCCGCCACAGCCAGAGCGCGCCGAAGGCGAGCCCCGCCACCAGCGGCAGCATGATCAGGAGCTTCAATATGTAAGCGGTCATTTGCGGCGCTCGAGCCCCGCGAGCCTGGCGTCGGCCGAAACGACGTCGACCACGCGGACGCCGAAGCGGCCGTTGACGGTGACGATCTCGCCCTTGGCGATCAAGGTGCCGTTGGCCATGATGTCGAGCAGCTCATGCGCCTGCCGGTCGAGCTCCACGACGCCGCCTTCAGCGAGGTTCATCAGCTCGGAAAGCTTCAGCGCCGTGCTGCCCACCTCGACCGAGAGGCGGAGCGGAATGTCCGCGAGCAGGCGATAGTTGCGGCCCTGGAGGCCGGCTTCGCCCTGATCCTCGCCGACCGCGATTTCGTCGACTTCACTCATGTTTCAAGCTCCCTTCGATCTTCTCGATCTGAAGCGCCGCGCGCCCGTCCTGATCCCCGATCTTGCCGAGCGCCACCGGACGGCCGGCTACGAGCAGCGGCACCAGCGCCGGAACGCTGATCGGAATGACGTCGCCGGGCTTCAGCTGAAGCAGCTCGGCGACCGAGATGTTCGGACGCGCCAGCACGCTGCGCGCCTCCAGCCTGACGTCCGACAGCGCCGAGCCCATCCGCTCACGCCAGTGACGGCTGGCGATGCCGCCGTCGTCATGCAGGTTGGCGGTCAGCTCGACCTCGACGGCGCGAAGCGAGGAGACCGGGTAGAGAATGTCGATCGTTGCCGGCACGCTCTGCAGCGGCGGCGTAATGGTAAAACGGGCGATCGCGACCGGCTCCTCGTCGCGAACCAGGCTTGCGAAGGCGGTGTTGGTTTCGCGCGAATTCAGCTGGGCCTGGACGGGCTTCACCTCTGACCAGACCCCGGCCACGGCGGCGATCAGCGACTCGGTGAGGCGGCCGACAAGCCGCTCCTCGGTCGCGGTGAATTCCTTCTGCTTGCCGGCGCGCTTGGCACCGCTGCCGCCATAGAAGGTATCGACCAGGCGATTGATGAAATCCGGCTCGATCGCGATCAGCACGCCGCCCTTCATGGGCCTGAGGCTGTAAAGGCTGAGGCTCATGAATTCCGGCTGTTCCGCGCGCCAGCTTTCGAAGCGACGGATGGCGATGGTTTCGGCGATGACCTTGGGCTTCGCCCGGGCGAAGGGCTCGATCACGTCGCGCAGCTTGCGTGCCAGCCGCTCCCCCATCCGCTCCAGCGCCGGCAGCGCCGTCATCGGCCTCAGCGACGTGTTGCCGAAGGCATAGGGCTTGGCCACCTCGCCGCTCGGATCGGCGGCGTCATGTTCGCCAAGACCGGTCATCAGCGCGTCGACTTCCTCGCCGGACAGGGAAGAGGTGGCGTCGGTCATTGCACCACGAAGCTCGTGAAATAGACCTGGTCGATGCCGCCAAAGCCCTCGCGCTGCTTCAGCGCCTCGTTGACGGCCTTCTTGAGATCGCCCTTCAGCGCCTTCTTGCCCTCGGCCGTGGTCACATTCGTCAGATTCTGCTGCGACAATGTCATCAGCACGGCGGACCGGACCGCCATTTCGTGCAGCTTCACATTGTCGAGGACGCGCTGGTCGTAATAGGTCGACATGCCGACGCCGACCTGCATGAAGCCCTCGCTGTCGTTGAGGTTGACCGTGAACTGCTCGCCGAGCGGATAGTAGCTCGCGACGAATTTGGTCGGATCGGGCGACTTGTCGCCGGTCGGCGAGAAATATTTGACCGCCACGCTCTCATCGACGCCTTCGCGCAGGACGAGCTGCGGTAGGTTCGGATCGACATGGCTGGATTCGCCGGCGATCGCGCCGGTCGCGTATAGCCCCGCGCCCACGCCGCCGCCGACGATCACCAGCAGCGCGGCGCCGATCACGATCAGTTTCTTCTTCTTGCCCGGCTTCTTCGCCAGCTTTTCCTCATCGCTCATTTCATTCCCCTCACGCGTAGCGCTCGGATGCGTTCACGGCCGGCTTCGGAGCCTCATTGTCGGGCGTGGCTCCGGCACGATCGGTTCTCACGAAACCTTGGGCGCGCTCACCTTCCTGGCGGCGCTGCTCGCCCGCCGAATGGCCGCCCGTGCCGAGATCGACATGCGTCTCGGCGATGCGGACGCCCTGCGCGCGCGCTTCGGCGACCAGGCGCGGCTGGGCGTCGGCGATGATCGCACGCGCCGCCTCGGTATCCGCCGTCAGGCGCAGCGAAGCGCCGGCCTGTCCCTGGGTCAGCTCGACATGAAGCGAGCCCAGATTTTCGGGATTGAGCCGGAAGCGCAGACCGCCTTCGGCGCCGGCCGAGCGGGCGATGTCTCGCGCCAGCCGGTCGAGCCACTCGCCCTCATGGGCGAGATCGAGCTGCTGCTCGAGGGCCACGTCCACGGCTTCGCCGGGCTGGGCCGTCGCCGTCGCGGCTTCGGCCGGAGTCAACGGGCTCGTCATCGGCTGCAATGGCGCGGAAAAGAGGCTCGTGATTGTCGGACCGGTCCCGGCCGCGGGTGCCGGGCTTCCCTCGCCGGACGCAGCCTCGGCCGGACCAGCAATTTCAGCGAACGCCGATCGCACGGTCGCGGCTTCGGCCGTCATTTTGGCGGGGCCGGTCTTCAGCGTCTCGACAAGCGGCGCTTCGGGCTGAGCCGCGAGCGGCATCTTGAAGTCCACGCCCGGCTTTCCAGGCTGCGTTGCGGCCTCGCCGGCGGGAACGTCGGAACCAGCTGTTTCAGCGGCCACGCCCTTGGCGGCCACGATCATCGCGGCGGCCGGAGACGCCGCGAAGGCGGCGAGACCGCTTCGCTGAACGTCGGCGGCGTCAGCGGCGTCGGTACGGCGATGCCGAGCGACAGGATCGCCGCCGCCTCCGTGCCTTCCGCCAGCTTGTCAGCTTCACCCTTGGTCAACGCATCTTCTCCGGGGGCCAGGCTTGGCTCCGTTTCCCCTGAATTGACGGCCAAAAGTTTCTGAAAGGTTTTTATGGTTAAATTTTCTTCGCCTTCGACGCCGCAGGGCAGCTCAAAAGGCGCGTCGCCGCCGCCTTCGGCGGTTAACGGCGTGCCCATCCCGGCCATCATCCGGAGGAACATGTCGCCCGTCTGGGCCGCGCCGGCGATGCCGTCCACGGCAGCGGTCTCCAGCGGGTTCGATGCAATTCCGGTCTTGGGTCCCACACTCATCATCATGGCCTCTCTTCCTTGATGCCGAGGCGCGGGCGCGGGGGGCGGTGAACGGCCTTCTTCCGTTCCTCCGCCCGCCGCGCCGCCGCCGCGGCCTTTTCTTCAAGTTTTTCGGCGCTTTCCTGGTCCCGTCGCGCGGCAAGTCGCACGCCTTCGCGCGCCGCTACCTGCACCCGGGCGCCGTTGATCGTCCGTCCGAGGCCCTCCCGCGCCTTGTCGAGCCGCATCGCGAGCTCGCCGAGGCTGGCCAGAGCACCGCCGAAGACCTCGCCCTGGTCGGCGCCAAGCCCCTGGCGAAGCTGCTTGAGCCGCTCCTCGCTATGCTCCAGCGCCTTCAATTCCGCCGACGCGCGCGCGGCCGCGGCCGCGGCCAGATCGTGCTGGACGCGGCGAACGCGGACGATGCGCGCCCGCTGGCGAAGATTGGCGGTCATGACCCGAACGCCTCGACGAGCGCCGCGACCGAATCGGCGAAGGCAACCCGCTCTTTCGGCGTCTGGCGGATGAAGGCGAGCAGATCGGGGCGCCGCGCGATCGCTTCGTCGATCATCGGATCGCCGCCGGCCGCATAGGCGCCCATCAGGATCAGGTCGCGATTTTCCTCATAGGCCGACCAGATGCGCCTCAACGCCGCGGCCGCTCCGGCATGTTCGGGAGAAATGATGTCCGCCATGACGCGGCTCAGCGACCGGCCGATATCGATGGCCGGATAGACGCCCTGCTCGGCCAGTGACCGCGACAGAATGATGTGACCGTCGACGATGGCGCGGGCGGCATCGACGATCGGATCGTCGGTGTCGTCGCCGTCGGCGAGGACGGTATAGAGCGCGGTAATCGAACCGCCTGTCCGACTGTCGGCGCCGGCGCGCTCGACAAGGCGCGGGATGAGACCGAGGGCGGAGGGCGGATAGCCCTTCACCGTCGGCGGCTCGCCCAGGGACAGGCCGATTTCGCGTTGCGCATGGGCGACGCGCGTCAGGCTGTCCATGAGCAGCATCACCTTGAGGCCCTGCGAGCGGAAATATTCGGCGATGGTGGTGGCGCGCATGGCGGCGCGGAGTCTCAGCAGCGGCGCATGGTCGGCCGGAACGGCGACGACCACCGATTTCTGGCGCACCGCGCCCGGAAGCTTGGTGGCGAGGAAGTCGCTGACTTCGCGGCTGCGCTCGCCAACCAGACCGACGACGATCACGTCGGCCTCGGCGCCCGCGATCATCTGGCCCATCAGCACCGATTTGCCGACGCCGGAGCCGGCGATTATGGCGATGCGCTGGCCGACACCGGCGGTGAGCACGGCGTTGACGGCGCGGACGCCGATGTCGAACGGCTGGGTGACGCGCGCCCGGTCGAGCGGATTGCCCTGGCGGCCGGCGAGCGGCCAGGTCTCCGTCGTGGCGATCGGACCCAGCCCGTCGAGCGGCGCTCCGAGCGCGTCGACCACGCGTCCGAGCAGCGCCGGACCGACTTCGGCCATGCCGCCGCTGGAATCGGGTTCGACCCGCGCGCCGCTGGCGTGGGCGGCGTCGCCGTCGAGCGCCATCAGCAAGGTTCGGTCGCCTCGGAAGCCGACCACTTCGGCCCGTGCAGCACGCCCATCGGCGGCGATGACCCTGGCGCCCGATCCGATCGGGCGGCCGAAGCCGGTCGCCTCCAGCATCAGCCCGTCATAGGCGACGAGCCGGCCGACGAGGCGCGGACGACCCTCGGACAGATCGATACTGTCGAGCATCGCCCGCGCCCGCTCCGCGATGGAATGGGTCACCGGTTGGTTCCGAAGGAATCGAGCGCGGCACGGAGCCTTTCGAGCCGCACGGCCGGGCCGTCCTCGATCCAGCCGTCGCCGGTATCGAGCATGATCGACCCCCTCCTAAGCGACGCGTCGCCAACCAGGGATACGGGGATGCGCGCGGGCTCGAGCAGCGCGATGTCGTCAGGGTGAACCCGGAGCTTGGCCGGTTCGGTATCTTCGCCGATCAGCTTGGCCGCGATCTCGGCGCGCTGCTGCAGCAGCGTCTTGTCGATATCGACCGACCCGACAATCTGGGTGACCAGCCGCTCGACGGTTTCGGCGATGAGCGCCGCCAGGGCGGAGCTCGGCTCAGGCCTCAGCTCCTCCAGCTGCTCGGCGAGGCGCGCGATCACCTGTCGCTCGCCGGCGAATTCGAGCTCGGCCGTGCGCCTGCCAGCATCGAAGCCCTGGGCGAAAGAATCGGCATGAGTGGCCGCCGCATCGGGCTGGGCCTCGTCGCGGTCGTTGGCGGTCCGTGGCGCCTCGTCCGACGCCCCCCACGGGGTGAACATCGGAAGCGAGCGATCGAGCGCGAAGCTGCCGACGCTGGCGGCGGAAGCGGTATATTCGCGGGACCAGAGGTTAGACATAGTCTTCTCCCTGGCCGGCCAGCAGGATCGTGCCGGCATCGGCGAGGCGGCGGGCGATGGCGAGCATGTCGCGCTGGGCGTCGAGCACCTCGGCCAGCCGCATCGGCCCCCGCTCCTCGATGTCGTCCTGGACGGACTGGGCGGCGCGCTGCGACATGCAGCCGTACATCCGGTCGCGCAGCACCTCGTTGGCGCCCTTCAGCGCGACAACGAGGACATCGTTCTCGACGTTGCGCAGCAGGATGCCCAGATTCTTGTCGTCCAGCTCGTTGAGGTTGTCGAAGACAAACATCTCCTCCTCGATCGTCTGGGCGAGCCGCTTGTCGACCTTCGCGACGGCCTTGATGATCCGTTGATCCGTCCCCGGCCGCGTGTTGTTCATGATCTTCGCCGCCTCGCTCGTCCCGCCGCGCAAGGGGGCGGGCGAGGACGACGGCCGCGTCGCCTGCTCGGCGAGAATGCGCTCCAACTCGTCGAGGGCCTCGGACGTGACTTCGCCGAGGGTCGCGACGCGATAGATGACGTCGGACTGCATGTCAGCCGGAAGGAGTTGGAGGACGTCCGCCGCGATGGCGGCATCGAGATGGGCGAGGACCAAAGCCGCGATCTGTGGATGCTCGTTCTCGACCAGCGCCGCGATCGTCTTGGCATCCATCCAGCGAAGCGCGTTGAAGGCACGGCTGCGGGCCGGCGGCGTGATCCGGGCGAGCATCGTCGCCGCCCTTTCCTCGCCCAGCGCATGCTGCATCACCGCCCGAATGCGCGGCGTCGCGCCGAAGCCGATGGTGGTGCGAGCCTTGGCCCGGTCGAGGAAGAGGTCGAAGACGTTCTCCACCTGCTCTTCGCTGACGTCGGCGACGCCGAACATGGCGGAGCCGAGGCTCTGAACGTCGTCGGGCTCGAGACGGCTCAGCACATCGGCCGCTTCCTCATCGCCGAGGAGCATGAGCAGGATGGCGGCCGCCTCGCTGCCCTTGGGCCGCACGGACTCGGCGCCCACGGGTTCGTTCACGGGATCGGCCTCAGCCATTTTTGGCCTCCGTATCTTCATCGCCGCGGATCAGGTCGCGGACGACCAGCGCCGCGCGGGCCGGATCCTGTCGGACGAAGTTGCGGATGAGGGCGGCGCGGGCCTCATAGGTCGGCGCCATCTCGATCATGCCGAGGGTGATCTGCCCGTCGGAGTCGCCGCGGGCTTCCTGCGCGAGCACGGCGGCGATCTCACCGCCCATCCTGGTCTTGGCGGCCTTCGAGGCTTGGGCGCGCTTGGCGACGACCGCGCCGCCCTTGCGCAAGAGTGGACGGGCAAGGCCGAAGATGACGAGCGCGGCGAGCGCCAGCGCGGTCAGGTTGCGAGCGAGCATCGAGACCCAGCCGGCCTGCCACCAGCTCGGCACCGTCTCCTCGACCGGCGCGAAGCTGCGCGCGCTGAGCGCCACGACATCGCCGCGTTCGGCGCTGAAGCCGACCGCGCCCTTGATGAGCGTCTCCAGCGCGGCAAGATCTTCCTTGCTGCGCGGCTTGCCGCCTTCGGGGTTCTTGAGGGCGACCGCGACGGTCAGGCGCTTGACCTGGCCCGGTTGGCTGTGGGTGACGGATACCTCGCGGCCGACCGCGAAGCTGCGGGTATAATTTTCGGTCTTCTTGAGCGGCTCGGCCACCGTTTCGCCGCCCTCCGCGATCGCCGGAGTGACGGCGGCGCCCGGCGAGGCCACGACCTCGGCGGCCGGCGGCGCGTCGTTGGACAGCGCGCCGGGAATGCCCATCGCCTCGGCCTCGGGCTTGGCCGTCGTATAGGCCCCTTCCTCGGCGCGAAGCGTGGTCGCTTCCTCCGGGAAGGCTTCGCGGGTCGCCTGGGTCTCGGTGAAATCGACATCGGCATGGACTTCGGCGGTGAAGTTGCCGGCGCCGACGATCGGGGTAAGCAGAGTGGCGATCGACTGGCGATAGCGCTCCTCGAGCTGATTCTGGACGGCGATGCGCTTACTCGACGCTTCGGCGACCCCGCCGCCGCCGGCACTGGAGAGCAAGCGGCCGCTCTGGTCGACCACCGACACGCCATCGGGGGCGAGGCCCGGGACGGATGAAGCGACCAGGTGGACGACCGCCTGCACTTGGGCATCGCTCAACGAGCGTCCCGAGGCGAGGCGCAGCATCACCGACGCCGCGGGCTCCGACCGATCGCGGAGGAATACGCTGGGCTCCTCGACCGCGAGGTGGACGCGGGCGCTCTGGACCGCGTCGATCGCCTCGATCGTGCGCGCGAGATCGAGCTCGCGGGCGCCACGCAGCCTCTGGTCCTCGACCGCCCGGCTGGAGCCGAGGGGCAGATCGCTAATCAGCGAGTTGCCGTCCGGCGCGCTCTTGGGCAGCCCCTGCGAGGCGAGAAGCATCTTCGCCTGGTGATAATCGGTTTCGGGAACGGCGATGGCGCCGGTGTCCGGATCGACCGAATAGTTCATTCCCGCCGCCTGGAGGCTTTGGGCGATGGCGGCCCTGTCCTCGTCGGGCAGGCCGTGGAAGAGGTCGCGGCTGGGCGGTGCGCTGAAGGTCATCCAGAGGATCGCGGCGAGGCCGAGAAGGCCGACGAGCGCGATCGTCGGCAGGCTCTTGGCGACCGCCGGCTGGGCGGTGAAGGCCTTCAGCTGCTGGGCAAAGCCCGCGAAACCGGCGGCGCCGCGCGCGGCGCGGGCGGCGGCGACCGAGCGGGTCGGGGTGGCGACGATATCCGTCGGGGAGGCGGCAAGTTCGCTCATATCAGACCGGCATGCTCATGATGTCCTTGTAGGCGGACAGAAGTTTGTTTCTGACCTGAAGCGTCGCTTCGAAGCCGATGGAGGCTTTCTGGCGGGCCAGCATCACCGCGGCGATGTCGGTGGTTTCGCCTTTCTCGTACGCCGTGGTGGCGGCGGAGGATTGCGCCTGGAGCGCATTCACTTCGGCGAGCGCGCTTTGCAGAGCGTCGCCGAAGCCGGCGGCGCCCTTGGCGTCGGCATTTCCGGCAATCCCGCCCGGGCCGCCGGCGCCGGCGGCGCGCTGGAGGGCGCTGTTCTGCTCGAGAATGGCTGTCCGCATGGCGAGCAGCCGAGTGCTGTCGATGGCTGTCATGGTTTCTGTCCCTTAAGCCGCGGCCGCGCGCATGTCGGCGAGCCGGTAGCGCAGCGTCCGTTCACTGATTCCAAGCCGCTCGGCGGCGCGAAGGCGGTGACCGCCGGTCTCCGCGAGCGCGGCGCGGATGACCTCGGCCTCGGCCGAGCGGCCGATATCGCCGAGCCGCTTCGGCTCGTTGTCCTGGACCACCGGGATAGCGTCGATGCTGAGGTCGGCGGCGTCGATGCGGTCGCCTTCGCGCAACAGCATCGCGCGCTGAAGGACGTTGTCGAGCTCGCGCGCGTTGCCGGGCCAGGCATGCGCCATCAGCCGATCGAGCGCGGCCTGGGTCGGCCAGGGGATGGCGGCGCCCTCGGGCACGTGGCGGACCAGGATGGCCGCGGCGATGGCACGGATGTCGAGTCGGCGACGCCCCAGCGGCTGAAGCTGGAGCGGCAGCACGTTCAAACGCCAGTAAAGGTCGGCGCGAAAGCGGCCTTCGGCGACTTCCGAGGCGAGATCGCGGTTGGCGCAGGCGATGATCCGCACGTCGATCGGTTCGGGCCTAACGGCGCCGACCGGAAGGACTTCCTTTTCCTGGAGCGCCCGGAGTAGCTTGGCCTGGAGCGCCAGCGGCAGCTCCGAGACTTCGTCGAGCAGCAAGGTGCCGTCATCGGCCGCGCGGAACAGGCCCTCGCCTTCGGCGCTGGCGCCGGTGAAGCTGCCCTTCTGGTGCCCGAACAGCATCGCTTCGAGCATGGTGTCGGGAAGCGCCGCACAATTGACGGCGACGAACGGCCGGTCGGCGCGCGGAGAGGAGGCGTGAATGAAGCGGGCGAGGCCTTCCTTGCCGGTGCCGGTCTCGCCGAGGATCAGGGTGGTCGCGTCGCTTCCCGCGATCCGCTCGGCGAGTGCCAGCAGGCGGGCACTTTCGGGCTCGCCGCAGGCCGGGCGGTTCGCCGGACGAACGAGCTCGGCCGCGAGCGCGTGGCCGAACGCCATGTCCTCGAAACCGAAGCGGAGGCGCGCCGGCTCGGCGTCGCCGCCCAGGATCAGCGACGGCGCTCCATCGACGAACTCGATCAACAGATCGCCCGCCCTGGCGGCAGCCGCTTCGCTGATATCGAAAATGTTGGGACGGGCGACGGAACCACCTTCGCCGCCCATGGGGCGGCAGGGCAATCCCGCCCCGGTGAGCCAACGGGCGAGCGCCGGATTGGCCGCCGCCGCCATTTCGCTCAGTCCGATCATCCATCCCCCCTTGGCCCCAATTCGCCGGAAGGAAAGCAAGGCACGTGCCAAGCCGCGGAAAGGCTTTGTTTCCCATGCGACACGCGCAAGCGCGCTCACGTGCGTCACTCGCGTGTCAAAGGACCGACGCGAAACGGCGTCGGAAAGCCGACGCAAATTTTGTGATTAAAGCCCCGCTCATCGCTGCCGTTACTGGTTTCGTGGCAGCCGCGGGACATACCGGGCTCGCCTTCGATGGAGCGGGAAAGGATATTCCGATGACTGTTATCAACACCAATACCTCGGCACTTCGTGCCCAGAACGGCAGCCGCGTCGCCAACATGCAGCTGCAGACCGCCATGGAGCGCCTGTCGACCGGCAAGCGCATCAACTCGGCGAAAGACGATGCCGCCGGCCTCGCGATCGCCAACTCGATGACGTCGCAGATCCGCGGTATGAACCAGGGAATCCGCAACGCCAATGACGGCATGTCGATGGCGCAGACCGCCGAAGGCGCTCTGGGCGAAGTCGGCAACATGCTGCAGCGTATCCGCGAGCTCGCCGTCCAGGCAGCCAGCGGCACCTATTCGACCGAAGACAAGACAAACCTTCAGGCCGAGGTCAGCGAGCTTCAGTCGCAGATCACCAGCATTCTCGACAACACCGAGTTCAACGGCATCAAGCTGTTCGACGGCTCGGCCGGCGCCTCGGGCACCGTGACGATCCAGACCGGCGCCAACGCCGTCGACACCGTCACGCTCGACTTCGCCGACATCAGCGCCGACTATACCGCCGCCCTGGCCGTCAATGTGACCGCGCTCACCGCCACCGACCTCGACACGCTGTCGGATGCGATCTCCGCGGTCTCGACAACCCGGGCCGAGCTCGGCGCCTCGCAGAGCCGTCTGCAGTCGACCGTCAATAACCTGACGTCGAATGTCGCCAACCTCTCGGATGCGCGTTCGCGGATCGAGGACACGGACTTCTCCAAGGAGACGACCGAACTCGCCAAGGCGCAGGTCCTGAGCCAGGCATCCACCGCGATGCTCGCCCAGGCCAACCAGAGCAGCCAGAACGTTCTGAGCCTGCTGCGCTAATAGTAAAGCGTAACAAGAAGAGCCCCGCCGTGGTCGCCACGGCGGGGCTTTTTTACGTCTGGAGGGTTTGAATGGATGCATTGCGCGGGCTGGCAAAGCGACCTATTTTTTCCGCGAGCCATGTCAGCGATGCCCCCTCCCCCACCTTTCATCCTGCGCCTGCTCGGCTCCGACGACGTGGAGCTGATGGAGGAGATGCTGACGGTTTTCGGCGAGGCCTTCGACGAGGCGGGCACCTTCAACGACGCGCGGCCCAGCCCGGCCTATCTCGCACGCCTGCTGGGCAGCGGCCGGTTCTTCGCGCTTGCCGCCCTGAAGGATGGCGCCGTCGTCGGCGGGTTGGCCGCTTATGAGCTCCAGAAGTTCGAGCAGAAGCGAAGCGAGATCTACATCTACGATCTGGCGGTGGCCGAGCCGCACCGGCGCGAGGGCATCGCGACGGCGCTCATCCAGGAGCTCAGGAAGATCGGCGCGGAGCGCGGCTGCTACGTCATCTTCGTGCAAGCCGATCTCGAGGATGAACCCGCCATAGCGCTCTACACCAAATTGGGCGTTCGCGAAGACGTGCTGCACTTCGATATCACGACATCCTGACGGCGCTTTATCGAACGAAGCGCGTCAGGCCGCGCGTCTCATTTCCCTGGCTTCGGATCTCCATACGACAGGACGAAAGACCAGCGCGAGCAGCATAGCCTGATCGCCTGTGCCGGTGGGCGGCGGCGCGAGCGTCAGGGCGTTGCCGGAGCAGCGGAACAGTCCGGGGGCCGTTTCCTCCATGCCTTCGTGGATCAACTGGGCGGGTACGGTGGGGCCCTTCTTGCCGGGCTTTCCGAACACTTCCACGTCGTGGAATACGGCGTCCTCGACCTGTACCCACTCGCACAGGCCGCCGAGCTGGATGCCGACCGTGAAGCGCGCCGCGCCCACGGGAATGGCGGCCATGTAATAGCCGTCATGGGTCGGATGGGCGTCGATCTCGATCGCCGCCTGGCCACGTTCGTCGGCGAGGATCACGGGAACCTTCACGCCCCGCGCGCTGAAATCGCTGCTGCGAAGATCGAGACCGAGACGACTGACGCTGAACAGCGACAGGTTGAGCGGCAGGCCGTGTGCCTGAAGCTCGCCGGGCAGATACATCCGGCCGACGTCGTTGAGATAGGAGAGGCCGCGACGGCGCAGACCCTCGGCGCTCGCCTCGATGTCGAGCAGCTTGACGAGATCGTTGGTGCCGAGATTGACGTCGTGATCGAAGGTTTCGAAGATCGCCACCTCTTGGGCCTGGGGCAGGAACAGCAGCCGCGCCAAGATGGCGCCGGCCATGCGGCGCCTGCAGTCGGCATCGTCGGACGCGGGGGCGCGGACTATGCCTTTCGACGCTTCACGGGCGAAGGCCACGCACGCCTCCTGGATGCGGTCGCGGGAGTCGTTCTGCAGCCCCTTGAGACCCGCGGCCTTGCGGATCGGCTCGCCCTTGGACGAATAGTCGACCACCGACCCCTGGGCGATTGTGCACATCTGCTCGATGACGGCGATGCAGCCGCAGAGCGCGTGCAGTGTCTTCAGGTCATAGTCGCGGACGTCGAGGAAGCCACGTTTGTCATAGCCCGTCTGCGCCTCCTCGCGCAGCAGCATGTAGCGGCCGGCGACGTGGAGGTTCATGCGCTCGCGCAGCACCGGCTCGATGAAATTCTGCACCGTGCCGTTGTAGCCGAGGTCGACCAGCATGACGGCGTCGCCTTCGCGAACGCCGGCGGCCTTCAGATGCGCCATCAGCCGTCCCGCGAACTCGGCCGAGCGGGTGACGATCCTGCGGACATTGTCGGGCATGCAGGCGGCACGGCCGAAGGTGGCTTGAGCGGCGGCGCCCGAACGGCCGCCCGCGAGCTTCTTGCCCTCGCTTTCGGTGAGGAGCAGCTGCCGGGCGAGGACGTCGACCCGCTCATGCTCTTCGGCCACGGCAAGATAATCGCGGATAGTCGCTTCGTCGGTGAAGCTGGCGCGGCAGGCCGTGAACCGGCTGATCTCGATCGTGCCGGTCGCGACGTCCGGATAGGCAGCATCGAACACCTGCTTCGACAGATGGCCGTCGCGAAGGACGAACAGCGTACGCACCGGCTTACCGACCCGCTTGGCCAGTGCCTCCGCCTCATCCTTCACCCAGCCGGCGAAGGCGTGCATCAGCGGGCCCATCACGTCGTGCCCTAGCGTCCAGACGGGATCGTCGTCGGTGCGGAGCGACAGCATCGGGCGGTGAGGCTGAAAGGCAGGGATCACGGCGCGGGTCGAAGGATCGAGCACCGTCGCCGCCGCCGCTTCGAGCCGGAGCCGCTGCTCGCAGGCCGAATCGAACTGTCTGAAATGCGCGGTGCAGATGCCCAGCGCGTGGGGCGCGACCTGGTCGGCCTTGATGTTATCGCCCACATGGAGGATCGCCGCCGGGGCGACACCCAGCGCCTTGAGCACGGGCTTGAACAGGCCCTCCCCCTTGCTGAGGCCATGTTCGGACGAACAGAAGATGCGATCGATGAGGCCAAGCGCCTCCTCGCCTGCGGTCTCGCCGATCAGGCGGCGAAGCTGCGGCTCGCTGAGATAGGTATCGGAGACGATAATGATGCCGAGCCCGTTGGCCCTTGCGGCGCGCATCAGCTCGACGGTCGGTTGGAAACCATAGCAATGGTGTCCCTCGGCAATGAGCTCCTGCTCGACCGCCTCGGCGATTTGCTCCTCGCTGGCTGAGGGGCGCATCCTGTGATAGATTTCCTCGATCGAGACTTCGTTGCGGCGCTCGCTGAACTTCGCTGACTTGCGCGCCCGCTGCTCGGCCCACATACGCGGCCCAACGCCGCCGCCGGCGATTGGCAGATCAGCGAACACATCGCGCGGCGCCTGGACGTTGCGCCAGACGAGCGTGTCGAAGCAGTCGAGCGAGAGATAGCGCAGCCCGTCGGGCGCCTGGTCCAGAAGCGTGGCGAGTTCAGCGGCCCGAACGGTAACCTTCATGATGCATTTCCTTGAATGGGTTCACGCCCAGTCGGCGAGGGAGGCGCGGAGCTTGTCCAGCGCGGCTTTCTTGATCTGACAGACGCGGGCGGCGCCGACGCCCAGGGTGAGGCCGATCTCGTCCAGGTTCATCTCCTCGACGAAATAGAGCTGGAGGATCATCGCCTCGCGCTCCGGAAGCGTGCGAATGCCCGCCGCGATGGCGGCCTTGAGATTCTCGCGCTCCAGCGCCTCGTCGGCGCGGTCCTCGACATCGGCGAACCACATCGACTGGTCGGAATAGGCTTCGTCCAGCGATTCATGACGGACCGCCTGCGTCTCGTCGACCAGTTGGCGATAGTCGGCCGCCTGTAGGTCCATCTCGTCGGCCATTTCCGCATCGCTGGCGCCTCGGCCCAGCCGCGTCTCCAGCCGCGCCCGGACGACGGTAAGCTCGCGTCGGCGCGCCATCGCCGAGCGGCAGATGGTGGCATGGCGCCTCAGATGGTCGATCATCGCGCCGCGAATGCGGATGGTGGCGTAGGTCGAAAAGGCGTGGCCGCGATCCTCGAAGCCGTTGGCGGCCTCGACCAGGGCGACCATGCCGACCTGGATGAGATCCTCGACCTCCATCGCCGAGGAAACCCGGCCGTGGACGTGCCAGGCGATCTTGCGGACAAGCGGCATGTGCTGACGCGCCAGCACTTCGGGCGCCGCCTTGGCCGGCTGACGTTGATAGGTCACCGCGCCCTCGCCCGGATCAACAAGCGCCATGGACCATCTCCATGCCGAAAAAGCGGTCGCCGCCCTCGGTCGCCGGCACATCGGTGTCGGCTATCTGTCGGGCGATTCGGGTGAAAGCGGCGCTCGCCCGGGATTCCGGATAGGCTTCGAGGCAGCAGCGCTTCCTGAACACGGCGTCCCGCACATGATCGTCGCGCGGCACGGAGCCCAGATGGGTGAGCTGGATCGGCAGGAACCGCCGCACCACCTCGCTGAAATGGCGGAAGAGGGCGCGGCCGCTATTCTCGTCCTCGACCATGTTGGTAACGATCGAGACCGCGTTGCAGCCGTGATCGAGCGCCAGCACCTTCACCAGCGCATAGGCGTCCATGAAGGCGGTGGGCTCGGCCGAAAGGACGATGAGGATGAGGTCGGACGAAGCGACCAGCTCCATCGCCTCGGGATAGATACCGCTCGCCGTGTCGACGATCACATGGTCGAGCCGCGCCGCATAGGGCCGGAAGGCGTCGGCGAGGCGGCGGCGGTCGTCCCTGTCGAGGCCGGGCAGGATGCCGCTGCCGCTGTGGCCGGGCACGATATGCACGCCAGACGGCCCCTGCTGCACCACATCGTCCATGCCGCAGTCGCGCGCCAGCACGTCCGCGATCGTCGTGGTCGCGTTCATGCCGAGCAGGATGTTGGCATTTGCCATTCCCATGTCGCCGTCGACCAGCA
The DNA here is from genome assembly GCF_036570505.1 of Allosphingosinicella sp. Lineage (GTDB taxonomy): Bacteria > Pseudomonadota > Alphaproteobacteria > Sphingomonadales > Sphingomonadaceae > Allosphingosinicella. The sequence goes on along the minus strand of NZ_DATCYB010000036.1, from coordinate 4,387 downwards.
TCGTCTGCCTGCCGAGCCGCGCCAGCGCGACCGAGAGGTTGACGCTGATATTGGTCTTGCCGACCCCGCCCTTGCCGCTGGTGACGGCAATGACGCGGGCGTTCCTGTCGCGCCGCCCGCTCATGCCGCGGTCTCCAGCATCGGCTTCGACACGGCGCCGCCGACCACGGCGATCACATCCACGGGCTTACCATCGGGAATCTCCAGGAAAGAGAGCACCGGCACATCGGGCATGTGCGGTGCGAGCAGACGAGCGAGGGGGCGGCGCGCGATCGGCGAGGTGACGACCGCGAAGCGCCGCGCCTCGCCCAGCAGCGGCCCGGCGACTTCGCCGACCGCCTGCACGATCTTCTGGCCGAGGCCCGGTTCGATCGGGTGGCTGGCATCGGGCCCGGCACGCACGGCCTGGTTGAGCAGGCTTTCGAGACCGGGATCGAGCGTCAGCACCGGCAGCGGCATCTTCACCGGCACCAAAGTCTGGACGATAAGTGCGCCGATACGCTGGCGGACCCCTTCGACGAGCTGGACCGGATCGGTCTCCTCGCGCGCGGCGTCGACCATCGCCTCGGCGATGCGGCGGAAATCCTTCAGGGGCACGCCTTCCGACAGCAGCGAGCGGCAAAGCGCCGCGATCGAGGCGAGCGGCAGCGGCTGCGGTGTCAGGCCCGCGACCAGCTGCGGCGCATTCTCCTTGAGCGCGTCGAGCAGCTTCTGCGTCTCGTCCATGCCGAACAGTTCCGAGGCCGCCGACTGGACGATCTGATTGAGGTGCGTCGCGACCACCGTCGCCGGATCAACCACCGTATAGCCCGCGACCACCGCGTCGGCGCGCTGGGCCGGGTTGATCCAGACGGCGTCGAGACCGAACGTCGGGTCCTTCACCGCCTTGCCCGGGATCCTGTCGAGCAGGTCGCCGGAATCGAGCGCGAGCAGATCCTCGGGCCAGATCTCGTCCTCGGCGCAGATCACGCCGGCGACGGTGATGCGGTAGCTGTTCGGCCCCAGCGCCAGATTGTCGCGCACGCGCACCAAGGGGATAACGAAGCCGAGCTCGCGCGAAAGCTGGCGGCGGATACCCGTGATCCGCGTCATCAAGGGCGCGCCCTTGCGTTCGTCGACCAGGCCGATCAGCGCATAGCCGAGCTCCAGCCCCAGCGCCGCGCCGTCGCTGACCTCGTCCCAGCTGATCACGCTGGGCGAGACCACCGGTTCCGGCACGACCGCGGCCGCGGCTTCCTGCGCGATCCTGGCCTTGCGGAGCTTCCAGGCGGTGAAGCCCGCCAGCGCGGCGGCCGGCAGGATGATCATGTGCGGCATGCCCGGAAGGATGCCGAGGAAGGCGAGGATGGCGGCGACCGGGGTCCACGCCCGGGCCGATCCGAACTGATGGGTGATCTGGCCGGAAAGGTCGAAGGGTGATTTGACCCGGGTCACGATCGAGGCCGCCGCGATCGACAGCAGCAGCGCCGGCACCTGCGCGACCAGAGCATCGCCGATGGCGAGCAGCACATAGATTTCGGCCGCCTCGCTCAGCGAGAGGCCATGGCTCAACGTGCCCAGAACGAGACCGCCGACGATGTTGATGACGAGGATCAGCACGCCGGCGATGGCATCGCCCTTCACGAACTTGGAGGCGCCATCCATCGATCCGTAGAAATCCGCCTCGGTCGCGACCTCTTCCCGGCGAGCCTTGGCTTCCTCCGGCGTCAGCAGGCCGGCGTTCAGATCGGCGTCGATCGCCATCTGCTTGCCGGGCATGGCGTCGAGCGTGAAGCGGGCGGACACTTCCGACACGCGGCCCGCGCCCTTGGTGATGACCACCAGGTTGATGATCATCAGGATGGCGAAGACGAACAGGCCGACGGCATAGTCGCCGCCGATCAGGAAATTGCCGAACGCCTCGATGACGTGCCCCGCCGCGTCCGACCCTTCATGCCCGCTCACCAGCACGACGCGGGTGGAGGCGACGTTCAGCGCCAGCCTCAGCAGGGTCGCGAACAGGAGCACGGTCGGGAACGAGGAGAAATCGAGCGGCTTGGCGGCGTTCAGCGCCACCATCAGCACCGCTAGGCTGATCATGATATTGGCGATGAAGCCGATGTCGAGCATCGTCGGCGCGACCGGCACGATCATCAGCATGACCAGCATCAAGGTCGCGAGCGGAAGGATCGCCCCTTTGCTCGTGCTGATCCAGACATTGCGGTTCACCGCGTTCAGCATGCGTCAGGCTCCGAGCTGGGCCAGCATCAGGTAGGCCAGCCTTGCATATTGAGGGGACGGGCGGGTCAGCGGCTCGGGCGCGGTATTGAGCGCCGCCATCTGGACCGTCGGAAATTCGGGCTGCTCGCGCACGGGCGCGACGGCCGGGCGCGCGACGGGCATTTCATCGACGCCGAGCTTGGCCGCGAAGCGCGCCCGGATCTCGGCGAAGCTGCGCGGGCTGCCGTCGCGATTGTAGAACACCCAGCGATTGGCGCGCGCCGCAGCGGGAAGGATGCCGGCGGCCGGCGCGTCCGGATTGGCGTCATGGGCGCCCAGGAACTCGCGGGCTCCGCCGGCGCCGAGAAAATGCGCGAGATAGAGATCGACGCCTTCGACCGGCCGGCCGAGCCGCGATTCCAGATAATCCTTGTTGTCGGACGCGAACTCCGCCGCCATCGCGGAGGCGGCTTCGGGCTGCGTGCGCAGGTCGAGGACGGTCTGGCGAAGGCCGCCGGCTACATGGAAGCGTCCGTTCGAGCCCCGCTGGATGGCGTCGGCGGCCCAGCCGAGGCCGTGCTTCGCGCCATGCTCCTTCACCGTTCCGAGCCAGGTCTGCTCGATGAACTGGAAGAGGCCGGTGGCGCTCGACGTCCTGGCCTTCGCGGTGGGATTGAGCCCGCTCTCGATCTTCGCCTGGCCGAGCAGGTAATCGAAATCGACGCCGGTGGCCTGGGCGGCACGAAAGATGGCGCCGCCGACGCGGTCGCGCGGCACGCTGCCCCAATCCTCTGTCAATGCCGTCGGAATCATGACGCCCCCTGTTGGTCAGGAGGCTAGAAGCAACTGCCGTGCCAGATTGGGGTCAGGTTTGTTGAAGGCGGTGTTAGCGGACGAGCGCGCCGTCGCGGCCATAGCGGGCGCCGCTGGCCCCTCCGCGTAGCATATCGAGCGCGTCGATGCGGCCGCGATTGAGGTCCGTCAGAAAATTGACGCGAATGCGGGCGGCGTCGGCGAGCCGGGAGATTTGCCCGGCGCGATCCTTCACTTGCGGATTGTCGCGCCAGCTGCCGGCGGCGCGCACTTCCTCGACGGCGCGGCGCAGCCGCGCGACGCTCGCCTCGATGGCTTCGACGTCATGGCCGTCGAGCGCGCCGATCAGTTCTTCGTGGCAGCCCTTGAGCCTGTCCAGCGCGGCAAGGCTCACGCCTCGCCCCGCACCGGCAGGTCGAGCGCGATCATCTTCTCGGCGATCTTGTCGGCGTCGACCGGGTAGCGACCTTCGGCGATCGCGGCGCGGATCGCGGCCACTTTCCCGGCATCGACGGGCGCGCCCGCGGCGGCCATTTCAGCGGCCGGCGTGGCGGGCGCGGCGACGGCATCCTGGCCGATCGCATCGCCCACCTTGCCGGTGGCGGCGCTGCGTTCGAGCCCCGAGCGCGCGACGTCTATCCGTCCCGCGGCTCCAGCCTTTCCGATACCGTCAACCATTACCCGATCCTTCCATGCGAATGGGGACCCCCCGCTACGCAACCTACATACATAAACGACCGCAAGTCCGATCAATTAAATCCGGTCACGGCAACCCGTCCATCCTCGGTCACCTGACCGAAGATCGGCGCGCTCTTGCGGTCGGCGCGAAGACGAATGCGTTCGCCCGGGGCACCGTCCTCGTCGGCCACCGCGAGGGTGCTGACGGTGAAGGCGCCGCCCAATGCCACCACTTCGACCTGGTCGCCTCGGCGAATGACGGGCTCCGCCTTCGCGGCCGCCATCGAGACCGAAGCGCTGCGCGCCAGCGGAACCCGGATGCGCCAGCCGAGCGGCTCGCAGCTGATCGTCACCGCGCCAAGCCTTGGCGCATCGAACATCGTCGGAGCCGGACAAGCCGCAAGCTTCAGGCGTCGGTCGATCGGACTGGCCGGCCCTCCCGCCTCGCCGATCCCGGCGCCCAGCGCCGCGACCAGCCGCGTCTCGAGCGCGCCGAGTTCCTCGAACCCCTGCGCCGTCGCCGGCGCCGCGCACAGCGCGGACAAAAGAACCAGGCGTCGGAAAAGCGTCACCATCATCATGCTCCCAGTGTTTCGGGAGCCTTCGAAGCAACTGCCGTGCCAAATGAGGGGAGGCAAAAGAGACTCGTTGGCGCCGCTAGTCCTCAACTCGCACAATCAGCCGATGCGCCACCTTG
>NZ_DATCYB010000035.1:0-17887 GCF_036570505.1 Allosphingosinicella sp. | reverse complement strand
GGTTCGCCCCGCCCGCGCCGGATCAGCGCTGGATCCGCTATTATGACGAGGCGCTGCTCCTCGACCGCTACGGCCGCGTGATCGATGTCCGCTCCGACTTCGACTGGGATCCTTACCGCGACGCGACGCGCTACGCCGGGCCGGGCGTTCCGGTCTATGTCGGCGACGGCGACTATTATCCGGACGCTGACGACTATGCCTATGTCGAAAGCTTCGACGACCGAGCCTATGCCGCACATGATTACGAGCCGGGCCCTTCTGAAGACGATTATGAAGGTGCATATTATGAAGGCGACCACGGCCCCGGCGTGATCGTGACCCATCACGGGATGCCGCATCCGGGTTATGCCTATCCTCCTCCGTCCTACGGCTATTATGGCTGGGGCGGCGTCACCGTTACCGAGACGACCGTCACCACCTATGGCTGCTGCGCCGAGGAGCAGGTCATGGTGAAGAAGCACCACCCCAAGAAGAAGCGGCATTACAAGCGCAAGGCCGTCCAGAGGCGGGGAGAGCTCGGTTAGGTCAGCTCAGCCGGTCGAGCGCCTCATCGCTGAGCTGGCCGGGCACGATCACCAGCGGGCAAGGCAGCGTGCTCGCCGCCGTCCCCGAGAAATGGGCGACCAGCGGTCCGGGGGCTCCCTCGGCCGCCGCGCCGAGCACGAGGGCGGCGATGTCGTCGCGCTCCTTCAGAAACTCGGTCACCGCTTTCACCGGATCGCCTTGGCGAACCGTGATCGACGGGGTGAGTCCGGCTTCCTCGACGATGGCGCTGGAGGCCTGAGCGACCATAGCCTCGGCCCGGAGCCGGGCTTCCTCCTCCATCGCCGCCTGGACTCCCCCCCATTGCGAAAATTCCTGCGGCGGGATCAGCGCCAAGAGCTCGATCGCCCCGCCGGTGCGCGCCGCCCGCCGCGCCGCATAGCGGAGCGCCGCCTGCGACTCCCGCGTTTCGTCCATGACGACCAGATATGCGCGCATGGCCCCTCCTGCCGGCGCGAAGGTGCGTCAGAACCGCCCTTGGCGCAAGCCCGGCCCCTTCGGCTGGCCGGAGGCCAGCCGCTCAGGACAGGCCTTGACCCCGCCCCTCGCCTGCTGTTTGGACTGGCCGCGCGGATAAGGAGAGGAAAGCCTTCCCATGCCTATTGAACTCAAGATGCCGGCTTTGTCCCCGACCATGGAGGAAGGGACTTTGGCCAAATGGCTGGTAAAGGAGGGCGATACGGTCGCGGCCGGCGATCTCCTCGCAGAGATCGAGACGGACAAGGCGACGATGGAGTTCGAGGCCGTGGATGAGGGCACGATCGCGAAGATCGTTGTGCCCGAGGGAACGGATCGCGTGAAGGTGGGCGAGGTGATCGCCGTCATCGCCGGTGAGGGTGAAGATGCAGGCGCGGCGGCGGAAGCGCCGAAGGCGGCGAAAGAGCCTGTCGCCAAGGAGGGCGGTGAGACCGGGGCGGGTCAGCCGGCGAAGGAGGACGCCGCACCGGCTCCGAAGCCCGAGGCGAAGGCCGCTCCGCAGGCCGCGCCGAAGGCCGATACCGGCGACCGCGTGAAGGCGAGCCCGCTCGCCCGGCGTCTGGCCGAGCAGAAGGGCGTCGACCTTTCAAGCCTGACCGGCTCCGGCCCGGGCGGACGGATCGTGAAGGCGGATATCGACTCGGCCACGGGCGCGCCGAAGAAGGCGGTGGCTCCCGAGGCCGCGCCGGTAGCGACTCCGGCAGCGGCCGCTGCGACGGCCGACACGGAGATTCCGCACGAGGCGGTCAAGCTCTCGAACATGCGCAAGACGATCGCGCGGCGCCTCACCGAGTCGAAGCAGCAGATCCCGCACATCTATCTCACGGTCGATATCCAGATCGACGCGCTGCTGAAGCTGCGGGGCGAATTGAACGAAAGCCTGAAGAGCCGCGGCGTCAAGCTGTCGGTCAACGACATGCTGATCAAGGCGCTCGCTATCTCGCTGATAGAAGTGCCGGCGTGCAACGTCTCCTTCGCCGGCGACCAACTGCTGAAATACAGCCGCGCGGACGTCTCGGTCGCGGTGTCGATCCCGAACGGCCTCATCACGCCGATCATCGTCGGCGCCGACACCAAGTCCATGTCCGCCATCGCCACCGAGATGAAGGACCTCGCCGGCCGCGCCAAGGAGGGCAAGCTCCAGCCGCATGAATATCAGGGCGGCACCGCGTCCATCTCCAACATGGGCATGTTCGGCATCAAGGCCTTCGACGCCGTCATCAACCCGCCCCAGGCGATGATCATGGCGATCGGCGCGGGCGAGAAGCGGCCCTATGTCGTGAACGATAGCCTCCAGATCGCCACCGTCATGAGCGCCACCGGCAGCTTCGACCACCGAGCCATTGACGGGGCGGACGGGGCCAAGCAGATGCAGGCGTTCAAGCGGCTGGTGGAAAACCCGCTGGGGATGCTTGCGTAATGAGCGCATCGGTCGCTCGCGTCCTTATCTCGTTGCTTGCGGGAACTTTGGCACCGTTCGTCATTGTCCTGCCGCTCGTAGCGGCGACGTCAGACCAGCCGCTCCAAATCTTATCTTGGTTCGATGTAAAGTTGACGGGTCTGATTGGCGCCCCGTTTACGGTGACTGGCTCTTTTCTCGTTGTCGGGCCTGCCTACTCGTTGCAGCGCGGAGAGCGTTCGGAGTTGAGAAAAGCGGTCGTGGTGCTGTGGATCAGCGCAATTGCCGGCTTTCTTATGTTGATGCCGTTTGCCGATCAATTTCCTTGGCAAGGCGCTGTCTGCGCTGTCGGGACCGCAGGACTTTGGCTTTTCCTGAACCGCGCCATTTGCCGTGCTGTAAAGACACCCATCCCATCGGAGCACCTGCATGGCTGATACTTACGACCTTATCGTTCTCGGCTCTGGGCCTGGCGGATATGTGGCCGCTATTCGCGCGTCGCAGCTTGGGATGAAAACCGCCATCGTCGAGCGGGAGAAGCTGGGCGGGATCTGCCTCAACTGGGGGTGCATTCCGACCAAGGCGCTGCTTCGCACGTCCGAGATCAATCATTATCTGACGCATGCCTCCGCCTACGGCCTCAGCGCGGAGAAGACGGGGTTCGATCTCGCCAAGATCGTCGACCGCAGCCGCAAGGTGGCGGGGCAGCTCAACATGGGCGTCAAGGGGCTCATGAAGAAGAACAAGATCACCGTCGTCGAGGGCGAAGGGAAGATCGCCGGCAAGGGCAAGCTCAGCGTCGCCAAGGACGGCAAGACGACGGAGCTGGCCGCCAAGCATATCATCATCGCCACCGGCGCGCGGGCGCGGGACTTGCCGTTCGCCAAGGCGGATGGGGAGCGGATCTGGACCTATCGGCACGCGATGGTGCCGAAGGAGATGCCGACCAAGCTGCTCGTCATCGGCTCGGGCGCGATCGGGGTGGAGTTCGCCAGCTTCTATTCGGACATGGGCGCGGAGGTGACCGTCGTCGAGATGCTCGATCGCATCCTGCCCGTGGAGGATGAGGAGGTCTCGGCCTTCATGATGAAGGCGCTCACCAAGCAGGGCATGAAGATCCATGTCGGCGCCGGGGTCGAGAAGCTGGAGGCTTCGGGCAAGGGCGTCAAAGCCTCAATCAAGGGCAAGGATGGCAAAGTCGTGCAAGACGACTTCTCCCACGCCATCGTCGCCATCGGAATCGTGCCGAACAGCGAGAATATCGGCCTGGAAGCGCTCGGCGTGAAGACGGAGCGCGGCCATATCGTCGTCGACGGCTATGCCCGCACCAATGTCGAGGGCATCTACGCCATCGGCGACGTCACCGGCCCGCCCTGGCTGGCGCACAAGGCGAGCCACGAGGGTGTCGTCTGCGTCGAGGCCATCGCGGAGAAGAAGCCGCACCCGTTCGAGACCTCGAACATCCCGGGCTGCACCTATTCCCGACCGCAGGTCGCCAGCGTCGGCCTCACCGAGGCCAAGGCGAAGGAAGAGGGCCGCAAGGTGAAGACCGGCAAATTCCCCTTCATCGGCAATGGCAAGGCGATCGCGCTCGGCGAGGCGGAAGGCTTCATCAAGACCGTGTTCGACGAGACCACCGGCGAGCTGTTGGGCGCTCACATGGTCGGCGCGGAAGTCACCGAGCTCATCCAGGGCTACGCCATCGCCCGCCAGCTCGAAACGACCGAGGAAGACCTGATGCACACCGTCTTCCCGCACCCGACCTTGAGCGAAATGATGCACGAGAGCGTCCTCGACGCCTACGGACGGGCGCTGCATTATTGAGGAGGTGGTATGGCCGATCCCGACGACGATCTGCTCGAAATGGATCGCGACCGGCTGATCGAGGAGGCGAAGCGCCTTCGTGCCGGCATCCGCGAGCATCGCGACAGCAGCCTGCACGCGCTTTGCTGGCACCATCCGCGGCTCTGGGGCCTGCTCCCGGAGCGGATCGAGCCTGAGATCGCCGTGCCGGAATGGCCGCAATTCCTGCGCGGTTGCCTGCGCTACCGCGAGAACCTCGACCGCCAGCGGCCGGATGCGCCGCGATCGGATCGGGAGTTCGATGGTTGAGCTATTGGTCGGTCCTCGACGCTACGGGTGGGCGCTGCATTACTAATTTCCTTCCCATCGGAAGATGCGGGAAGGGGGCGGTAGAGGGGGTAAGGCTCAGACCCTTGGTGGTTCGCGCGCGATCCTGTGAATCCGGCGCCTTTACCCCTCCACCACATTTCATGTGGTCCCCTTCCCCAGGAAATCCTGGGGAGGAATAGGAAGGTGATGTTATGGAATTCGACGATCAGATGCGGCGCTATTTCGGGACGGTGCAGCTGGCATCGTTGCCGCCGCAGGCGCTTGCGGCCGGGATCGAGCGGATGCAGGTCGATCTAGGGCTGGAGCGGGACCGGGGGCGGCGCTTCGCGCTGTGGGCGCTGCTCCACATGCTCGGCGCGGCGCCGGACCTCGACGTCGCGTTCGAGGACGAAGCGGACCGCGAGGCGGCGCGGAGCTTCATGGATTTGGCGGACAAGCCCCAGGAAAATTGAACGCCTGAAGCAGGAAGCGGCCTCTCTCCGTTAGGCGCATGCACAGTGCGCTTCGGCGACGGCGAGGATGCGCCCAGGGCGTGGATCCGAAATCCTCTTCCCGGCGGGCACGGAAGATGGAATGACGTTGCTCACATTCCAGACGAGGGGGCCTTCATGATCCGCTATTTTGCCACGGCGGCACTTGCCGCGCTATCTGTCGCCGCCGAGGCGGAAACCGTGGTGGTGACCGCCGACCGGATGGTCGACGTGCTCGCCGGGCGGGTGGTCGAGCGGCCGGTGATCACGATCGTGGACGGGCGAATCAGCGCGGTCTCGACGGGCGCGGCGACGGCGGCGCCGGAAGGGGCGAAGCGTATCGACCTGCCGGGCAAGACGATCCTGCCGGGTCTGATCGACATGCACGTCCATCTCGACGGCAATCCCCGCTATGGCGGTTACACCAGCCTGCAGTTCACCGACCTGTTCTGGCCGGTGCAGGGCGTCGGCAATGCGCGGGACATGCTGCATGCGGGTTTCACGACGGTGCGGAACGTGGGCTCGGAAGGCTATTCGGACGTCGCCTACAAGCAGGCGACCGAGGAAGGGCTGATGGAGGGGCCGCGCATCGTTCCCGCCGCGCACGCGCTCTCGGCGACGGGCGGGCATTGCGACAGCACCTATCTGCCGCCCTCCTTCGAGGCGGTGGGCAAGGCGGTCGGCGATGGGCCGCAGGAGCTGAGGAAGCGGGTGCGCGAGCAGCGGAAATATGGCGCGGAGGTGATCAAGGTCTGCGCCACCGGCGGCGTCTTCTCGCGCAACACCGAGCCGGGGCAGCAGCAGTTGTCCGAGGAGGAGCTTCGCGCGATCGCCGACGAGGCGCATCAATGGGGGCTGAAGGTCGCCGCCCACGCCCATGGCGCGGCGGGGATCAAGGCGGCTATCCGGGCCGGGATCGACACGATCGAGCATGCCTCGCTGATCGATGCGGAGGGCGTTCGCCTGGCGAAGGAGCATGGCACCTGGCTCGCCATGGACATATTCAATACCGAATATACGCAGGCGGAGGGGGCCAGGAATGGCGTCATGGAGGACAACCTGCGCAAGGACCGCGAGATCGCGCAATTGCAGCGCGACAATTTCCGCACGGCGCATGAGGCCGGCGCGAAAATGGTCTTCGCGACCGATGCCGGCGTGATGCCGCACGGGACGGCGGGTGGCCAGTTCCGGGTGATGACCGAATATGGAATGACGCCGATGGAGGCGATCCAGGCGGCGACGCGGAATGCGGCCCAGGCGCTGGGGCGGGAAGCCGATGTCGGCGCGATCGCGGTGGGGCGCTACGGAGACATCATCGCAGTGGACGGCGACCCGCTGGCCAACGTCCGCGAGCTCGAGGATGTCGACGTCGTGATCAAGGGCGGCGAGGTGGTGAAGGACGACTAGGGCGCGAACCTGGGCGGCTCGGCGACCGCCAGGATGAGGGCGAACTGGTCGGCTTCGTCGGTCCATTCCTCGGTGACGCCCCAGCCGGCGGCGCGGAGTAGGAGGCGGGAGTCGCGAAGACCGTATTTGTGGCTGTTCTCGGTGTGGATGGTCTCGCCGGCCTTGAAGGCGAAGGGCTGGCCTTCGATCGTGAACTCGACGTCGCGGAGCGCCTCCAGGTGCATCTCGATCCGCGAGGCCTTATCGTTCCAGATGGCGCGGTGGCGGAAGGCTTCGGCGGGGATGGTGCCGTTCAGTTCGGCGTTGATGCGGTGAAGGAGGTTTAGGTTGAACTCGGCCGTGACGCCGGCGGCATCGTCATAGGCGCGGGCGAGGACGTCGACGTCCTTCAGGCGATCCATCCCGATGAGGAGATAGGCGCCGGAGCCTAAGGTCGCCTTCATCGCGCGCAGCAGATCAACGGCGGTGCGGGGGACCAGGTTGCCGATGGTGGAGCCGGGGAAGAAGCCGAGTTTCGACAGGCCGGCGACTGCGTCGGGGAGCGCGATCGGTTTCGTGAAGTCGCCTTCGACAGGGTGGATCGGGAGCCCCGGAAAATCCGCCTGCAAGGCGGCGGCGGCGTCGCGGAGGAAGTCGCCCGATATGTCGATCGGGACATAGGCGGCCGGCGCCACCGCGCGGAGAAGGATCGGCGTCTTGGTCGAGGAGCCCGAGCCGAACTCGATCACCGCGTCGCCCTTGCCGGCGATCCGCGCCACATCGGCGCAGTGACGCTCGAGCAGCGCCCGCTCGGTGCGGGTGGGATAATATTCGGGAAGCTCGGTGATCTTCTCGAACAGTTCGGACCCCCGCCGGTCGTAGAGCCAGCGGGCGGGAATGGCGGGGATAGGCGCGGCGAGGCCGGCGAGTACGTCGGCGCGGAACGCCGGGTCGGCCTGGGCGCGGGGCGCGTCCATCACAGATCCTTCGCGAGCCTGAGGCCGGTGAACTGCCAGCGCTGGTGGGGATAGAAGAAGTTGCGGTAGCTGGACCGTGAGTGGCCGCGCGGCGTCGCGCAGCTGGCGCCCTTCAGCACCATCTGCCCGCTCATGAACTTGCCGTTATATTCGCCGACTGTCCCCGCAGCAGGCTTGAAGCCGGGATAGGGAAGGAAGGCGCTCATCGTCCATTGCCAGACGTCGCCGAACAGGTGGCCGCCGCCCAGCGGACGCACCGGCCCGGCTTCGTCGAGCTGATGGCCACCGGCGGAATCTGCGTCGGCCGCCGCCGTTTCCCATTCCGCCTCGGTCGGCAGGCGCGCCCCGGCCCAGCGGGCGTAGGCGTCCGCCTCATAATAGCTGATGTGGCAGACGGGCTCGGCGGGATTGACGGGACGCAGTCCGTCGAGGCCAAAGCGCATCCAGCTTTCTTCGGAGCGGCTCCAGTAGAGCGGCGCTTCGATGCGGTTCTCGGCCGCCCACTCCCAGCCGTCCGAAAGCCAGTGCGCGGCTGCGGCGTAGCCGCCGTCCTCCATGAAGCGAAGCCACTCGCCGTTCGTGACAAGCCGATCGGCAAGCGCGTGGCGACGAAGAAGCACCTCGTGCCGCGGCGTTTCGCAGTCGAAGGCGAAGCCACCGCTGTCATGACCAATCCGCTCGACACCATTCCTGCCTTCCACCCAACGGATCGCGTCCGGAAGGGGCGCGGGCGTCGCGGGAGGATGATCCCACATGGCAGGCATCAGTGGATTTTCCGCGAACGTCGCGAGAATGTCGGTCAACATCAGTTCTTGATGCTGCTGCTCATGATTGAGGCCGAGCTCCACCAATCCAAGCCCATCTTCACCAAGACCCGGGATGGCCTGCGCGACCGCCCCATCCACATGGTCGCGGTAGGCAAGGATCTCGTCGAGCGACGGCCGGCTGATCATGCCGCGTCGGGGCCGGGCATGCCGTTCCCCTTCGCCCTGATAATAGCTGTTGAAGAGGAACGGCCAGCGCTCGTCGTAAAGACGGTAGCCGGCGACATGATCGCGCAGGACGAATGTCTCGAAGAACCAGCTCGTATGCGCAAGATGCCATTTGGCGGGCGAGGCGTCCGGATGCGGCTGGAGCGTGGCGTCGGCGTCTGACAGCGGGGCGGCGATGGCCCGGCTCAGCGCCCGTACGGTGCGGAAGCGCCGCGAAATATCGCCAGCCGCCGGAGCGGATCGTGCTTCGCTCGCCATCCTCTCCTCCTGCCGTGACGAATCTACAGCGTCATGACGTCAGCGCAACACCCGGCGTTCAGCCAAGGTCCCGCGTTGCCCCGGGCTTCCACAAGATATCGCCGCCCTCAGTCTTCGCGACCAGCCGGGCGAGCACGAACAGATGGTCGGAGAGCCGGTTGATATAGGCGAGCGCCAGCGGATTGAGCGGGACCGCCTTCGCCGCCGCGACCGCCATCCGTTCGGCGCGGCGGACGACGCCGCGGGCGAGGTGGAGGTGCGCGGCCCCTCCGTCGCCTCCGGGAAGGATGAAGCTCCTCAAGGGCTCCAGCTCCGCATTCATGGCGTCGATCTCGCGCTCGAGCCGGTCGATCTGATCCTGGACGATGCGGAGCGTCATTTCGGACGGGGCGAAATTCTCGCCGGGCGTCGCGAGGTCGGCGCCGAGATCGAACAGCTCGTTCTGGATATTGGAAAGCATCGTCCGATGGCGCTCGTCATGCACATGACGCAGCGCCACACCGATCGCGCCATTGGCTTCGTCAACGTCGCCGATTGCCGCCATGCGCGCATCGGCCTTGGAGACGCGCGACCCGTCGACCAGTCCGGTATCGCCGGTATCGCCGGTTCGGGTATAGATTTTGTTGAGCTTGACCAACGCTCAGCTCCCGCCGGTGCCGGCGAACATCAGGAGCAGCACGACCAGGATGATCGCCAGCGCCTGGAACATGACGCGCTTGCGCATCAGCTCCTGGCTCTTCTGCCCGGTGACATCCTTGCCCTGCGCCATGCCGATGACGCCCTTGACGAGAACGAAGAGGGTCGCCCCGGCGGCCAGCACGATGAGGATGATGAGGATCGTCTGCATGGGCCCTCTCTAGCCTCCGCCGACCGAATATCCAGCGGGCAATGCGCCGACGCGCAGATCGGCCACCAGCTTTTCCGGATCGGTCCCGCCCGCGCATAGATCGGCGAGGGTCGGCGCGCCGTTGCGCTTGGCCAGCCGCCGCCCCTCGGCGTCGGTCAGCAACGGATGATGATGATAATGCGGCACCGGCAGGCCCAGCAGCGCCTGAAGCAGCCGGTGGACGTCGGTGGCGGCGAACAGGTCTCGCCCGCGCACCACGTCGCTGACGTCTTGGGCCGCGTCGTCGACGGCGACGGCGAGATGGTAGCTGGTCGGCGCATCCTTGCGGGCGAGGACGACGTCGCCGAACCGCTCGGGCTCCGCCTGCACCTCGGTATGGTCGTCTTCCCAATAAAGCGGCCCGGCCCGCGCCGACGCCTTGGCGACGTCGAGCCGCCAGGCATGGGCTTCATCGCGGAGCCGCCGCGCGCGCTCGTCGGCCGACAGGGTGCGACAGGTGCCGGGATAGATGGGGCCATCGGGTCCGTGGGGCGCCTCGGCGCTGGCCGCGATCTCCTTGGCGATGTCGCTTCGCGTGCAAAAGCAGGGATAGGCGAGTCCCTGTTCCTTCAACCGTTCCAGTGCGTCGGCATAGAGGGAAAGCCGCTCCGACTGATAGACGATCTCCCCGTCGGGCTCGAGGCCGAGCCAGAGAAGATCCCCGATGATGCCGTCGACGAATTCGGTTCGCTTCCGCGCCGGGTCGATATCCTCGATGCGAAGCAGGAACATGCCTTCGCGATCCCGGGCGAAGTCATGAGCGAGGAGAGCCGAGTAAGCGTGGCCGAGATGGAGGCGCCCCGTCGGCGAGGGCGCGAAGCGGGTGACGACATTTTTCATGAAATCGGCTCTTGACCGCGAGTCGCGCTTGATGTTGTCATGACCTCGTCACGCGAAGCAGCCAGGGCGTGATCGAAACCAGGGGAAGAAGGCTCGGCGCAGCCCTTCTCCGGCGTTGAGTGCGACAGGGTCGGGGCGGCGGTTTCAGGGACTTCTTCCCATGAAACGGGAGCCATTGCCGGTCCATGTATCATCCTGATCTCATACGGCATCCGGACAGTTGCCCTGCGTTGGTGCTGAACGCGGACTATACTCCGCTCAGCTATTATCCCTTGAGCCTGTGGCCCTGGCAGACCGCCGTCAAGGCGGTCTTTTTGGAACGGGTGGACATCGTCGCCAACTATGTCCGCGAGGTGCACAGCCCCACTCGCACCATGCAGATCCCGAGCGTCATCGCGCTCAGGCAATATGTGAAGCCCTCCGAATATCCGGCCTTCACCCGGTTCAACCTGTTCCTCCGCGACAAGTTCGCCTGCCAATATTGCGGCGACCCGAGGGAATTGACCTTCGACCACGTCATCCCGCGCGCCCAAGGCGGGCGCACGACCTGGGAGAATGTCGCCACCGCCTGCGCGCCCTGCAACCTCAGAAAAGGCGGCCGCACGCCCGCCCAAGCGCATATGAATCTGAACCGCCGGCCGATCCGCCCGACTAGCTGGCAACTGCAGGACCATGGCCGCGCGTTCCCGCCCAACTATCTTCACGATAGCTGGCGCGACTATCTCTACTGGGACATCGAGCTGGAGGCGTAATACCTCTCCATCGCTTCTCGACAGGGAGGAATCAGCGCCTCAGCCAGCTTTTTCTCGCGAACCAGCCGGCGATGGCGAGCGCGACGGCCACGCAGAAGGCGGTGATGTACCAAAAGGCTCCCGGCACTTGTGCGATCGGAATGCTCGCCACGTTCATGCCGAACAATCCAGTGATAAAGGTCAGGGGCAGGAAGATGAGCGCGACGATCGAGATGAGGAGAGCGCGGCCGTCGATCTGCTCGGCCCGCATGTCGATCAGTTGCTCATGGAGCAGGGCGGCGCGTTCGCGCACCGCCTCCAGCTCTTCGGTCATCCGGGCGAAGCGGTCGGCGGCCTCGCGGATGTGGAGCCGATCGTCCTTGGCCAGCCACTCGACCTCGAGGTTCGAAAGGGTCGAGAGGGCGTCGCGGTCAGGGGCGACGAAGCGGCGGAAGGCGATGGCCTCGACGCGGATGGCGGCGATGGTTCGGCGCAGGCGATAGATGTTACGCGGCTCCAGCTGGGTTTCGCAATCGTCGAGCGTGTCGCCCAGATCGGCGACCTGCGGGTCGAGCTCACGTGAGATTTCGCGCGCGAAGGCGGCGATGAGGTCGCCGGGATCATGGATCCTGCCGGCCTCGGCGAGGGCGACGACGGCCTTCATAGCCGCCAGTGGCCGGCGCGTCACCGAGTTCACGCGCCCACCGCGGACCCAGAAGCGGATCGAGACCAAGCGGTCGGCGTGCTCACCCTTTTCCGCCGCATCGCCGCGAAGGTTGACGATGGCGCCGTCCTCGATGCGGTCGCAGCGGGGTCGGGTCTCCGTGGCGACGAGCGCGTTGGCGGCGATGTCGGGCATTTCGTCATAGCGGCGCAGCGTCGCGAGATCAGCCTGATCGCCGCCGTCGATATGGACCCAGACGAAACCCTTCCCCTTATAGGCCGCCGCCTCGGCCGGATCGACCGGCCGCAGCGGACCGTCTCCGACGAGGCGGGCGGCGCAGCTCATTTCAGATCGGCGATGAACGCGCGCACGGCGGGGCCGACATCGTCGCGCTCCAGGGCAAGCGCGATATTGGCGGTGATGAAGCCCGCCTTGTCGCCGCAATCGTAGCGGACGGCATCGACGGTAAGACCGTGGAAGGGCTGCTCACCGATCAATGCGGCCATGGCGTCGGTCAGCTGGATCTCGCCGCCGGCGCCCTTTTCCTGGGTGTCGAGGATACGCATCACTTCGGGCTGGAGGATGTAGCGGCCGACGATGCCGAGGGTGGAGGGCGCCTCCTCCGGCTTCGGCTTTTCGACCAGTCCCCTCACCTCGGTCAGCGCGCCGTCGACCGCGCCGGGAGTGATGATGCCGTAGCTCGACGTCTTCTCGCGCGGCACGTCCATCGCGCAGATGATGTTGCCGCCTACCTTATCGTAGGCCGCGACCATTTGGGCGAGGCAGCCGGGCTTTCCCCACATGAGATCGTCCGGGAGGAGGACCGCGAAAGGTTCGTCGCCGACAATGTCGCGCGCGCACCAGACCGCATGACCCAGCCCCAGCGGCTCCTGCTGGCGGACCGAGGCGACGGCGCCCGGGGGCAGGCGGGTCGGCTCCAGCGGTTCGAGCGACTTGCCGCGCTCGCGCATCGTCGCCTCGAGCTCATAGGCGAGATCGAAATAGTCCTCGAGCGCGCCCTTGCCGCGGCCGGTGACGAAAATCATCTGCTCGATCCCGGCCTCGCGCGCTTCGTCGACCGCATATTGGATAAGCGGCTTGTCGACGACCGGCAGCATCTCCTTGGCGAAGGCCTTGGTGGCGGGGAGGAAGCGGGTGCCGAGGCCCGCGACGGGGAAGACGGCCTTGCGGACGGGTTTCATTCTTTCTCCGGTCAGTTAGGTTTACTGAGGCGGCAGGTCGAAGCGATCGTCCTCGCGTTCTTCCGAACGGGTCAGCAGCTCATCGACACGCTCCGGACGGGCGATGGGTGTCGGCTCCATCAGCTCGTCGGTAGTCGGAGGCTCCGACGCCATCGCGGGAGCGGGCGGCATGCTGTCTCCGGGCGCCGGACGCAGCGGCTCGCGGCTACCGCAGGCGGCCAGCAGCAGCGCGGCGGCAACAAGCATTGTCAGCCTCATCGGTCCATCTCCAGCGCCGCCTTCGCCTCCTCGATCCGCGCGCGCACCGCTTCCGGCGCGGTGCCGCCATGGCTGATCCTGCTTCTAACAGAAGCATCGACGGAGAGGACATCGAAAACCGACGCGTCGATCCGGGAGTCGATGCCCTGGAGATCATCGAGCGAGAGTTCCCACAGCCGCGCATCGCGATCTTCCGCCAGCCGCACGGCGCGACCGGTAATATGGTGCGCCTGACGGAAGGGAATACCGGCGACCCGGACCAGCCAGTCGGCGAGGTCCGTGGCGGTGGAATGACCCGTCTCGGCGGCGGCGCGCATGCGGTCCGCATTGAAGGTGGTGGTATCCACCATGCCTGTCATCGCGGCGATCGAGAGGGCGAGGAGGTCGTGCGCTTCGAATGCCGGCGGCTTGTCGTCCTGCATGTCCTTCGAATAAGCGAGCGGCAGGCCCTTCATGGTCACAACCAGCGACGTCATGGCGCCGGCGATCCGCCCCGAATGGCCGCGCACAAGCTCGGCGGCATCGGGATTGCGCTTTTGCGGCATGATCGAGGAGCCGGTCGAATAGGCGTCGGGCAGCGACACGAAACCGTAGGGCTGGCTTGCCCAGAGGATGAACTCCTCCGCCAAGCGCGAGAGGTGCAGGGCGCACTGGGTGGCGGCCATCAGATAGTCGAGCGCGAAGTCCCGGTCCGAGACGCTGTCGAGCGAGTTGGCGGTGGGGCCATCGAAGCCAAGCGCGGACGCGGTGGTGTCACGATCGATGGGAAAGCTGGTGCCGGCGAGCGCCGCCGCCCCGAGCGGACATCGGTTGAGCCGCGCCCGAGCATCGGCGAAGCGCGAGACATCGCGGCGGAGCATCTCATAATAAGCCATGAAATGATGGCCCAGCGTCACCGGCTGGGCGACCTGGAGGTGCGTGAAGCCGGGCATCACCGCCTCGGCATGCTCCTCGGCGCGCCCCACCAGCGCCCGCTGGAGGCTGTCCAGCCCGGCCATGACATCGTCGATCGCGTCGCGCACCCACAGGCGGAAGTCGGTCGCTACTTGGTCGTTGCGCGAGCGGGCGGTGTGGAGGCGGCCGGCGGCCGGGCCGATCAAGTCGGCGAGGCGGTGTTCGACATGCATGTGGATGTCTTCGAGCGCCGGATCTTCGGGAACGCCTTCCCGCCCATATTCGGCAGCGATGCGGTCGAGACCCTCACCGATGGCGGCGGCATCCTCGCGGGAGACGATGCCTTGTGCGGCGAGCATGGCGACATGCGCCCGGGACGCCCGCAGGTCCTGCCGCCATAGCCGCTTGTCGAAGCCGATCGAGGCATTTATCTCCCGCATCAAAGCGGAGGGGCCCGCGGCGAAGCGGCCGCCCCACATGCTGTTGGAGTTTTCCGTGCGGCTGATCACCCTTCTCCCCGGCCTGATGCTCGGCCTCTTTCTGGCCGGCTGCGATAGGCAAAAGGCGGACACCCCGCAAGGCGGCGGCGCGCCCAGCCAATGGGCGGGGCCACGCACGGGCGAAGAACGGCCCACCGGTCGGCTCGACCGATCCCACGCCGGCACGCCCGCGCCCGTCGCTTCCTTCGAGACTCCCGAGGGCGAGCCGACGACCCTCGCCGACTTTCGCGGCAAGCCGCTACTGGTCAATCTCTGGGCCACCTGGTGCGCACCCTGCATCGAGGAGATGCCGACCCTCGACGCCCTCGCCGCCCGCGACGGGGAGCTTCAGGTTCTCGTCGTCAGCCAGGACCTGGACGGCCGCGAGAAGGTCGAAGCCTTTTTCGAGCACGGCCAGTTCTCGATGCTGGAATCCTATCTCGACCCCCAAATGGCTCTGATGATGGAGTTGAAGGTCGATACGCTTCCGACTACCATTCTTTATGACGCCCAGGGTCGCGAAATCTGGCGCATGACCGGACGGGCTGACTGGACCGGCGATCGAACCGCCGGGCTGATCAGCGAAGCGCTTCCGCCGGCCTGAGTCGCCGGAACAGCCGACCGTCGATCGCGGCGAGGCCCGCACCGATGAACGCCATGCCGGCGAAATGCCTAGACTCCAGCACCTCGCCCAGGAGCAGCGCGCCGAGCAGGATCGCGCTGATCGGGATCAGGAAGGTGACGAGCAGCGCGTTGGTCGCGCCGGCCGAGGCGATCAGCCGGAAGTAGAGGATATAGGCGAAGCTGGTGCAGAAGAGGGCGAGCGCGACGAGCGCGGCCCAGGCCTCGGCCGCCGGAGCCGACGCCTGCCAGGGCGGCTCGAACAGTAACACCAGGGGCAGCACGAGGAGAACGGCGGCGGTGAGCTGGCCGGTCGAGACCGCCACGGGGTCGATGCCCATGCCGCGGAAGCGCCGCCCGTAGACCCCGGCCAGCGCGTAGCAGAGGGTCGCGACCAGGCAGGCGAGCTGGGCCCATAGCTCGGTCCCGATCTCGCCCAGCAAGTCCGGCCCGATCATCAGCGCGACGCCGCCGAAGCCCAGCAGCACGCCCACCACCTTACCCGGCGTCATCCGCTCGTCCTGGGTCATGAGATGGGCGACGATCACGCCCCAGATCGGCGTCGTCGCATTGAGGATCGAGCCCAGTCCGCCGGTGATCGTCTTCTGCGCCCACGCGAACAGCACGAACGGCAGCACATTGTTGAGCAAGGCGAGGATGACAAAGGCGCCGACCGCGCCCGAAGGCAGCGGCAGCCTCTGCCCCCGCGCCAGCAGGAACGCCCACAGGGCGGCCGACGCGATGGTGACGCGGATCAGCACCAGGGTGAAGGGCCGCACCGTCTCCACCGCGATCTCGATGAAGAAGAACGAGCCGCCCCAGAGGAAAGACAGGAACAGCAGGATCGCCCAGTCCCGCCCGCTCATACTTCCCATGTTCGCGCTCATTCGGCCGACATAGGCAGTTTCGGCCGGATCGCACCACGAAACGTGCGATCAAAGCCATAAGGGCGGCTTATGACCTTCCCGTCAGTCGCGAAGCAGCTCGTTGATGCTGGTCTTGGAACGCGTCCTGGCGTCGACGCGCTTGACGATCACGGCGCAGGCGAGACTGGGACCGGTGCCATTTTTGGGCGGAAGCGTGCCGGGGACGACGACCGAATAAGCGGGGACACGGCCCATGAAGATTTCGCCGCTTTGCCGGTCGACGATCTTGGTGGACGCGCCGAGGAAGACGCCCATGGAAAGGACGGCGCCTTCCTCAACCACCACGCCTTCGGCAACTTCGGAGCGGGCGCCGATGAAGCAATTGTCCTCAATGATGACGGGGCCGGCCTGGAGCGGTTCCAGCACGCCGCCGATGCCGGCGCCGCCCGAGATATGAACGTTGCTGCCGATCTGGGCACAGCTGCCAATGGTCGCCCAGGTGTCGACCATCGTCCCTTCGCCGACATAGGCGCCGATATTGACGAAGCTCGGCATCAGCACCGCGCCCTTGCCGATGAAGGCGCCGCGGCGGACGATGGCGCCGGGGACGGCGCGGAAGCCGGCCTTGGTGAAATCGCTCGCGTCCCAGCCGCTGAACTTTGATGGCACCTTGTCCCACCAATGGGCGGCGCCGGGCGCGCCGGAGATGGCTTCCATGGGGTTGAGACGGAAGCTCAGCAGGACCGCCTTCTTCAGCCACTGGTTGACGCGCCAGCCGTCCGGCCCCTTTTCGGCGACCCGCGCCTCGCCGGCGTCCAGCGCCGACAATGCCGCATCGACGGCCTGACGCACCGGTCCCCTGGTATCGGGACCGATGGTGTCGCGCTCTTCCCACGCCTGCTCGATGGTCGCCTGAAGCGCATGCGTCATTCCTGTTCCCCTAGAATCTCGGTGAGCCACTCGCCGATATCGGCGATGCGGTAATCGATAAAGGCCGGATCGGCACCATGCCCGCCGCGCTCGGAGCCGTTGTCGACCCAGACCGTGGTCATGCCGAGCGCTTTGGCCGGCTCCAGGTTGCGGGCCATGTCCTCCACGAAAAGGGCGGTCTCCGGGTCGATGGCATGGCGCTCGCACAGGGCGGCGTAGGATCGCGGATCCGGCTTGGGCACATAATCCATTGCATGGATGTCGTGCATCCCGTCGAAGGCGTTGGCGAGACCGAGTTTCTCGAGCACGCGGGCAGCATAGGCTTCATCGCCGTTGGTGAAGACGAACTTGCGGCCGGGGAGGCGATCGAGCGCGGCGACCAGCGCTGGATCGGCCGAGAGGCGGGCGAGATCGATGTCGTGGACATAATCGAGGAAATCATGCGGCTCTACGCCATGCGCCGCCATCAGCCCGGCGAGCGTCGTACCATGTTCGTGGAAATAGCCCTTCTGCACCCGCCGCGCCTCCACCGGATCGCAGGCGAGCAGCCGCTGGATATAGTCGCCCATGCGAATATCGATCAGTTCGAACAGGTTCGCCGAGGCGGGATAGAGGCTGTTGTCGAGATCGAAGATCCAGCAGTCGATATGGCGCAGCGCGGCAAGCATGGCCGCCCCCTTAGGGCGAACGGTGCCTTCAGCAAAATGAAAGGATTGCGTGCATAGACTCATGCCGGAAATTCCCAAATTGATGTAATGGCTTGGGCGGGATCCATGATGGACGGTCGTGCATATCGGAAAGCTCTCATCCTGTCGGCGTGCGCCGCTGCGCTGGCGCTCGGCGGCTGCGGCGGTGGAGGTGGCGGGCCGCGACCCGCCCCA
>NZ_DATCYB010000034.1:0-7437 GCF_036570505.1 Allosphingosinicella sp. | reverse complement strand
GGCGGCGGCGAGACCGAGGCGGTCCGGCGCGGCGGCCTGCCCCGCTGCATGAGGGGTGGGGTTGGGCATCCTGGCTCCCTTCGCCTCCGGCCGGTCTCTCGTGCCGACTCGTGCGCGCCCCGCCACCCGGGACGGCTCATGGCGCGGGGCAGATGGCTCTCGCCTGAACGAGGGTGAAGGGACGGCGCGGGAGGGAAGGAGGGCGCGGCAAAGCCGCGCCGACACGTCGGACGAGTCCGCAAGACTTAGGTCTCGCGCCTCGCCGCCCGGGTGTTCGCGTGATCCTCGTCCAACTCGGCGATTGCGGGCGCAATCCCCTCCTTAGCCTCGGCGCTCCACCCCATCTGTCGAATGCGGACGCGGAGGGTCTGTCTTAGCTTCCTGGTTGGTGGCGACGCGGTATTGGGCGTCGCGGTGGTCCCAGCCGAGGCGGCAGGTGCGGCGGTGGAGCCAGAGGAGCTGGAGCGCCTCGTCGGGGCGGAGCGGCGGGAGCGGGTTGTCGCCGATATGGTCGCGCCAGCTCGCCTCGTCCTCCGCCAGATCATTCTCGTCATAGACGGCACGCTCGAGATAGGCGCATTCGGGCGGTCGTAGCCGATCCGAAGCGCCGCCGCATCTCCTTCGCAAAGACCGGATCGGCGCGCGCCTTCGCATAGAAGCTCGAATGGGCGAAGGCGGCGGCGGCCGCGAGGCGGATATTGGCGCTGTCGGAGAGGGCGCGGAGGAAGGTTTGCTCGGCGGCCCTGGTCATTCGGCCAGGTTCGGCGCGGCGGAGCTGGAGGCCGGCGGAGGCCAAGCGGGTGACAGTGGGTTCGCCGCCCTTCGTGCGGAGGGGTTGGGACAGGGCTTCCCCGGCCCCTCCCGCGAGCGGGAGGGGAGGAGAGTGGTTTCGGCGGCTTTGAGGGCCGCTTCCCAGTCGGCGGCGAATTCCGGGTGCTTGGCGCGGCGCTTTGCAAGGGGACTTCCCCTCGCCCACCGGTTGCGCTAAGGGCGCCGCTTCCAGCGCTACAGCCTTGGAAATCCGCGGGAGGTGGGCTTTGCCCTCCGCTTGGACCGCTAAGCTTGAAACAGAGTGAGAGACAATGGCTAAGAAGATAACGGGCTATATCAAGCTCCAGGTGCCCGCGGGCGCCGCCAATCCGTCGCCGCCGATCGGCCCAGCCTTGGGCCAGCGCGGCGTCAACATCATGGAATTCTGCAAGGCGTTCAACGCCGCCACGGGCGACGTCGAGAAGGCCATGCCGATCCCGACGATCATCACCGTCTATGCGGATCGCAGCTTCTCGTTCGAGACGAAGACGCCGCCGGCGACCTTCCTCATCAAGAAGGCGGCGAAGCTGAAATCGGGCTCGAAGGAGCCGGGCAAGGTTTCCGCCGGCACCATCAAGCGCTCGGCGCTCCGCGAGATCGCCGAGACCAAGATGAAGGACCTGAACGCGAACGATCTGGACGCGGCAACGAAGATCATCGAGGGCAGCGCCATCTCGATGGGCCTCGACGTGGTGGAGGGCTGATAAGATGGCAAAGCTTTCGAAGAAGGCGAAGAAGCTCGCCGAGACGATCGACCGCGAGAAGCTGCACAAGGTCGCCGAGGCGATCGGGCTGGTGAAGGCCAACGCCACCGCCAAGTTCGACGAGACGATCGAGGTCGCGATGAACCTGGGCGTCGATCCGCGTCACGCCGACCAGATGGTGCGCGGCGTCGTCACCCTCCCCGCCGGCACCGGCAAGGATGTGCGCGTCGCCGTGTTCGCCAAGGGCGACAAGGCCGAGGAAGCGAAGAAGGCGGGCGCGGACGTGGTCGGCGCCGAGGACCTGATGGAGACGATCCAGGGCGGCACCATCGATTTCGACCGCGTCATCGCGACGCCCGACATGATGGGCGTCGTCGGCCGCCTCGGCAAGGTGCTGGGCCCCAAGGGCCTGATGCCGAACCCGAAGCTGGGCACGGTCACCCCGAACGTCGCCGAGGCCGTCAAGGCGGCCAAGGGCGGCCAAGTCGAGTTCCGCGTCGAGAAGGCCGGCATCATCCACTCCGGCATCGGCAAGGCGAGCTTCTCCGAAGCCGACCTCAAGAAGAATTTCGACGCGTTCGTGGAAGCGATCGTCAAGGCCAGGCCGGCGGGCGCCAAAGGCAAATACGTCATGAAGGTGGCCTTGAGCTCCTCGATGGGGCCGGGCATCAAGGTCGACGTGGCGGAAGTCGCTCCGGCCTGAGCGCTTCCCGGCAAAAGCCGGGACTCAGGCTGGACACCGGCTTTCGCCGGTGAGCAATGAACAGGAAGGGCCGGGGGGACTCCGGCCCTTTTTGTGGCTGTGCCCGGCGGATTGTGGCCGTGCCCGGCGGAAATGCTGATATGATCGCGACCCCCCCGGACCGGTCCCAACACCGTCCGGGTCGAATCCGATTATGCCCGCCTCCCCGCCTTCACCATCCCGCTCACCCGGCGATGGAAACGATCCAGGCAGCGAAGGGAGGCGCGGTGTCCCTGTTCGAGCAGTCCAAACGGCCGCCCTCGCCCCACATCACCACCGACGACGCGTCCTGGTCCGGCATGAAGGAATGAGGGCGGCCGCGGGCGGCAGCTGCCTCAGCGCGCCTCGGATTCGGCGCGTTCCACCTTCTTCTTGAGGTGCATGCATTTCTTGTCCTCGGCCATGGCTTCGGGCGTCATCTCCTGGCACTTGGTCCACTTCTTCTGGTCGCCTGACGACATCTTGCCTCGGTTGAACGGCGAGCTGCTGTCGCCGCCCGAGCCTCCGCCCATCATCGAGCCTCCCATCTGCGCCAGTGCCGGCGCGCCGAGGGAAGCGGTAAGGATCGCGGCCCAGATAAAGGGTGTCTTCGTCATGGCATCCTCCTGATTGGGGAGAGGATGGCGTAGCCAGCGGGATGGGAGCGAAAGCCCGTCTTTCGACGAACAGGCGCGCCGCTTCGACGGGGGGCATTGCATTGAACGGTCAGCGAAGGTGCCGAAGCCGCCATCAAGATCGCTGGTGCAACCCTATGGGCGCCGCATCGTTCCTTCCGGATGAAACACGCCCCTGCCCTGATCGCCCTCCTCGCCCTTTCCGCCTGCGGCGGGGACCGCCCGGCCGAGAATGCCACCGATCCCTTGAACGAGGCGGCGGAGCAGGGCGAGCTGGACGAGCCGGCGACGGCCGAACCGTCCGAAAACACGGCCGACCGGATAGCCGAGGACAATGTGCAGAACCCCGACAATGGCACCGGGCCGCCGCCCGGCACCTCGCAGCCGGTCGACGATCTCGCCAATTCCTATTGAGACCAATCCCTGTTGAGGAGCCCGTCAGGCCCTGAGATCGGGCCTCGGATCAGGGCCTTAGATCGGCCAGGGGCTCCCCGCTTTTCTCTTCTTCGAGCAGCGCAGCCGCGTCGGCGTTGGCCGAGAGGCGAACCCGGTTGCCCTCGACGGCCGCGACGAGCCCGCCCGAGACATAGTGATGGTGATCATCGTGGGAGCCGCTGTCGGCCCTGATCAGCTTGATCCGGCCGCCTTCGACCTTGTCCACCGTCCCGAGATGGACGCCGTCCGCGCCGACCACCTCCATATGCTCGATAATCTTGCTAAGATCGGACATATTCGCTCTCCTTCCCGCCATCGAACGCACGGGAGGGAGCTCGGTGCCTTCAGTCGGAGGAAATGCGCCAAGTTCGAGCGGGTGACACACTCGCCCGGCCGAACATAGCAAGGGCGGGCACCCGTAGGCGGAAGAAGGGGCCGATAGGTGTGCAGGTATAGCGGTGTGCCGTCAGACGGGCACCTGAGCCGAACAGCGGTTTGGGACAGGGGGCCGCCGACAATGTCTTCTACGGAATTCTGATCTTCGCCGGCGGACTCTTTATGCTGGTGCGGGCGGGCGGCTAAGAGCGGATAAATGAAGACATCTTCGGTGATGCGGATCAACAAGAAACGGCCCAGAGCACGAAAGGTTGGTGAATAGAAGCTCGCAAGTGACACGGACGGTTGCGTGGGCGGCTGACGGAGAGGCTTTTGCCCATGCTGGTTGTTTGCACCGCTGTCGTGTTAGTGATGCCTCATCGAAGAGGAGCGCGAGATGCGCGGCGCCGGAAGTGCGACGCTTTTGATGAAAGCCAGCATTGCCCTACTCTGGTCGGGCATGCTTCTCGCACTGATCGGCCTGGCCGTTCCTACACCCGCCCAGACCGGACGTTCGGCGCTGGTGCTCGAACTCGAAGGAGCGATCGGCCCGGCCTCATCCGACTATCTGGCGCAAGGCCTCTCCAGGGCGGCCGAGGACAATGTCCCGCTGGTGATCATCCGGATGGACACGCCGGGCGGCCTCGACACGTCGATGCGCCAGATTATCCGCGAGATACTGCGTTCGCCGGTGCCGGTCGTCACCTATGTCAGTCCGAGCGGCGCGCGCGCCGCCAGCGCCGGCACCTACATTCTTTACGCCAGCCATGTCGCCGCGATGACGCCGGGCACCAATGTCGGCGCCGCCACGCCCGTCCAGATTGGCGGCGGCTCGCCCTTTTCGCCTTCCGAGGAAAAGGAGGGCGAACAGAAAGACGAAGCGGCCAAGGCCGAGCAGCCCAAAAGCTCGAGCGAGGCCAAGGCGATCAACGACGCCGTCGCCTATATCCGCTCGCTCGCCGAGTTGCGCGGCCGCAATGCCGACTGGGCCGAGGCTGCGGTTCGCACCGCCGAGAGCCTGTCGGCCAATGCGGCGCTCGAGCAGCGGGTGATCGATCTGGTCGCACGCGACATGGACGATCTGCTCGCCCAGCTTCATGGCCGGACGCTGATCGCCGGCGGCGCCGAACACACCCTCGACACCAGGAATCTTGCGGTCATCCATGTCGAACCCAATTGGCGCACACAGCTGCTCGGGGCGATCACCAACCCCAATATCGCCCTCATCCTTATGATGATCGGCATCTATGGCCTGCTCTTCGAATTCATGAATCCGGGGGCACTCTATCCCGGCACGATCGGCGCGATCTGCCTCCTGGTCGGTCTTTACGCGCTTGCCGCCCTACCGGTGAACTATGCCGGCATCGCGCTCATCCTGTTGGGCGTGGCACTGATGGCCGGGGAAGCCTTTGCTCCCTCCTTCGGCATATTGGGAATAGGCGGCATCATCGCCTTCGTTCTCGGCGCGACGATATTGATCGATACCGACATGCCGGAATTCCGGATCAGCTGGCCCGTGCTCGCGGCGGTGGCGCTCGTCAGCCTTGGCGTAACCGCCGCGATCACTCGGCTCGCCATGACTTCGCACCGGCGAAAGGTGGTGAGCGGCCGCGAGGAGCTGATCGGGTCGCAGGGCACCGTCCTCGATTGGGAGGACGGGCGCGGCCATGTGTTCGTTCATAGTGAACGATGGCGGGCGGTCGGCGTTGATCCGCTACAAGCCGGAGAGCCGATACGCGTGCTCTCCATCGATGGCCTGACGCTTCAGGTGAAGCCCGACCGGTCGGGAGAAATGGCGCAAACGACGGAGGGATAGATGGAATATTTCGGGAACTGGGCTTTTTACCTTCCGGCGATCGTCCTCGTCCTTCTCTTCCTCATGGCGGCGATCAAGGTCCTGCGCGAATATGAGCGCGGCGTCATTTTCACGCTGGGCCGTTTCACCGGCGTCAAGGGCCCCGGGCTGATCCTGCTCATTCCCGTTATCCAGCAAATGGTCCGGATCGACTTGCGCACCCTGGTGCTCGACGTGCCGACCCAGGACGTGATCTCGCGCGACAACGTCTCCGTTCGGGTCAACGCAGTGATCTATTTCCGCGTGATCGATCCGGAAAAGGCGACCATCCAGGTTGAGGATTATATGGCGGCGACCAGTCAGCTCGCCCAGACCACTCTGCGTTCGGTGCTCGGCAAACATGAACTCGACGAGATGCTCGCAGAGCGTGACAAGCTCAATGCCGACATTCAGGAGATACTCGACGCCCAGACCGATGCCTGGGGGATTAAGGTCGCCAATGTCGAGATCAAGCATGTCGACTTGAATGAGGTCATGGTCCGGGCGATCGCCCGCCAGGCGGAGGCCGAGCGCGAGCGGCGCGCCAAGGTGATCAATGCCGAAGGCGAGGAGCAGGCCGCCCAAAAGCTGCTCGAAGCCGCCCGCATCCTGAGCCAAGCGCCCGAGGCGATGCAGCTACGCTATCTCTCGACGTTGAATGTGCTGGCCAGCGAGAAGAGCTCGACCATCGTCTTTCCCTTCCCGATTGAATTCGGCGACCTGTTCACCAGCCAAGGGAGAACGAACGGATAGATGTGACGAGGTGCCTGCGTGCAGGCAGGCGCGCTTGCGTGCAGGCATTTGCGCACTTTGGTGACACCTCCTGCAGCTGTAGATTTTGCTGCCTGAGCAGGAAGGTCGCCTTTGGGAATAATAATGACGTTGTTACCTTGAAGGGCCGCGTTCCAATCAAGGGACAGGGCAATGCGCGTAGTGAATACGTGGAGCGCAAGTTTTGTCACGTTTCACGGGCTTGGCACGGCACAGGTTGACCCCGGCGGGAAAGGCGCTATAGGCGCGGCTTCGCTTGCCGGGCAGTGCCCGTCGAGCAGCCGTCCGAGACAGTTGGTGGGAGCAGCCGCTTCCTTAATTTCCAGCCTAGACGGGGAAGAGTTTCTGACCGGGCGCCAGCGTCCGGGTCCGCCTGGTTCGCATCAGGCCTGCAACCTATCCCCTCGGACAACAAGTACCCGCGTGGCGGACGGTCCGCCGCGCGTAATTGGAGTGCAAGGCATGGATAGAGCTCAAAAGGCCGAAGCCGTCGCCGAGCTGAAGCAGACGTTCAACGAGGTCGCCGTGGTGGTCATCACCCGCAACCTCGGCCTGACGGTGGCCCAGTCCACCGACCTCAGGAACCGGATGCGCGACGCCGGCGCCCGCTACAAGGTGGCCAAGAACACGCTCACCCTGATTGCCGTCGAGGGCACGACCTACGCCCCGATCAGCGACCTGCTGACCGGGCCGACCGCGCTCGCCACCTCTGCCGATCCGGTCGCGGCCGCCAAGGCTGCCGTCGACTTCGCGAAGACCAACCCCAAGTTGGAAATCGTGGGCGGCGCGATGGGCGAGACGTTGCTCGACGTCAACGGCGTGAAGGCGCTCGCCGAGCTGCCGTCGCTCGATGAACTGCGTGCCAAGATCGTGGGCCTGATACAGGCGCCCGCGACCAAGATCGCGCGGACCATCAACGAGCCGGGAGCCCAGCTGGCGCGTGTCATTGGCGCTTATGCCGCCAAGGAAGCCGCCTAAGACGAACCACCCGATCTTTCGACTGAACTGAACCTTTGGGGGCGCATCCCCCGCATGGAGATATAAAATGGCAGACATCAACACCCTCGTCGACAAGCTTTCCGAGCTGACCGTCCTTGAAGCCGCCGACCTCGCCAAGGCGCTCGAAGAGAAGTGGGGCGTTTCGGCCGCCGC
>NZ_DATCYB010000033.1:0-4577 GCF_036570505.1 Allosphingosinicella sp. | reverse complement strand
AAGGTCCGTGTCTCCTTGGCGCCATATCGGGCGGCATTGGCCTGATAGAAGGCGGCGATCTCGGCGTCGGTCGGTGCTACATTGGCGACCTGCCCCGCCCCGAAAGTCGCGAAGCGCAGCACGCGGCGCTCGGGGATAGTGTAGCGCGCCTCATTCTCCTTGTAGAAGGCGGCGATCTCGGCGGCGCTCGGCTCGGTGCCCGCGCCCATCGCCTCGGCCGGGACGATGCCGATGCTGCCGGTGCGCTGCTCGAGCAGCAGCGTGGCATATTGGCGCGCCAGTGCGTCCGGAACCTTGGGCGATCCGGCGGCGGGAAGCAGCAGCTGGCGTGCGATCAGCGTGCTCGCGATTTCATTGCGCAAGGTGGCCTCGCTGACATTCTCGCGGGCGAGGGCGGCGCGGAAGGCGTTCTCGTCGAACTGGCCGGCGAGGTTCTGGAAGGCGGGAATGCTGGCGATCTCGCCGTCGACCATGCGCTTGGACGCGACCAGCCCCTGATCGCGACCGAAGACGCCGAGCGCGGTCTGGGAGATCATCTGGTCGATAATCTCGCCGAGGGCGCCGCTCCTCAGGAACGCGCCCATGTCGAGGTCCGGCTGCTGATCGCGCGCCCGGGCGAACTGGCGGTTGGCCTGGTCGGCAACTTCGGTCGATCCGATCCGGCCGCTCCCTACCTCGGCGATGGTGTCGCCGCCGCCGCCAAGATCGCCCAGCCCCCCGCCGCCCGTGCCGAACCCGGTCACCACCATCGCGAACAAGGCGAGGCCGAGGAAGCCGAACAGGATTTTGGACGAAGCGCCGCTACGAAAGATTTTGAGCATGGAGTATCCGGGCTGAAAGCGATGAGCCGAACCTCATAGGAGCGGCAAATGGTCGCGGCAAGCTTGGCGCGCGCCCGACCCCTTGCTAGGCGCGTTATCCCTATACTCGTGAAAAGGAATCGAAGTGCACCGCAAGCTCGTCGTCGGCAACTGGAAGATGAACGGCAATCTCCACCAATTGGGAGAGATCGCCGCCATCGCCAAAGCCGCCAGGAAGGCCGCCGGGGTCGATGTCGCGCTGTGCCCGCCCTTCACCCTGATCGCGCCCGCCGTCGCCCGCTCGAACGGGCTCGCCATCGGTGCGCAGGACGTCCACGCGGCGGAGGAAGGCGCCCATACCGGCAGCGTCTCCGCCGCGATGCTCAAGGAAGCCCATGCCCGCCTCGTCATTGTCGGCCACAGCGAGCGCCGGGCCGAAAATCACGAGACCGACGCCGACGTCCGCGCCAAGGCCGATACGGCGCTGCGCCACGGTCTCCAGGCCATCGTCTGCGTCGGCGAATCCGAGACGGACCGCGCCGCCCGCGATCATGTCGCGGTGGTGACCGGGCAATTGAAGGGCTCGTTGCCCGAGGACGCCCATGAAGGCGAGCTCGTCGTCGCCTATGAGCCGATCTGGGCGATCGGCACCGGCAACGTCGCCACGCCCGACGACGTCGCCGAGATGCACGCCGCCATCCGCGCCGCCCTCGTCGAACGCTTCGGCGAGCGCGGCGGCCGCATCCGCATCCTCTACGGCGGCTCGGTCAAGGCCGACAACGCCGCCGCCATCTTCGCCGTCGAGGACGTCGACGGCGCCCTCGTCGGCGGCGCCAGTCTCACCGCCGCCCAGTTCGTCCCCATCATCCAGGCCGCGGCGGGCTGATCCGGCGGGAAGCGCGCCGGTTGAACCCGGCGTCCGCTTCGACTAGATCGCCCCAATCCGTCATGCCGGCGAAGGCTGGCATCTCGGGACAAGAAGTCACGGCCTTACTCAACCAGACCCCGGCCTTCGCCGGGGTGACGACCAGATCGAAAGTCGCCCGTCTTATGTTCACCTTCCTTCTCATCGTCCAGACGCTGGTCGCCGCTTCGCTGGTCACCGTCATCCTGATGCAGCGTTCGGAAGGCGGCGGCCTCGGTGTCGGCGGTTCGACGTCGGGCCTGATGTCCGCCCGCGGCGCCGCGGATTTCCTGACCCGCGCCACCGCCGTCCTCGCCACCTTGTTCGTGCTGCTTTCGATCGTGCTCGCCGGCCTCGCCGCCGTCGACCGCTCGGGCACCACCAGCATCGACACATCGCTCGCCCGCGAGGCGGCTCCGGCGGCTCCGATCACCGCGCCGGGCGATGTGCCCCTGGCGACCGGCGATCCGCTAGCCGGAATCGCGGCGAAAGCCGATAACGCTCAGGCACCCGCGAACACGCAGGGCGAAGTTCCCCTGGCGGAATAAGCACGCTCCGAGATTCCACCCAACTCTCTCCATCGACGGAAAGGGCGGCGCTAAAATTCCCCTTGCCCCCGATCAAAGTACCACTTTGATCGGAATTCGCGATTCTCGCCCTTGCCCTTTTCCCGCGCCACCGCTTAAGCCTCGTCTCCCATGGCGCGGTTCATTTTTATCACCGGCGGCGTGGTCTCCTCGCTCGGCAAAGGACTCATGGCGGCGTCGCTCGCGGCCCTCCTCCAGGCGCGCGGCTACAAGGTCCGCATCCGCAAGTTCGATCCCTATCTGAACGTCGATCCGGGCACGATGTCGCCTTACCAGCATGGCGAGGTCTACGTCACCGACGACGGCGCCGAGACCGATCTCGACCTGGGGCATTACGAGCGCTTCACCGGCGTCGCCGCCCGCCAGTCGGACAACATCACGACGGGCCGCATCTATTCCAACATCATCGCCCGCGAACGGCGCGGCGACTATCTCGGGGCCACCGTCCAGGTGATCCCGCACGTCACCAACGAGATCAAGGATTTCGCCCGCGCCGACGTCGACGACCTCGATTTCCTCATCTGCGAGATAGGCGGCACGGTCGGCGACATCGAAAGCCTTCCCTTCATGGAGGCGATCCGCCAGCTGAGGAACGATCTCGGCACCGACGAGAGCGGCCGCAAGAACACGGTTAGCATCCACACCACCCTCGTCCCCTATATCGCCGCCGCCGGCGAGCTGAAGACCAAGCCCACGCAGCACAGCGTCCGCGACCTGACCTCGCTCGGCATCCAGCCCGATCTCCTCCTCTGCCGGGTCGATCGCCCTCTGCCCGACGGCGAGCGCGCGAAGATCGCCCAGTTCTGCAATGTCCGGAAGGAAGCGGTCATCCCCGCTCTGGACGCGAAGAGCATCTACGCGGTTCCCCTCCAATACCATCGCGAAGGCCTCGACGCGGAAGTCCTGCGCGCCTTCGGCATCGACGACGCGCCCGATCCGGATCTCTCCCGCTGGGAGGACATCATGGACCGGCAGGAGCATTTCGAGGGCGAGGTGACGATCGGCGTCGTCGGCAAATATGTCGGCCTGCCCGACGCCTACAAGAGCCTGACGGAGGCGCTGATCCACGGCGGCATGGCCAACCGCGTCAAGGTCCGCATCAACTGGCTCGACGCCGAGCTCTTCTCCGACGAGGGCGACAATGTCGCCCCGATGCTGGAGCCCGTCCACGGCATCCTCGTCCCCGGCGGCTTCGGCGAGCGCGGCAGCGAAGGCAAGATCGCCTCCGTCCGCTTCGCCCGCGAGCGCAACGTCCCCTTCTTCGGCATCTGCCTCGGCATGCAGATGGCCTGCATCGACGCCGCCCGCGCCGTCGGCCTCGACAAGGCCAGCACCACCGAATTCGGTTACACCGAGGAGCCCGTCGTCGGCCTCATCACCGAATGGATGAGCAAGGCCGGGCTGGAGCGCCGGGCCGAGGGCGGCAACCTGGGCGGCACCATGCGCCTCGGCGCCTATGACGCGCGCCTCAGCCCCAACAGCCACGTCGCCTCCATCTACAACGCCAACACCATCAGCGAACGCCACCGCCACCGCTACGAAGTCAACGCCCACTACATGCCCAGGCTGGAGGAAGGCGGCCTCATCTTCTCCGGCATGAGCCCCGACGGCGCCTTGCCCGAAATCGTCGAGCGGCCGGACCACCCCTGGTTCGTCGGCGTCCAGTTCCACCCGGAGCTGAAGAGCAAGCCTTTCGATCCGCATCCGCTGTTCGCGAGCTTTATCGAGGCGGCGGTGAAGCAGTCTCGGCTCGTTTAGTCCGCCCTGCGGTAGTGAAGCGAGCGCGGCACGCGGCCGACGGCGGCCGCCTGAGTCGGACCCGACCGGCCGGCGGGGGCGGCTCGCTCGCATCGAGCCGAACCCGTCCGACGTCACGGCCGCCCGTGACGTCCTTTCTCATTTTAGCGACTGGTTTAGTCAGGTCAGCTTTGCGCCTGTTTAGGTCGTTGATGCGACCACGAGCGATCCTGAAAGCCGTCAGGCTCGCTTGCGAA
Organism: Allosphingosinicella sp.; assembly: GCF_036570505.1. Lineage (GTDB taxonomy): Bacteria > Pseudomonadota > Alphaproteobacteria > Sphingomonadales > Sphingomonadaceae > Allosphingosinicella. Next base: position 292 of record NZ_DATCYB010000033.1, on the reverse strand, counting down.
GGCTCCAGCCGATTGTAACCAGGCACGATCCCAACGCGAGCCACGAGACGAGATCGGCCGCGCCGTCACCGACCAGACCGCCGACAAGGCCGATGAGGGTGGCGATGGCAATGATTGCCGGAATGGCGAACACGGGCGTCTGCCGCCTCGCGCCGGGCTTCATGCCGCCCTCCTGATGGGCTCGGCCTCGCTTCCGCCGCCGCTCTCGATCTCGGCCACGATTGCCTCGATTGGGCGCCGGTTCCGGGCAAGCCAGAGATAAAGGCCGCTCGACAAGACGACGATCGTGATG
>NZ_DATCYB010000032.1:0-1721 GCF_036570505.1 Allosphingosinicella sp. | reverse complement strand
AAGGAAAGAGAACTTAAGTCATGGCGAAACTGAGTTCGGTGAACAAGAACGAGCGTCGCAAGCGTCTGGTGAAGAAATATGCCGGTCGCTACGCGAAGCTGAAGGCCATTGCGGCCGACACCTCGCTCGACGATGGCGAGCGTCTGATCGCGCGCCTCAAGATGGCGGAAATCCCGCGCAACGGCAACCCGACCCGCATCCGCAACCGGTGCGAGCTGACGGGCCGTCCGCGCGCCTATTACCGTAAATTCCGGCTGTGCCGCGTGCAGCTCCGCGATCTGGCCAACAAGGGCCTGATCCCCGGCGTTGTGAAGTCGAGCTGGTAAGGGACTGACAAGATGGCAATGACCGATCCCCTGGGTGATATGCTCACCCGCATCCGCAACGGCCAGCAGGCGAAGAAGGACAGCGTCCTGACTCCCGCCTCGACGCTGCGCGTCCGCGTTCTCGATGTGCTCCAGCGCGAAGGCTATATCCGCGGCTACAGCGAAGAAGCGCTGGGCGCGAAGGGCCAGCACAAGGGCATTCGCATCGAGCTCAAATATTTCGAGGGCCAGCCGGCGATCCGCCACGTGGCCCGCGTCTCGAAGCCGGGCCGCCGCATCTATTCGGGCTCGAAAGAGCTGCCGATCGTGCGCAACGGCCTGGGCATCACCATCGTGTCGACCCCGCGCGGCGTCCTGTCGGATGCCGAAGCGCGCGAGCATAATGTCGGCGGCGAAGTGCTGGCGGAGGTGTTCTGATGTCGCGCATCGGTAAAAAGGCCGTGGCAATCCCCAGCGGTGTCACCGCCGCGATCGACAGCGGCGAGCTGTCGGTCAAGGGGCCCAAGGGCACGCTGGCGATGCCGCTGTCCGACCTCATCAACTATGAGGTCGGCGAAGGCTCGATCTCGGTGAAGCCCGCCAACGACAGCCGCGAAGCGCGCGCGTTCTGGGGGATGCAGCGCACGCTGGTGCAGAACCTGATCACGGGCGTGACCGAGGGCTTCACCAAGGTGCTCGAGATCACCGGCGTCGGCTATCGCGCCAACTCGCAGGGCAAGACTCTGAAGCTGAACCTCGGGTACAGCCACGATGTCGATTTCGCGGTGCCCGAGGGCATCGAGATCAAGACGCCGGACAACACGACGATCGAGATCAGCGGCATCGACAAGCAGAAGGTCGGCCAGGTCGCGGCGGAGATCCGCCGCTGGCGCAAGCCCGAACCCTATAAGGGCAAGGGCATCAAATATCGCGGCGAGTACATCTTCCGCAAAGAAGGCAAGAAGAAGTAAGCCATGGCACATCTTACCCCTTTCCAGAAGCGCCGTCAGCGCGTCCGCACCGCCCTCCGCCAGCGCGCCGCCGGGCGTCCGCGTATGTCGGTGCATCGTTCGGGCCGCCATATCTATGCGCAGCTCATCGATGACGCCGCCGGTAAGACGCTGGCTGCCGCCTCGACGCTCGACAAGGACGTCCGCGGCAAGACCGGCGCGACCGCCGCTGCCGCCGCCGATGTCGGCAAGCGCCTCGCCGCTGCCGCCAAGAAGGCGGGCGTGACCCAGGTCGTGTTCGACCGTGGCGGCTTCCTGTTCCACGGGCGCATCAAGGCGCTGGCCGACGCGGCGCGCGAAGGCGGATTGGAGTTTTAACGATGGCAGACGAAGTTCAGAACGCCGCAGGCGCCCCCGAGGCGGCGACCGAAACGACCGGCGCGCCCCAGCGTCGCGGCCGCGGTGG
>NZ_DATCYB010000031.1:0-63061 GCF_036570505.1 Allosphingosinicella sp. | reverse complement strand
TGAAGAACATGCCGAAGACGTTGGTCTGGAACGTGCGACGAAGCTGCTGCTCGGTGATCTCTGTGATGTCCTCGTCGGGATGTTGCTCGCCGGCATTATTGATGAGGATGTCGAGCCCACCGAGCTTCTCCACAGTCTCGGCGACCGCGCGGTCGCAGAAATCCTTGTCGCCGATATCGCCGGCTATGGTAATCGCCTTGCGCCCTTCCTTTTCGACGATGTCCCTGGTTTTCGCAGCATCGTCATGCTCGCACAGATAGAGGATGGCGATGTCGGCGCCCTCACGGGCGAACAGTGCCGCGACGGCCCGGCCGATTCCGCTGTCGGCGCCGGTGATGAGCGCGACCTTGTCCTTGAGCCGGCCCGAGCCCGGATAGCGCGGCTCCCAGTCCGGCTTCGGCTCCAGCTCGCTTTCGTGGCCCGGGAGCTGGTCCTCGTGGATCATGTCGATGGTGTCGCCGTCGGCCATGGCGCTGCTCCTTTGCGAACGGGCACTCGCGTGACAAACTGGCGCGCCCGGCGCCGGTTCCTCGCCACGACGACGGAGTAACGCCTGTCCTTCGTCTAAGGGCTTTCGGCCTTTGTCGAAAAATGGCTCGTGCGGCGGTGGACATTCGCCGTTCTGCGTGCTTTGCAGCACTAACACAGCGGAAGGCAGGTGGGGCAGGATATGCGGTTTCTTGCGACATGGCTGATCACGAGCACCGCGCTTGTCGCGGCGCCGGCGCTCGCCCAAGAGGAAGGCGGCGATGCGCCGCCTCGCGTTTCTACCCTGCCCGCCACGACCCAAGCCGCCCGCAGCTATACGCCCCTGGATTTCACCCGCTTCTCGCCCCGGACGGCGCTCGACATGCTGCGCCAGGTGCCGGGCTTCACCATCGAAGAGCAGGATCAAGAGCGTCGCGGCCTCGGCCAGGCGACGGCGAACGTACTGATCAACGGCCAGCGCTTCTCCGGCAAGTCGAACGACGTCGTGACGGAGCTCGGCCGTATCTCGGCGGCGAACGTCACCCGCATCGACATCGTCGACGGCGCCACGCTCGACGTGCCCGGCCTTTCCGGACAGGTGGCGAACATCATCACCGCGTCGACGGGCGTCAGCGGGTCCTTCGCCTGGCGTCCGCAGATACGCGCGCGGCGGACGGAGGCGCGCCTCACCAATGGCGAGGTGTCGGTGAGCGGCAAGGCGGCCGGGTTCGATTATACGCTGAGCCTCGCCAACGACAGCTTCCGTAACGGCAATGCCGGGCAGGAGATCGTCTTCACTCCCGACCGCACGATCATCGACCGGCGCGATGAGGTGCTCTACGTCTATGGTGAGCGACCCCGGATCAGCGGCAGCCTCAAGCGCGAAACGGCGGGCGGCTCGATCCTCAACCTCAACGGCGCCGTGGGCATCTTCCACCAGGACATCGACGAAAAGTCGCTCCGCAGCGGCGCCGGCCAGCCCGACCGGGACCGCCGTCTTCACGAACAGGAGCGCGAGTGGAATTACGAGCTCGGCGGCGATTATGAGTTCGGTCTCGGCGACGGCCGCCTGAAGCTCATCGGCCTTCGCCGCTTCGAGCACAGTCCTTTCGAGCAGGAGCTGGTGATCGACTTCGCCGACGGGCGTCCGCGCCAGGGGGACCGGTTCGATCAGGTCGCCGACGAGGCCGAGACGATCGGGCGCGGCGAATATCGCTGGAATGCGGGCGGGGCCGATTGGCAGGTCTCCGGCGAGGGCGCGCTCAACATTCTCGACATCGAGAACAAGCTCTTCACCCTCAACCCCGCCGGCGACTGGGTTCCGGTCGCTTTTCCCAACTCCGTCGCCACGGTGAAGGAGAAGCGGGCCGAGGCTGCGCTCAGCTATGGCCGGCCGCTGAGCCCCAGCCTCACGCTCCAGACATCGGCCGGTGCCGAATATTCAATATTGAGCCAGTCGGGCGAAGCGGGCCTTACCCGCAAGTTCGTCCGCCCCAAGGGCTTCGTCTCGCTCGCCTGGAAGGCCTCGCCGCTGCTCGACCTCAGCGTCAAGCTGGAGCGTGAAGTCGGGCAGCTCGACTTCTTCGACTTCGTCGCCTCGGCCAATGTCAGCGGCGGCACGACCGATGCCGGAAACGTCAACCTGGTGCCCCAGCAAAGCTGGAACCTGGAGCTGGAGGCGACGCGCAATCTCGGCGCCTGGGGCACGGCGACGGCGCGGCTTTACGGCAGCCGGATCACCGACATCGTCGACATCGTTCCGATCGGCGAGGCGGGCCAGGCGCCCGGCAATCTCGACAGCGCCACCCTCTACGGCGTCCATTGGACGAGCACCTTCAACTTCGACCCGATCGGCTGGAAGGGCGCCAAGATCGACCTCGACCTGCAGTTCGAGAAGACGCGGCTGAAGGACCCGCTCACCGGCCTCTTCCGCGAGATCAACGAGAACGCGTTTCGCCAGGTAGCGATTAATTTCCGCCACGACGTGCCGCAGACGGATTGGGCCTATGGCTGGGGCATCGACCATTTCGCGCAGACACCCGGCTTCCGGCTCGACCAGAAATTCCAGTTCTTCAATACGCCCGGCGAAGTCGAGGTTTTCGTCGAGCACAAGAATGTGATGGGCCTGACGGTGCGGGGCAGCGTCGACAACATCCTCGGCACCAACGAGGCGTTCGACCGCAGCTTCTACAACGGCCGGCGCACCAACGGATTGCTGTTCACGGAAAGCCGCGACCGCTTCTACGGTCCGGTCTTCACCGTCGCGATCAGCGGCAATATCTAGATTCGGGCGGAGCCCTTCCGAAGGGTCGCGCGGCGGAACTGCGGGTCGCGTTCCGGCGCGGGCAGTTCCACTTCGTGCGGCAGGATTTTGTAGGAGATCGAGCGGTCACCCGGCTGGCACTGGGCGACGACCACCGGATAGGCGAGGTCGCTGTGGCGGCTGACCGCATCCGGCGTGGCCTCGGTGCAGGCGTCGATGCTCTGATACATTTGCTCGGTCACGCCCACGGGCTCGCAGGCGGTATCCGCCTCGCCGCAGCCGAGTATCGCCATCACGTAAAATGCCGGGCCCATCATCGCCTCCGCTCCTTCGCCTAACCAACCGTTGGAGGACATTGCGGTTCCTGATGTTTCGCCTGCATAACTTGGTCGGCGCGAACGGCATGCCTATTTAGACGAAGATGCCGCCCGAAACGACGAACCCACCCCACAGCCCGCAAGCGGGATGGGCCGCGATCCGCCGATTCCTTCCCTATCTGTGGCCGGCGGGCGAGACCGCGCTCAAGACCCGTGTCGTGGTCGCGCTGCTGTTCGTGCTGCTCGCCAAGAGCGCGACGTTCGCGACGGCCTACGCCTATAAGGGCGCGATCGATCGAATGTCGGACAGCGTCGATCCGGCGGTCATGCTCGCCGCGGCGCTGGTCGTCGCCTATGCCGGCGCGCGCTTCGCCGGCGTCTTCTTCGACAATGTCCGCAACACCATCTTCGAGCGGGTCGGGCAGGACGCGGCGCGGCGGCTGGCGGAAAACGTATTCCGACACATCCACGACCTGTCGCTGCGCTTCCACTTGGAGCGGCGCACCGGATCGCTGACCAAGATCGTCGAGCGCGGCACCAAGAGCATCGATTCCATGCTCTATTTCCTGCTGTTCAACATTGCGCCGACCTTGGTCGAGGTCCTGGTCGTCTGCATCATCTTCCAGATCGAGTTCGGCCCGGGGCTCGTCGTCGCCACGCTTTTGATGGTCGTTGTCTACATCGCCTTCACTCGTATCGTCACCGACTGGCGGACCAAGCTTCGCCGCGAGATGAACGAGATCGACAACCAGGCCATCGCCCGCGCCGTCGATTCCCTGCTCAACTACGAGACCGTCAAATATTTCACCGCCGAGGACCGCGAAGCCCAGCGCTACGGCAAGGCGATGCAGACCTATGCCGACAGCGCGGTCAAGAATGAGAGCTCGCTCGCCTGGCTCAATATCGGCCAGTCGCTGATCACCAATCTGATGATGGCCGGCGCGATGGGCTACACGGTCTGGGGCTGGTCGACCGGCCGCTTCACCACCGGCGACGTGGTGCTGGTCAACACACTGCTCGCCCAGCTCTTCCGCCCGCTCGACATGCTCGGCTGGGTCTATCGCAACATCCGCCAGGGCCTCATCGACATGGAGCAGATGTTCGGCATCATCGACACCCCCGCCGAGGTGGTAGACCGCGAGGGCGCGCCCAACCTGCATGTCGCCGCCGGCCATGTCCGCTTCGAGAACATCGAGTTCGGCTACGACCCCGACCGGCCGATCCTCAAGGGCATCGACCTCGACGTCCGGCCCGGCACGATGCTCGCCGTCGTCGGCCCCTCGGGCGCGGGCAAGTCGACCTTGTCGCGGCTCCTCTTCCGCTTCTATGAGGCGACTGGCGGCCGTATCACCATAGACGGCCAGGACATCACGCAGGTGTCGCAGGCTAGCCTGCGCGCCGCGATCGGCATCGTTCCGCAGGACAGCGTGCTGTTCAACGACACGGTCGGCTACAATATCGGCTACGGCCGGGAGGGCGCCACACAGGTGGAGATCGAGGAAGCCGCGAGGGGCGCCGCCATCCACGACTTCATCCTGGACCTGCCCGATGGCTATGATTCAAAGGTCGGCGAGCGGGGCCTGAAGCTTTCGGGCGGCGAGAAGCAGCGCGTCGCCATCGCCCGCACGCTCCTCAAGGACCCGCCGATCCTGATCCTCGACGAGGCGACCAGCGCCCTCGACAGCCGCACCGAAGCCGCGATCCAGGAGACGCTCCGAAACATCGAGCACGGCCGCACCAGCATCGTCATCGCCCACCGCCTCTCGACCGTCGTCGACGCCGACCAGATCGTCGTCCTCGACGGCGGCCGCATCGTCGAACGCGGCACGCACCGCCAGCTCCTCGTCAAGCGCGGCCTCTACACCGAGATGTGGCTGAGGCAGCAGAGCGAGCAAGAGGAAGAAGCCGAGGCGGCGGAGTAGGAACTCGCCAGACTCGTTCGTCCGAGCGAAGTCGAGGTGCGTATGCGATGAGTCCGTGCCAGCGCCCCTCGACTTCGCTCGGGAGGAACGGTTAGGGTTGTCGCGTGACTGCCCCCATTTCCATCCTACGCGGCACCTTCGGCTTCACCGACTTCCGCGGTGTCCAGGCCGACGTCATCGAGCGCGTCATGGCGGGGCAGCATACGCTCGCCGTCATGCCGACGGGGGCGGGTAAGTCGCTTTGCTATCAGGTGCCGGCGCTGGCGCGGGAAGGGACCGCGCTCGTCATTTCACCGCTGATCGCGCTGATGCACGACCAGATCCGCGCCGCCGACGGCTTCGGCATCAAGGCGGCCGCGCTGACGTCTGCGGATGACAATCGGCAGGAGACCATTTCCCGCCTCCGTGCGGGCGATCTTGATCTCATCTATGTCGCGCCGGAGCGCGCATCGGGCGAGGGCTTCCGCAACCTCCTAAGTCGAATTCCACTCTCCCTCATCGCGATCGACGAGGCCCATTGCGTCTCGGAATGGGGCCATGATTTCCGGCCAGACTATCGGCTGCTGCGGCCATTGCTCGACAGCTTCCAGGACGTCCCCCGCCTCGCCCTCACCGCGACGGCCGATCGGCAGACGCGCGAGGACATCCTCATCCAGCTCGGCATCCCGGCCGACGGCCTGATCGTCGCCGGATTCGACCGGCCCAATATCCGCTACCACGTTAGGCCGCGCGACGGCGTCGCGAAGCAGTTGAAGACTTTGCTCGGCGAGCAGCATGGGCCGGGCATCATCTACACGACCAGCCGTGACAAGACCGAGAAGTTGGCCGAGCAACTCGGCGCTGCCGGGCGCAAGGTGCTTCCCTACCATGCCGGTCTCGATCCCCGCATTCGGGCGCGCAACCAGGCCGCCTTCGTCGGTTCGGAGGATATGGTGATCGTCGCCACCATCGCCTTCGGCATGGGCATCGACAAGCCGGACGTACGCTTCGTCGCCCATGCTGGCATCCCCAAGTCGATCGAGGCTTATTATCAGGAAACGGGCCGCGCCGGACGTGACGGCGACCCGGCAGAAGCGCATCTCTTCTGGGGCGCGGAGGATTTTTCGCGCGCCCGCCGACGTATCGAGCTCGAGGTGCCCGACAATCGGAAGCAGGGCGAAAGGGACCGGCTGAACGCGCTTTCCGCCGTCGTCGAAACGGCGGGCTGCCGCCGGGCGCTTCTCCTCAGCCATTTCGGCGAAGAGCCGCCGGCGCGTTGCGGCAATTGCGACAATTGCCTCTCACCGCCCGAGACCGTCGACGCGACCGAGGCGGCGCGCAAATTGCTCTCCGCCGCCTTCCGCACCGAAATGCGCTTCGGTATCACCCATCTCGTCGACGTGCTGGCCGGCAAGGAGACGGACAAGGTTCACGGCTTCGGCCACCATCGCCTGTCGGTGTTCGGCATCGCCGACGAGGCGGAGCTGGCGTTGATGAAGCCGGTGGCGCGGGCCCTGCTCGCCCGTGATGCACTGAGAGCCGACGAATATGGCGGTCTCTCCTTCGGTCCGGCGGCCCGTCCGATTCTGAAGGGCGAGGAGCCGATGGAACTCGTCCTCCCACCCAAGCGCCAGCGCCGCCGGGGCGAACGCGTTCCCAATCCTGAAGGCGATCCGCTGTTCGAGGCCTTGCGCGCCTGCCGGCGCGATCTGGCGAAGGAAGCGGGCGTACCGCCCTATGTCGTTTTCCACGACAGCACGCTTCGCGAGATGGCGGAGCTGAAGCCCACGACCCTGGGCACGCTCGCCAACCTCTCCGGCGTCGGCGCCGCCAAGCTGGAGCGCTACGGACAGGCTTTCGTGGATGTCGTTGCGGCGCACGAGGGATAGCCATGCTGATGCGCACTCTCGACGAACGCACGCTGGTCGGCGGCCAAGTCCAGCCCTCCGACGTGGCGGAATTGAAAGCCGCGGGGGTGGCGATGATCGTCAACAATCGGCCGGACGACGAGGAGCCCGGCCAGCCCTCCAGCGCCGAGGTTGAGGAGGCTGCGCGCGCGGCTGGCCTCGACTATCGCCATATCCCGGTGGGAAGCTCCGGCCTGTCGGCCAACCAGGTTCAGGCGATGGGCGAGGTTCTCGATGACTCGGACGGCAAGGTGCTCGCCTTCTGCCGTTCGGGCACGCGTTCCACCTATCTCTGGGCGCTGGCTCGCGCCCGGAAGGGCGACGATGCGGGCGCGATCGTGAGGAAAGCCGCCGAGGCCGGCTACGACCTCACACCCATTCGTCCCTATCTCGGCTGAGCAGCCGCCGCGCCTCATCCTCGTCGGCCTCGTCCACCATCAGGCGAACCGGGATCGCCGCGCCCACCCAGGACATGCCGACGTCGAAGAGGACGCTGTCAATGCCTTCGGCCGCGAGGCGCGAGCGCGCCAAGTCGGCCTCGAGGTCATTATGGAAACGGGCGGCTTCGACCAGCGCCATTACCAGGGCACAACGTCGCCGGCCGCGGTCTCGTCTGGGCGCGGGGTCCGGCCGAGCGTGGCGTTGCGGTGGGGAAAGCGGCCGAAGCGTTCGATGACGTCGTGGTGGAGCTTCGCATAGCGGAGCTGCTCGGTATCGCCCAGATCGGTGAACAGGGCGACCGAGCGCTGCTGATCGTCCAGATCCTCGCTATGCTGGAAGGGCATGTAGAGAAACCCGCGTTCGGGCTGGCCCATCCCCTCGTCATAGTCCCGCTCGATGGCCGCCTTGGCAATCGCCAGCGCCAGATGGTCGGTCGCGAAGCTGTCGGCGTGATCGCGAAACATGTTGCGCGGGAACTGGTCGAACAGGATCACCGCCGCCAGCGCTTCCCGCGGGGAGCCGAGGAAGCTTTGAGCCGGCTGGGTGCGCTGCTCCCGCCAAAGGTCCTCGAACCGCTCGCGGATGAGCGTGTCGAGGCCGTCGTCCCGCCACCATTGTACCGGCGTCAGCCCGAACCAGAAATCGAGGACCTCGTCAGTCCAGTTTTCCACGATCACGTTACTGCGCCTCCTTCGTCCAGCCGGGCTCCATAGCCCTCAAGATATTTCATGCCCGTGTCGCACATGACGGTGACCACCGTCGCATCCGGTCCGAGCCGCTCGGCGAGGCGCAGGGCGCCGACGACATTGGCGCCGGTGGACGTGCCCGCGAACAGCCCCTCCTCTCGCGCCAGTCGGAACGCCATTGCAACGGCTTCGTCAGTGGAGACGCGCTCGATCCGGTCGGCGATGTCGTCCCGCCACAGCGGCACGACGAAACCCGCGCCCACGCCGTCGATCTTGTGGGCGCCCGTCTCACCGCCCGAAAGGACGGGGGACTCGGCCGGCTCGACGGCGACGATATCGATGGCTCCGTGGTGGCGGCGCAACGCGGCGGCGATGCCCCGCAACGAGGCGGCGGTGCCCACGCTCTGGACGAAGCCGTCGATGCGCCCGCCCGTTTGGGTCCAGAGCTCCTCGCCCATCTGATGATAGGCGGAGAGCTGATCCTCATTGTTGAGCTGGTCGGTCCAATAGGCGCCGGTGTCCTGGGCGATGCTGCGCGCCGCCTCGATCATGTCTCGCGTCAGCTTGCCGGTCATCCCTCCGCCTTCGCTGGGAACGATCGTGAGCCTCGCGCCCAGCAGCCGCATATGGTCGAGCTTTTCGCGCGCGAAGGCGTCGGAGGTGACGACATGCAGCGGATGTCCTTTCACCGCGCAGACCAGCGCCAGCGACACACCCGTGCTGCCGCCCGTATATTCGACGACCGATCCGTCCGGTCCGAGCCGCCCGTCGTCTTCCGCCGCTTCGATCATGGCGAGCGCCTGGCGGTCCTTCATGCTGCCGGTGGGGTTCTCGCTTTCGAGCTTGAGCAGGATGCGTGCGCCGTTCGCCGGAACGACGTGGCGCAAGGGCAGTAATGATGTGTCGCCGATGCGATCCAGGATGGTCGCGGGCGCCTCGCTCACGCCGCGGTGCCGCCGACGGTGATTCCGTCGATCAGCAGGGTCGGCTGTCCGACGCCGGCGGGAACGGACTGACCGCCCTTGCCGCAGATGCCGATGCCTTCGTCGAGCGCCATGTCGTTGCCGATCGCCTTGACGCGGGTGAGCACAGAGGGACCGTCGCCGATCAGGGTCGCACCCTTGATGGGGGCGCCGAGCTTGCCGTTCTCGATCTTGTAGGCTTCGGTGCAGGAGAAGACGAACTTCCCGTTGGTAATATCGACCTGGCCGCCGCCGAAGCTCTTGGCGTAGATGCCGTTCTTCGCGCGCTGAAGGATTTCGCCCGGATCGTCCTGGCCGCCGAGCATGAAGGTGTTGGTCATGCGGGGCATAGGCGCATGGGCGAAGCTCTCGCGGCGGCCGTTGCCGGTCGGAGCCACGCCCATCAGACGGGCGTTCAGTCGATCATGGATATAGCCTTTGAGGATGCCATCTTCGATGAGCGTGTTGCACTGGGTCGGCGTGCCCTCGTCGTCGATCGTCAGCGAGCCGCGGCGGCAGCCGATCGAGCCGTCATCGACCACGGTCACGCCCGGCGCCGCGACGCGCTCGCCGATGCGGCCGGAAAAGGCCGAGGTGCCCTTGCGGTTGAAATCGCCTTCGAGGCCGTGACCGATCGCTTCGTGGAGCAGCACGCCGGGCCAGCCGGGGCCGAGCACCACCGTCATCTCGCCGGCTGGCGCCGCGACGGATTCGAGGTTCACCAATGCCTGGGCGAGTGCGACGTCGATCGCGCGGTTCCAGGTCCCCGGCTCGAACAGATTGTCGTAGAGGTTGCGCCCGCCGAGGCCATGGAAACCGGTCTCGCGCCGCCCATTCTGCTCGACCACGATCTGGACGTTGAGACGCACCAGCGGTCGAACGTCATGGGCGACGAAACCATCGGCGCGGACGATGTCGATCACGCTCCATGACCCAGAGAGCGACACCGACACTTGTACCACACGCGGGTCCCGGGCACGGGCGGCGGCGTCGACCTGCTGGCAAAGCGCGACCTTCTTCGCGAACGGGACGAGGCTCAGGGGATCGGCGTCGGTGTAGAGATTGACGTTCGTGCGGCGTGGCGGCGGAGCCTTGGCGCCCTTGGCCGGATCGAGCATAGCCATCGTCTCGGCGGCGCGGCGGATGGCGGCCTCCGACAGGTCGTTGGCGTGGGCGAAGGCGGTGGTCTCGCCGGAGACGCCGCGTAGGCCGAAACCGGCATGGGTGTTGAAGTCGGCCGTCTTCAGCCGGCCATCGTCGAAGCCGAAAGCTTCCGACGCCGTATATTGGAGATAAAGCTCGCCATCGTCGCAGCGCTTGAGCGCCTCGGCGGTGAGCCGCTGGGCGGCCTCGGGCGACAGATCATTGCGGTAAAGGAAGCGGCGGGGGTCGGCGAGACTGTTCATGTCCGCCGATATAGGGGCGTTACGCCTTCGTTGCACCCCGGTCGGCGGGGCCGCCTTTCAGGATGAAGCGTTTGTCGCAATAGCCGCAGTCGACGAAGCCCTTCTCGTCGATCTGCAGCCAGACGCGCGGGTGGCCAAGCGCGGGCGAAATGTCGGTCGCTCCGTCGCAGGCGACGCGGGGGGTGGGAACGTAGCTGATCTCGGGCGTGAAAGGGTCGTCTGTCATGCCACGCCCTTAGCAATGGCGGGCACGGCCGACAATCCGTTCGCTCAGCGCTCGTGCATCCGGCCCGCCAGCTCTCGCGCGGCGATGCGGGCCATGGTCGCGCGTTGCTGGGCGGCCGTCGACACGCTCCTGGTCGAATAGAGCGCCTTCAGATAGGCCAGGTCCCGGGCGGTGAGCGATTGCGCCGGAGCGCGGCCTGCGCGTCTGTCGTCGAAGAGGCCGAGAATGGATCGGCCCTCCGCCGCGACTGCGGTGCCGGGACGAGTCATGGCGAGGGTTCGCATCGCCCAGTAATCGGCCAGCTGGGGGACTGTCAGCCCCTTGGCCGACTCGAGGTCGATAACGACGAAGGCGAGCGTCAAAGCAGGCCGCATCGATTTCTTGAGACGGGAGAATTGATGGCTCGGCGTCAGATGGGCATCCATGAACTCGCCGCGCGTATCGACGAAATGCTCCGCGCGGCGGCCATCCGACTCGCGTCTCTCGAGGAGATGCCAGGCCTGGCCGGGCGTCGACGCCGCCGTCAGCCGCGCGATGTCCCTTCGTTCGGCGTCACGGAACAACCCGGGCCGCTTCCTGTGGAGCGTTCGGATGAAATCGACTGGGTCCGCAGCGACGATGACGACCAGGTTGGGACGACAATCCGGCCGTCCGACTTCGATGCCGACCTCCTCCGCCACCGCGTGCAGCCGTGATTCCACCGCCGACTTCTCGCCCCCGGGAAGCCCGAAGGCGGCCGGGCATATGCTGCCTTCAAAGCGGGCGATCTGATTGTCGTGGTCGACGCTGATCGCCCCGACGAACTCGGCCGCGGCTGCTTCGGACTCGCGCAGACCCGTCACGACAATTTCGTTATCCGGGGCGTCGCCCGCCACGGCCGCCTCCGCGACCGATGCGATAAGCGATGCCGCGAGCAGTGCGCCAAGTCTGAACAGCCGTTTCGCCATCCGATACCTCCCGGGCGATGATAGACCGCGACCCCGGGTGGACGCAGGGCCGCCGTCGAAAGCTCATGGCGGTTGATCGAAAAGGCGCTCGTCGGGCCGATCGGCGGCGCGCTTCCCCGCCGCCCGGAAGGCCGCTATGCGGTGCGGCATGGCCGAGACCTTCCCCGCGATCAGCATCCACGACCTTCAGAAAACCTATGCCGGCGGCAAGCGCGCGCTGGACGGGGTCAGCCTCGACGTTCCGCGCGGACAGATTTTCGGCCTGCTCGGCCCGAACGGCGCCGGCAAGTCGACCCTGATCAACATCCTCGCCGGCCTCGTTAACAAGAGCGGCGGCACCGCCTCGATCTGGGGCTTCGACATCGACCAGCATCCGCGCAACGCCAAGGTCTCGATCGGCATCGTCCCGCAGGAGATCCTGTTCGATCCCTTCTTCACGCCGGCCGAGACGCTCGACCAGCAGGCGGGTCTCTACGGCGTGCCAAAGGCGCGACGGCGGACGATGGAGCTGCTCCGCGCCGTCCATCTTGAGGACAAGGCGGGCGCTTACTCGCGTACGCTTTCCGGCGGCATGAAGAGGCGACTGCTTGTCGCCAAGGCGATGGTCCATTCGCCGCCGATCCTGGTGCTGGACGAGCCTACTGCCGGCGTCGATATCGAGCTTCGCCAGCAGCTCTGGAACTATGTCAGGAGCCTCAATGCCCAGGGCGTTACCATCGTGCTCACCACCCATTATCTGGAGGAGGCCGAGGAGCTGTGCGATCGCATCGCCATCATCAATAATGGCCGCGTCATCGCCAACGAGCCGACTCGCGCGCTGGTCGGGATGGCGCAGGAGAAGGCGGTGGAAGTGACGGTCGACCGCGATCTCGACCATGTCCCCGAGGCGTCCTGCTTCGACAAGATCGAGATCATCGCCGATCGGACCCTCGCCATCACCTACAGGAAGGACCGGGTGAATGCCGGCGAGGTGCTCGCCGCCCTCCAGCGCGACGGACTCGGCATCGTCGACGTATCCACTCGCGAGGCTGACCTGGAGGATGTGTTCCTGAACCTCACCCGGGCCGCCAACGCGCATGGCTAACCATGCCTATGACGTGGTCGTCATCGGGTCCGGCGCGGCGGGGCTCAGCGCGGCGCTGAATCTCGCCCAGCACCTGCAAGTCGCCGTCCTCGCCAAGGGCGCTCTTTCGGAAGGCTCAACCGCCCGCGCGCAGGGCGGGATTGCCGCCGTGCTGGAGGCGGGCGACACGTTCGAACGCCATATCGAGGATACGATGATCGCCGGCGCCGGGCTCAACGACCGACGCACCGTCGAATTCGTCGTCGAGAACGCTCCGGCCGCGATCGAGCGGCTCGCGGAGCTGAACGTGCCCTTTAATCCCGGCGAGTCCGAGCGCTGGCATCTGACGCGGGAAGGCGGGCACAGCCACCGCCGCATCGTTCACGTCGCCGACGCCACCGGATGGGCGGTCCAGCAGGCGCTGGAGAAGGCGGCCGCCCAGCATCCCAACATCACGCTCGTCCCCGACATGGCCGCCATCGACCTTGTCACCGGCCGTCACGCCGCCAACGGCAAGTGCGAGGATTGCGTCTGGGGCGTCTATGCGGTCAACCGGCGGAGCGGGCGGGTCGAGCTGTTCACCGGCCGCGCCACGATCCTCGCCACCGGTGGCGCCAGCCGCGCGTGGGTTTATTCGACTAACCCGCGCGGCAGCACCGGCGACGGCATCGCCATGGCGTGGCGGGCGGGATGCCGGGTGTCGAACATGGAATTCAACCAGTTCCACCCGACCTGCCTGTACCATCATGACGTCAAGAACTTCCTGATCACCGAGGCGATGCGCGGCGAAGGGGCGCTTCTGAAGATACCCGGCACGGGCCCCGATTCAGGCCGGCGCTTCATGCCGGAGTTCGACCGGCGCGAGGAACTCGCGCCGCGCGACATCGTCGCCCGGGCCATCGACCACGAGCTGAAGCGGCTGGGCCTCGATTATGTCCACCTAGACATCAGCCATCGCGATCCGACCTTTATCCTCGACCATTTCCCGACCATCGCCGAACGGCTGGCGCGGCCGGACATCGGCATCGACATCACGCAGGAGCCGATCCCCGTCGTGCCGGCCGCCCATTACACCTGCGGCGGCGTGATGGTGGACCTCGACGGCCGGACCGATCTCCACGGCCTCTATGCCGCCGGCGAGGTCACCCAATCCGGCCTCCACGGCGCCAACCGCATGGCCTCCAACTCCCTGCTCGAATGCCTGGTCTTCGGCCTCGCCGCCGCCCGGCACATCAACGCCAGCTGGAATGATCTGCCCCCGCCGCCGCCCATCCGCCCCTGGGACGAAAGCCGCGTCACCGACTCCGACGAGGAAGTGGTCGTCCACCATAACTGGCGCGAGATACGCCGTTTCATGTGGGACTATGTGGGCATCGTCCGCACCACCAAGCGCCTCGAACGCGCCCTCCACCGCGTCGACCTGCTACGGCAGGAGACCGAGGATTATTACGGCAATTTCCGCGTCACGCCGGACCTCATCGAGCTCCGCAACCTTGTCGAGGTTTCCGGCCTCATCGTCCGCTCGGCGCTGGCGCGCAAGGAAAGCCGCGGCCTCCACTACACGCTCGATTATCCCGGCATGCTGCCCGAGGCATTGGACACGGTGCTGACGCCGGAAAGCTGATCCTCACTCGGCGAGCAAGGCTTTCATCTCCGCTTTGAAGCGCTCTGGATTGTCGGACATGATGAAGTGGGCGCTGTCGGGAATACGCACGAGCTTCACGCCCGCAAGCGGCGCATAAGAGGCCTGATATATGGCGTCGATCCGCGCGTCCGTCAGCGGCACACCTTCCGGCGTCACATAAAGGACAGTGACCGGAACCCTGATCGATGAAAGCTCGGGCCGGAGGTCGATGACGATCAACTCGTGGAAGGCATTGGCAACGGTCCGGCGGTCGCTGGCCGTGGCGTCGGCGAGGACTAGCGCGCGTTGCTCTTCGTTGCGCACCATCGCGGTAGTCATCGCTTCCAGCCGCTTCTGGAACTCTTCGGGTGTCGCCTCGACCATTCCCGCGCGAAGCCTGTCGGCGGTGGGCCGGACGCTCTCGGGCGTCGTGCCGGGAGGGCCGTAGACGATGCCCATGAAGGGAAGCTGGTCGACCACCATCACCTTCGAGACGGCATCGGGATGACGAGCGGCGATCATCAGCGCCATGGTGCCGCCCATCGAATGGCCGATGAAGGCGGGCCGTTCCAGGCCCGTCGCCTTGATGTAGCGCGCGATCTCGCCGGCGACCGGCGCCGAGACATCGCCTTGCGCATTGGCTTCAGGTTTTGTGCCGGCAAAGCCCTTCACTTGGACATAGTGGAAGCGATAGCCGGGCATGTCGGCCACGCTCCGCCAGGCGCTGGGGGAGGAGGTCATGCCGGGGATGAGCATCACGTCGGGCCCGGAGCCCTTGGCGACGACGATGATGCGGTCGGACTGGAAGTTTTCCGCCTCGGTCAGGCCGGGCGTCGCGATCAACAACCCGGCGAACGCCGCCAGCGCATGAAGAAACTGCCTTCTGAACATGTCGGCTCCCCACCACTTTATAGCCCCAGCCATAGCCGCAGTTCGTGACGGGGGCGAGACCGTTCAGCTCTCCTGAAGGAACGCTTTCACCGCGGCGCGGAAACGCTGGGGGTGGTCGTACATGATCATGTGGCCGCTGTTGGCGATCGGGATCAACTCGGCCGTGCGCGCGGGGCGATAGGCTTGCGTGTAATCGTGGACGACCTGGGCCGGATTGATTCCACCCCCCGGCGGCGGCGTCGCATAGACCACGGTCATCGGCGCCGCGATCCTCGGCAGCTCCGCGGTGAGGTCGATCAGGGCGAGTTCGTGCATGGCTCTCGCGACCACGTCGCTGTCGCTTCGCGCTGCATCGTCGCTGGCGCCGAAGCCGCCAACCAGCGATTCGAGCAGTTGGCGCCCGCCCGGCGAGGACGTCAGCACGCCGGCGAGTGCGTCGGCGAGCGGGCGGATGGCTTCGGCGCTCGATCCCAGCAGGCCCGCGGGCGCCGGCAGCATGTCGACCACCATCACGCGACCGACCGCGGCGGGATGGCGCGCGGCGATCATCATCGCCAGCGTGCCGCCCATCGAATGGCCTATGAGGGCGGGCGTCCGGAGGTTCGCCTCGTCGATATAGCGGGCGATCTCGGCGGCTACCGGCGCGACCACCTTGCCCGAAGCATTGCCCCCGGCCGGCGTGCCGGCGAACCCCGCGACCTGTACGAGGTGGTAGCGATAGCCCGGCATCGCCGCCACCGTGCCCTGCCACATGTCGCGTGAGGCAGTGAGGCCGGGGATGAGGACGACGTCCGGGCCGCTCCCTTGGACAACGACCGAAATCCGGCTCGAGGCGAATCGCGTCGGCGCCGCGAAGGCCGGCGGGACGAGCGCGGCCACGCTCGCCGCGGCGGCGGTGAAGAGGAAATCCCTGCGTTTCATGAGGGCCTACATTCCACGCCTGGCTTGAACGTCAGATTACAATTTACCGTCATTCCCACGAAAGCGGGAATCCATTCCGAGCTATTTCCAGATGAGTGCGTCGTTTGGACTCCCGCTTTCGCGGGAGTGACGGAAGTGGTTTGTCGCGGACAATGGATCGGCTAGACCACCCTCCCATGTCCTCCCCGCATCTCTATCTGGTCGACGGCTCCAGCTACATTTTCCGCGCCTTCCACCGGCTGCCGCCGCTCACCAACCGGCATGGCCTCAATGTCGGCGCGGTCTACGGCTATACGACGATGCTCTGGAAGCTCGCCGACAGCCTCAACAAGTCGGACGGCCCCACGCATCTGGCCGTGATCCTCGACAAGTCGGAGAGCACGCACCGCAACCTGATGTACGACCAGTACAAGGCGCACCGGCCGCCGCCGCCGCCCGAGCTGGTGCCGCAATTCCCGCTGATCCGCGACGCCACCCGTGCCTTCTCCATCCCTTGCATCGAGGAGGAAGGGTTGGAGGCGGACGACATCATCGCCTGCTATGTGATGGCGGCGAAGGCGGCGGGATGGAAAACCACCATCGTTAGCAGCGACAAGGATCTGATGCAGCTTGTCGAGGACGGCAGCGTCGACATGCTCGACACGATGAACGACCGCCGCATCGGCCGCGACTATGTGATCGAGAAATTCGGGGTGCCGCCCGAGCAGCTGGGCGAGGTGCTGGCGCTGATGGGCGACAGCGTCGACAATGTGCCCGGCGTGCCGGGCGTGGGCCCGAAGACCGCCTCGCAGCTCATCCAGCAATATGGCTCGGTCGAGAACGTCATCGCCAACGTCGAGGAGATCACTAAGCCCAAACTCAAGTCGAATCTCATCGAGCATGCCGACATGGCGAGGCTCAGTCGTGAGCTGGTGCGGCTGATCTGCGACGCGCCGCTGCCGGAGCCGCTCGAGGATCTTTCGATAAAGGGCATCCCGGACGGGCCGTTGCGCGAGTTCCTCGAATTTCACGGCTTCAAGTCGCTGCTCGCGCGGCTCAACAGCGGCGGGAGCGCCTCGGCGGCTACGCAAGAGGCCGCCGCGCGCCGGGCGGTGCCTGCGCAACCCCAGGTGCGGCCGGAGCCGAAGATCGACCGTTCGGCCTATGAGACCGTCACCGACGAAACGGCGCTGGATCGCTGGATCGCCGAGGCCTACGAGAAGGGCCTCGTCGCCTTCGACACCGAGACGGACGGCCGTGACTGCGTCACCGCCAACCTCGTCGGCATCAGCCTGGCGACCGATTGCGGCCGCGCCTGCTACATCCCGCTGGAGCATGGCGGGCACGACCTGCTTTCGGATCGCCCGCCGCAGATCGACTCCGCTCTCGCCCTCGCCAAGCTGAAGCCGCTGCTCGAGGATCAAGCGGTCCTCAAGATCGGCCACAATCTCAAATTCGACTGGGTGGTTTTCAACCGGCGCGGCATCCACATCGCGCCTTATGACGACACGCTGGTAATGAGCTTCAACCTCGACGCGGGCGGACTCAACAGCCATGCGCTGGACGATCTCGCCAAGAAGCATCTCGACCATCAGTGCCTCACCTACAAGGAGCTGTGCGGCACGGGCCGGAAGCAGATCACCTTCAACCAGGTCCCGCTCGACCGCGCCACCGAATATGCCGGTGAGGACGCCGACGTGACCTTGAGGCTCTGGACGCGGTTCAAGACCCGTCTGCCGGCCGAGCGTGTCACCCGAGTCTATCAACTGGTCGACCGGCCGATGGTCGCCGTGATCGGACGCATGGAGCGTGACGGCGTCAAAGTCGATCGCGAGGTGTTGAAAGGCCTCTCCGCCGAATTCAACGCGCAGATCGCCGATCTGGAGGAGAAGATTTGCGGCGAGGCAGGCTGCAAGTTCACCATCGGCTCGCCCCAGCAGTTGGGCGACATCCTATTCAACAAGATGGGTCTGGAGGGCGGGCGCAAGGGCAAGTCCGGCACCTGGTCGACCGACGTCACCGAGCTCGAGCGGCTGGCGCGCGGCGGCGTGCCGATCGCCCAGCTAGTGCTCGACTGGCGGCAGCTGACCAAGCTCAAATCCACCTATACCGACGCGCTTCAGGAGCAGATCAACCCCGACACCGGCCGGGTCCACACCAGCTACAGCCTGTCGGGCGCGCAGACCGGACGGCTCGCCTCGACCGATCCCAACCTGATGAATATTCCGATCCGCACCGAGATCGGCCGGCGCATCCGCGACGCCTTCATCGCCGAGCCCGGCCATGCCGTCGTCTCGGCCGACTACAGCCAGATCGAGCTCAGGCTCGCCGCCCATATCTGCGACGTGCCGCAGCTCAAGCAGGCTTTTGCCGAAGGGGCGGACATTCATAACATGACGGCGCAGGAGCTGTTCGGGGAGGTGAACCGCGACACCCGCGCGAGTGCCAAGACGATCAATTTCGCCATCCTCTACGGCATCTCGCGCTGGGGCCTCGCCGGCCGGCTCGGCGTCACCGCCGACGAAGCCCAGGCGATCATCGATCGCTATTTCGATCGCTTCCCCGGCATCCGCGCCTATATCGGCGAGACCTTGACCAAGGCCCGGGAGACCGGGTTCACGACGACCCTATTCGGTCGCAAGACTCATTTCCCGCGCATCAAGGCCAATATCCAGCATGAGCGGCAGGGCGCCGAGCGTGCCGCGATCAACGCCCCGATCCAGGGCACCGCCGCCGACATCATCAAGCGGGCGATGGCGCGCATGGCGCCGGCGCTGGAAGCGGAGGGACTAAGGTCCACACGCATGCTGCTCCAGGTCCATGACGAGCTGGTCTTCGAAGTGCCCGAAGCCGACGCGGCGCGGGCGAGCGAAGTGATCCGCCGAGTGATGGAGGGTGCCGCCGAGCCGACCGTGAATCTCTCCGTGCCGCTTGGAGTCGAGATCGGCACCGGCCCCAATTGGGGCGAGGCGCATTGAGCCAGCCGGCTCCGGGCAATGAAGATATCGCGGCGCTCGCGAAGGGCGGCCGCACCAATTTTTTCGGCTTTCTGCTCAGACTCGCCGCTCGCATACCGTTCCTGATCGTCGCCGGCCGCTATTACGGCCCGGAGGCGCTGGGTCGTTTCGCCTATGCGGTGCTGATCGTCGAATTCGCGGCGCAGATCGCGACACTGGGGTTGAAGCGCGGCCTCGCCCAGCAGCTCTCCTTGACCGAAAAGCCGCATGTGAATGTGGTGTGGGATGCGATGCTCGCCGCCTTCCTGGCTTCGGCGGTGGGAACCGCCCTGCTTGCCCTCTTCCCCCAAGCGATGTTTCCGAACAGCCAGGTGCGCGGGGTCGAATGGCTGCTGCCGCTGATCGTTTTCGCGGTCGCCGGGTCGGACGTGGCGCTGGCGGCACTCGCCTATCGCCACAACATCCGCGCGACCGTGACCGCGAGGGCGATCATCGAACCCTGGACGATCAGCATCGCCGCGACCGTTCTCTACTTCACCCTGTCCAGCCGCGACGGCCTCATCATCGCCTATGTGATTTCGATGCTGGCGGCGCTGGCCGCCTCGCTCTGGCCGCTGTTCAGGGCCTACGGCATGCCGCAAGGCTGGCGGCCCGAACCCGGAACCTTATGGATGCTGGCGCGGCGCAACACGCCGCTGGCCGCTGCCGATGCGATCGAATGGGGCTCGCGCCGGATCGACATCGCCATCCTCGGCCTTTTCTTCTCGCCGGCTGTCGTCGGCGTCTATTATGTCGCCCAGCAGGTCGCCTCCTTGCCGCAGAAATTGAAGACTAGCTTCGATCCGATCCTCGGGCCCGTGATCACCCAGAAGCTGGCCGAAGGCGACAAGGCCGCCGTGGCCAAGCAGGTGCGCCAGGTCGGCTTCTGGATAATCGCCGCGCAGGCGGGCGTGGCGCTGGCGCTCGGCATTCCGGGCGAGGCGGTGATGGGGCTGGTCGGCGAGGAGTTCATCAGCGGCACGGGCGTCCTGGGTTTCCTGCTGGCCGCAGAGGTCGTGGCCGCGACGGCGGCGGTGTCCGAAGCCGCGCTCGTCTATATCGCCCGCCACCGCAATCTGATGATTTCGACCCTGATGATCGTCATCCAGATCGCCCTGTCGATTGCGCTCATCCTGGCGATGCGGACGCTCAATTGGCCGACGACCTTCCAGGCGGCTGGGCCGGCCATCGCGCTGTCCCTGGCGCTCGGACTCGCGTCGGTCCTGAAGGCAAGGCTGCTTGGGCGGCTTCTCGGCGCACCCGTCTCCGGATGGCGCTGGCCCCTCGTCTGGGCCGCGGCGGGCGCGACGGTCGTTGGCTCCGCCTTCACCTTCCTGCCGCGCAGCTACGAATGGGCGGAGCTGATCTTCGGCATCCCCTTCATCCTCGGCGTCTTCGGCATCATCCTGTGGACGCGCGGCTTCACCCATGAGGACCGCGTCCTGTTCCGGATGAAGGCGGGCGAGGAGCCTAGTCTGCCGATCCCAGGGCCGTTACCGCGGGACCGTTGAGCACCTCCCCGTCCGGCGCGAATTGGGAGCCATGACACGGGCAGTCCCAGCATTTCTCGAAGCTGTTCCAGTGCACCAGGCAGCCGAGATGCGTGCAGACGGCGGAACGGCGGACGATGGTGCCGTCCTCACTTTTGCAGGCGGCGATCTTTCTCATCCCTTCGCGCACGACGGCTCCCTCGCCGGGCGCGAGGTCGTCCGCCGATTTGACGTCGCCGGGCCGCAGATATTCGCTGAAATTCCTCACCGCCCCCGCTTGGCCTTTCACGAATTCGGTCGCGGCCGGTATTGACGCCGCCTTGCGGCCCGGATCGAACAAGGGCGCATAACGGCTGTCCTCGCCGATGATCAGCGGCAGGATGGTGAGGCTGCCGGCGACGCCATTGGTAATCCCCATCCCGGAATCGCCCGTGTGGACGTAGATGTTGGAGCTGCCGTGATTGCGACCGCTAAACGGCATGAAGTCGATCGGCTCCATCACCTGTCCCGACCAGCGATATTGGGTCGAGCCGAAGTCCGGATAACGCTCGCGTGTCCATTGTTCGAGGCGGCCGAAGCGCTCGCCCATGTCGTTCAATTCGCCCGAACGATGATCCTCGCCGCCCACGATCAGCAAATCTTCAGTATCGTCCAAAGGTTGCAGGCGCACATAATGATAGGCCTCATGGGTGTCCCAGACGAGCGCGTCCGGCACCGATCCCTTCGCCACCCGTCCGGCAATGGCATAGGTGCGGCTCGGCACCTGCTTGGAATGGATCGCGACTCTGTCGTTCACCGGCGAATTGGTCGCGAACACGGCCGCGCCCGCGCGAATGACCGGACCGCTTTCCGTCATGATCTCGACACCCTCGCCCGTCTCACGATGGGAGATATAGGCGGTATCGCCATGAAGTCGGCCGCCGCTAGCCTCGATGGCGCGGGCGAGGCCGGCCAGATACCGGGTGGGATGAAAGCGGCCCTGGTCGGGGAAACGGAGCGCGCGGCCGGTGTCGAGACCGGGGATGGGCGCGCAGTCGTCCCATTCGACGTCGATGCCGAGGCTCCGACACGCCCGATATTCCTCTTCCAGATCGGCGCGATGCTTCTCCTCGGCCGGGAAGAGAAAGCCGTCGACGCGCGCGAAATCGGCGTCGATGCCTTCGTCCCGGCAGATCGTCTCGACCCGGTTCACTGCCGCCACTTGGCTGTCATGGAAGAGCCGCGCTTCGTCCTCGCCGCGTACCCGGATCAGTTCCGAATAGAAATCATCGAGTTCGGTGGAGAGATGGGCCGTCGTCCGCGCCGTCATGCCGCGCCCGACCGCGCCGCGGTCGATGACGATCACCGAACGGCCGAAGCGGCTGAGCTCATAGGCGGTGGAAAGGCCGGCAATTCCCGAGCCGATTACGATTACGTCGCAACTGGCGTTCGACGGCAGCGGCGGAGCGTCGATCGCGGGCGCCGTCTCCATCCAATATGAAATGCTTCGCTCGTCGCCGACGTTCATTTGGGTTCCTCAAAGGCTTCGAAAAGCAACCGACTGGTCCCGGCGATGTTCCGCCACAGCAGGCGCACTTGCTTTCAGCCGCTTCACGTGGATGTTCCTGCACTGCTCGCCTATGGCGATGTCTCCGAGCGTCGGCTCGTCGGGCCGGTGCGGCTCGACGCCTATGCGCAGGCGGGCGCGGTGTGCTTGCGCCGAAGAGACCTGTTCGCGGACGGGGTCGGCGCAGCTGACCGCCCCGATCGACTCCAAAAAGAGGCTAAGGGCGGGCGTGGGCCTTTGGGGTGCCGCGAAGCCGGGATTGTCGCGGCTCGACGTCGGGCCCCGGGTGCCGATTGCCCTGCCGTCCAGGGGGCGCCATTCTTCGCCTCGCTGCCGAGGGGCGGTTTCGGGCCGCCGGGAACGCCGCGCCGGCTTCCGGCCCAGCTCTTACCCTCTCTTCGGATTTTTGACCGGGGCGCCGCGCGCGGCCTTCCGCCCCTGTCGTTTAGCGGCTAGCTTCGCGCGCCCATGGATATCTATCTGCCCGTCGCCGGAATGTCCGTAAATATACTGGTGATCATCGGCCTCGGCGGCGTGGTCGGCCTCCTGACCGGCATGATCGGCGTCGGCGGCGGCTTCCTCACCACGCCGATCCTGATCTTTTACGGCATCCCCCCCAGCGTCGCCGTGGCATCGGCAACCACCCAGATCACCGGCACCAGCGTCTCGGGCATGCTTGCGCACCGGCGCCGGAAAGGCGTCGATTACCGGATGGGCGGCGTGCTTATCGCGGGCGGATTCCTGGGCGCGCTTGCGGGCGGCGGATTGTTCCGCCTCCTCCAGGATAGCGGTCAGA
Organism: Allosphingosinicella sp.; assembly: GCF_036570505.1. GTDB lineage: Bacteria > Pseudomonadota > Alphaproteobacteria > Sphingomonadales > Sphingomonadaceae > Allosphingosinicella. The sequence goes on along the minus strand of NZ_DATCYB010000031.1, from coordinate 40,231 downwards.
TCGATACCGTCATCGCGCTGCTCTATGTCGTCATGCTCGGCGGCATCGGCGTCCTGATGGTGAAGGAATCCGCCGCCTCTCTCGGGATTATCAAGTCGCCGGAAAAATCTCGCAAGCCGGCGCGGCGGCACAATCCGATCATCGCGGCGCTGCCGATGCGCTGGCGTTTCTATCGCTCCGGACTTTACATCTCTCCGCTTGCACCGCTCGCTCTCGGCTTCTTCACGGGTGTGCTGACGGTCCTTCTGGGCGTCGGCGGCGGCTTCGTCGCCGTCCCCGCGATGATCTACCTGCTCGGCATGTCGACCAGCGTCGTGGTCGGCACCTCGCTGCTGCAGATCCTGTTCATCACCGCCGCGACGACCTTGATCCATGCCCTGACGACCAAGTCGGTCGATATCGTCCTCGCCATATTGCTGCTTCTGGCGAGTGTCGTCGGCGCCCAGTTCGGCGCGCGCTTCGCGCAGAAGGTGAAGCCGGAAATGCTCCGTATGGCCTTGGCGATCATGGTCCTGGGGGTCGCCTTCCGCATGGCGCTGGGGCTCGGCTGGCGCCCGCCCGAAATCTACACGGTGCAGCTGCTTTGAGGTTGGCCAGAGCTCTTTCGCTGCTGCTGTTGGCGCCGCTGTCGCTTGGCGCTGCCGAGCCGCTGCTCGTGCCGGATGTTTCCCAGCGGGAAATCCAGATCCAATATTCCTTCACCGGCGCCGAGCTGCTCCTGTTCGGCGCGATCATCTATCCGGGCGGCGTGGTTCCGGAGGATCCGGCCGACATCGCAGTGGTCGTGAAAGGACCGTCGCAGCCGATCATCGTGCGCGAGAAGCAGAAGGTCGCCGGCATCTGGATGAATGTCGAAAGCGAGCGCTTCCGTTCCGCGCCGTCCTTCTATGCGGTCGCCTCGTCCAGCCCGCTGTCGGAGCTGGTCGATGAGCGGATGGCGGCCATTTACGAACTGGGCCTCGAATATCTGCAGCTTTCCCCCGGCGCGGGCGCGACGCCCGACGAACAGCAGAGGTTCGAGACGGGCCTCGTCGATCTGATGCGGCGACAGCAGCTCTACTTCGAGAAGCCGGACGGCGTGGAGATCACCGGCGGCGTCCTTTACCGCGCCAGGATCAACATTCCCGCGCGGGTGCCGGTCGGCAACTATACGGCCGAGACCTTCCTCATCCAGGACGGCCGCGTGATAGCGGCCGCCGTGCGCGCGATCCGGATCGAGAAACTGGGCTTCGAGCGGTTCGTGGCGGATGCGGCGGAGCGCTGGTCGCTCGCCTACGGCCTGGTCGCCGTGCTGGTATCCCTCTTCCTCGGCTGGGCGGGGAGCGCGCTCTTCCGTCGCCGGTGACGGTCCGCGACCCGTCGCAAGGAAGTTCTTTACGCTTATGGTCTAGGTGGTTGGCTCGACGAAAGGCGCCAACAGGAAAGACCACGCCCGCATGACCGACATGATGAACTTTCAGAGCCTGCCACGGGACGACCGGCCGGCGCCCGCCGTTCAGTCCACGCCCACCTCGGCGTCGCCCCTTCGGCCCTTGCCGACCCGCCATGAGGCTATCGGGTCGGTCTTCGAAGTTTCCGGCGGCGGGGCTCGCATCCAGATAAGCGGTCCTCGCCTGCGCGAACTCGCGGCCGATGCCGACCCCAGTGTCGCCATGTCGGGGCAGGTAGGCAGCCAGGTGAAGCTCGAATCGGGCGGGCGCTGGCTGCTCGCCAATGTCCGTCACCTTCGCATCATCGATGCCGAGGGTGATATGGTGTCCGCCGAGGTCGACTTCCTTGGCGAGGGCGACGAGGATGACAAGACCGGAAAGCTCGTCAACTTCAAGCGCGGCATCACCAGCTATCCGATACCCGGCAATCGCGTCTTCCCGGTGGCCGGCGACGATCTGAAGCAGATGTTCTCGGCCGATGAGCGGCCGCATATCGAGATCGGCACGGTCTATCCTACACGGGACGTACGCGGCGCGCTTTATATCGACGCACTGCTCGGCAAGCACTTCGCATTGCTCGGCTCCACCGGCACCGGCAAATCGACCTCGGCCGCCCTCATCATGCACCGCATCTGCGACATGGCGCCCGAGGGGCACATCGTCATGGTCGACCCGCACGGCGAATATTCGGCCGCGTTCAAGGGCCATGGCGAGCTGTTCAACGTCGACAACCTCGCCATGCCCTATTGGTTGATGAACTTCGAGGAGCATTGCGAGGTCTTCGTCACCTCGCAGGGCGCCGATCGCCAGCGCGACAGCGACATCCTCGCCAAGTGCCTGCTTCACGCCCGAGCCAAGAACCGGGCGGCCGAAGGGCTGACCAAGCTCACCGTCGATTCGCCGATCCCCTACACGCTGTCGGACCTCACCAACGCCATCACCCACGAGATGGGCCTCTTGAACAAGGCGACGGACACCGCGCCGTTCATGCGGCTCAAGACCAAGATCGACGAGTTGAAGGCCGACCCCCGCTACAGCTTCATGTTTTCGGGCATGCTCGTCGCCGATAGCATGACCGCCTTCATCTCCAAGATTTTCCGCCTGCCGGCCAGGGGCAAGCCGATCTCGATCGTGGACGTGTCGGGCGTGCCTTCGGATATCACTTCGGTGGTGGTGGCGGTGCTGTCGCGCCTCGTCTTCGACTACGCCATCTGGTCGCGCAACGAGCTCCAGCGCCCGGTTCTGCTGGTCTGCGAAGAGGCGCACCGCTACGTCCCCGCGGACAAGACCTCGAGCGGTCAGGCCGTGCGCAAGATCCTCGAGCGGATCGCCAAGGAGGGCCGTAAATATGGCATATCCCTCGGCCTCATCACCCAGCGTCCCTCGGATCTCGCGGAAGGCGTGCTGTCGCAGTGTGGCACCATTGTCTGCATGCGCCTTAACAACGATCGCGACCAGGCGTTCGTGAAGAGTGCGATGCCGGAGGGCGCGCGCGGCTTCCTCGACGTCATCCCGGCGCTCCGCAATCGCGAATGCATCATTTGCGGCGAAGGTGTGTCGATCCCGATCCGGGTCGCATTCGACGATCTGGAGCGCGACCGCTGCCCGGCCTCGTCCGATCCCGCTTTCTCGGAACTGTGGAAGCAGACCGGCGAAGAGGAGGCGATGGTCGCCCGCGTCGTCAAGCGCTGGCGCGCACAGGGGCGGTAGGTCTCAGGCGAAAGACGTTCGCTGGAAGTTCTGGTTGAAGGTTCTGGTTGAGAGGGATTGATCAGGCGATCGTATCCGACGCCTTTTCATCGGCTTTGGCGGACCGGGTGGCCGCCTCGCCGCCGACCGGCACCCCCTTCAGCTCGAGGAGCTGTGCCTTGAAATTGGCGAGGTCCCGGCCGCTCAGTTCCGCGCGCGTGGTGAACTTGACCGACGCGGGGTTGATCGGAACGCCGTTGCGATAGAGCTCGTAATGGAGGTGCGGGCCGGTCGAAAGGCCGGTCGAGCCGACATAGCCGATAACTTCCCCCTTCTTCACACGGTTGCCACTGTCGGCGGCGATCCGGCTCATATGGGAATAGCTCGTCACCAGGCCGCCCTCATGCTTGATGCGGACCTGCTTGCCATAGCCGCCGGCCCGCCCCGCGCGAACGACGCGTCCATCGGCGGCTGCGAGGATCGGCGTGCCGTGGCCGGCGCGGAAATCCATGCCCTTGTGCATGCGGGTGTAACCCAGGATCGGATGGCGGCGCTTGCCGAAGGCCGAAGTCACACGGCCTGGAACCGGACGCTGGAGCATGCCGCTCGACTTGCCGACGCCGGACGCCTCGAACCATTGCGCTCGCCCGCCATATTCCCATTGCATCAACTCGACGTCGTCGCCGCGCGATCGATCGAGGCCGGCATAGAGCAGCTTGCCGGTTTCCGTCTCGCCGGTCGCGGCGCGGCGATGCTCGATGATGATGTCGAACTCGTCGTCGGCGCCGATGCGGCCGATGCTGATCTGGGTGGCGATGGCGCGTAGATAGGCTTCGATCGCCTTGCCCGGCGCCCCGGCGGCGCGGGCCGCGCGATAGAGACTGGAGCCGACACGGCCCTGGATACGGAGCGGGGTGTCGTCGACGGCGATCGGGATGCGCTTCAGTGCCAGCGCGCCGTTCACGCGCTCGACGGCCAATTCAAGATCGAAGCGAGCGCGGAAGGTCAGCGCTTCGAGCGGCCGGGGCACGGCCTTGTTCGGCCGGCGGCCGAGGCTGATGTCGACGGCCGTTCCGGGCTTGACTTCATCGACTGCGATGGCCCCGGACACGATCTCGGCTACCGTCAGGGCCTCCGCCTCTGCGACGCCGGCGCGCTCGAGGACGCGGGCGAAACTGTCGCCCCGCCCGAGCGTGGCGACTAAATCGATGCGCGGTCGCTCCGGCGTGTCGGTGAGTGCCTCGACCGCTTCGTTCGGCGCCATGCGGCGGCCGGTGTCGGCGCCGAGCGCGAGCGGCGCGATCGACAGCGCGCGGGCTTCTTCCCATTGCGCGTCGGGCATGGGCGCGGGCACGGCGCCCTGCAAGGGCTCGATCCCCGGTGCGAACGACCAGGCGGCATAGCAAAGCGCGGCACAGGTGGCGAAGCCGCGCATCCATTCGCGCGAGCCGATGCGGACGCCGAGGTCGACGACGAGGTCGACCTCTTCGATGCGGGCACGGAAATCTCGGAGCCTTTCGCGCGCCGGGGCGATAGGCCGCCGGCCCAGCGCGCGGTCGAGGCTGAGCGCCGCCGCTCCGCCGCCCTGCCCGGCACCGATGTCGTTGAACTGATACAAGTTCGGATGCCCCCGCGGCCCCGGAAAAATAACCCCGCGACGCTTGCGCGCCAGGAGCTTAGGACTGTGGGGAAAGACGGTTAAAGTAAAGTAAAGCGATTCCGCGCCGGCGCACCGTTGCGGTGAAGCGCGCCGCCGTGTCGGTGAGCCGAGTCGGCGACGGAACATTGCCAAGCGACGGCCCTGTTCCAATCTAATGGGCATGAGCGATTTCGCCCGGGCGCCGCTGGCGGCCATCTTGGGGCCGACCAACACCGGCAAGACCCATCTCGCGGTGGAGCGGATGTGCGGCCATTCGAGCGGGATGATCGGCTTTCCGCTGCGTCTGCTGGCGCGCGAGGTTTACGACCGGGTCGTCAAGCTCAAGGGCGAAAAGCAGGTCGCGCTGATCACCGGCGAGGAGAAAATCGTCCCGAAGGACGCGCGCTGGTTCCTCTGCACAGCGGAATCGATGCCGATGGAGCGCGACGTCGCCTTCGTCGCCATCGACGAGGCGCAGCTCGGCACCGACCCGGAGCGCGGCCATGTCTTCACCGACCGGATGCTGCACGCGCGCGGCCGCGAGGAGACGATGATCCTCGGCTCGGAAAGCCTTAAGCCGATGGTGCGCGCCCTGCTTCCCAAAGCGGAGATTATCGGCCGGCCGCGCTTCTCGACGCTCTCCTATGCCGGCCCGGCCAAGCTGTCGCGCCTGCCACCGCGCTCGGCGATCGTCGCTTTCTCCGCCGAGCAAGTCTATGCGGTCGCTGAGATGCTGCGCCGGATGCGCGGCGGCGCGGCGGTGGTGATGGGCGCCCTCTCTCCCCGCACCCGCAACGCACAGGTCGCCATGTATCAGGCCGGCGAGGTCGATTATCTCGTCGCGACCGATGCGATCGGCATGGGGCTCAACATGGACGTGAGCCATGTCGCCTTCGCCGGCCTCGGCAAGTTCGACGGGCGCCGGCGCCGGCGGCTGACTCCAGCCGAGATGGCACAGATCGCCGGGCGTGCCGGGCGCCACCAGCGCGACGGCACCTTCGGCACTCTGACTCTCCAGGGCGACCATGGCGCCGAGTTCCGGCCCGAGGAGATAGAGGCGATCGAGGAGCATCGCTTCGCCCCGCTCGATCACCTCTTCTGGCGCGAGGGCGACCCCGATCTCCGCAGCGTCGATGCCCTCATCCGCTCGCTGGAGCGCCGGCCGAGCGAGCAGCAATTATGGGCGGCGCCGGAAGCGGTCGACCTGGCCGTGCTGAAGCGCGTCGCCGAGGATGACGAAGTGCGCCGGCGCGCGACCGGACCCGATCGGGTGCGCCGCCTCTGGGCCGCCTGCGGCCTCCCCGACTTCCGCAAGACCGGCGCGGATCATCACGCCCGGCTGGTCGCGCGGCTCTACGGCCATCTGAGCGAAGGCGACGGCCGCATCCCGCAAGGCTGGTTCGCCGAGCAGGTGGCGCGGCTCGACCATGTCCAGGGCGATATCGAGACGCTCGCGGACCGGATCGCGGGGGTGAGGACCTGGGCCTACATAGCCCATCGCGCCGACTGGCTCGCCGATCCGGCGCTCATGGCCGAGCGCACGCGCGAGGTGGAGGAGAAGCTGTCGGACGCCCTCCACGAGCGGCTGACCCAGCGCTTCGTCGATCGGCGGACGGCCGTGCTGATGCGCGACATCGGCGGCAAGAATGCCGGCGAGTTCCCGGTGATGATCGACGAGGAAGGCGAGGTCAGCGTCGGCAGTTATGCCATCGGCCGCCTGCAGGGTTTCGATTTCCAGGTCGATCCCGCCGCGCGTCATTCCGACCGTAAGATGCTGCTCGCCACCGCCGAGCGGCGCCTGGGCGGCGAATATGAAAAGCGTGCCGGCGCCTTGGTCGCCGACACCGACGATCACTTCTCGCTCCGCACCGAGCCGGGCGAGTCCGTCGCCATTCTCTGGCGCGGCCATGAGGTGGCGCGGCTCGGCCCCGGCAAAAACCTGCTCAGCCCCCGCGTGCTCCTCGACAAAAGGATCGAGCGCGTATCCGATCGGAGCCGTGAGGCCGTGATCGAGCGATTGAAGGCATGGGTGAGGGCGCGCGTCGAGCAATCGCTGGGGCCGCTGCGCGCGGCGGGCTTGGCGGCGCGCGATCCCTCGACGCCGGCCGTGGTTCGTTCGGTCCTCGCTCTGCTGGTCGACGAGGGCGGGATCGTCGCGCGCGGAACCCTGGCCGAGCCGCTGTCGAGCCTGGAGCGAGAGCAGCGGCGGCGGCTTTCTAAGCTCAAGGTGCGGATCGGCGCGCTCGACCTCTTCATGCCGGACATGCTGAAGCCGGAGGCGATGCGTTGGCGGACGGCGCTCCGCTGCGCCGCATCGAAAGAGCCTATGCCAGCCCTTCCGCCTCCCGGAACGGTGGTCTTGCCGACGCCGGAGGCGCCCGGACGCCTCCTTTCGGCCAAGCTTGGCTTTCGGCCGCTCGGTCCACAAATGCTGCGCGTCGATCTGGTCGAGCGGCTGGCGCGCCACGCGCATGAGGCGCGGAGCGGCAAACAAGCCAGCGTCGTCGACGCGGGGCTCGCCACCTCGCTCGGCCTTCAGCCACAGGCGGTCGCCCAGCTGATGCGGGAGATCGGCTTTCGTCCAGCGGCCAACGCGCAGGGCTGGATCTGGAAGGGCCGCGCACGGCCGCGAACCGAGCGCAAGGTCGATCCCGGCCACGCCTTCGCCGCCCTCGCGGAGCTTCGCCGCAATGGCTGAGGCGGATAGCCTTCGGCTCGACAAGTTTCTCTGGTTCGCGCGCATCGTGAAGACACGCGTCCAGGCGCAGGCGCTGGCGGAAGAGGGCCGCATCCGGATGGGTGGCCGCGTCGTCGACCGCGCCCATGCCCTGGTGCGGGTCGGCGACGTGCTGAGCTTTGCCCAGCGCGGCACCGTGCGCGTGATCCGGATCGACGCTCTGCCTGTGCGCCGAGGTCCAGCCCCCGAGGCGCGGGCGTTCTATGTCGAGCTGCCCGCCGAGCCCGCGCCCGACGCCGGGACGGAGTAGCCGACGATCAATCCAGCGGGATGCCCGGGTACCAGCCGCTCTTGGCAAGGAAGGCTTGCGCGTCGCGCATTTCGATGATGTCCTTGAGCGCCGCCTTCTTGTCCTTGGCGCCCTGATAATGGGCCTTGGCGATCCGATAGCCGACCCAATACCCAAGATCGCCCGGCCTCTCCGCCGTTCCGATGCCGTTATAGAGCCAGTCGGAGCCCATGGCCGTCTCGCCCTGCTCCGCCACGAACTCGGTCTCCAGCGCCTTCTCCCGCCCTTTCGCCGCCGCCGCGAGGTGGCTGTAGCCGACCGACCCGCCGATCAGCTCCGCCACGAATTCGGCGCCGCCTTCGATGAGGGAAGCCTCGAGCACCGTGACTTCCGCCTCCTCGACCTGGGCCGCCGGCTGCTGCACATGGACATATTCGTGCGCGATGATGGAGACGAAGCGGTCCTCGGCGTCCGGGTTGAGGAAGTCGAAGTGGCACAGCGCTTCCAGGCCGATCATGACGCCGCCCGCCGCGTTCCCCACCCCGACCGGCTTGGTCCTCCCGATCGCCAGCGTCACCGGCGGAAAGATCGCCTGGGGATAGAGTTCGCCCAGCCGCGTCAACGCGGCCGTGAGCCGGGCTTTCACCGCCGGCAGGACGGCGGCGCATCGTCTCGCGTTCACATAAATCTCCGGCCGCTTGGCGATCGCGGCCGCGATGCTTTCGCCTGTTATTCTCCTGATCCTGGCGAACTCGTCGAGGCCGTTGCTGCCCTTGTCGAGATAGTCGCGCTGAAGCTGCTCGGCCGTCGGCTCGCCCTTGGCCGTGTCGTAGACGGCAAAGAAGCGGTCGACGTCCCCGGTGACGATCTCCGGGCGAACGGCGGTCGGCGGAGCGGCGGCCCCAAGGAGCAAGACGAAGGCGGCCGAGGTGATAATATCGAGTTTCATGGAAGGTGTCTTAGCAAAACAACACACCATTGGCTATAACCAGCAAGGTGACCATCTCTTGATATCTGGCGCCGGCGCGTGAGCATTGACGAGCGCGCCGCCCGAAGACTAGGGACTCATCGTCTCAGGAGAAGCTTGTCCCATGACCTACGTCGTCACCGATGCCTGCATCCGCTGCAAATATATGGATTGCGTGGAAGTCTGTCCGGTGGACTGTTTCTACGAGGGCGAGAACATGCTGGTGATCAATCCCAGCGAGTGCATCGACTGCGGCGTCTGCGAGCCCGAATGTCCGGCGGAAGCCATCTTGCCCGATACCGAGAACGGGCTGGAGAAGTGGCTGGAGCTCAACACCACCTATTCCGCCGAATGGCCGAACATTACTCGCAAGCGGGAATCCCCGGCCGATGCCGACGAGCATAAGGGCGAGGAAGGCAAGTTCGACAAATATTTCTCGGCGGAACCCGGCCAGGGCGACTGAGCCCACTGGAAAAAGTTATACGGTATTCGCCGCAAAGGCGGCCAATACCCGTGGATTCCGGATGAAAGACGCCTTCCCGGCCTAGATTTTCGGGCCAATCCTTGTTATATAACTGTCATCGAAGCGGATGCTCGCTTGTGTCCGCACGTGGCGATCTGAATTTTGAACCGCCGTAAAATCACGACTGGAACCGCATCTGATGGGGCCGATGCGGTTGGGCGGGTTTTGCGGCTCTCTCCATGGGAAGGTCTGATTCATGGCAACGAAGGCGTTGAACTTCGACGTTGGCGACTATGTGGTTTACCCCAAGCACGGCGTCGGTCGCGTCGTCGAGCTGCAGAGCACGGATATCGCCGGCATGCAGCTGGAACTCTACGTGCTGCGTTTCGAGAAGGAGCGGATGACGCTCCGCGTTCCCACCAACAAGGCCGAGAGCGTCGGCATGCGCAAGCTGTCGTCCGACAAGACGATGCAGGAAGCGCTCGCGACCCTGAAGGGCAAGCCCCGGGTGAAGCGCACCATGTGGTCGCGCCGCGCCCAGGAATATGAAGCGAAGATCAATTCGGGCGATCTCGTGTCGATCGCGGAAGTGACCCGCGACCTCTTCCGCGCCGACGACCAGCCCGAGCAGAGCTATTCGGAGCGGCAGATTTTCGAGGCCGCTTCCAGCCGCCTCGCCCGCGAGCTGGCCGCGATGGAGCAGGTCGACGAGCCCGCCGCCCTGGAGAAGATCCTCGAGATCCTCAACAAGGCCGCAGCCGTCTACAACAAGGAAAAGATGCTGGAGAAATAAGCCTCGCGCTTGTCGATCCAGTCCAGAAGAGGCGGTCCGGCGACGGGCCGCCTTTTTCATGTTGCGACCGATGAAGGTCTGGTGTATTGCGCCACTAAGACAGCAGGAGGATCGCCATGCGCGCCGCTTATGTTCTGATACCCGCCCTCACCATCGCCGCCTGCGGCTTCGGCGCCGACGCCCAGGAAGGCGAGCCGAATGAAGCCGACAACCGGACCGCGCAGCGCACCTTCGATGTCGGTGTCTTTGATTCCGTCTCGCTCGGCGGCCATCACAATGTCGTCGTCAAGGTAGGGCCCGCCGCCTCCGTGCGCGCGGAGGGACCGGCGTCGGAGGTCGAGCGGCTGAAGATCGAGGTGAAGGACGGAGACCTTCATATCGGCACGAAGAAGGACCGTGGCTGGTTCGGCTCCTCGGGCAGCCGGCGGCCGGTCACCGTCTACGTGACGACGCCGATACTTGCCGGCGCCGCGATCGGCGGCTCGGGCGACATGCGGATCGATGCCGTCGAAGGCGGCAGTTTCTCCGCTTCGATCGGCGGCTCGGGCGACATGGACATCGCCTCGCTCCGCGTCGGCTCGGCCGATTTCTCGATCGCCGGTTCGGGCGGCATCCACGCCGCCGGCACCGCCACCCGCACCAGCGTCTCGATCGCCGGGTCGGGCGACGTCGAGATCGCCGACCTTGAAAGCCAGTCGGCCGACGTGTCGATCGTGGGATCGGGTGGCGTCCGGGCGCGCGCGATGGAGAGCGCCGACGTGTCGATCATGGGCTCGGGCGATGTCGCGATCAGCGGCTCGGCCAAATGCTCGGTCAGCAAGATGGGTTCCGGCGACGTCCGCTGCGGCGGCTGAGTTTGCTTATCAGCCGTTAACCATTGCGCGGCATGATCCCGATCCCATGAACAGGATCATGCTCGCCGCCCTCGCCCTCACCGCCACCGCGCCGGCTCAGGCGGCCGAGCGGCGCTATACCGTCACCGATTTCGACCGCATCCGGGTCGACGGGCCTTTCGTCGTAACGCTCGCCACCGGCAAGTCGCCGTCGGCGACCGCGTCGGGCGGCAGCCGGGCGCTGGAGCGCGTGGCGATCGACGTCGAAGGCCGGACGCTCCGCATAAGCCCCAACCGCTCCGCCTGGGGCGGCTATCCCGGAGAGCAGCGGGGTCCGGTCGAGATCGTCGTCACTGGGCACGATCTTCGCGCGGCGTCGGTCAACGGGTCCGGTCGTCTCGTCATAGATGAGGTCGAGGCCATGCGCTTCGACGTCGCCGTCACCGGAAGCGGCGGCCTCGAGGTTGCCCGCGTCGCGGCGGACAATCTCTTCGTCAGCCTGCTGGGTTCGGGTCGTATCGCGGTCGGCGGCGCGGCGGAAAAGCTCACCGCCGCCATCAGCGGCAGCGGCGATTTCGACGCCCGCGCGCTCACCGTCGAACAGGCCGAGGTGAACGCCGACACCGCCGGCACGATCGCCGTGACGGTGACGGAGACGGTCGAGGTGAACGCCACCGGCTCCGGCGACACGACCATCCACGGATCGCCCGATTGCGACGTCAGCGCGCGGGGCATCGGACGCGTCGTTTGCGGAGACGAATGAGTCGAGCCTGCCTCGGCAAGCTCCCGGTCCGACCTAGATCAACGCCAGCGAAGCCAGCTTGACGGCAAGATCGGGCGGCATCGCCGCGAGCCCTTCGTCGTCACCGTCGAAATCCCCCGGCGCCTCATCAGCCGTCATGTAGCGCCAGCCCTGATGGGCACGCTTCGGCCGCGCCCGGACGGGCACGAGCTTTGGGTCGAGCCGGATGATCGTCCGCCGGTCTTCGCCGTCGGCGAAGCCCAGGATCGTCTGCCGCGCGGCGAGGCGGTGCTTGACGATCCAGTAGATCGAGCCGCCGATCAACTCGTCGGCCCGCGTCGGCCGGAAGCGTGTCGTGATGGGAACCACGCCATCCGAGAGCCTCGCCTCCTGCCGCTTCCTCAGCGCCTCGAAGGTCCTGCATCCAACCGCGACCTTGCTGATATGGAGGGGAGACATGGCCAAGCCTCTGCCGGATTGGCGAGAGGCGAGCAAGGCCCTAGCCGACGAGGCCGCTCGCCACCGCAAGGCCGAGGAAGGCGAGGAAGCCCATGGAGTCGGTGATCATCGTCACGAACACCGACGAGGCGACCGCCGGGTCCTGGTCGAGTCGCTCGAGCAGGACCGGAACCATGACGCCGGCGAGGCCGGCGACGGCGATGTTGATCAGCATGGCGGCGGCGATGACGCCGCCCAGGGCCGCGTTGGAGAAGACAAAGCCGGCGCCGAGGCCGATCAGGATGGCGATGGTGACGCCATTCAAGAGCGCCAGCCTGATCTCGCGCCAGATAGTGCGCCAGGTGTTGGAGCGGGTGAGCTGGTTCACGGCGAGCGCTCGCACCGCCACCGCCATCGTCTGCGTGCCCGCATTGCCGCCGATCGACGCCACGATCGGCATCAGCACTGCGAGCGCCACCATCTCCTCGATCGCGGCGCCGAACAGGGCGATGATAGTCGAAGCCACCAGCGCGGTGCCGAGGTTCGCCACCAGCCAGCGCACGCGCGCCTTATAGCTGTCGCGGATCGGCTCGTTGATGTCGCCTTCGCCGGCACCGGAGAGCAGGAGGACGTCCTCGCCCGCTTCTTCCTGGATGATGTGGACGATGTCGTCGACGGTGATCATGCCGACCAGGCGGCCCGCTTCATCGACCACTGCGGCCGAGATCAGCGCATATTTCTGGAAGCGGAGCGCGACTTCCTCCTGGTCCATGTCGACCGGGATCAGGGTCTGCTCGCGCCGCATGAGGTCAGCCATGGCGATGTGGCGCGGCGTGCGCAGGATCCAGGAGAGCTGCACCGTCCCCACCGGATGATGCTGCGGATCGACGACGAAGACTTCCCAGAAGTCGGTCGTCAGACCCTCGCCGGCGCGGAGATAATCGATCACCTGACCGATATTCCAATGCTCGGGCACCGCGATCAGCTCGCGCTGCATCAGGCGGCCGGCGGATTCCTCGGGGAAGGTGAGCGCCTCCTCGATCGCGGCCCGATCATCGGGGTCGAGGGCGCGGAGGACGGCGCGCTGGTCGTCCTCCTCCATGTCCTCGATGATGGCGACGGCGTCGTCGGTCTCGAGCTGGCCGGCGATGTCGGCGACCTCGTGCGGCTCGAGCGCGTCGATCAGCTCCTCGCGCACCCAGTCATTCATTTCCGAGAAGACCTCGGCGTCGAGCAGGTCCGAGACGGCCGCCGCCAGTGCCTGGCGCTCGTCGCGATCGACGATCTCGAACAGGTCGGCCATGTCGGCGGGGTGGAGCGGCTCGACCAGCTCGCGCACGCCGTCGGTGTCACCCGCGTCGACCCGGTCGAGCACGCGGCGGACGAAATCGGGCCGCAGCCGATCGTCCTCGTCGAGCCGGTCCTCGGGCTCTTCGGGTGCGGGGGTGGCGGGCGTTTCGAGTTCGCTGTCGCTCATCGCCCTCTCCTCAAAGCCCTGTGCCGAAAGCGCTTCCTAGGCGCGGGCGCGGCGCCTGTCGATATTTCCGGGCGCCTGGGGTGGCGTCTTTTCCGCGCCGCGCCTAAGTCGCGTCCGACTTCCCGATCAGGAGATGATAATGGCCGACGAAAAGAACACCCTCGTCCTCACCCTCGATAGCGGCGGCGACGTCGTCATCCGCCTGCGCCCCGACCTCGCCCCCCAGCATGTCGAGCGGATCAGGGAGCTCGCCGAGGAGGAATTTTACGACGGCGTCGTCTTCCACCGCGTCATCGACGGCTTCATGGCGCAGGGCGGCGACCCGACCGGCACTGGCATGGGCGGCTCCGACAAGCCCGACTTGCCCGCCGAGTTCAGCCGCGAACCGCATGTCCGCGGCGTCTGCTCGATGGCGCGTTCGCAGAGCCCCAACAGCGCCAACAGCCAGTTCTTCATCTGCTTCGACGACGCACGCTTTCTCGACGGCCAATACACCGTCTGGGGCGAGGTGAGCGAAGGCATGGAGCATGTCGACGCCCTCCCCAAGGGCGAGCCCCCCGCCAAGCCGGGGCGTATCGTGAAGGCCTCGCTCCGGGACTAGGGCGCGGGCGCGATCAGCGCAGCACCTTGTCGGTGTCGACAAGGTGCACGTCGTGCATCTGGTCCAGATAGGCTTCGATATAGCCCTTGTGCGAGGCGCCGACGATGACCAGCGCACGGACGCCTGGGCGCGCGCCCAGCATCTCGCGGATGTTCGCCGCCATGCGCAGGTTGCGCGTTTCCCAATAGCCCAGATAGCCGCGCCCGAATTCTTGCGGCGAGGGCTCGTTGAGCGCGGCGCCGAAGTCGCTGTCGAACGCCAGCCTGGCCTCTCCCGGCGCATTATAGGCGCGGTAGATCGCGAGCACGCCTTCCCCTGTTCCGATCCGCTCCTCCAGTCTCGCGCTCATCGCCCGTCGCCGCGCGGTCGCCGGGTTGTCCCAGGCCTTGGTGATCGCCTCGCCATAGGCCTTCTCGTCAGCGATGGTCGCACCGGCGGTATGGTCGTCGATCGGATAGACCCGCTCGAGCCCCAGCCGCGCGGCCAGTGGCGCGGCGATGAGCATCGTCTCGTTGCGCCGCCCGCGAAGCTCGTCGAGTCGCGCGGCCAGAACCTCGTCGAGCCCGTCGCCGGCGCGGCGCTCTGCTTCGGATAGACGCAACCACTGGACGAGAGCCGAGGCCTGATCCCCGCCGGCCAGAAACACGGCCGCCAGCCGCCGGCGCTGGCTCGGCGTCGGCTCGGCCGGCCAGGCGGCCAGCAGCCGCTCCGCTTCTGCCGTCGCTGCGGGGACATCAAGACCGGTCGCCGCCCGCGCCGGGGCCGGATCCCAGCAATAGCCTTCGACCGTGTCGCGATAGCGCGCCGGATAATGGCGCATGAAGTCGCACTGCGGCCCCGACAGCGATTCGATCGCGATCGCCTGCGGCCGCCACGCTTCCAGCCGGTCGAGCAGCGGCCGGAGGGTGGCCGGGTCGAAGCTTTCCGGCAGGCCCGAAAGATGCGGGGAGCCGAGGATCATCACTGCGTTCGGCGCGCCGAACCGCGGCCCCTTGAGCGCGCTCGGGTCGAACGCGGGATGGTAGGTCTGGGCGCCGGCCGCGCCGACGGCGCAGCAGGCCGCCAACAGGCCGGCGATCATTGTACGCAACATAACCTCTCCCTCTCGTCGGCGAGGTGAGTTAGTAGAATAATACAGCTGGGTCAACAGTCCGTACGGACCCGGACCAATCAAAGCACCCCGGCACGATCTCCCGCTCTTTAGGAGGGGGGTCAGGTGCCCGACGTCCGCGTTCGATCCGAAGCCGCGACTCCGGGCCCTGTCACGCGTCGGGTGCGGGGCGAGCCTCGGGCTGGGATAGCCAGCCGCGTCGACGCGCCTCAATCGCGAACCAGGCGAGCAGGATCGCGCCGATGCTGACCATGATAGGCACGACGACGCCGAAAATTTCCAGGGCGCCGCTGAAGAACATGATCCAGCCTTCGAGCACCAGCAAGGCGACGAGGGAGACGATCAGCACGGGCACCGCCCAGCTCTTTCGCAGCACCAGGCCGAGGCTTCCGATCAAACCGGCGAACGTGCCGATCGCGAACGCCCCGGTAATCCAGCTCGGGATCGAGGAGGCCGCGGCGCGCTCGGCTTCGCTGAGCCCCGCCATAGGGTCACCGAAAATGCCCACCGAGCTCAGATACATGGCGACGCCGAACGCATTCCAAAGGACGGCAAGCAGCGCGACGATCCGGAACCAGGTGGGCGGCGATGAGGGCAACGCAGCGGCCATGATCTTCCCTCCCTGCTGTGAGCGCCAATGCCTGCACCTCGGGCGTTCGTAAGGCAACCTTGAGACGGTCGGCAAGCGTCCGCTTTCACTCATGTCGGGCGTTCAGCGTTCCGCTAGCGCCACTAAGAACCGCGTTTGCTCTCGTCAGCGGCCTGAAAGTGCGCGAGCTGATCGGCGAACGCCTTCCTGAACGCCTCGCGATCGCAAGCACGATCGATATAGGCGTTGATGACGGGGGAAGCGGCGAAGTCACGCACCTTCGGTACGCGAAGAAAGTCCGCCATGAGGAGGTCCGCGACGGTGAAGCGCGAAGCCGCGAGCCATTCGCGTGTCCGAAGCACGTTCTCGAGCTGGCCCAGGCGCATCCTCATCCAGCCGGCGAGGCCATTTTCCCTGTCGCCGGACAATGACAGGAACCACCAGGGCACGCTCACCATTTCGATGGAGTTGAGCGCGGCGATGACCCATTGCAGCGTCTCCGCCTCGCCGGCGGCATCTCGCGGCATCAGCTTGTCGCTCTTCTTGGCAAGATGGAGCAGGCACGCCCCGCTCTCGAAGATCGAAATGTCACCGTCGGTAAGGAACGGCACCTGTCCGAAGGGCTGACGCTTCAGGTGCTCGGATCCTCGATCGTCGAACGGCGTGCTGCGCACCGAATAACTGAGCCCGGCCTCTTGAAGCGCCCATCGCAGCCGAAGATCGCGCACGAAGCCGCGAGGCCCCTCGGGCACCCAGTCATACGTCCAGACAGTCAGTGCCATGATCCATCCATCCTCCTCATCATCGCTGCCGCATGAACGTTTTCCATTCGCACCTCGCGAGCCTGCCTGTTTTGTGCATATCAGCGTTGCGCTGTCAGGCACAGTTCACCGATTTGGTGTATCGATCCAGGCCGCCTCCCGCTTCGCCACCCTCTCGAACAGCCAATCGTGAAAGATTTTCACCGGCCGGCGCCTCAGCGCCGATCGGCGGCAGGCGAACCAGTAGCTGTAGGGGCTTTCGACCACGATATCGAAGAGCTGGACGAGGCGCTGGTCGTGCGCCTCCTTCAAATGACTCTCCAGCATCAGCGCGACGCCCAGGCCCTGCGCCGCGGCGTCGAGGATGAGGGGGCCTGAATCGAAATGGTCGACGGCGGCGGGCTGGAGGTCGGGCAGGCCGACCGCCTCGCGCCAGTAATCGAACGTGTCGGGCATGTCGCGGTGGACGAAAACCGTCGCCTGGGCGAGCTGCGAGGGATGAGTGAGCGCCGCCGGCCCCTCCGCCATCTCCCGCGCGCCGATCGCGATGACGCGGTTGCTGTCGATCCGCCGCGAATAAAGGCTGGGGTCGACCTCGGGCGCGATTGCGATGGCGGCATCCAGTCCCTCGTCCAGCCGGGCGAAGACATGGGCGCCGGTGTCGATGTCGATATGGAGCGACGGATGGAGCGCGCGCAGTTCCGGCAAATGCGGCATCAGCCGCTGCGAGGCGAACAGCGGCGGCACGCCGAGCCTCAGCCGCATCAGCTCGCCGGCGCCGGTCGCGCGCTCCATCGCGAGGGTCAGCGCGTCGAGCGACGGCGCGATCTCGGCCAGCAGCCGCTCGCCGTCGGCGTTGAGGTGCACCGCCTGATGCCGCCGCTCGAACAGCTTATGGCCGACGAAGCGCTCCAGCGCCTGGATGCGGCGGCTAAGCGCCGGTGACGACAAGGCCAGCGCCTCGGCGGCGGCCTTGATCGAGCCCAGCCGCGCGACCTGGACGAACGCCTCTACGGCGGTAAGGGGTGGCAACCTGCGCATGCCGCTCGCGTCTCTCTCCATATTGCAGTGCAGCTTTGACGCCGCATCCGCTTCCGCACCGGATTTCCGGTAAAGTCCGATTGCATTTACTGCATCTGTAGCAGATGTCTTCGCAATTGCACAATGACCCGAACTCGGCGAAACAGAGCCTGCCTTTCAGGCATCCTCTCCTAAAAACTTCAGGGCTGGTCCTTCGGGGCTGGCCCTTTTTTTCGCCTCCTCATTCCCACGACGGCGGGAGCCGAAGACGACCGCAGATCAATCCAGACCGCCGCTCTGTCGCGCTCCGGGCAGATCGAACGCCGGCGCGGCCGGAGCCGTTGCCACGACCTTTTTTTGAACCCGCGGCTGGAAGCGCCGTTGTCACTCCTTATGTGTCCCGGGGGCATGAGGAGATGAATTTCCATGGCGGATGAAGAACGAGAGCCGGCGCGGCTCCAGGTCGCGAACATGCGGCCGGACGACAGCGGCCGTGGGCTGGCGCGCCTGCCGCGGACGATGATGAACGCGCTGGGCCTGGGTGAAGGCGACGTCATCGAGCTGATCGGCAAGCGCTCGACGCCGGCCCGCGCGATCCTGCCCTATCCCGAGGACGAGGGCCTCAACATCATCCGCCTCGACGGCCTCCAGCGCGCCAATGCCGAGATCGGCTCGGGCGATTTCGTCGAGATTCGCAAGGCCGAGACCAAGCCCGCGCAGCGCGTCGTGTTCGCGCCCGCGCAGAAGAATTTGCGGCTCCAGGGCTCTGCCAACGCCCTCAAGCGCAGCTTCGGCATGAAACCGGTGACGGCGGGCGACATCGTCGCCACGACCGGCCAGCAGCGCGTCGACCGCGGCGATATACCGCCCGAGCTTCGTCAGATGCTGAATGCGCCCGCTTATGCGCTTCAGGAGATCAGGCTGACGGTCGTCTCGACGACGCCCAAGGGCATCGTTCATATCGACGCCAACACCGAGGTCGAGCTTCGCCCCGAATATACCGAGGCCAAGGAGGCCCGCCGCGCCGACGTCACCTATGACGATCTGGGCGGCATCGGCTCGACCATCGACCAGCTTCGCGAGATGGTCGAGCTTCCCTTGCGCTACCCGGAGATTTTCGAGCGGCTCGGCGTCGATCCGCCCAAGGGCGTGCTGCTCCACGGCCCGCCCGGCACCGGCAAGACGCGCCTCGCCCGCGCGGTTGCCAATGAAAGCGACGCCAGCTTCTTCCATATCGCCGGGCCGGAGATCATGGGCTCGGCCTATGGCGAGAGCGAGAAGAAGCTGCGCGAGCTGTTCGAGGAAGCGGCGCAGGCCGCGCCGTCCATCATCTTCATCGACGAGATCGACTCCATCGCGCCCAAGCGCGGCCAGGTTCAGGGCGAGACGGAGAAGAGGCTCGTCGCCCAGCTGCTGACCCTGCTCGACGGGCTGGAGCCGCGGCAGAACCTGGTCGTCATCGCGGCGACCAACCGGCCGGAGGCGCTGGACGAGGCGCTCCGCCGCCCCGGCCGCTTCGACCGCGAGATCGTGATCGGCGTTCCCGACGAGAATGGCCGGCGCGAGATCCTCGCCATCCACACGCGCGGCATGCCGCTGGAAGTGGGGGTCGATTTGAAGGAGCTTTCACGGCAGACCTACGGTTTCGTCGGCGCGGACCTGGCGGCGCTCACCCGCGAGGCGGCGATCGAGGCGGTGCGGCGGATCATGCCCCGGATCAACCTCGAGGAAGGCACGATTCCGCCCGAGGTGCTCGACAATCTCTCGGTCACCCGCAAGGATTTCGAGGAAGCCCTGAAGCGCGTCCAGCCCTCCGCCATGCGCGAAGTCATGGTGCAGATGCCCAACGTAAGCTGGGACGATATCGGCGGCCTCGACGACGCGCGCGAGCGGCTGCGCGAAGGGATCGAGCTTCCCCTGAAGGACCCCGAAGCGTTCCGTCGGCTCGGCATCCGGCCGGCCAAGGGCTTCCTCCTCTACGGCCCGCCCGGCACCGGCAAGACCTTGCTCGCCAAGGCGACGGCGCGCGAGGCGGAGGCGAACTTCATCGCCGCCAAATCCTCGGACCTCCTGTCGAAATGGTATGGCGAAAGCGAGCAGCAGATCGCCCGCCTGTTCGCCCGGGCCCGCCAGGTCGCGCCCACCGTCATCTTCATCGACGAGCTCGACAGCCTCGTCCCCGCCCGCGGCGGCGGCCTGGGCGAACCCCACGTCACCGAACGCGTCGTCAACACGATTTTGGCGGAGATGGACGGCCTGGAAGAGTTGCAATCCGTCGTGGTCATAGGCGCCACGAACCGACCGAATCTGATCGATCCGGCGCTGCTCCGGCCCGGCCGCTTCGACGAGCTGGTCTATGTCTCGGTGCCCGACAAGGGCGGCCGCCGGACGATCCTCGGCATCCATACTGAAGCCATGCCGCTGGCGAGCGATGTCGATCTCGACGATCTCGCCGCCCGCACGGATCGATTCACGGGCGCGGACCTTGAAGACCTGGTGCGGCGCGCCGGCCTGTTCGCCCTTCGCGAATCGCTCGACGTCAAGGCCGTCACCGCCGACCATTTCGAGCGGGCGCTCAAGGAGACGCGCGCTTCGGTCACGCCCGAGATGGAAAAGGAATATGCCCAGATCGAATCGAAGCTGAAGCAGGACGCGGCCAGCCCGACGGGCATCGGCTTCGTCACGCCAGGCATGCTCACCCCGCGGGGACCAAAGGGTGGAAACGGAGACTGATCCACAGGGCAAGGCCGAGCATCAGCACGCCCGTGACGAGGAAGGGAAGCGGCATCCAGAGGCCGTAGAGGCCAACGCCCACGGCGGGCGCCGCGATGAAGGCGACGCCGTTCACCGAAGTTACCATGCCGGCGACGGCATTCTGCTCCCCTGGGGTCACCGCCAGCGAAGCCCCGCTGGTGAAGCCCGGTCGGAAGAAGCCGAAACCGAGTGAGGCCAGGGCGAAGCCCATGGTGATGCCGTAAATGGTTTCGGAGAGACCTGTGATCACCGTACCGGCGGCGGAGAGCAAGGCGCCCCAGACCACAAGCGCGCGCGGGTCGAGCGCCAGCCGCGGAATGAGCCCCCACTGGGCGAGCAGGGTCGCGCCGGCGCCGGCCATCAGCACCAGAGCGATCGACTGCTGGGCCCGGTCGAGCGGGAGCGCCAGGCGGTCGATGATGAGAAAGCCGATGACGCCGAGCAAGGCGGCGTGGCCGTGGCCGCCGATCGCGCCGATCATGTGCCAGGCGAAGACGCGCGGATCGCGCCAGCGCAAGGGACCGGCGGCGCGATCGTCGCGGGTCAGCGCGGCGCCGTTGTTGACGCCGCCGATCGAAGGCTCGCCAACGATCTGACCCCTGGCGGGGCTTTTCGGCGTGTCGTCCGGCAGCCGGGTAACTACCGCTGCTAGGACGGCGGCGCCGATGAAGGCGAAGACGATCAGGGGCCCGGACAGCCCCATCGGATGGAAGATGAACAAGGGCGCCAGGGCTGGGCCGATGATCGTACCGAGACCGAAGGAAGAGGCGATGGCGGCGAGTGCGTTGGTGCGCTCCTCGCCTTCGGTGCGGGCGGCGACATAGGCCTGCACGGCCGGCGGCGAGGCCGATCCCCAACCACCATAGACGGCGCGGCCGAGCACGAAGACGATGAAGACGATGGTCGGCGGCAGCAGGCCGGCAAGGCCGGCGGCGAGGACGGAGCCGCAGACCAGCATCGAGACGATGAAGCCGTAGAGGCCGAGCCGCATCAGCGCCCGCCGACCGCGCCGGTCCGACAGCCGTGCCCAGTGCGGCGCGGTCAGGACCCAGACGACCGCGGAAAGGCTGAACGCCACCGCCACCCACAGATCGGGAACGCCGAGCTCGCGGCCGATCGAGGGCATCAACGACTGCATCGCCGTGTTGCCCGACGCCGCCACCAGCATGATCGCGAACAAGAGGGCGAACCGCCCCCGGGGAAGGCTGGAGACCCTCATCGGGTTGTCGCGAGATGTCGCCAAGGGCGGATTCTCCCAGTATGAGCCGGCTATCCGACATGGCGGCATGCGGCTGCCCCGGAAAAGTATCGGCCTGTCCCCGATCGGGCATAATCGGCGCCCGGCCATGCCTCGCCCTTGCCATTGCCGCGTTGTTTTGCCAACGCAACTTGTTGCTCAGGAGCTACGGGACCATCATGACACTATCGGCCGAACAAGCACGACAGGAAGGAGCCTTCACGCACGGCGCACCCGGCGGTCCGCTCTGGCATTTCCTGCGTGGCTTCCTGAAGCATCCGGTGATGGTGGGATCGGTAATCCCGTCCTCGAAGATCCTGATCGAGAAGATGCTCGATCCGGTGGATTGGGCGAACACCAGGTTGTTCGTCGAATATGGTCCCGGCGTCGGCACCTTCACCCAGCATATCCTCGACCGCCTGTCGCCCGACGCCACCCTCCTCACCCTCGATACCAATCCCGATTTCACCGCCTACCTCAACGGCAAGTTCACCGATTCGCGGCTGGAAGCGGTGACCGGATCCGCGGCGAGCGTTCGCAAGGTCATGGCCGATCGCGGGTTCGAGCACGCCGATTATGTCCTGTCGGGTCTTCCCTTCTCGACCCTGCCGCCCGGCGTCGGTCCGAAGATCGCCGAGGAGACGGCCGAAGCCCTGCGCCCCGGCGGCGCCTTCCTCGTCTACCAATTCTCGCCCAAGGTCCGCGACTATATCTCCCCCCACTTCGATCGCATCGACAAGGGCTTCGAATGGATCAACATTCCGCCCGCAACGCTGTTCTGGGCCTGGAAGGATTAGGAGGGCGTCGGCTCGCCGCCGAAATTGAGGCGGTGCGAGATGCTGTAGTCGGCGATCGCCACCAGAAAATAAGCGATGCCCCAGCGGATGCGGTTGAACCAGGTGCGCTTCGCACGATGGGCTTCACGCGTGATCCTGACGCTCTGTTCGACCTCGCCCTCGACATAGCGGCGCATCGCGTCCGCGAACGCGCGGTCGTCGATTCGCAGCATCATCTCGAGGTTGAGGAAGAGGCTTCGCATGTCGAAATTCGCCGATCCGATGTGGACGACGTCGTCGAGGACGAACAGCTTGGTGTGCAGCTTGGTCGGCTGGTATTCGTAGATTTCGACGCCGCGCTTGAGCAGCAGCCAGTAACTGTGGCGGGCGGCGCCGATCGTCGCCCCATTGTCGGATTTGGACGCGGTCACCAGCCGTACGCGGCCGCGCCTTCCGACATTCGCCATACGGCGCAGCAGGGTCGGACTCGGCGCGAAATAGGCGGCGATGATGTCCAGCCTCTTCGCCCGGCGCATGTCGCGGCGCACGGACCGCGCCCAGGGGCTGAGCCGACGCGTGGGCCCCCCAAACAGCCAATGGAGCCGGCCCTTCGTCTCGCTATGCTTCTGGAGCATGCGGCGAAGGTCGCGAATCTTGCCGTTGGGGTCGTTCGCCCATTTGAAGAGGCTGTCGAAATAGCCGACCAAGTAGCCAACGTCGTCGCCATCCACTTCAAGGCCGAGGTCGCGCCAACCTCCGGATTCGATCGTGCCGAAATAATCGTCGGAGACATTAAAGCCGCCTATGATGACACGACGGCCGTCGGCGAGCGCCAGCTTCTGGTGGTTGCGCAGCAGATAGCGCCGCCCAAAGCGCGGGCTGAAACGGCAGAAGGCGCAGTCGGTGTCGGTGAGGGGCGCGAAGAAATCCTTCTGGACGTCGTCGCTGCCGAACCCGTCGATCAGCAGCGCTACCTTCACGCCGCGATCGACCGCGGCGATCAGCGCGTCGCGCACCCGCGTTCCCGATTCATCGGCGCAGAAGATGTAATAGAGGATGCGAAGCGATTCCTTGGCCCCGTCGATGAGCGCGATCAGCGCATCGAGCCGCTCCGGCCCATCCGGAAGCAAGGTAAGCTTGGTGCCCTCCACCGTGGCGGAGTAAGCGGGCGATGATTTCCGAGGCTTCGCGTCGGCCATCAGTGGGAGATGCGATGCCGCCCGGGCAAGCGCAACCCCTCGAAAACATTGACAGGAGCGCCCTTGGCTGGTAGCGGCCCCGCTTTCCATTCAGCCTCAAGATGAGCGGAGCTGCTTCATGGCGCGCGTAACCGTCGAAGATTGTGTCGACAAGATCCCGAACCGGTTCGACCTGGTCCTGCTTTCGGCCCAGCGCGCCCGGCAGATTTCGGGTGGCGCCGAGCTTACGCTCGACCGCGACCGCGACAAGAACCCGGTGGTCGCGTTGCGCGAGATCGCGGAGCAGACGGTGAAGCCGAAGCACCTCGAAGAAGCCCTGGTGTCGAATCTTCAGCGCGTTCAGGTCGACGATGAGGACGCTCCGGACGAGGTCGGCTCGCTGAGTCAGTCGGCCGAGGCGCTGCGCCTCACCGCCGCCGCCCCGCCGCGCAACACCAACCTCGCCGGCGACTACGAGTAAGCCGGCGGAGGCGCGACCCGTGGATCGGTCCGTCTTCACGCTGTTCGAAACCCCGATCGGTCGCTGCGCCCTCGTCTGGCGCGGCTCATTCGTGGTCGGCGCGGCGCTCCCCGAAGGTTCGGACGCGGAAACGCGCCAGCGGCTGGTGAGGCGCTTTCCCGACGCCAGCGAAGGCGACCCACCGGCGTGGGTTCGCGCCGCGATCGAGGCCGTTCGGGAGCTCTTGAGCGGGGCGCCCGCCGATCTTTCCTTCATCGACGTGGATCTCTCCGGCACGCCCGGGTTCGAGCGGCAGGTTTATGCCGCCGCGCGGGCCATCCCGCCGGGGGCGGTGCAAACCTATGGCGAGCTCGCACAGGCCATCGGGACTCCCGGCGCGGCGCAGGCGGTGGGTCGGGCGCTCGCGAGAAATCCCGTGCCGATCATCATTCCCTGCCACCGCATCCTGGCGAGCGCCGGAGGCAGCGGCGGCTTTTCCGCGCCGGGAGGCGTCTCGACCAAGCTCAAGATGCTGGAGATCGAGGGAGCTCGGCGGAGCGCAGAGCCGGAATTGTTCGAAAATCTGCCCTGGGCGGCCAAGCCCGCCGGCTAATCCGCCACCAGATCCGAACGATCGACCCAGTCCAGCTCGCTCAGCGTCAGCGGCCGGCCGTCGGCCGCCCTGACGGCAATGGGGGCCACGGGTCGGCGGCTGTGCCGGTCGACCAGCACCGGGTTGCTGGGCACGCCCGAAACCCAGCGCTCGCCCCATTGGCGGAGCGCGATCAGCACCGGCAACAGCTCGCGCCCCTTCGGCGTGAGGGTATACGCGACCTTGCGGCGGTCGGAAGGGTCGGGCTCGCGCTGCAAAATGTCGTTCTCGACCAGCCGGGTGAGCCGGTTCGAGAGGATGTTGCGGGCAATGCCCAGGGTCGACTGGAACTCCTCGAAATGATGAAGACCGTTGAACACGCCGCGCAGTATCAGGAACGACCAGCGTTCGCCGACCGCCTCCAGCGCAGCGGGCAGCGCGCATTCCCTCAACAGAGCCTTGTGGTCTTCGATCTTCATGGCAGCGCGTTCAACCTACGCCTTTTTTCACCCTTGTCATCCCGAAGTGAAAAACAGTTGCAAATCGAAACTACAATCCATATCTGGTTTCACGCAGAAACGTATTTCCGGGAGCATCGATGTTGTTTCGTGCCGCCATTCTTACCTTTGCCCTTGCCGCGACGCCGGCCTTCGCCGCCCATTATACGGCCGAGCCCGCCGCAAAGCCGGTCGAAGCCAGGTTCGCCCTCCGGGACGTCCTGTGGACGTGCGGCGATGCGGGCTGCACCGGTGGCAAGAGCAATAGCCGCCCCGCCATCGTGTGCGCGGTCCTCGCCAGGGAAGTCGGCTCCCTCACGAGCTTCAGCGTCGAAGGCGAGGCGCTGACCCCCGAGCAGCTGGAAAAGTGCAACGCCCGCGCCGGCGACTAGTTTTTTGCATTGCAACGAGAGCGCACCGCACCCCATGTTGGAGCGGTGCTGAGACAATATGAACTTGTCGAGAAAGTAAGGGCCTACGACCCCGCCGCCGACGAGGCGTTGATCAACCGCGCCTATGTCTTCTCGATGAAGGCGCATGGCAGCCAGAAGCGGGCGTCGGGCGATCCTTACTACAGCCATCCGATCGAGGTCGCGGGCATTCTTACCGACCTACGCCTCGACGACGAGACGATCGTCACTGCGATCCTCCACGACACAATCGAAGATACGGTCGCGACGCCGCAGGAGATCGACAAGCTCTTCGGCAAGAATGTCGCGCGGCTGGTCGACGGCGTCACCAAGCTGTCGAAGATCGAGGCGCAGAGCGAGAGCCAGCGCGCGGCGGAGAATCTCAGGAAGTTCCTGCTCGCCATGTCGGGCGATATCCGGGTGCTGCTGGTGAAGCTCGCCGACCGGCTGCACAATATGCGGACCCTCCATTTCATCAAGAATGAGGAAAAGCGCCGCCGCATCGCCCGCGAGACGATGGACATCTACGCCCCGCTTGCCGAGCGGATCGGCATGTACGAGTTCATGACCGAGATGCAGACCCTCGCCTTCCGCGAGCTCGAGCCCGACGCCTATGAATCGATCTCCAAGCGGCTCGAGCAGCTTCACAAGGGCGGCGGCGACCTCATCGAGCGGATCGGGCGGGGCATCAAGGCGCACCTCGAAGCGAACGGCATCGAAGCCGAGGTCCAGGGGCGCGAGAAGCATCCCTATTCGATCTGGCGCAAGATGGCCGAGCGCCATGTCAGCTTCGAGCAACTGTCGGACGTCATGGCCTTCCGCGCGGTCGTCGGCAATGTCGAGGATTGCTACCGCACGCTCGGACTCATCCACCAGCGCTGGCCGATGGTGCCCGGCCGGTTCAAGGATTTCATCTCGACGCCGAAGCGCAACGGCTACCGCTCGCTCCACACCTCGGTGATCCACGACGAGCAGATGCGGATCGAAATCCAGATCCGCACGCAGGAAATGCACGCCCAGGCCGAGAACGGCCTCGCCGCCCACTGGGCCTATAAGGAAGGGAAGGCCGCGGCGAAGACCCAGCATCCCTGGATCAGCGACCTCATCGAAATCCTGGAACATGCGGGGAGCGCCGAGGAGTTGCTCGAGCACACGCGGATGGCGATGTACCAGGACCGGATCTTCGCCTTCACGCCCAAGGGCGAACTCATCCAGCTCCCCAAGGGCGCGACGCCGGTCGACTTCGCCTACGCCGTCCACACCGATCTTGGCGACCAGACGGTAGGGGCCAAGGTCAATGGGCGGGTGATGCCGCTCAGGACGCCGCTCGCCAATGGCGACCAGGTCGAAATTCTCGTATCCAAGGCGCAGCACGCGCAGCCCTCCTGGCTGAGCTTTGTCGTCACCGGCAAGGCGCGCGCCAAGATCCGTCGCTTCGTCAAATCGAAGGAACGTGAAGAAACGATCGCACTCGGCAAAAAAATATTCGATGAGATCGTCGAGCGGCTGCCGGCGCCATTGGGTTGGGAGGCGATGGCGGAGGCGCTGAAGCGCCTCAACCTGCATGACGACGACGCGCTTATGGAGGCGATCGCGCTGAAGCGGGTCGACGACGTCGCGGTGATGGAGGCGCTGATGCCGGGCTCCGCAGGTCAGGCCGGCGTCAAGCCGCCGCCGCAGCGCCAGGCGATCTCGATCAAGGGCCTCACCCCTGGCGTCGCGTTCGACCTCGCCGAATGCTGCCACCCCATTCCCGGCGACCGCATCGTCGGCCTCCGCCGCGAAGGCGCGGGCATCGAGGTCCATACGATCGACTGCGAACGCCTGGCCGACGGCGTCGATGCCGACTGGGTTGATCTCGCCTGGGGCGACGAAACCGATGGCGGCGCGGCGCGGCTGTGCGTGGTGATCAAGAACGAGCCGGGCTCGCTGGCGGTGATCACCGGCATCCTCGGCACGCACGGCGCCAACATCGTCAGCCTGGACCAGGTCAGCCGCGATGGCAGCTTCCACACCTTCCACCTCGATATCGAAGTGCATGACGTGCAGCATCTGATGCGCATTCTCGCCGCGTTGAGGGCCACGGATGTGGTCTCGACGGCGGAGCGGCTCTAGGAGACCGCCTCATGAACGGGACGATGGATCGACGATCGTTTCTGGGGGCGCTCGGCGTCGCGGCGCTCGGCGGGTTCGTTCGCCCGGCCGAGGCTGCGGCCAATGACGGCTTTGTCATGTGGCACAGCCCCGGATGCGGCTGCTGCCTGGAATGGGCGAAGCGGATCGAAGCGAGCTTCGGCCGCAAGCTACCGATCCTGGAGGTCGACGATATCGCGCGGGTGAAGCGAGCGCAGGGTGTGCCGGCCGATCTGGGCTCCTGCCACACGGCCCTCATCCACGGCTATGTCGTCGAAGGGCATGTGCCCCCGCCGATATAAAGCGACTGGTGAAAAGCGGCAGCAGGGCCATCCGCGGCCTCGCCGTGCCCGGCATGCCGGCCGGATCGCCGGGCATGGACGTCGGGCATGACCAGAAGCAGCCCTACAAGGTCTACGCCTTCGCCGCGGACGGCAGGCGCGGCCTCTTCGCCAGCCACGGCTGAGATCCTAGCGGGGTTCGATCCGGAAAATCTCGCCGTCGAAATCGACGATGTAGAGATTGTTCGCCTCGTCGATGCCGAAGCTGCTGACATTGTCGATCGCGCCCTGGTCCGGCGCGAACTCCTGGGTGCGAACCGTGAATTGCGAACTCGGCAAGGTGCTGCCGATCGACAGTCTCGATAACGGCGCCGACCAGATCGCGCCGGCCACGAAGTCGCCGAACACATAATGGCCGCGCAGCGCCTCGACGGGGCCGCGATAGACATAGCCACCGGTGACGGAATTGCCCTGCCTTGGGCCGGTGCCGTGCGAATATTCGGTGACGGGCGGCACGAAGGCGGGCTGCGGATTGCCATTGAACGGCTGTGTCCCCTCGACGATCGACCAGCCGAAATTCGCTCCGCCGTCACCGGGCCGCATCAGGTCGATTTCCTCGACCGCCGCCTGACCGACGTCGCCGATCAGCAGGTTCCGGGTCACAGGATCGAAGCTGGCGCGGAACGGATTGCGCAGGCCCAGGGCCCAGATCTCCCCTCGCCCACCGCCGCCCACGAACGGGTTGTCCGATGGAATACGATAGTCGCGCGCGGGATCGCCCGGGAAGGAATCGCCGCCGACGTCGATGCGCAAGATCTTGCCGAGCAGGACATTGCTGTTCTGTCCGTTATTCTGCGGATCGCCCGCGCTGCCGCCATCTCCCGACCCGATATACAGGAAGCCGTCCGGTCCGAAATCTATCCAGCCGCCATTATGGTTGGCGAAGGGTTGGTCGAAGCCCAGAATCAGGTCCGCGCTCGCGGGGTCGGCGCGGTTCCGGTCCGCGGCCAGTGTCCGATAGCGCCGGATCTCCGTGTCGCCGTTGAGGTTGGTCAGGTTGACGTAGAAGACGCCGCTGCTGGCGAAGTCGGGCGCCGTCGCGAGGCCGAGCAGGCCGCGCTCGCTGTTGGTCGAGACTTCCGCCGACACATTGAGGAACGGCGTCGGCGTGATAGCGCCGGTCGCCGGGTCCAATATCCTGATCAACCCACCCTTCTGAACGACAAAGACCCGGCCGCTGCCATCGGGAACCGGGGCCACGAATAGCGGCTGGCTGAAGCCCACGCCGACCCGCGTCACCGCGAACTCGTCCGGTCCGGTGTCGGTGACCGTTACCATGAGGTCGAGCGTATCGCTGGTCGTCCCGTCGCTGACGCCGATCCTCACCAGATAGACATTGTTCCCGTCGCCATCGGCCGGGGCTTCGAAGTCCGGTGCCATGGCAAAGGAGAGCGCGCCCGCGGCCGTGATTCGGAAAGCGGACTGATCGGCCCCACCCGCCAGCGAGAAGGCGAGCGCGTCGCCATCCGGGTCGGTCGCGGTTGCGGTGTAAATAATGCCGTCGCTATTTTCGGGAACGGTGACTGAAGGCGCCGACGTGAAGGAGGGGGGCTGATTCGACGGCTGCGGCGGGGGTGCGCCGTTGCCTCCGTCGCACGCGCAAAGCCCGAGAATCGTCGCAATCGAAAGAATGGGCGGGGGTCGTCTGCGCAGCATCGTCCGCACCTCCAGGGCCCCTCTTCCATATTTCCCCGTAACGATCCTGTCTCGCAAGGACCTTTTTCACATCGCCTTACCCATGTAGAGCCAGTGAATGACCGACAGTTCCTCGCCGCTCACGTACGGCAATTATCTCGCCCTCGACCAGATCCTTTCCGCACAGCATCCGGTCTCGGAGCTGCACGACGAGATGCTGTTCATCATCATCCACCAGGCCAAGGAGCTTTGGCTGAAGCAGGTCATCCATGAGCTGAG
Organism: Allosphingosinicella sp.; assembly: GCF_036570505.1. Lineage (GTDB taxonomy): Bacteria > Pseudomonadota > Alphaproteobacteria > Sphingomonadales > Sphingomonadaceae > Allosphingosinicella. The sequence continues at coordinate 10,420 of NZ_DATCYB010000031.1, read as the reverse complement.
GCTTTCTCGCGACCTCGTCCGGGGGGATTCGCTGGTCCAGGTCCATAAGAGCCTGTCGCGTGTGTCCCGCATCCAGGCGGTGATGACGCTCAGCTGGGACGTCCTCTCGACCCTTACGCCGACCGACTATACCAGCTTTCGCGACGTGCTCGGCACGAGCTCGGGATTTCAGTCTGCGCAGTTCCGCCAGGTCGAGTTCCTCCTCGGCATCAAGGACCAGGCGCATCTGCGCTATCAGGAGGAAGGTTCCGCGGGGCATGCCGCGCTCCAGGCCGCGCTCCACGAGCCGAGCCTCTGGGACGAGGCCAATGCGGCCCTCGCGCGAGCCGGGCTCGATCTTCCGGCGCACATCCTGGAGCGCGACTGGAGCTTGCCCTATGAGCCCAGCCCGGCTGTCGAGGCGGCCTGGACCGAAGTCTATCGCGACACCGGTCGATGGTGGCCGCTCTACCAGCTCGCCGAGAAGCTGGTCGACGTCGACGATGCGATGGCGACCTGGCGCCACAAGCATGTCATCACCGTCGAGCGTATCATCGGCTTCAAGCGCGGCACGGGCGGGACGGCAGGCGTCCCCTATCTCCAGTCAACGCTGTCGAAGCGGGCTTTCCCCGAACTCTGGTCGCTTCGCACCAAGGTCTGAGGCGTCCGCTCCGAGACCCGCGATCGCCTCCCGGATCAGCCGCTCGCGGGCGCCCAGGCTCGGATGGGTCCTGAAGATCTGGGGCAGCGTCGCATATTGGGAATAATAGCGGCGCCAATAGGGGATGGCGGCCGACACGTCATAGCCGGCGGCCCAGGCCAGCTTGATGCCGAGCCGGTCCGCTTCCTCCTCGGTGGCGCGCACGCGGCTCGCATTCTTGCCGAAGCCGCGCAGCAGTCCCTCGCTCGGCACGCCCCGGGCTTCGAGCTCGGCGGGATGCTTGTAGATGGTGTGGGCGATCTCATGGCCGAGAACAATCGCGAGTTCGTCATCGTTTCGGAGAAAGTCCAGAAGCGCGGTGGTCATGATGGCATAGCCGCGATTCGCGAAGGCATTGACCTGGCGGGACCGCGCCAGCCGGACGCGGGCGGGGCAGCCGGCAACAGGTTCGAGCCGAACCGACATCTCTCGACCGTCGCGCAACAGGGCCAGGCGCGCCGGGCCCTTTCGCAGCTCCGCTTCGAGCTGGGCTTCGGTCGCCTCGATCGCCGGCCGAGCTTCCTCATTGTCCCGGCCCCGCGCGATGGCGACGGGGGAAGGGAACGGCCGGCCGTTGACCGCGACCAGCACGTCTCCGGCGACGAGGCCGGCACGGACCGCGGGGCTGCCCTCGATCACCGCCAGGATCCCGGGTCCGCGATCGAGGCTGTAGAGCTTGGCGGCCGCGGTCCGGTCCGCTGCGCCATATTCGGCGAGATGGTGAAGAAGCAGCCCGGTAAGCGGATAGGGATCGGGGCAGTAACGAGCGCCCGATAAACCAATACGATAACCGATTCGCGCGACCCGATAATCCGCCTCGCGAAGATAGGAAGCGGACGCGGCGGTCGAGGTCCCGTCGACCGACGGTTGCGTCGCGGGAAAGGGAGCCGGCGCGGGAGACGAGGATTGGGCGGCCGCGGCCGCGAGCGCAATCAGGAGACCGGACATCATGCCGCTAGCTCATAGCGCTACCGACAGGCCGAACCAACAGGAGGGAGACCCGGACGCCGGTACAAAAGAATTGGCCGGGCGAGACATCTCCCGCCCGGCCAAAAATTCCGGTAGAACAGACCGTTAGTTACGGGCTGACGGGGTCGTCGCCACCACCGGCGGTCGCGGCGACAATGCCGCCAATGACGGCGAGCACGGCGAAAGCCGCGACGATCCAGCCCGAGCTGTCCATCTGCTTCGAACCGCTAACCTTTTCGGCCGCCGGAGCGATATTGGCGGTGTTGCCTGCGGCGATCGCCGGAGTTGCCGCGAGAGCAACAGCGGCCGTCGCAGCGATAAGTCCCTTGAAAACCACGTCAGCTTCTCCCTTCGTTACGCATAAGATTTGTTCTTGATCTCGCGCCCTAATTATCTGAGGCACCAGTTGCTGTCCACCCCGAAATGGAACGGGGAAAATCAGGCCGATCACAGCCATAGATGGTCGTTGGTTGACGCTTCGTTAAGCCGTTCCCCAACCTTGCAACAATGTTGGGCAGAGTGTCCGTTCACCGATGCTCCAGGCTGGGGAAACACAACAATCTAAGCGGTATAGGCGGCAAACGGCAGTGCCTCAGGGGGTGTCGCGGCCATTCAAGCCCGGCCTTGACGTGCCCGACGGCGAGAGGGCGGGGAGCGATACGCCGGAGCCTTGTGCAAACTAGACGATTGTGGCCTTCCTGCAACAGCAAGGCCAGCGACGGACGATCCTGATCCAATAAGTGGTTCCGCTATGCGGCAACGATTCTCAGACCTCCGGAATGTGGAGGGCTAGCTCAGATTCCGTAATATTCCCGATACCAGGCGACGAAGCGCGGAACGCCCTCTTCGATGCTGGTGGTCGGCCTGAAGCCCAGATCGCGCTCTATTGCCGTGATGTCGGCAAAGGTATCGCGCACGTCTCCTGGCTGCATCGGCAGGAGTCTCTTCTCGGCCTGACTTCCGCACGCCGCCTCTATCACCCCGATCAGACGGGAGAGTTCTTCGCTCTTGTTGTTGCCTATATTATATAGTCGGTGAGGCGCACGGCTGCCGCCGGCCTTCGAGGCTCCATCGTCGGCAGGGGGATTGTCGAGTGCTGCAAGAACGCCGGTCACAATATCGTCGATGTAGGTGAAGTCACGCCGCATGTCGCCTTCCCCGAAGACGTCGATCGGGCGGCCCTCGAGGATGGCTTTGGTAAATGTCCATACCGCCATGTCGGGCCGACCCCAGGGGCCGTAGACGGTGAAGAAACGAAGACCCGTCAGCGGCAGGCGGTAGAGATGAGCATAGCATTCGCTCATCAGTTCGTCCGCCTTCTTCGTCGCGGCATACAGCGAGCGCGGATGGTCGACGCGGTCTTCGACCTTGAACGGGAGGGTTTCGTTGCCGCCATAGACCGATGAGGAGGAGGCGTAGACGAAATGCGCCGAATCTCGTTGCCGCGCGACCTCCAGCAGGTTGAGGTGACCCACAATGTTGGAGCGGGCATAGGCATGAGGGTTCTCGATTGAGTAGCGGACACCCGGCTGGGCGCCCAAATGCACAATTCGATCGAAGGACAGAGGATCGAGAGCCTCGGCGAGCGCGACAGTGTCCGCGAAATCCGTCTGATTGAAGTGAAACCGGGTGCCGTGACGCCCGCGCAACTCCTTTATCCGCGCCCGCTTCAGCGCGACGCTGTAATAGTCATCGAGACTGTCGAGGCCGATAACGCTCTCGCCACGTTCCATCAGGCGACCCGCGACGTGAAACCCGATGAAGCCGGCGACGCCGGTAACCAGAATGCTCATGGGTCCCCGTACAGACAAATGCCCTGCTCCCATAGGCGAGACCGGGATTCGGCACAACGCGATCGTGGCAAGTTCAGCTCGCCTTTTCTTGTCGTCCGGAAAAGCACGCCCTGTTGTACAATCGCCTCACTGGCAGGGAGCGCAGTACGGCCATTAGTCCATTGAAAACAATGCCGTAGACCTTGGCATGATCGGTATCGTTAAAGGCTGGAAATGTTCATTTCGCCGCGCTAAGGTGCGCCACCCAGCAATTCTGCTTGGCCGAAGGAGAGAATAATGCCCTCCAAGTTAGTATCTGCTCTTGCTGCCGGCGCCATGCTGGTCGCGACGAGTACTGCGTTCGCGCAAACCGCGAGCTCACCCTCCGTCAACACCGCCGCGCTCCTCCAGAGCGGGACTGGCGAGTCGGACGGCACCACCGCATTGCTCATCGGCGGTGTCCTCGTCGCCCTCGGCCTGTTCGTTTTCGTGGGCGGGGATGATGATGATGAAGGTCCCGTCAGCCCGTAAGCGATTGACGGACGAGTTTGATGGCGCCCCGGTCTAGGCCGGGGCGTTTTTTTTGCCCGGAGCGCGTGTCGAGAAGGTCGCCGGAGCAGACGCGACTTGGCGCAGGGAGGTTTCATCCGCGCTGTACGCAAGTTCCGCAGGCCGATCGACTTGCATCCTCCCTTCGAGGCGGCTGTATCGACGGCGGCCCGTCAAGATACCCAAGTCCCGCCTTCTTCCCAAAATAGATCAGTGCCTTAAAATTCCTTTTGCCATTCCGCCGAAGGCGTTATGGTCGCGACTCTCGTCGTCGATACGGATCGATAACGGGAGGGGGAATTCTTTGCAGGGTGGATATGGGCAAAGCAAAAGGGGGAGCCGTCCGGCGTCCTGATCTTCAGGGCGCGGGCGAGGCGGGCGTTGCGTCCAACACGGCCAAGGAAGGTCGTCTTGGACGGGCCGCAATCCGCGAATATGCAAGATCGGCGGTATTTTGCGTCGCCATGGCCTCGATTGTGCCGGCGCCCGCGGGGGCTCAGGACGTGCCCGTCGGGCAGATCACGCCGACTCGCGAAGAGGTGGAGCGCGCGCCGCTCGCGCCGCCGGTGGAGACGGCGCCGCGGCTGACGGTCGAGGGGGGCATCGAGCGAGCGCCCTGTGCGCTGTCCGCTCCCGCCTATCGCGACGTGACCTTCACGGTGAACGAGGTCGTGTTCGAGGATCTGCGCGCGGTTTCGCCGGCCATGCTGCGGCCGGCCTATGCCGAATATATCGGCACCACCCAACCCATCGCCGTAGTCTGCGACATCCGTGACCGGGCGGCCACGATCCTGCGCGACGCCGGCTACATAGCTGCGGTCGAAATCCCGGAGCAGCGGATCGCCGAAGGGTCGGTGCGCTTCCAGGTCCTGATGGCGAAGCTGGTCGGCGTACGCGTACGCGGCGATGCCGGCAGGGCTGAGCGCACCATCGCCGGCTATCTGGAGCGGCTGACCGAAGAGGAAGTGTTCAACCGATACGACGCCGAACGCTACCTGCTGCTCGCTGGCGACCTTCCGGGCTACGATGTCCGACTGGCGCTTCGGTCGGCCGAGGCGGGGCCGGGAGAAGTGATCGGCGAGGTGGCGGTCATCCGGACCCCCGGCCAAATCGATTTCAACGTCCAGAATTTCGGATCGAAGGATCTCGGTCGCTGGGGCGGGCTGCTGCGCGGTCAATTCTATGGCCTCACCGGGCTTGGCGACCGCACCACGATCGCGGTCTTCAGCACCGCCGATTTCGAGGAGCAGCAAACGCTGCAGCTGGGCCATGACTTCCGCCTCGGCAGCGAAGGCCTGACGCTGTCGGGCCAATTCACCTATTCCTGGGCCGATCCGGACCTCGGCGACCCGCGATTCGACGTCAAGGCACGGACGCTGCTGGCGACCGCCGAGGCATCCTATCCCTTCATCCGCACCCAGACGCAGACCCTGCGGGGCGCCTTCGGCCTCGACCTCATCAACCAGAACGTGCGCTTCAACGCGCTCCCGCTGACCAGGGACCATCTTCGTGTCGCCTACGCCCGGCTCGACCTCGAGGCGTTCGATCCGGACAGCATCGGCCGCATCGGCGGCTATTCCGTCGCCGAGCCGCGCTGGCGCTTTCTCGGCGGGCTGGAGCTTCGCCAGGGTCTCGACCTCCTCGACGCAAGCGAGGATTGCGGTCCTGCCTTGACGCGCTGCCGCGCGGCCGGCGCCGTGCCGATCAGCCGGCTCGAAGGCGATCCGACCGCCACCGTCTTCCGCTTCGACGCTTATGGCGAGTATCGGCCGGTGCCGAACATCACCTTCGCGCTCGGCATGAAGGGGCAGGCGACGCGCGACCCGCTGTTGAGCTTCGAGGAATATTCGGTCGGCAACTATACGGTCGGCCGCGGCTACGATCCCGGCACCCTGCTCGGCGACAACGGCCTGGGCTTCCAGGCCGAGTTGCGCTTCGGCAGCATCGTCCCCCGGACGCGCGACAGCCTTTCCGCCCAGCCCTATCTCTTCGTCGATAAGGCCTGGGTCTGGAACGAGGACCGTCTGAATGCCCGCGATGTGCGGCAGAATCTGACTTCGATCGGCGGCGGCGTCCGCGCCATCTACGGCGACAAAGCGCAGTTCGACGTCGCGCTGGCGGTGCCGCTCGAGCGCGCCGGCCTGCTGATGACGGAAAAGCCGGATGTCCGGCTGCTCGTGTCGCTTACCACCACATTATGGCCATGGAGCTTCTGATGACGGCTCAGTGCATTGCGCTCGACAGGTCTTCCGCCCCTCTTCTCAGGTCACGGCGGCGAAACCTCCTTCTGGGCAGCGCCTGTGGAGCGGCCCTCGCTCTCGCGGCTCCCGTGGAGCGGGCGGACGCGCAGGCGTTCCAGGGCACGGATATGCCGGCAGGCGGAAGCTACGAGCGCATCACGGACACGAACACAGAAACAATTCAGCTCTTCAGCGACAGCGTCGTCATCAATTGGACGCCGAACGACAGTGAGGGGACCGGCAACATAGACTTCCTTCCGGTGGGAAATACCGCCACGTTCGAGAATGGCGACAGCAGCCTAACGGATTTCTCCGTCCTCAATCGAATTCTTCCATCGGACACTGGCCGGATTGTCGAGCTTAATGGTGCCGTAGTCAGCCAGCTGCAGACGCAGGCGGGAGCAGTCAGGGGCGGCACCGTGGCCTTTTACACGCCAGGGGGCCTCATTATCGGCGCGAACGCCACCTTCGACGTCGGCAATCTGCTTCTGACGACCCTCGACCCGGCTTTCGACCCGCAGACCGGCGAGTTCTTCGCCAACAACACCTACAGGTTGACCCAAGCGGTCACTCCAGGTTCCACGATCGCGATCCTTCCCGGAGCCCAGATCAATGCTCTGAACGAAGGCAGCTATGTCGCCATGGCGGCGCCCCGCATCGAGCAGGGCGGCACGGTCACGGTGAACGGAGCCGCCGCCTACGTCGCCGCCGAGGCTGTGGATCTGTCGATCAACCAGGGGCTTTTCGACATCTTCATTTCCGCCGGAACGACTGATGCCAACGGCGTCGTTCATACCGGCTCGACGGGCGGTCCCGCCAGCACCGGTGTCGGCGACAATCACCGCGTCTACATGGTCGCCGTGCCGAAGAATCAGGCGCTCACCATGTTGCTGGAGGGCAATGTCGGTTTCGACACCGCGACCGATGTGACGATCGATAACGGGCAGATCGTCCTGTCGGCCGGCCACGACGTGTTCGGCGACTTCATTTCCGACCAGGCGTTCGCCGCGGGCGACTCAAACCTGAATATCAATAGCGGTAACTGGACGTCCGACGTGCTCGGCCGGGCCGCGACGGACGCCTTCGCGACGAGCGGCGCTGGTCCTTTGTCCTTCGCGGGCGACCTGACTCTGAGTGGCGGGGCGCGGGCGCATGTCGGTGCGGTCAACGGCCAGGCCGTGACAATCGGCGGCGACGTCTGGGTCGACGCCAACCGCGACAACAGCTTTTCGAGCGATCCGCTGGATTTGAACGCCCTTGCCGGCGAGGCGCTTCTCTATGCGGACGGTGGCGGCGCGCTGACGGTGACGGGCAGCGCCCTGGTCACCGCCGACGCAACCGGCGGCATCGACTTCGAAACCAACACCGCCGGCAGCGGAACCGGCGGAAGCGCGTTCATCTACGCGACCGGGAACGGCGCCGTCGACATAGGCCAGAGTGCCGATGTGACGGCCATCGGGCGCGGCGGCTTCTCCGAGGGCCTTCCCGCGCAGGGTGGGGACGGAACCGGCGGCTTCGCGCGTATATTCGCGCACGGCGGCGGGGCGGTCACCGTTCAGGCCAATGCGGGGCTGGACGCGAGCGGGATTTCGACCGACCTGTTCGGCGGTTCGACGACCGTGGCTGCCCCAGCCCTGGGCGGCGAGGCGACCCTTTCGACCGGCGACTTCGATTCCGCCATCGCCGGCGGCACGATCACCATCAACGGCGATCTGGTGGCGCGGGCCGAAGGCCGCGGCGGGAACATCGCGCCGGGCGGTGGCGGCACCGGCGGGGCCGGCACCGGCGGTTTCGCGAGCGTGACAAGCTTCGCAGGCCAGATCGACATCGCCGGACCAACGACCCTCGATGCGGACGGATTGGGCGGATTCGGCCAGGACGGCGGCGCGGGACAAGGCGGCAATGCCGGCATCACGGCCTATGCCGGGACCGTCAATCTCACCTCCGCCGATATTTCCGCGGTCGGCACCGGCGGCCATGCGTCCCTGGAATTTGCCGGCGCCGGCGGCGCCGGCACGGGCGGGGTCGCCTATATCGAGGCGCGGCAGACGGCGACGGCGGGCGGCACCATCACCGGCGGCGATGCAACCATCGATGCGTCGGGAATCGGCGGGACAGGCGGCGGCGCGGGCGGCGCGGGCGGCGTAGGGACCGGCGGACTGTTCGACGGACAGAACGGCTCCGGCGGCGCCTTCGCTCTGACGCAATCGGATCGGGGTACCCTCACCCTTGGCAACGTCATGCTGCTGGCCGAGGGAATCGGCGGCTCGGGCGGCATCGGCGGGACAGGGCAGGTCGGCGGCCCGGGCGGCGCGGCCTTCGGCGGCACAACCCAGGCGGGCTCCTTTCTGGGCGACGGTGATGGTTTGACGCTGGCGGGCAGCGCGAGCTTTGGAACCCTTGATCTCAGCTCGGATGCCGAAGGCGGCAACCGCGGCTCAGGCATCGGCACAGGCAGCAGCGATGGCGGAGCCGCCACGGGTGGCGCGGCCTTCCTGACGGCACGGGGTGTTTCCGTCGACGCGACCAGCGTGGATATGACCGCCTATGGCTTTGGCGGCGCGGGCGACAACGGCGGGAACGCCACGGGCGGCACGGCCGAGATGCTGGCGACCGGAGGCGGGGCTCTTACGCTGGCTTCCGCCTTCCTCGCCAGCGACGGCTTCGGTGGCGACAATATCGGAACCTCCGGCGCGAGCGGCACCGGCACGGGCGGGTCGGGCTCGATCCTAGCCGAAGCCGGTAGCATCCTGTCGATATCGGGCGATGCGGAGGTGCTTGCCTCCGGCTATGGCGGCGGTCTCGACACCGGAACGGCGGGCGGCGGCGCCTTCGGCGGAAGCGCGTCCATCGGAGCCGATGGAGGTACGGTTTCCATCGGTGGCGATGCGCAGGCCAATACGACGAGCTTCGCCGATACGAACTTCAACGACAGTATCGATGCGGATGGCGGTGTCGTGATGGGGGGCGCTTCGACTCTCTTCGCGAACAACGGCGGCTCGCTCACCGTCACGGGTGGCGCCAGCATCACAGCGGACGCCTTTGGCGGCAATGCGGGGGGCGCCGGCACCGGAGGCGCCGCCACGGGCGGTTCGGCGCGCCTGGCGGCGGATGGCGGCTCGATCAACCTCCTGCGCGCATCGCTCCAGGCGCTGTCGAGCGGCGGGGACGGTAATACGGGTGGCGCTGGTTTCGGCGGAACCGCGTCGGTTTCTGCGGTGAACGGCGGTAGCATTTCCGCCACGAACGATCTTTTCCTTATCGCCGAAGGCGCCGGCGGCGCCGGATCACTGGTCGGCGGCACGGGCACGGGCGGCCTCGCGGAGGTCGCGACCCGGAGCGGCTCAGCGCCGTCCCAGATAGGTGCGGCCAGCGCGCTAGTCATCGCCGAAGGCTTCGGCGGCTTCGGCTCCAGCAATCATGCCGGCTCGGTTGCGACGGGGGGGAGCGGCGGCGACGGCACGGGCGGCACCGTCTCCATCATGGTCGACAGCGGCAACACGCTCGCAATCGGGACTCTCGACGCTTTTGCGGACGGCATCGGCCGCAGCGGCGGCGCGGGCGCCGACAGCCCGAGCGGCGCCGGTGGCATTGGCGGCGACGGGGGCATCGGCACGGGCGGCTTGATACAGGTTATTGTCGGCGGCTCGGCCAATTTCTCGGACCTGTGGCTCTACGCCGGAGCCACGGGAGGCGCGGGCGGCGATGGCGGAACCGGTCCCGGCGGCAACGGTGCCGGCGGTGACGGCGGGGCCGGCACAGGGGGCGAAGCCCTGCTGCAGACGACGGGTGGGCAGGTGTCTCTGGACTATGCCTATGTGGATTCCGCCGCTTTTGGCGGCAGCGGCACGATCGGCGGCAGCGGCACGGGCGGTCGCGCGATCCTCGCCGCCGATAGCGGCTCGATCACCGCTCTTGGCGGCACGAGCACCCAAATATCGGTAACCGTCGAGGCTGACGGTCATGGCGGCGCGGGAACCGCAACCGGCGGTGCCGGCATCGGCGGGCTGGCATCTGCTTCCGCGGCGGCGGGCCAGTTGAATGTAAGCGGCAACCTCATCGTCGAAGCCGGCGGCATCGGGGCCGGCTCCAGCGCCGCGACGGCGGGCGGCTCGGGTCAAGGCGGAACGGCGCTCCTGTATGCCAATGGCACGGGCGGCGTCACCGTCGGCGCCGTCACCACGGTGGCCGCGACGGGGGTCGGCGGCGCG
>NZ_DATCYB010000030.1:0-1940 GCF_036570505.1 Allosphingosinicella sp. | reverse complement strand
TGCATGCGCCCCGTCAGCATGCCCACGAACTGCTCGGCGGCGAGTTCCGGATCGGCGACCGACAGCCGGCCGTTCCTGCTCTCCCAGGCCAGATAGTCCGCCAGCAGCCCCAGCATCCGACCCGCCCCGACCGCGTAGATCGCGCCGCCGAGCTCCGGGAAGCGGGCCGATTCCGCGACGATCAGGCGATAGAGAGCGAGCGCCGAGGGACGCAGCATCAGCGAGAGAAAGTCGCGCCCGAGGCGGCGCAGCTCCCGCTCGGGCGTGGACTTGGCGGCGTCGCGCACGACGAGCGGCGCCATCAGCGCCGAGGTCAGTTCCCCGATGGCCGCCTTGAAGAGGCCCTCCTTGCTCTGGAAGTGGTTGTAGACCGTCTGCTTGGAGACGCCCGCCTCGGCGGCGATCATGTCCATGGTCGCAGCGCCGTAGCCGCGCTGGAGGAAGATGTCGGTGCCGGCCTGCTGGATCGAGCGATGCTTGTGCTCGGAGCGGGATTTTGCTGGTTTTTCGACGCTCTCTGCCATTTGCCCTTGCATTTCCTAACGGTCCGACGGCTAGAATAGACTGGACGGTCCAATTTAGGATCGGCCGGCTTAGCAGGACTGTCAATGGGCCTAAGAACTTTGTGGATCGCCGCGGGCGTGCTCGCCCTGGCGGGCGGCGCCGCCGTCTATCACTACCAGTCCGACAAAGGCACGCCCGCCGGACAGATCGCGCAAGCCGCCACCCCCGCCGCCGAGAAGGTCGTCGCGGTGGAGGCGGAGCGCGTCACCGTCGATACCGTTCTCGATGATATCAGGGCCGTGGGCACCCTGGGGCCTGACGAGGCCGTGGTCATTGCCCCTGAAATCGCCGGGCGGATCGACCGCATCAACTTTGCCGAGGGCGACGAGGTGGACGCGGGCGATGTGCTGGTGGAGCTGGACGCGACGATACTGCGGGCCGAACTGGTCAAGGCGCGCTCCGACCTCACCCTCGCCGAGGCCAACCGCGAGCGCGCCATGACGCTGGCGCAGCGGGGAACCGGCACGCTGCGCGCGCGCGACGAGGCGGTCGCCGCCTACCAGGCGGCGCAGGCGAACGTCACGCTCGCCCAGGCCCATCTCGAGAAGGCCTCCATCTCGGCGCCCTTTTCCGGCGTGGTCGGATTGCGCTCGGTCAGCGCCGGCGCCTATGTGGTGCCCGGCACCCGCATCGTCGAGCTGTCCAAGATCGACCCCATCAAGGTCGATTTCCGCGTGCCGGAGCTGGTGCTCTCCAGCCTGCGCGCCGACCAGGCGATCCGCGTCATCGTGGACGCGCTGCCCGACCGCACCTTCGATGGAAAGATCTTCGTCATCGATCCCATCGTCGATGAGAACGGCCGCGCGGTGCGCCTGCGCGCGCGCATCCCCAATCCCGACCGCGCGCTGAAGCCCGGCCTCTTCGCGCGCGTGCGCATCGTCGTCGAGCGCCGCGAGAACGCCGTGCTGGTGCCCGAGTCGGCGGTCTTCGCCGAGGGCAATCAGCGCCTCGTGTACCGGGTGGTGGACAGCCGCGCCAAGATCACGCCGGTCGAGCTCGGCCACCGCCGGCCGGGCCAGGTTGAGGTGGTGACCGGCCTTTCCGCCGGCGACACCGTGGTGACAGCGGGTCACCAGCAGATTCGCGATGGCACCCGTGTCGAGGTGGTCCAGCTCGGCTCCGGGAGCTGAGCCGTGGGCGGCGTCTTCGAGTTCTTCATCCGCCGACCGGTCTTCGCGACGGTGATGAGTCTCATCGTCCTCCTCGTCGGCCTTGTCTCCTACAACCAGCTCACCGTCCGCGAATATCCCAACATCGACGAGCCCATCGTCTCGGTGCGCACCGACTACCCCGGCGCCAGCGCGGAGATCATCGAGAGCCAGGTGACCCAGGTGCTGGAGGGGTCGATTGCCGGCATCGAGGGCATCGAGACCATG
>NZ_DATCYB010000029.1:0-16516 GCF_036570505.1 Allosphingosinicella sp. | reverse complement strand
AGCCTCCTCATTTGAACGTCTGCCCCGGAACGCGGTCCGGTGCGCGAACCCTTGAACGCCCCGGTTAAGAGGCCCGGGCGAAGTGAGGCGGGTTGGCACCTAGCCCGCCCATTTCGCACCCGGACGGAGGGGGTTTTCGCTCCTGTGGTTGGAATCCAGCCCCCTCCGTCCACTTCGGAGCCGTGAAGTGAAGACCTACGCCGCCAAACTGCCTGGCTTACTTGCCGAAATCGAAGAGGTTGCCGGCCGGCAGCCTGCTCTCGCCATCGCTGAGGCGTATGGCGGCAGGAAAATGCACTTCCCCCTCCCACGTCGCCTGGCGAAGAACGGGGCGCTGTACGCGAACAATTGGCTCGTGATGACCGTGGGCGCGGAAACCGCGCTGGCGATAGTGAGCGCGATTTTACCGCTGGGCGGACGGGCGGAAATTCCGATGGCCCTCGAGGCTCTTGGGAAGCAAGTCGGGGCTTCGCGGCGATTTGTCCAAGACCATCATGAGACTCTCTCTATATCGGAAATGGCTACGTATCTTGGGATCACGGAGCGCCAGGTCCGGCGCCTCAAACAGCGTCTTCGCGCTCAAGGGGCGATCCGATGATCCTCCTTGAACATGACTGCGACGATCGAGATCGGATCGCCCAGGCAATGGCCGAGGCGATGGAGCGTCTCGCGATCGATATGCCGCGCATGGACGCGGCGCTCATGCTGCGCCTGGCCATCGCCTATTTCGCCGAAGTGCACGCCCGCAGCTTCGGCCACGCTGAAACAATCAAGGCTCTGCTCGCCATCGCGCGGCGTGGCCTCTGGAAGGCCAACGAAGAACTCACCGCCCCGCGAAACTGAGAACGGCTAGTCAACGGACAAACACTGAAGGACGATGGGAAATGAGTGAATATGTGAATGCGATGGTGGCTATACAGAACGCCATCGGCCAAGTCGTCGAGGATTTTGAGGGGAAAGCCGACACCAAAGGCGTCAATCGGCTTCCGTTTCCTGCTCCCAAAGGCGGCGGCGGTTCCTTCAAGAGCCGCCCCGGTGTCAAGGTTCACCATGGAGGGCACGGCGAGGTTTTCGAGCTGGCTGCCGGGACGAAGCTTGCCGATACTATTCCGTGCAAGGGGACGCCTGAAATTCCCCTGGACCGATGGTTGGCGGCGACGATGCTGGGCGATCGGTGCGAAGATAAAGCCGCCCTCGATTACGCACGCGATTCCAAGAGCATTTCGGGCAGCGCCACTGGCGTTATTTTGCCCGAAAGCTTCCAGGGCGAATGGATCGACAATCTGCGCTCCCACATGGTCCTGGAAGCGGCCGGCATGACCACGGCGACGATGACGGGCCGCACGGCCACCAGCGCGCGCGTTGTGTCCGATCCGCCCGTTGGTTGGCGCGCCGAAGGGGCGCCGTTGGCGGCCGGCGATCCTACCTTCGAACTGCGCCAGCTTGTCGCTAACTCCCTGGCCGTGCGCGTTCAGGCAACAGCCGAACTGGCCCAGGACTCGCCTAACTTCGGTAGCCAGCTCCTGGACGTGATGGGAAAGGCGCTTGCCCAGGAGATTGACCGTGTAGGCCTCATCGGCACAGGAGCGGCCAACCAACCGACCGGTATAACCAACACGGCGGGTATCAGCTCCGTCCCGGCAGTCGGAACGCCCGCCAACTATTCGCCGTTCGTGACTGGGCTCCAGAGCCTGCTGGAGGCAAACGTGGCGCTGGATCGCGCCGAGCAAAACGCCATCATGTCTCCCCGCACCTGGGGCACGCTCGAAAACCTCAAGGCAACCGACAACCAGCCGCTTATGCGGCCTCGCGCGCTCGACCGGATGGTATTCCGTCCAACCAACAGCATCCCCAACGACTTGGGCGCCGGCGTGAACGAGAGCCTGGTGATCATGGGCGATTTCAGCGATCTGGTCCTAGGGGTCCGAATGGAGGCGAGCGTGGAGGCGCTCCGGCTCCAGTCTTTCGCCGACAACCTGTTGCTCGAATTCGTCGGCTGGACCCGCGTCGATTTCATGGTGAGGCGCCCAGCCAGCTTCGTCGTACTGGAAGGTGTGACAGCCTAGGCCGAGAATGAAGGGGAGCAGCGGTGAGTAAGAAGATCTTCAGGGCCGTCGGCACGGTCGCAGGAGTTGTCGCCCTTACTGTTGCCCTCCCTGGCGTGGGTGCCGCTCTAGGTCTGTCCTTGGCGACGACGTCCAGCTTGCCGACGCGGCGTGCAAACGTCAAACCAGGAGGGCGGTCATGACGGTCCTCAACGGATGCATCCAGGGCAAGCGTGCATATATCATCACCGACACCGCTTGGTTGAAAGAGGACGGTTCTGTCGTCGCGCTCGGGTCAAAGTTCATCAAGGGCATGGCTTTCCCGTTCCTGATCGCCCTCACGGGGAATGCGAACCCGTTCACACTCCTCCAGAAGATCGAGGAGGGGCGACCGCGAAATGGCGGCGAGCTGTTGGAAGTCCTGGCAGACGCTCTCCGACAGAGTTCGGCTGCGGAGCGAGGGTTGGACGCTGGGCTGATGGTCGCAACTTGGAACAAGCGAAAGGGGCATCCGATGCTTCACTTGCTGAGCAACAGCGAGACGCATTGGCCTGGGATCGATACCGTCTTCAAACCCTTTGCGATTGAGGCTGTAATCGGCGGTGCGCTAGAGCCCGACGAGATTATGGGCCGGCCGGTTGACCTGCGTGATCCCCTCTCCTTCGACCCGCACAAGGATGGCGCCGCTCTGGTCGACAAACAGCGCAACCGGTATCAATTCGAGCATCTTGGGAAGCCGGCTTATCGTATCGGTGGCGCGGTCGAAGTCGGCACGCTCGCTCGCAGGGGAGCGAGGATCGACCAAGTGCACGAGTGGCCAGAGGATCGGATTGGCGAGTTCATCTTCCCGAGGACCCGCTACTCAAGCTCCGCCGCCGGCGCGCCCACGAGGGTGGGGTAACCACATAGCCACTACTGATCCCATCACTGCGCTGGAACGCCTGGTCGCGCGGCTCGAACGAATTGTGCCGGCGCTAGCCGCGTCGCGGGAGGGTCGGCCTCGCCGGCAGCGCTATCCCAACTTCTGGCACGATCTGCCGGTGCGCGAGGCGGTGATTGCCCGCCACCGTCAGATGACGATCGACCAAGCCGTCGCGGAAGTCACCTTGGAGTTTGGCAAGGAGCGGACGCCCAGCAGGAGCGCGGTGCATCGCACCTGGAAGCGGCTCGACCATATTCCCGGCTCTCCCCGTTTCTCCCCGCCAAATCCCGGTCAGCGCCAATCTCTATGATCCCATCTATTAGTGCCACAGTCAACGCAAAGTTCCGAATTGCCTCAGCTTTTCCGGATTGCGCACCACGTAGATCGCCATGATCCGACCGTCCTCCACCTCCAGCGCGGTCGTCTGCGGCAGGCCGTCCGGTTCGAGCGTGACGATGCCCGGCGCGGCGTTGATCATGCCGACATGCAGGACTTGCGGCAGGGCGCCGCCGCCCTTGCGCGCGAAGCCGGAGAAGAAGGCGATAATCTTGTCGCGGCCGGTGATGACGTTGAGCGCGGCCGGGCGCAGGCCGCCGCCGTCGGTATGGAGTTCGACATCGTCGGTGAGCAGCGATTTGAGCGCTTCGGCATCCCCCTCGCGCGAAGCCTTCAGGAAGGCGGTGGCGAGCCGTTCGGCCTCCTCCCCCTTCGCCCGGTACCGCGGCCGCGCGGCCCGAATGTTCTTTCGTGCGCGGGCGGCGAGCTGCCGACACGTCGCCTCATTGCGCTCCAGCGTCTCGGCCACCTCGCCATAGTCCAGGTCGAACACGTCGTGGAGCAGGAAGGCGGCGCGCTCCAAGGGCGACAGGCGTTCCAGCGCGAGCAGCATCGAGTAGCTGAGGTCGTCGGCCAGCTCGATCGCATCGCCCGGCGCCGGGCCTTCGTCCACAACCGGCTCGGGCAGCCACGGGCCGACATATTGCTCCCTTTGGGCGCGCGCCGACTTGAGGCGGTCGAGTGACAGGCGGGTCGCGATGGTGGACAGGAAGGCGCGCGGCGAGGCGACGGACTTGCGGTCCGCCGCCTGCCAGCGAAGGTAGCTGTCCTGCACGACATCCTCGGCCTCGGTGAGCGATCCCAGCATTCGATAGGCGAGGCCGAGGAGAAATTTTCTATTCGCCTCGAATATACTCGCGCTGTCGCCTGCCGGGATCGCTACCGTCGTCATGGTCTCCTCACGCTGCCGCGCGCTCGATCGTCTCGACCGGGTGGACCGCTCGGAAGCCGATCGCGATTCGGTTCCAGGTGTTTATCACGCCGATGAGGAGGGTAAGCTTCACTTTCTCCTCATCCGAGAAATGAGCGTCGAGCCGGGCATAATCCTCGTCGGGCGCATGGGTGTCGGGGACGCGGGTCAGCGCCTCGGTCCAGGCCAGGGCGGCCCGCTCGCGGTCGGAATAGAGCGGGCTCTCGCGCCAGGCATCGAGCAGATAGATGGCTTCTTCGCTTTCACCCATCTTTCGTGCCTCGGTCGTGTGCATGTGGATGCAATAGGCGCAGCCGTTGATCTGCGACGCCCGTATCTTCACGAGTTCGATCAGGCTCGGTTCGAGACCGCTCTTGTGGACGCTTTCGCTCAGCGCCAGCATCGGCTTCAGGTCGGCTGCGGCGGCAGCGAGGGGGTCGAGTCTGGGTTTCATCGTCATGTCATTCTCCGATCTGCGCTTCCCCGAAGCGGGAAGCTCGCTCTCATGACGAGCCAGCTATCCCGCCTGTGACATGATGATGGTTTTGCGCCTTACGGAGCCGTCGCCTTGCTCGCTTGCGGTGCGAACGTGTCTCCGAAGAAATCGTCCGCATACCAGCGCGGCGCCTGGTCGGCGTCGGCGATCTCGCGGGCGATGAGATAGTTGATCCGCGCGAACTTGGCGCCCGCCTGCCAGTCGAAAGGTAGGGCGATCTCGTCGTTGACGGTATGGTAGTTCGTGGAAAGGAAGTGGGTGAACTTCTCCTTCCCGCCATTCGAAAAGCCAGTCATCAGAAAGACCGACGGCACACCCTCCTGCACGAAACGGTAGTGGTCGGAACGGGTGAATAGGCCTTGCTCCGGCATCGGATCCTCGGCGAGCGCGACATCCATGCGGCCGGCGGCGCGTTCGACGATGGGGCCGAGGGTCGAGTGCTCGGCGCCGAAGGCGACGACGTCGGTGAAGTCGTAGAGCAGGACCGGCATATCGAGATTGACGACGCCGACCACCTTGCCGTCGACGACGGGATTCTTGGCGAGATATTGCGAACCCAATAGCCCATCCTCCTCCGCAGTTACCGCAGCGAACAGGATCGGGCGCTTCGGCCGCTCGGGCGACGTCGCCATCGCGCCGGCGACCTCCAGCATCGTGGCGATGCCGCTGGCATTGTCCATGGCACCGTTCATGATGCGGTCCTCGCCCTCGGCCTTGGGGCCGTCATGATCGAGATGGGCCATCAGCAGCACATATTCGTCAGCCAGGGCCGGATCGGAGCCCGGCAGGACGGCGACGACATTGGGGCTTTCCAGCATCCGCTTGGTGCTCGTGCGCTGGAACGTCACCGGTTGATTCAGCGCAAAGCCTTTGGGTTTGCCACCTTCCTTGTCCGCCTGATCCAGAACGGCCGAGAGGGACGTCTTCGCGCCAGAGAACAAGGCCTCGGCCGCCGGGGTGTTGAGCGACGCGCCTAAGCGGATGCCGGGCGCCTCGTCATAGGGCTTGCCGTCTTTCCCGATCCAGGTCAGCGACGGCTGGCCTGCATAATCCTTACGCTTTTCCCACGACACGGCCTTGAGCGAAGCGCGGGTGGGGATGCTGATGACGCCGATCGCGCCGCGTTCTTCCGCCATGCGCGCCTTCTCGGACGCGAGATGGGCGCCGAGCTCGCTCGGCGTGCCCTTGGGAAAGCCGCTCAGCATGGCGACGATCTTTCCCTTCACGTCCAGCCCGGCATAGTCGTCGAACCCGCGCGCCGGCTCATTCAGGCCGAAGCCGACGAAAACGACCTCGCCCCTCAGATCCTGGGTCGCCTCGTCGGCGCTCGGCTCGATCAGAACGTCGCCGCCGTTGACGAAAGCCTGGCCGCCGATGGTGAGTTCAGCCGGTCCATCGCCGAGCCGGCTCTCCTGAAAGGGCACCTTCTGATACCAGCTTCCGTCCGCGGCCGGGCTCAGCCCAAGCGCCGCGAAGCGGGTGGCGACATAGCGGGCGGCCAGATCGTAGCCGCGTTCGCCGGCATTGCGCCCTTCCAGAAGGTCGTCGGACAGGAAGGCGACATGGGCGCGGAAGGCATCCGCAGTGAAGGGCGGCTCCGTCCCTTGCTGGGCAATGGCCGCGGCCGAAAGGAAAAGAGCCGACACGGCGGCGAGAACTTTGAGGCGCATAAATCCCCCATGAAAGAAGAGTGGCGTGTGTTGTCCGCGACTTGGCAGCGACGCACAAGAGCGTATTGCATGAATAAATCAGATCGCTACGGTCGCCACCGAAATGAATGAGAGGACTAACCGATGCGCCGCCTGAAGCTTCCGATCGCGTTCTTCGCCGCTCTGGCGCTAGCGGCCTGCTCGACCACCGCGGCGAGCGATAACCCGGCACCGGCCGCCGTCGTGGAGACCACTAGTCCGGAGGCGCCGGCGGCGGCACCGATTGCCGAGCTCGTTCGT
Organism: Allosphingosinicella sp.; assembly: GCF_036570505.1. GTDB lineage: Bacteria > Pseudomonadota > Alphaproteobacteria > Sphingomonadales > Sphingomonadaceae > Allosphingosinicella. Next base: position 9,858 of record NZ_DATCYB010000029.1, on the reverse strand, counting down.
GCCGTAGACATTCCCTATGAGCAGTTCACCCTCGACAATGGCCTCCGGGTCGTCGTGCACGAGGATCGAAAGGCGCCGATTGTCGCGGTTTCCATCTGGTACAATGTCGGCTCGAAGGACGAGCCGCGGGGCATGACCGGCTTCGCGCATCTGTTCGAGCATCTGATGTTCAATGGCTCGGAGAATGCGCCCGGCGACTATTTCGAGCCTCTCCAGCGGATCGGCGCTACCGACCTCAACGGCACGACCTGGTTCGACCGCACCAACTATTTCCAGACCGTGCCCAGGGCGGCGCTGGAGACGGCGCTGTTCCTGGAAAGCGATCGGATGGGCCATCTCCTCGGCGCGGTGACGCAGGAGAAGCTCGATAACCAGCGCGGCGTCGTGCAGAATGAAAAGCGGCAGGGCGACAACCAGCCTTATGGTCTCGTCGAATATGCGCAGCTCGACGCGCTGTTTCCGGAGGGCCACCCCTACCGCCACTCGACGATCGGATCGATGGCCGATCTCGACGCCGCCAGCCTCGAGAATGTGAAGCAGTGGTTCCGCGATAATTACGGCCCCAACAACGCCGTCCTCGTCCTCGCCGGCGACATCGACGGTGCCGAAGCGCGGCCTCTCGTCGAGAAGTATTTCGGCGACATTCCGCGCGGGCCCGAGAATGTCCCGGCCGCGGCCGCGGTGCCGACGCTCGGCGCGCCCGTGGGGGAGATCATGAAAGATCGGGTCGCGACCACGCGTATCTACCGCAACTGGGTTGTCCCCGGCCTGCTCGATCCGGAGATGGTGCCGCTCGACATAGGCGCTTCGATCCTCGGCGGCCTCGCCAGCTCACGGCTCGACAACGAGCTCGTGCGGAAGGACCAGACGGCGGTGCGCGTCTCCGCCAATCTCCAGCCCTTCCACCGCCTCAGCCTGTTCGAGGTTCAAGTCGATGTGAAGCCCGGCGTCGATGCGGACCAGGTCGCCCAGCGGCTCGATGCCCTCATCCCCGACTTCGTCGCCAACGGTCCGAGCCAGGATGAAGTGGATCGCGCGGTAACCAGCGTGGTCGCGAACCGCATCAAGGGGCTGGAGCAGGTCGGCGGCTTCGGCGGCAAGGCCGTGGCTCTCGCCGAGGGCGCGCTCTATGCCAACGATCCCGGCTTCTACAAGAAACAGCTGGCGGGCTATGCCGAGGTGACTCCGGCCAGCGTTCAGGCGGCCCTTCAGAAATGGCTGACCCGCCCGGTCTATGCGCTCCGCGTCGTGCCGGGCGAACGCGATCCCTATCAGGAGGCGACCGCATCGAAGTCGGGCGGCGTCACGCAGCGGCCCCGCTATTATCGTGCGCCAGGGCCCAACGAACAGCCGCTGGCGCCGAAGCCGCAGAGTTACGTCCAGGTCGATCGCTCCAAGCTTCCCGAGGTGGGGCCGATCGCCGACCTCGATTTCCCCGATGTCGAGCGGACGACGCTTTCCAACGGCATCAACGTCGCCTTCGCGCGCCGCGCCGCCGTTCCCGTCGTGCTCGTCGCGATGGAGTTCGACGCCGGCTACGCAGCCGATCCGGCCGGCAAGGCGGGTTTGCAGAATCTGATGGCGTCGCTGCTCGACGAAGGGACCGCCACCATGGATTCGCGCGAGCTCGCCGAGGCGCGGGAGCGGCTGGGCGCGGGCATCGACATCGATCCCTCGCTCGACCGGACGACAGTGACGCTATCGGCGCTTGAGCCCAATCTCGCCGCCTCGCTCGACCTGATGGCGGACATCATCAAGAACCCCGCCTTCGCGCCGAGCGAGATCGAGCGCCTTCGCGCGCAGCAGCTGGCCGGGATCGCCAGCGAGTTGACCCAGCCGACGGGCATCGCGCTCCGAACGCTGCCACCGCTCCTTTATGGCGAGCAGCACCCCTATGGGACGCCCTTCACCGGCTCGGGCCATGCCAAGGCAGTCAGCGCCTTGACGCGCGAGGACATCGTCGCCGCCCATCAGCAGTGGATCCGCCCGGACAATGCCGAAATCTTCGTCGTCGGCGATACCACGCTGGCGGAGATCACGCCGCTACTCGAAGCGAATTTCGGCAACTGGACTCCGCCCGCCATGGCCAAGGGTGCGAAGACGTTCGACGAGGCTATACCGCCGCCCCAGCCCCGCATCGTCCTGGTCGACCGTCCGCAATCGCCGCAGTCGCTGATCCTGGCCGGGACAATCCTTTCGGTCGAGGGCACCGACGAGCTGGCGACCTTGCTCGCCGCCAATGACGTGCTCGGCGGAAGCTTCCTGTCGCGCCTTAATTACGATCTGCGCGAGACCAAGGGCTGGGCCTACGGCGTCCAGGGCATCGTCAACCGGGTCGAGCATCGGGTGCCCTATATCGTCTATGCGCCCGTTCAGGCCGACAAGACCGGGCCGTCCATCGCAGCGCTCCAGGAGCTGATGAAGACGTTCCTGACGTCCAAGGGCGTGACCGCTGACGAGCTGTCGCGGACGATCAACGGCAACATCCGAGAGCTCCCCGGAAGCTACGAGACGTCGGGCGACGTGCTTGGCGCGATGCAGGGAAATGCCCTCTTCGATCGGCCTGACAATTATCAGGAGACGTTGGCCAGCCGTTATCGCGCGATGAGCGCGGCCGATCTCGACAAGGCCGCACGCGCGGTGATCCGGCCAGAGGATCTCGTCTGGGTGGTGGTCGGCGACGCGGCCCAAGTCCGGCCTCAGCTCGAGGCGCTGGGTCTGGCCGTGGAAACGATGGCGCTGGAATAGTCCCGACGGCCTCAGCGGATCAGCGCTAGCGCGGACCAATCAGACGGGTGACGTGGCCCATCTTGCGGCCGGGGCGCGCCTGGCGCTTGCCGTAAAGGTGGAGATGGGCGGCCGGGTCGGAGAGGATGTCGCGCCAGCGCGTCACATCCTCTCCGATCAGATTTTGCATCGTGACTTCGGGGACAACCAGATCGGTGGCGCCGAGCGGCAGGCCGCAGATCGCGCGAACGTGATTCTCGAACTGGGAGGTAAGCGCGCCCTCGATCGACCAGTGGCCGCTATTATGGACCCGCGGCGCCATCTCGTTGAAGACAGCGCCTTCCGCCGTGGCGAAGAATTCCATCGTCAGGACACCGACATAATCGAGCGCGTCGGCGACTTTGCGGGCGAGCGCCTGCGCTTCCGCGATCGCCGGCCGAAGCGCGGGCGCCGCGGGGACGCTCGAATGGTCCAATATGCCATGGGCGTGGACATTTTCCGGCGCGTCCCAGAGCGCCGTCTCGCCCGAAGGCGCGCGGCAGAGCAGAATGGAGAATTCGGCATCGAAGCGGATGAAGCCTTCGAGTACGCACGGCGCGCCCTTCACCGCCTCCCAGGCGGCGCCGATGTCGGCCGTGTCCATGATCCGCGCCTGGCCCTTGCCGTCGTAGCCAAAGCGCCGCGTTTTGAGGATCGCGGGCGCGCCAATCCGGGCGACCGCCGCGTCGAGCTCATCGGGCGTCGATACGGCCGCATAAGGCGCAGGACGCCCGCCGAGGCGGGTGATGAAATCCTTCTCGCTCAGCCGGTCCTGGGCGATCTCCAGCGCGGCCCGGGGCGGATAGAGCGGAGCATGATCGGCGAGGGCGGAGAGCGGCCCGGCCGCGATATTCTCGAACTCGTACGTGGCGACGTCGACTTCACCGCCGAAGCGGGCGAGGGCGGCCTCATCGTCGAAGGCGCTCCGGCTGAAATATGCCGCGACTTCGGCGGCAGGGGGAGCTTTGTCGGGTGCATATATATGGCATTTGTAGCCGAGTTGCGCCGCGGCCACGGCGAGCATGCGCCCGAGCTGGCCGCCGCCGACGATCCCGATGGTGGAGCCGGTTGCAAGTGTCATTCAGGCCTGTCGGCGATGCCGTCCGTCTGGCGCCGGCGCCAGGCCTCCAGCCTTTCGGCCAGGGCGTCGTCGGCGGTCGCGAGGATCGCCGCCGCCATCAGCCCGGCATTGGCTGCGCCGGCCTTGCCGATAGCGAGCGTTCCGACCGGAATGCCGGCCGGCATCTGGACGATGGAGAGGAGGCTGTCCATGCCCGACAGAGCCTTCGATTCCACCGGCACGCCGAGCACCGGCAGGCGTGTCATCGACGCGGTCATTCCAGGCAGATGCGCCGCCCCGCCCGCGCCCGCGATGATCACCTTGAGGCCGCGGCCGGCGGCTTGCTTGGCATAGGCCGAGAGCCGGTCGGGTGTGCGGTGGGCGGAGACGATCCGCGTCTCATAGGCGACGCCCAGCGCGTCGAGGCTCTCGGCGGCATGGCGCATCGTCTCCCAGTCGGACTGGCTGCCCATGATGATACCCACGAGAGGCGCTTCGTCTGCCATGCCCCATCCTCAAGCCCCGGCGAAGCAGCACCTCTTAACCGCCGTGTCGGCGCTAGGCAATCACGCATAAGGACGTGTCCGCCCTTGACGCTGCCGCGCGACGCGGGACTTATGCGACCTTGCGAACAGGGAGCTTCACATGCGTTTCATGCCATTGGCCGCGGTGGCCGTCGCCGCCAGCCTCATCGCCTCGTGCAACCAGCCCGAAACCGGAACGCGCCATGAGGAAGTGGCGGATCAAGCGACATGGCAGCCCGCACCGGTCGACGATGCGGTCGAACCATCGGAGACGATCGAGGCCGCTCCCGACGCGGCCTGGCGCGAAGTGGCGCCGGAAAATCTCCTCCTCATGGACCTGGCCGATGGCGGCCGCGTGGCGATCGAGCTCGCGCCGGAATTCGCGCCGGCCCATGTCGCCAACATCCGCGCGCTCGCCCGCGCCGGCTGGTGGAACGGCGCCGCCATCTACCGGGTCCAGGACAATTATGTCGTGCAATGGGGCGTCAATGAAAGCGACCGTCCGTTGCCCGAGGGCGTCGTCAAGGCGCCCCCCGCCGAATATCACCGCGCGCTCGAAGGTCTCGCGGTCCGGCCGCTCGGCTTTCCCGATAGCTATGCGCCGATGGCGGGCCATGCCGGCGGCTGGCCTATCGGCTACGAGCCGGCCGGCGGGCGCGCCTGGCTCGCCCATTGCTACGGCATGGTCGGCGTCGGCCGCGACCTCTCGCCGGATACCGGCACTGGCGGCGAACTTTATGCCGTCATCGGCCATGCGCCGCGTCATCTCGACCGCAACATCGCCACCGTCGGCCGTGTCCTTTCGGGCATCGAGCATATGACCGCCCGTCCGCGCGGCACCGAGGCGCTCGGCTTCTACAAGGAGGAGGCCCAGCACATCCCGATCGCCCGCGTCACGCTTGCCGCCGATCTTCCCGAGGGGCAGCGGCCGACCTACGAAGTGATGCGTTCGGACAGCGATGCGTTCGGCGCCTACATCACGGGCCGAGCCAATCGCGGCGGCGACTTCTTCGATGTCCCGGCGGGCGGCGTCGATCTCTGCAATGCGCCAGTTCCCACGCGGACGAAAGGGACCTGACGCGAAGGCGGCCTAACGTATCTCGTCCTCGTCGAGCAGTCGTTCGGTATCGAGCTCGCGATTCAGGCGCTCGTAATGGGCGCCGAGCTGCGGGGCGTTCTCGACCCTGGCGATGTGGAACAGCGCGTCGCCCTGGTTGACGGCCGGTATGTTGGCGCGGCCGATGACGATGCCGGCGAGGCTCGCGACCACGTCCGTCTCGCTTTCGCCATAAGGGTCGGCGACGACGCCTATCCGTTCCCCGGCGTCGACATGATCGCCGATGCCCTTGAACGGGCGGAAGATGCCGCTCTCCTCGGCGCGGACCCAGCGGCTGCTGGTCGACAACGCCGGCGCGCGCCTCTTGCCGCCGCGCTTCCGGATCATGCCGAGATGCCCCATCACATGCAGCACGCCGCGTACGCCGACGCTGACCGACAGTTCGTCCACCCTGAGGCCTTCGCCGCCTTCATACACGATGACCGGCACCCCTTTTTCATGGGCCGTGCGTCTAAGCGAACTTTCGTGCGGCGTGCTGTGGACGATGATCGGCGCCCCGAACGCCTGGGCGAGCCGGAGCGCTTCCTCGTCATGGCTGTCGACCCGGATCTGCGGCAGGTTGCAGCGATGGATCGCGGCACTGTGGAGGTCAATGCCGCAATCACTCCGCGCGACCACCTCGTTGAGGAAGATATAAGCGAGCTGCGCCGCCAGCGACCCTTTGGGGCTGCCGGGGAAGCTGCGGTTGAGATCGCGGCGGTCGGGCAGGTAGCGGCTGTGGCCGATGAAGCCGAAGGCGTTGACGATCGGCACCATCAGCAGAGTGCCGCGGGTCACCGCCAACGCCTTCGAGGCGAGCAGGCGCCGGCAGATGGCGACGCCGGTCAGCTCGTCGCCGTGCAGGGCAGCGCTGACGAACAGGGTCGGCCCGTCGCGCTTGCCATGGATGACCGAGACGGGCAGCGCCATAGGCGTGCGGTTGGCCAAGGCGCTCATCGGCAGGCTTATGAGGCGCCGTTCGCCCGGCGCGACCTCATCCTCGCCAATCGTGAAGGCCCCCCGCGCCAAATCAGCCCTTTCCCTTGGTTTTCGTCTTTCCCGGCACCGCACTTGTTTCGACAAACTGGATGATCTTGCCGGCGACGTCGACCCCCGTCGCCCCCTCGACACCCTCGAGGCCTGGCGAGGAGTTCACCTCCATCACCACCGGCCCGTGGTTCGACCGCAGCATGTCGACGCCGCACACATTGAGCCCCATCGCCCTGGCCGCGCCGATCGCCGTCGCCCGCTCCTGCGGCGTGATCTTGATCGCCTTCGCCGAACCGCCCCGATGAAGATTGGAGCGGAAATCGCCCTCGCGCCCACGCCGCATCATCGAGGCAACGACCTTGTCGCCGACGACGAGGCAGCGGATGTCCTCGCCATTGGCCTCCTCGATATATTCCTGGACGAGGATGTTGGTGTTCACGCCGCCGAACGCCTGAATGATGCTTTCGGCGGCCTTGGGCGTTTCGCCGAGCACGACGCCGATGCCCTGCGTCCCCTCCAAGAGCTTGATCACCACCGGCGCGCCGCCGGCGAGCTTGACGATATCCTCCGGGTTGGAAGTCTTGTGCGCGAAGACCGTGATCGGAAGGCCGATGCCCTTGCGCGACAGCAATTGCAGGCTGCGCAGCTTGTCGCGCGAGCGGGCGATCGCCACCGATTCGTTGACGCAATAGACCCGCATCATCTCGAACTGACGCACCACCGCGGTGCCGAAGAAGGTGACCGAAGCGCCGATGCGGGGAATGACGGCGTCATAGCCGCTGAGGACGCGGCCCTGATAATGGACCTTGGGCCGGTGTGAGGCGATGTCGATGGTGCAGCGAAGATGGTCGATCGTGTCGATCTCGTGTCCCCGCGCCCGCGCCGCGTCGATGATGCGCTGGTGGGAATAAAGGTGCGGGCTCCGGCAGAGCAGGGCGATCTTCATAAGGACGCTTGTTCCAGGCTTTCGATGACGGTCGGATGACGCTCCGACTGGCGGAAGGAGCGGCCGGGGTCGATGAGGAAACGCCGCCGAATCGCCTCGCGGCCCAGCAGCATGCGAAAGCCCATCACGTCGCGCGAGGCGAGCGTCAATTCGATCGGCCAGTCGGTCGCGCCGAGCCGTGCCATCGTCTCGATCACGATCCGCTTTTCCGACTCGCCATTGGAGCTCGTGACCCAGCGCTCGTCCTTGATCGGCGCGACGGCGACGATTTCGGGCCTGGCATGGCGCTGGATCGGATGGAGCAGGAATTCGACCCAGGGCGCGCCGCCGTCATGGAAGCGCCGGGTGCCGAAGCTGTGGATCGAGGAGGTGCGGGCGCCGCTGTCGATCTTGGCCTTGATCGGCAGGCCGAGCAGCTCCGGGAGCTCCACCCATTCGCGCCATCCGATTACCGGTCGCTCGCGCTTCACGGCCGCTCCCTCATGAGGTGCCTTAGCCTTATCAGGTGAGGCGACATATTGGAAAGCGGCTGGCGGCGGACCATCGTGGGGTCGGGTCCGCCGCCGCCGGCCAGGACCAGCGTCAGCCCGGCGGGACAAGGCGATAGCTGAATCTCCTTTCTCCGCGCCTGTCGCCGCGCCTGCGGTTGGTATTCCCGGGGCCGATGTTGTCGCGCCGAGGCGATGTGCGGAACGTCGCCGCAACTTTTTCCGGCAGCGGTCATTGGAAGGGGTGCGGCTCGAAAGGACACCCACCATGACCAGGCACAAGACCGCCATCGTCGTCGGCAGCCTTCGCAGGGACAGCATCAACCGCAAGGTCGCGCGCTCGATTTGCGCATTCGCATCGGAAACGCTCGACAGCGGCATTGTCGAGATCGGCAATCTGCCGCTTTACAGCCAGGACTATGATGCGGACCCGCCCGAAGAATATGGGCGCTTTCGCGAGCGGATCGCGGCCGCCGACGGCATCTTGTTCTGCACGCCCGAATATAATCGCGGCGTTCCGGGCGTCCTGAAGAACGCCATCGATGTCGGGTCACGGCCTTACGGCAAGAGCGTCTGGGACAAGAAGCCGGCGGCGATCATCAGTGCTTCGCCGGGGAGCATCGGTGGATTCGGCGCCAATCACCAGTTGCGCCAGTCCTGCGTCTTTTTGAACATGCCGGTGATGCAGCAGCCCGAGGCCTATCTTAGCCATGTCACGGACGACAAGTTCGACGCCGATGGATGTTTGCGCGATGGACCCTTGAAGGAACTGGTCCTGAATCTCGCCACGGCGTTCGTCGATTGGGTCGACCTCATCGTGCGGTCTCGCCGGCTTCTGGCCGAGGATGCCGCCCATGCCGAAAAGGACAAGAAGTACGCCCTCTTGAGTTCATGAAGCCCAGGCGAAAATGGTCGGGGAGAGAGGATTCGAACCTCCGGCCCCTGCCTCCCGAAGACAGTGCTCTACCAGGCTGAGCTACTCCCCGACCGGTGCGTCTGGCCGAAGCCAACCGGGAGACAGGTGGCGGGTCTATAGGGAGCGGCGGTGGCGAGCGCAAGCGGGCTTATGCCGACCCTCGCGCGCCCAGCAGGTCGGCGATGGCGGTGAATTTTTCGCGGGGGCTGCCCTCTCGCGCCCGGGCGACTTCGGCCGCCTCGATCTTCTGCCAGTCGCGGAAGGTGACGATGTCGACGCCGCGGCTTTCGAGAAGCGCGTCGAGCCCGGGCCGCCCTTCCTTGCGGCCGGACTCGTCGCTCAGATCCGCCTTGATCCGTTCGGCCACCTCATAGCCGTCGGGCCGGTTGGTGCCAATCGTGCCGGTCGGCCCCCGTCGCGCCCAGCCGACGCAATAGAGTCCCTGGCCGATCACGCCGCCCGAATTGGCGAAGCGGCCGCGGCCATGCTCGTAGGGCACGCCCTCGATCGGCGGCGTCGTGTAGCCGATGCAGCTCACCACCAGGCCGCAGTCGATCGCATAGGTCTCGCCCGTGCCGACCGAGCGGAGATCGTCCGTCAGCCGCGTCTTCTCGACGATCACACGCTCGACCTTGCCGTCGCCCTCGATGGCGACGGGCATGGCGAAGAAGTCGAAATCGATGGTCTTCGATTTGCGGGCGTTCGCTGCAGCGAATTCGCGAAGGTAAGTAACCGACTTTCGCATGCCAGGCTCGAGCAGCGCGTCGTCGCCTTCGGGCGGGAAATCCGCGATGTCGACATGCGGCGCGGCGGCTTCGAGATGGCCAAGCTCGCCCAGCTCCTTGGGCGTCATCGCGATCTGGTGGGGACCGCGTCGCCCGAGCACATGGATGTCGCGGATCGCCGAATTGCCCAGTGCCTCGAAGGCGTGGCCGACGATGTCGGAGCCGATGAATTCGGCCGGCGTCTTCGACAGGATACGCGCCACGTCGAGCGCGACATTGCCGTTGCCGATCACGACGGCCGCCTCGACGTCCAGCGGCGGATCGAGATCGGCGAATTCGGGGTGGCC
>NZ_DATCYB010000028.1:0-38064 GCF_036570505.1 Allosphingosinicella sp. | reverse complement strand
GATGATGTTCGCGTCGGGATCGACCAGCTCGCGGATGTGGTTCGCGGCCTCGTCGACTTCCATCAGGCGCATGTCCTCGCCGCCGGTGATCGAGATGATGACGCCCTTCGCGCCCGCCATCGACACGCCGTCGAGCAGCGGGTTGGCGATCGCCTTTTGCGCCGCTTCCAATGCGCGGCCATCGCCTTCGGCTTCGCCGGTGCCCATCATCGCCTTGCCCATCTCGCGCATCACGCTGCGCACGTCGGCGAAGTCGAGGTTGATGAGGCCGGGCATGACCATCAGGTCGGTGATGCCGCGCACGCCCTGCTGGAGCACTTCGTCCGCCATGGCGAAGGCTTCCTTGAAGGTCGTGTTCGGATTGGCGATGCGGAACAGATTCTGGTTGGGAATGACGATCAGCGTGTCGACATGCTGCTGCAGCTCCTCGATACCGGCATCGGCGGCGCGGCCGCGGCGATTGCCTTCGAAGCTGAACGGCTTGGTGACGACGCCGACGGTGAGGATGCCCTTGTCGCGCGCCGTCTTGGCGATGACGGGCGCGGCGCCGGTGCCGGTGCCGCCGCCCATACCGGCGGCAATAAAGCACATATGGGCGCCGTCGAGCGCCTTTTCGATCTCGGCGATTGTTTCCTCGGCGGCGGCCTTGCCGATCTCGGGACGCGAGCCCGCCCCCAGGCCCTGCGTGATCTTGAGGCCGAGCTGAATCTTCTGGTCCGCCTGCGACGCGTTGAGCGCCTGCGCGTCGGTATTCGCGACGAGGAAATCCACGCCCTGAACATCGCTGTTGATCATGTTCGCGATCGCGTTGCCGCCCGCGCCGCCGACGCCGATCACGCTGATCCGGGGACGAAGCTCGTCAACTTCCGGACGAATGAAATCGATGCTCATCTGGCTGACTCCCCTGTGCTCTCGGCGCCCCCACGAAGCACCTCCATGACTCTTTTGCACGATGCGATTCGCGCGCGGAAGCAAAAAGTTAACGACACCACAATTTTTCCTAATAGTTGCTTTTGAACAATGAGATCAGGCGCTGCACCATGTTGCCGTCCTCGCCCTTCCGCACGGTCCTGTCATTTCCTCCGAGGCGCCTCAAATCCAACTCGTCCGAGGCCGCGAACAAGGCGAGCCCGGCCAAGGTCGTGAACGCCGGGCCGCCATGCGCTTCGGGCAACCCGGGGAGCTTCGGCCGGCCGACACGGACGGCGCGGCCGAGCACGCCTTGAGCATAGTCGGCCATGCCCTTCAGTTCCGAGGCCCCGCCGGTCAGCACAACCTGCCTGCCGAACGGCCCGGCGAAACCGAGGCCCTTCAACGCGCCGGCAATTTCGCCCATCAGCTGATCGAGCCGCTGGCGGATGACGGCGATGAGCTGCGCGCGGGTGATGCGCGTCGCCTCGGCCCCTTCGTCGGCGCCGGCGATCGGAGCGATGTCGATCATGTCGTGATTGTCGCGCGGGGAGGTCGTCGCCGATCCGTAGAAGCATTTCATGCGCTCGGCTTCGACCCGGCGGGTGCCGAAGGCCGAGGCGATGTCGTCGGTGATGTCGATGCCGCCTATGGCCAGCGACTTGAGGCCGACTAGCATGCCGCCGGCGAAGACCGACACGTTGGTGACGCCCGCGCCCATTTCGACGAGCGCGACGCCCAGTTCCCGTTCCTCTTCGCTGAGACAGGCCCGGCCCGCGGCGACCGGCGAGGCGACGATCGCGGAGACGCCGAGATGGGCCGAGCGGACGCAGAGATCGAGATTGCGGACCGGCGACGGCTCGGCCGAGATGACGTGAATGTCGACGGCGAGCTTGTCGGCATGGAGGCCGAGCGGCTTCTTGACGCCCTGCAAGCCGTCGAGCGTGTAGAGGGCGGGGAGCGCATGCAGGATCATGCGGCCCACCGGGTTGATCGAATCCCGGCCGGCGACGAGCAAATTGTCGATGTCCGACTTTTCGATCTTGCGCCCACCGATGCCGACCTCGACGCTGGCGACGGTGCTGACCAGCCCGCCCGCGGAAAAGCCGACGAAGGCGTTCTCGACATTGGTGCCGGCGATCCGCTCGGCCTGCTCCACCGCCTCGCGGATGGCGGCTTCCGTCCGCTCCATGTCGGCAACAAAGCCGCGCTTGACGCCGCGGCTCTCGCGCTGGCCGGTGCCGAGGATGCGAAGCTCGCCCGCCTCGCCCGGCTCCGCGATCAGGGCGGAGACCTTGGACGAACCGATGTCGAGGGCGGTAACGAGCTTGCGGCCCGGGGGCTGCGGCATCCTCCTGCTCAATTCCCGCCCCTCATATGCCGGCCCCTCATATGGTCGTCGCCGCGTCGATGGCGGGCGCGGCGGGCGCCGCGGCCTCCAGTTCGGATACGGTGCTGCCGGGGACGTCGGACACGCGGACGACGATCTTGCCGGGAATGCGCATGTCGAACCGCACGAGGCCGCGCCCCAGGAGCTGGGCCGCCTTGTCCATCCGCGCGAAATGGGTGAGCGCCTTCCGTGCCGCCTCGACGCCTTCGGGCAAGGCCAGCGTCTCCCCCGACTGGAACCTTATGTCCCAACGGCGACCGCCAACCCAGGTGGCGCCGGCGAGCAGCGGCCTCAGCTGCGGCGTGTCCGCGAACAGCGCGATAAGCTCTTCGGCGTGGTGGTTAGCGGCGGGCCCGATGACCAGGGGCAAGTCCGGCATGGCGTCGAGCTCGACATCCTGGAGCACGACGCCGTGGCGGTCGATGAGCGCGAGGCGCTGGTTATGCTGCCAGATCGCGGCCGGGGTGCGCTCGACGATATCGACCACCAAAGTGTCGGGTAGGCGGCGCGAAACGCGCGCCTCCTCGACCCAGCCGAAGCGGAGCAGACGCTCGCGCGTACCATCGAGGTCGATCAGCGGCATCGCCATCGATTGCTGGTCGAGCGCGACCGCATAGACCGGCAGCCGCTGCATGCGTTCGAGGCCCTTGATCTCGACCCGCTTCACCGAAAATCCGGCCTCGCCGATCGCCCCGCCCACCGTCCAGCCGATCATCCGGGGCACGCCCGTCGCGACCGCGAAGGCGAGGCCTATGGCGAGAATCATGCCCAGAAGCAGCCAGAAGCCGATGCGGCGGAGGGCCGCGTCGCTCAGCGGCAGTGTGTCGACCGTTTGCTTGCCACGCCCCTTGCCCCGCGCGGGCGCCTTCGATCTCGGCCGGGGTTTCGCCGCGGAGGAACCTCGGGCGATCCGTGCGCTCATCCATCGCCTCCCTGAAGAGCTTCCTCGACGATCCGCTGGACCAGGTCGGCATAGGACATGCCGCGATATTTCGCCTGTTCGGGAACGAGGCTGAGCGGGGTCATGCCGGGCTGGGTGTTCACCTCGAGAAGATAAAGGCCCTCAAGGCCGCGCTCGTCGTCCCAGCGGAAATCGGAGCGCGAGGTGCCCTTGCAGCCGAGCACCCGGTGAGCCTTCAGCGCCATATCCATGGCGGCGTCGCGAATGTGATCCGGGATTTCCGCCGGACACACATGCTGCGTCAGGCCGTCCGTATATTTCGCATCATAATCGTAGAAGCCCTGCGTCGGTTTCAACTCGGTGACGGCGAGCGCCTCGTCGCCCAACACCGCGACGGTCAGCTCGTGGCCCTTGATGAAGGGTTCGGCGAGCAGGCGTTCGAAATTCTGCCAGGGGCCAGCCACGTCGCGGCCGATGGGATTGCCGTAATTGCCCTGGTCGGTGACGATGGCGACGCCGACCGACGAGCCCTCGTTGACCGGCTTCAGCACATAGGGCCGCGCCATCGGGTCCTCGCTGTGGAGAGTCTCGCTCTCGACGATCCGCCCTTCGGGCATGCGGATGCCGTGCGGCACCAGCACCATCTTGGTAAGCTCCTTGTCGATCGCGATGACCGACGTCTCGACGCCGCTATGGGTGTAGGGAATCTGCATCAGGTCCAGCATGCCCTGGACCGTCCCGTCCTCGCCCGGCGTTCCGTGGAGCGCGTTGAAGACGACATCGGGCCGGATCGCCGCCAGCACCTGTGCGACGTTGCGGTCCATGTCGACGCGCGTGACCTGATGACCGAGGCTTTCGAGCGCGTCGGCGATGCCCTCGCCGCTCGACAGCGAAACCTCCCGCTCGGCCGACCAGCCGCCCATCAGCACCGCGACATGGAGTTTAACCTTATTCATCTGCTACGCCCTTCTACGTCACCCTGAACTTGTTTCAGGGTCCACGCCGGAGCTGCCTCGAAGCTCGAAGATGGATGCTGAAACGAGTTCAGCATGACGAGGGAGCGGTTGCCGCGATTCACTTCTTTTTCCCCACCCGCTGTATCTCCCACTCAAGCTCGATGCCGCTGTGCTCCTTGACGCGGCGGCGCACTTCCTCCCCCAGCGCTTCGATGTCGGCGGCCGTCGCCTTGCCGAGATTCAGCAGGAAATTGCAATGTTTTTCCGACACTTGGGCGTCGCCGACTGTCAGGCCCCGGCAACCGGCGGCGTCGATCTCCTTCCAGGCCCTGGTGCCGGGCGGGTTCTTGAAGGTCGAGCCGCCGGTGCGGCTCCTGAGCGGCTGGCTCGCCTCACGCTCGGAGGCGATGCGGTCCATCTCGGCGCCTATGACGGCGCGCTCGCCCGGCACACCCTGGAACAGCGCTTCGACAACGATGGCACCTTCCGGCACTTCGCTGTGACGATAGGTATAGCCGAAGCGTTCGGCCGGCCAGGTTTCGACTGTGCCGTCGCGCAGGACCAGCGTCGCCTCGACGAGGATGTCGGAGACTTCGCGGCCATAGGCGCCGGCATTCATCCGCACCGCGCCGCCGGCCGTGCCGGGAATGCCGCGCAGGAATTCGAGGCCGGCGATGTGCGCGTCGCGCGCCTTGCTGGCGACGGTGATGCCCATCGCGCCGGCGCCGGCGCGGACGCGGTGGCCCGGTTCGATATGGACATGGGCCAGCGCCTTGGGCAGCCGCACGACCACCCCGGGCACGCCGCCGTCGCGTACGATGAGGTTGGAGCCGACGCCGACCGGAAGGACGGGGACGGACGGATCGAGGTTGCAAAGGAACCGGGACAGGTCCTCGACGGTGGCCGGCCGCACCAGCCATTCGGCGGGCCCGCCGGTGCGGAACCAGATGAAATCGGCGAGCGAGCCACCGCGCTCTACCGCGCCGTCCAAGGCGGGAATGTCGAGGCTCGCGGTGCTCATCGGCACAGCCTCGCGTCGCGGATGCAATCCGCCAAACCGGCGGCCCATTTGGTGATGTCACCGGCGCCGAGGCAGATGACCATGTCGCCCGGGGCGGCGATGTCGCGAAGCTGGCGGGCGAGATCCTGATGGTCGGCGACGCCGGCGACCATGCGGTGGCCGCGTTGCTTGAGACCCTCGACCAAGGCTTCGGAATCGACGCCGTCGATCGGCTCCTCGCCCGCCGCGTAGACGGGCGCGACATAGACGATGTCGGCGTCGTTGAAGGCGCCCTGGAAGTCGTCCATCAGGTCGCGAAGGCGGGTGTAGCGGTGGGGCTGGACGACGGCGATCACGCGACCCTCGGCGCCTTCCCGGGCGGCGGCGAGGACGGCTTTGATCTCGACCGGATGATGGCCGTAATCGTCGATGATGGCGACGCCCTCGACCTCGCCGACCTTGGTGAAACGGCGCTTGACGCCGTGGAACTTGTCGAAGCCGTGGGCGACGATTTCGTCCGGAATCCCCATCTCCAGGGCCACGCCGATCGCGGCCAGCGCGTTCTGGACATTGTGGCGCCCCGGCATAGGCAAGCTCACGCCCTGGATGAGGCGGGTTTCGCCGGCACGATCGCGCACGCTGACATCAAAGCGGTTGCCCCCGGGAAAGGGCTCGACATTCTCCCCGCGTATGTCGGCCTGGGCGGCGAAGCCGTACGTCAAGACTCGGCGATCGCGGAGGCGCGGGATGATCGTTTGGACCTCGGGGTGATCGACGCATAGGAGAGCCGCGCCGTAGAAAGGCACGTTCTCGACGAACTCGACATAGGCGTCCTTGGCGTGCTCGAAGCTGCCATAATGGTCGAGATGCTCGGGATCGATGTTGGTGACGACGGCGATCGTGCCGTCGAGCCTTAAAAAGCTGCCATCGCTCTCGTCGGCCTCGACCACCATCCAGTCGGACTTTCCGAGCCGGGCGTTGGAGCCATAGGCGTTGATGATGCCGCCGTTGATGACGGTGGGATCGATGCCGCCCGCGTCGAGCAGGGCCGCGACCATGGAGGTCGTGGTGGTCTTACCGTGCGTGCCGGCAATGGCGACCGTGGCCTTGAGGCGCATCAGCTCGGCCAGCATTTCGGCGCGGCGGACGACGGGGATGCGGCGCTCATAGGCCGCATCGACCTCCGGATTGCCCCGTTTGATAGCGGTCGACGTCACGACCACGGCGGCCTCGCCGAGATTGTCCGGATCATGGCCGATGGCGACGGGGATGCCCTGCTTACGGAGGCCCTCGACGACATAGCCTTCGGCCACGTCCGAGCCCTGCACCTTGTAGCCGAGGATGTGCATCACCTCGGCGATGCCGGACATGCCGATGCCGCCGATACCCACGAAATGGATGGTGCCGATGTCGGTGCCGACACCCCTCATGCCATCGCTCCGCCGGTCGGAACCGGGCGAAGGGCGACTTCCTCGGCCCCCACGAACGCGGGCGTCCGTCCCATGCGCTCGACCAGGTCGGCGAGGTCGCGGGCGGCATCCGGGCGACCGCAATCCCTGGCGCGCTCGGCGGCGTTGGCGAGCGCCTGCGGCTCCAGGCCCAGCTTCTGCATCTGCTTGGCGAGCTCGACGGGGGTGAAGGCGGACTGGGCGATCATGCGGGCGCCACCGCTCCGCGCCATTTCCCGGGCGTTGTAGCTCTGGTGATCGTCGGTGGCGCTAGGGAGCGGGATCAGGATGGCGGGGCGGCCCGCCGCGGTCAGCTCGGCGATGGTCGAGGCGCCGGCGCGGGCGATGACGAGATGCGACCAGGCGAGCCGTTCGGGAAGGTCGGGCATGTAGGTGGCGAGGTCGGCGGGGATGCCCAGGTTGGCATAGCGGGCGCGAACCTCGTCGATATCCTCGGCGCGGCATTGCTGCGTCACCTGGAGGCGGCGGCGGAAATGCTCGGGCAGCATGGCGAGCCCGTCGGGAACCACGCTGGAGAGGATGGTCGCGCCCTGACTGCCGCCGGTGACGAGGATGCGGAAGACGCCGTCCTCGGTGAGCGCGGGGAAAGGCTGGTCGCGGAGTGCCAGCACCTCGTCGCGCACCGGATTGCCGACGAGATGGACCTTCTCGCCATGGCGCGGCGAGAGGCGGTGCACGTCCGGATAGGATGTGGCGATCGCGTCGACCCGCCCCGCGAGCAATCGGTTGACGCGGCCCAGCACGGCATTTTGCTCATGGACCAGGGTCGGGATGCCATCCCTTTGCGCGGCGAGAAGGGCCGGCAGGGCGGGGTAGCCGCCAAAGCCGACCACGGCGGACGGACGGAAGGTCTCATAAAGGCGCGAGGCCATGGCGCGGCCGGCGAAGATGTTCTTCAACGCCTTGATCCAGCCGATCGGACCGCCGCCGAGACGCCCGGCGGGGAGGATATGGACCTGCACGCCCTCGAACAGGCCGGGGATGCGGGCGCCGCGGTCATCGGTGACGAGGGCGACGCGGTGGCCGCGCGCGATCAGCTCCTCGGCCAGCGCATGGGCCGGGACCATGTGTCCGCCGGTACCTCCGGCCGCGAGGACATAGTGCCGCGAGATCATCCGCCGCTCCATTTCACCACGTATGGGGAGCGATGGAGATAAGGGTTGCGGCGCGTGAAGGCGAGCAGCAATCCCATCCCTACCGCCAGCGCGATCATCGACGATCCGCCATAGGAGATGAACGGCAGGGTCATGCCCTTGGACGGGGCGATCTGGACGTTGACGGCCATGTTGATGAGGGCCTGGAGTCCGAACTGGCAGACGAGCCCGGCCGCGGCGAGGACGAGGAAGCTGTCCTCTTCGTGCAGCAGCTTGATGAGCACGCGCGCGACGATGGCGAAATAGAGGATGGCGATGGCAAGGCAGGCGATGAGGCCGAACTCCTCGCCGATCACCGAGAAGATGTAGTCGGTGTGCGGCTCGGGCAGGCGGAACTTGTGGGAACCGGCGCCGGGTCCAACGCCGAACATCCCGCCGGCCGTAAGCGTCATCAGCGCACTGTCCGTCTGATAGGTGTCGGTGACCTCGCTCGCGAACAGGAAGGCGTCGATCCGCTCCGTCGCGACCGGGTAGAAGAAGTAAGCGAGGATGACGCCGGCGATGGCGGCCATTCCCAGGATGGCGAGGATCCGCATCGACACGCCCGACAATGTGAGCAGTACCACCCAGATCGCGGCGAAAATGATGGTCTCGCCGAAATTGGGCTGCTGCATCAGGAGCAGCGCAACGATGCCGGTGAGGAGGCCCGTCAGCGGCACGACGGGCAACCCCTTGTCCTTGTCCCGGAGCGACAGCAGCCAGGCGAGGCTGACGATGAACAGCGGCTTCAGGAACTCCGACGGCTGGAACTGGGCGAAGCCGAAGCCGATCCAGCGGCGGGCGCCGTTCACTTCCTGCCCGAGGATGGGCGTGAGGAAGAGGAGCACGGTGAAAATGACGGCGCCGGCGATGCTGAGGCGGCGCGCCCTCTCCTTGGGCAGCATGGAAACGGCGACCATCACCGGGACCGCGACGATGATCCACATCAGCTGCCGGTAGAAATAATAGAGGGGCGCGAAGGTGACATTGCCGCCCGAATAGCGCGCGCCCGCCGCCGGCGAGGCCGCCGCCACGGCGATGAGGCCGATCGAGATCAGCACCGCGACGAGCAGTAGCAGGACACGGTCGATCTCCCAGAACCAGCGGCCGAGCGCGCTTCGGTCCGACCGGCCGAGCCGGTTCGCCATGGCGCTTCGAATGCTGTCGTGAACCGTGCTCATGACGCCGTCCTCATGCCAGGGCCTCCACCGCCACGCGAAAGGCGTCGCCCCGCGCCTCGAAATCCCGGAACTGGTCGAAGGACGCGCAGGCGGGCGAAAGCAGCACCACCTCCCCGGGCTTCGCCGCCTCGGCCGCCGCATTCACCGCCTGGGCCAGCATCTCGCACTGGCTGACCGGAACCTTGCCCGACAGCAGCTCCGCGAACATCGGGCCTGCCTCGCCGATCGTGTAGGCAGCCTTCACGTGGCCGAGGAAGGGCTCGCAGGCATCGAGGTCGTCGGACTTCGCCAGCCCGCCCAATATCCAGTGAACCGCCGGATAGGCCGCCAGGGCGGGGGCCGTCGACGTCGGGTTGGTGGCCTTGCTGTCGTTGACGAAGAGTACGCCGTTTCTTTCCGCTACCCGCTCCATGCGGTGCGGAAGTCCCGGATAGGTTTCGAGGCCCCTGGCAACGGCTTCATCGTCGACGCCGAGAGCCCGCGCCACGGCTATCGTCGCCGCGACATTCTGCGCATTGTGGGGCCCTTGCAGCGAGGGCCAGCGCGACTGGTCCTTGATGTCCGTGGAGGCAACGAGAACACGCTTGCCGCCCGCCTGGGCAGCGATGGCGCGGGTGTAATCGTCCTCGGCGGCGATGACGGCGACATTTTCCGGCGACTGCATCAGGAAAAGCCGCGCCTTGGAGGCGGCGTAACCATCGACGCCATCATAGCGGTCGAGATGGTCCGGCGTGATGTTGAGCAGCACGGACACATCGCAGTCGAGGCTGTGCGTCAGGTCGATCTGGTAAGAGGAAAGCTCCAGCACATAGACGCCGCCTTCCGGAAGCGGGTCCTGCCCCAGGATCGGCGCGCCGATATTGCCCGCCATCGTCGTCGGAACGCCCGCGGTTTCGAGAATGTGGTGGATGAGCGCGGTCGTCGTCGACTTGCCGTTGGTGCCGGTGATGCCGACGACCTTGTGCTGCGGAAGCGAGGCGCGCGCCTGCGAGAAGAGCTCGATATCGCCGATCACCGACACGTTCGCTTCCTCGGCCCGCTCCGCGATCGGGTGGCGGTTGAGCGGCACGCCCGGCGAGACGACGATCCCGTCCAGCCCATAGAGAGGAGTCGTCATCGGATCGGTCACCTGGGCCTTGTCGGCGACCGCTTCACGCGCCTCCTCGCGGGCGTCCCAGGCGATGATCCGGGCGCCGCTGGCGGCCAGCGTCTCGACCGCCGACAGGCCAGATCGGGCGAGGCCGAGGACGGCATATTGCTTGTTCCGGAAGGCGTCCGACGTGATCATCGCCCTCCTCCTTCGTCACCACGGCGGAAGCCGGGACCCAAGAGCACCAACGCCCGAGTTCCTGGTTCCCGGCTTTCGCCGGGATGACGGGAAAGGAAGGCGCCCGAGACGATCATCTCAGCTTCAGCGTGGAGAGGCCCGCGAGCGCGAGCACGAAGCTGATGATCCAGAAGCGGATGACGACAGTCGGCTCGGACCAGCCCATCTGCTCGAAATGATGGTGGATCGGCGCCATCTTGAACACGCGCTTGCCGGTGCGTTTGTAGAAGAAAACCTGGATGATGACCGACAGCGCTTCCAGCACGAACAGGCCGCCGATGATGGCGAGCACGATCTCATGCTGGGTCGCGACGGCGATGGCGCCGAGCGCGCCGCCGAGCGCCAGGCTGCCCGTATCGCCCATGAAGACGGCCGCCGGCGGCGCGTTGAACCAGAGGAAGGCAAGCCCCGCCCCGATGATGGCCGAACATAGGACGGTGAGGTCGCCCGCCCCGAGGACATGCGGGATTCCCAGATAGTCGGCAAAGATGGCGTTGCCGACGAGATAGGAAATGACGAGGAAGGCGAGGCTGGCTATGATGACCGGCATGGTCGCGAGGCCGTCGAGACCGTCCGTCAGGTTGACCGCGTTGCCGGCCCCCACCACGACCACGGCGGCGAAGGGGATGTAGAACCAGCCGAGATCGACCACTGGTCCCTGGAAGAAGGGGATATAGAGATCGGTGCCCGTCCCCTGAACGATGATCCCGCAGCCAATGCCCGCGACGAGGAACTCGGCCAGCAGGCGCACCTTGCCGGAGACGCCCTTATGGTGGCGCTTCGTTACCTTGTCATAGTCATCGAGGAACCCGATCAGGCCGAAACCGACGGTAATGAACAGGCAGGCCCAGAGATAAGGGTTGGAAAAATCCATCCACAGGATCATCGCCACCGAGACGGAGGTCAAAATCATGAGCCCCCCCATTGTCGGCGTGCCGCGCTTGGCGAGGTGGCTTTGCGGGCCGTCGTCGCGGATCGGCTGGCCCTTGCCCTGGCGGATGCGCAGCCAGCCGATGAACCTGGGGCCGATCAGCAGGCCGAGTAACAGGGCGGTAGCGGTGGCGGCACCCGCCCTGAAGGTGATGTAGCGGATGAGGTTCAGGATCCCTACGAAATCCAGCTGTTCGGCAATCCACAAAAACATCAGCTTTTCCCGCTCGCCAGCGCCTCGACGAGGGCGGCAAGTCCCATGGAGTTCGATCCCTTGACGAGTATGGCGTCGCCCGGCCCGATGGCTTCTTCGAGCGGTTCCAGGGCCGACGACGCGTCGGGCACATGCGTCATTTTAACCTTTGCGCCAAGGACTTTCGCGAGCGGCGCCATCTCTTCGCCGACCAGGATGACGTGATCGACACAGGCGGCCTCGATCGGCTCGGCGAGACCGACGTGGAAGGCGTCGGACGTCTCGCCCAGCTCTTTCATCGAACCAAGGACGGCGATGCGGCGGCCGGCAACCTTCTCCGCCCCCAGGGTCTTGAGCGTCGCCCGCATCGAGGCGGGATTGGCGTTGTAGCTTTCGTCGATGAGCAGGGCCGCGCCCCCTTCGACATCGATCCGGTGGCGCTCTCCCCTGCCCTTCAGGCCGGTCATGTCGGCGAGCGCGAGCCCCGCCTGGGCGAGATCGCCGCCCATCGCGTGCACGGCGCCGAGAACGGCCAGCGCGTTCGACACCCAATGCTCTCCGGGCTGGGACAAGGTGAAGGTGATCTCGGAATCCGGCAGAATCGCGGTGACGAGCGTCCCCGCGCCCGACATGACCATGGCCTCGCGCGCGCGGATGTCGGCGCCCTCGCCCAAGCCGAAGGTCAGGATCGTTCCAGCATGCGGTCCGGCGGCGGCGATCAGCCGGCCGCGGTGAGGACTGTCGAACGGCACGAGCGCCGTGCCGCCTTCCTCCAGCCCCTCGAAAATCTCGCCCTTGGCGTCGGCGATTTCCTCATCGCTTGCGAAGAAGGCGCGGTGGGCGGGGGCGATGGCGGTGACGATCGCGACATGGGGGCGAACCAGCCGTGTCAGCGCCGCCAGCTCGCCCGGCGCGCTCATCCCCATTTCGAAGATGCCGAAGCACGTCTCGCGCGGCATCCGTGCGAGCGAGAGCGGGACGCCGGTGTGATTGTTGTAGCTCTTCACCGAGCGATGCGCCTTGCCGGGCGCGGCGCGGTCGAGGGCGGCGTAGAGCGCCTCCTTCGTGCCGGTCTTGCCGACCGAGCCGGTGACGCCGGCAATTCGAGCGTTTGTGCGGACACGGGAAGCCCGGCCGAGGTCGTTCAGCGCCTTCACGGTATCGGCGACATGGACGTGAGGCTGGTCGATCTCCTCGCTGACGATGGCGCCGGCGGCCCCTGCCGCGAAAGCCTGGCCGAGAAAGCGATGGCCGTCGGTCGCCTCCCCCTTCATCGCGATGAAAAGGTCGCCTGCCGTGATCTCGCGGGAGTCGAACGCCACGCCATTCGCTTCAAAATCGCCATGAACAAACCCGGCGGTGGCGTCAGCTATCTCAGAGGCGGTCCAGAGAGAATTCATGCCAGCATCCCAGCTCGTTCGGATTTGGGGCAACGGACTCATGCCGCGCACTCCCGGGCCACGGTCACATCGTCGAAGGGCAGCACGCGGTCACCGATGATCTGGCCCTGCTCATGGCCCTTGCCGGCGAGGAGGATGATATCGTCGGGGCCGGCCTCGGCGATGGCGGCGGCGATGGCTTCGCGACGGCCGGGGACCTCGCGCGCGCCCGGCGCGCCGGCCAAAATATCCCGGCGGATGAGGGCCGGATTTTCGCTTCTGGGATTGTCGTCGGTGACGATGACGAGGTCCGACAGGCGCGCGGCCGAAACGCCCATTTCGGGCCGCTTGCCCACGTCGCGGTCTCCGCCCGCCCCGAAGACGGTGATCAATCGTCCCCTGGTGTGCGGCCGGAGCGCTTCGATCGCCGATTCTAGCGCGTCGGCGGTGTGGGCATAATCGACGTAGATGGGAGCGCCCGCGCGGCTGATGACGGCCCGCTCCAGACGCCCGCGCACAGGCTGGACGCGCGACAGATTAGCGAGCGTCCGCCGGACGTCGCCTCCCGTGGCGATGACGAGGCCGGCGGCGGTCAGGACATTGGCGGCCTGATAGGCGCCGATCATCGGGATGTTGACGCCGTGCGCCTTGCCCTCGGCCTCGATGGTCAGCTTCTGGCCCAATTGGCTGGCTTGACGGTCGACGAGCTTCAAGGTCTCGCCCTTGCGCCCCACCGTCAGCAGGCGAAGCCCCCTCTCCCGGCACCGCCGGATCACCTCGTCGGATTTGGGATCGTCGGCCCAGACGACAGCCGTGCCGTCCGGCTCCACGACTTCGGAGAATAGCCGCATCTTCGCCTCGAAATAGGCGTCCATCGTCTGGTGATAATCGAGATGGTCGCGACTGAAATTGGTGAAGGCGGCGGCCTGAACGGGGAGCCCTTCGGTGCGGTATTGCGACAGGCCGTGGCTCGACGCTTCAAAGGCGGCGTGAGTAATTCCCTCGCGCGCGAGGCCGGCCATGTTGGAGAGGAAGGTGACGATGTCCGGGGTCGTCAGTCCCGTCGTCGCTTGGTCGTCGGCGGTAGTAACGCCCAATGTTCCGATCGACGCCGATGGATGCCCCGCCATCCGCCACAACTGACGCACCATCTCCACGTTGGAGGTCTTGCCGTTGGTGCCGGTGACGGCGACGACCGTTTCCGGAAAGGGCTGGAAGAAACGCGCCGCGAGTTTCGCGAACGCCCGGCGAGGCTCCTCGGCGACGACGTGGGCGGCGCCTTCCACCGGCACTTCGGGCCGCGCGACCACCGCCACAGCGCCGGCCTCGACCGCCGCCGACACGAAATCCTCGCCATTGAAGCGGGTGCCGCGAAACGCTCCGAACACGGTTCCGGGCGCCACCTTGCGGTGATCGATCGCGAACCCTGTGACGGAAGCCGAATCGTCGCCGCCGATCAGCGCCCCAAGTCGCATCAGTCTTCCGCTTCTCCAACCAGAGCCATGAGTCGGGAGACGTCGAGGTCGCGCTGTTCGCTCGGGATCACGCCCAGAAGGGGCCCGCTGCGCGTGATCACCTTCGACACCACCGGCGCCGCCGTCCACGCCGCCGTCGTGAACCCGAACGTGTCGGCCGTGCCCCTGGGCGCGTCCAGCATCGCGATCACGACATAGCGCGGGTCGTCCATGGGGAAAGCGGCGGCGAATGTCGAGACATTGACTCGCCCGCTATAGCCGCCGCCCGAGGTAACCTTCTCGGCGGTGCCGGTCTTGCCGCCCACCCGGTAGCCCGGCGCCTCGCCCTTGCGGCCCGTGCCCTTGAGCACGATCATGCGAAGCAGCCCGCGCATGATGCGGCTGGTTTCCTCGGAATAGACTCGCCGGCCGGCCGCCGGGTCGTCGACCTTTATCAGCGTCGCGGGCCGCCAGATGCCGCCGTTCACCAGGGCGGCATAAGCGCTGGCGAGGTGCAGGGGCGTGATCGCGATGCCGTGGCCGTAGCCGCTGGTCAGTACGCGCGCGCGACCCCATTCGCTGGGGAAGAGCGTGTCGCCCTTCTCGTAAAGCTCGATATGGGCGGGCTCGTCGAAGCCGAGGGCGCGAAAGGCTGTCTTCATCCGCTCCTCGCCCATCTGGTCGGCGATCTGGGCGGTGGCGATGTTGGACGAATAGACCAGGGTCTCGACGATATTGGCCGAACCGGGAATGGGATGGTCGTCGCGGATGCTGAAGCGGCCGATGCGGAGCGGCTCGCCGG
The DNA here is from genome assembly GCF_036570505.1 of Allosphingosinicella sp. Taxonomy (GTDB): domain Bacteria; phylum Pseudomonadota; class Alphaproteobacteria; order Sphingomonadales; family Sphingomonadaceae; genus Allosphingosinicella. Next base: position 23,040 of record NZ_DATCYB010000028.1, on the reverse strand, counting down.
TCGGATAGCTCTGGGCCAACGATTTGATGACTCCCGCTTCCATCGCGGCAGCGACGGTGATCGGCTTGAACGTCGAGCCGAGTTCGTAGACGCCCATCGTCGCGCGGTTGTAGCGCGCCTCGGGGGGAGACTGGCCGGCGGCGTTGGGATTGAAGGTCGGGTACGAGGCCATCGCGATCACTTCGCCGGTGCGCACATCCAGCACGATCCCGGTCCCGCCTTCCGCGCTGTGCTTGGCGACGGCGGCGCCGAGCTCGCTCTCCATCGCCGCCTGGACGCGCGAATCGATCGACAGGGCCATCGACTCCCCACGCAAGTCGGGATCGCTCAGCCGCTCGTTCAGCACGCGTTCCATGCCGGCGACGCCCTGGCCGTCATAGTCGGTCCAGCCGAGGATGTGGGCGGCAAGGTCGGTTTGCGGATAGAGCCGCTCCGGCTCGCGGTCGAAGACGATGGCGGGCTCGCCCAGCGCGTTGACGGCGGCGACCAGCTCCGGAACCGCGCGGCGGTTCAGATAGATGAAGTTCTTGTCGGCGGCCAGCAGGCGCCGGTAGTCGGCAACGCTCCGCTGCGGCATCATTTCGTGGAGCTTAACGGCAAGGGCGGCGGGATCGCCGATCACCTTACGGGGGTGCACGGCGATGGACCAGGCGTCGATGGTGCGCGCCAACGGAATGCCGTTGCGGTCGACCAGGTCGCCGCGCGGCGGCAGCAGGGGGTTGGCGACCGACCCGCCGTCGGAGCGGTCGGTGGAGACCTGCAGCCAGCCGAGACGTCCGATGATCAGGATCGTGGCGCCGGCGAAGACCAGCATCACCAGCATCAGCCGGTGATAGGTTAGAGCAAGGGGGTCCTGCCGTTCGCTGCCGGGGCTGAGCGGCCTGGTCTGGGCGGCAATCGCGGTCATTGACCCCCGGTACCGCCTTCGATCTTCTCCGTCTTCGCAGCGTCGCGTATCTCCGCCACCAACTCCGCGTCGAGCAGCCCGGCGCGCCGGAAGGTCGGGAGCGGCCTGCCCTCCGTCACGACCAGACTTGCGCGGCGCACCAGCGACCGCGGCTCCTTCTCGGCCAGCGGGGACGTGGCCGCGGGAGCATAGCTCGCCGTGATCACCTTCGCCTCAGGCGCCTTCGACGTCTCGCTCGTCTCAAGCGAAGCGAAGTGGACCTTGGCGCGCTCCTCGATAGTCGGCTGCGGCTTGTCGAAGCGGGCGAGCGTCAGGGCGCTGTCGAGGAACTGGGCCGAACCGGGCGCGGACAGGGCAAGCACCTCCGCGTTCCAATGGTCGAGCTGCGCCAGCCGGCCGCGCGTTCCGAGCTCCGTGTGGAGCGTGCGGATGTCCTGCTTGGCGGCGATGATCCGGCGCTCGATGCCGGCCAGCTCGGCGCGCTCGGCGGCGACGTTCAGGGAGAGCATGTAGCAGCCGAGTGCGGCGGTCGCGACGGCGGCGACCCAACCCACGGGCTTGAAACCCCTTGCGATCATGAGGGTGTTCCTTTCTGCGCAGTGGACCAGGAAGAGGCATGAGTGCGGCGCGCGACGCGAAGCGTGGCCGAGCGCGAACGGGGGTTCGCCCTGATCTCGGCCTCGCCGGCGCGAACCGGCTTGGCGACGGCTTCGAAGCTGGGTTCGGGTCCCGCCTTTTTCGGCTCGGGCAGATGCCGCGAGCCCGACGGCACGGCACCGCTCCGCTCCTTGAGGAACCGCTTCACGAGCCGGTCCTCGAGACTGTGGAACGTGACGACGGCAAGGCGGCCACCGGGCTTCAACACCTGCTCGGCGGCCGCCAGCCCGCCCTCGAGCTCCTGCAGCTCCTCGTTCAAATGGATGCGGATCGCCTGGAAGGTCCGGGTCGCCGGGTCCTTCCTGGCGCCGGGCTTGTGGCCCACCGCCTTGCGGACGATCCCGGCGAGCTGGCCAGTCCGCTCGACCGGGCGCGCGGCGACGATGGCGCGGGCGATGCGGCGGGACTTCGGCTCCTCGCCATAATGGTAGAGGACGTCGGCGATTTCGGCTTCGTCGGCCGTGTTGAGGAACTCGGCGGCGGTCTGCCCTTCCTGGCCCATCCGCATGTCGAGCGGCCCGTCCGCCTGGAACGAGAAGCCGCGCTCGGGGCGGTCGAGCTGCATCGAAGAAACGCCGATGTCGAGCGTGACGCCGTCGACCGTATCGACGCCGCGGTCGGAAAGCGCCTGACGCATCCGGGAAAACCGTTCCGGCACTAGCGTCAGGCGCCCCCCGCTCACATCCGCAAGGGGGAGGGCCTCGCGGACGGCATCCGGGTCGCGATCGAAGGCGATGACATTGGCGCCTTCGGCAAGCATGGCACGCGTGTAGCCGCCGGCCCCGAAGGTGCCGTCGACATGGGTTTCACCCTCGCTGATGGCGAGCGCGGCGATCACTTCCTCCAGGAGCACCGGGACGTGCTGGGCGGCGAGGCCGCTGGCAGCCGGCGAACTCACAGCGAATAGCCTTTTTCTTCGAGGCGATAGGCGGCGAGGTCGCGCAGGTCCTCGTCGCCGCTCTTGAGCGCCAGATAGGGATTCCAGATTTCGAACGTCCCGCCGACGCCGACAAACAATGCCAGATCCTCGATCTGACCTTTGCGCCGCATCATCGGGGGCAGGATGATGCGGCCGCTGGTGTCGTAAGGAACGTCCTCGGTGACGCCGAAGGTACGGCGGGCGCGGGCGTAATGGGCCTGGGCGTCGCCGCCGGCGGCCTCCTCATTGAGGCGGCGGCGCTCGATCTCGGCGGCGAGGTGGCGGCCGTAGCCGCGGTCGTAAGCGGTGAGGCAGGGATCGACCTCGTGCGCGCCGAGGATGACGGCCTTGGCGTCGGACCGACGCTCGACCACCCCACGGATGAACGCGGGAACCGACAGACGCCCTTTGGCGTCCACCGCGTTCAGCGCGCTTCCGTTAAAGAGGTGTTCCAGTTCCACCTGTTGATCCGCCCCTTGCTACGCAAACAGGCCTTCCCTGTTCGCGAAGGTGCGCATCCGCGCCCTCGCGTGACTCGCTGGTCAGCCAGGAAGTGCCCGAAACTTTAGACGACGGTGGATAACAGTAAGGCGGTGGGTTTGGAAGGGGTTTTGATGCCTTAGACGGGGATTCCATGCCATTTAGTGGAATCCGGCCATGTATTCGTGGTTTGTTCTTCATCAAGTTCTCGAACCGTTCAGGGTGGATAGCCCTGTGGATAACTATGGGGAAGAGAATCGGCTCCGCGAGACCTGGGTTGAAGCGTGGCCGGCGACCGGCAAGCCGAAGCCTAGTCCCCGAGGATCGCCGGAGTCGGCTCGGCCTCGACGCTGTTCGAGTCGACATTGCCCGGCGCCACGCCCAGCTCGGCGAGAGGCTCCTTCGGCACCGCCTCCTCCGCGATCGCGGAGGCATTGCCGTCCGGGCCCCTCTGCTGCTCGATCGTGTTAGCGGTGATCGGCTCTTCATCGCTCGGATTGATGAAGATGGCGGCCAGAAGAACGAGGACGAACACGAACGCCAATCCCGTCAGGCCGATGCGAACGCGCTGCATTTGTTGCAAACTCTCCAGCCTCGCTTTGGGCGGAAGGCTATCGCATGCCGGTTCGCTTGTCGAACCTTGCGGCCATTTCGTCGAAAATCCGGCGGCCTGCGGCCAACCGCAATCCTTAATAACCCCCTTGACGATTCTTGCCGCAGTGGCGAAGGGGCCTCCATGCAACGCACTCAGATATTCGCCGCCGCCTCGGTCGCGGCTCTCCTCTCCCTCGCGGCCTGCAATCAGGAGCCCGAGGTCATCAGCGCCAATGGCGTGGACCCGCAGGCCGACGAGCTGGCCAAGGCGCCGCCGGTCGAGCTGCCGCCCGCCATCCAGGCGAGCCGCACCTACCGCTGCGACGACAACAGCCTCGTCTATGCCACCTTCTATACCAACAACACGGTGAAGGTCTCCGCCGAGCAGGGCGTCAATGGTACGATCCTGACGGCTCAGGACGGCCAGCCGCCCTTCGTCGCCGAAGGCTATTCGCTGAGCGCCAACGCCGACGAGGTCAGCTACACCGCACCCGGCAAGGGCACGCAGACCTGCCACATCTGATTTCGGCGCAACCCCCAAAGGAAAGGCCGTCCGGAGCGCTCTCCGGGCGGCCTTTTAGTTAAAGTCTGTGGTCAGGCCATTTCGGGCGTCATCGCCTGCATGCGGCGTTTCATTTCGTCCTCGGGCACGTCCTCGACATGGGTGGAGAGCATCCAGCTGTGGCCGAATGGATCGGTCACCGATCCCATCCGATCGCCCCAGAATTGATCCTCGACCGCCATCGATTGCGTGGCACCGGCGTCAAGGGCCCGCCGAAATGCGGCATCGACATCCGGCAGATAGACCATCAAGCTCGACGTCGAGCCGCCACGGGCTTTCGGCCCGAGCTTGCCCCGGTCGGGCCATTCATCCGACAGCATGACGACGGAATCGCCGATCTTTATTTCGGCGTGCCCGATCTTCCCGCCCATGTCCATGCGGGCAATTTCGGTCGCGCCGAACGCCTTCTTGTAGAAGTCGATCGCTTTCGCGGCGTCGTCGACCGTGATGTAGGGCGTAACGCTGTGATAACCTTCAGGTATGGGCTTCACGCTCATCGCAGGGCTCCTCGTTAAGGAGATTGGGGGGATCAGAACTATCTGCCTTGCTGCCGAGTCGCGCAACCGAAAGGCGGCTGGGCGAGGCTTTTCGGCGGCTGTTCCCAAGGGCCGTTTTGGCGGCTAGGGAGCGCGCCATGACCGAATCCCAGATCACTCCCGAGGTCGTTGCAGAGCACGGCCTTTCCCCAGAAGAATATGAGCGCGTCCTCCATGCCATGGGGCGGGAGCCGAACCTCACCGAGCTCGGCATTTTCTCGGTCATGTGGTCGGAGCATTGCTCCTACAAGTCGAGCCGCATTCACCTGAAGAAGCTACCGACCACCGGTCCCCAGGTGATCTGCGGCCCCGGCGAGAATGCCGGCGTGGTCGACATTGGCGACGGTCTGGCAGCCATCTTCAAGATGGAGAGCCACAACCACCCCAGCTACATCGAGCCTTACCAGGGGGCGGCGACCGGCGTCGGCGGCATATTGCGCGACGTCTTCACGATGGGCGCGCGACCGATCGCCAACATGAACGCGCTGCGCTTCGGCCGGCCCGATCATCCGAAGATGCGGCACCTCATCGCCGGGGTCGTTCACGGCATCGGCGGCTACGGCAATTGCGTCGGCGTCCCTACCGTCGGCGGCGAGGTCAATTTCCACCACGCCTATGACGGCAACATCCTGGTCAACGCGATGACCGTCGGCCTCGCCAATACCGACAAGATTTTCTACTCGGCCGCTTCGGGCGTCGGCAATCCGATCGTCTATGTCGGCTCCAGGACCGGCCGCGACGGCATCCATGGCGCGACCATGGCCTCGGCCGACTTTTCAGAGGACAGCGAGGAGAAGCGTCCCACCGTCCAGGTCGGCGATCCCTTCACCGAAAAGCTTCTGATCGAGGCGTGCCTGGAGCTGATGGCATCTGACGCGATCGTCGCCATCCAGGACATGGGCGCGGCGGGGCTCACCTCCTCCTCGGTCGAGATGGCGTCCAAGGGCGGCGTCGGTATCGAACTCGACATGAACGCGGTCCCCTGCCGCGAGGAGGGGATGACGCCCTACGAAATGATGCTGTCGGAGAGCCAGGAGCGGATGCTGATGGTGCTGAAGCCCGGCCGCGAGGCCGAGGCCGAGGCGATCTTCCGCAAGTGGGAGCTGGACTTCGCCGTCATCGGCCGCGTGACCGAAGCTGGTCCGGATGGGGGCCACATGGTCCTCACGTTCAACGGCGAAACGGTCTGCGACATCCCGCTCGCACCGCTCGCCGACGACGCGCCCTGCTACGATCGCCCCTGGGTGCCTACACCCAAGCCGGCACCGCTCGGGCCGGTGCCGCCGCAGGGCGACATCGGCGACAATCTCGTCAAGCTGATGGGTTCGCCCGACCTCGCCAGCCGCCGCTGGATCTGGGAGCAATATGATCACATGGTCGGCGCCGATACCGTCCAGCGCCCGGGCGGCGACGCGGCGGTGGTGCGCGTCCACGGCACCGACAAGGGCCTCGCCATCTCGACCGATTGCACGCCTCGCTATTGTTTCGCGGACCCCGTGGAAGGCGGCAGGCAGGCCATCGCCGAATGCTACCGCAATCTCACCGCCGTCGGCGCCAGGCCGCTCGCCACCACCGATTGCATGAACTTCGGCAACCCGCAGCGCCCCGAGATCATGGGCCAGTTCGTCGGCTGCATCGAAGGCATGGCCGAGGCCTGCGCCGCGCTCGACATGCCGATCGTCTCGGGCAACGTCAGCCTCTACAATGAAACCAAGAACGACGACGGCACCGGCTCCGCCATCCTTCCGACGCCCGCCATCGGCGGTATCGGCCTGCTCCAGGACTGGACGAACAGCGCCACCATCGCCTTCAAGGCCGAGAGCGAAGCGATCTTCGTGATCGGGGACTCCCGCGGGCATCTCGGCCAGTCGCTGTGGCTGCGCGAGATCGCCGGTCGCGAGGAAGGTCCGCCCCCTCCCGTCGACCTCGCCAAGGAAAAGGCGGCGGGTGATTTCGTGCGTCAACTCATCGCTGACGGCAAGGTCACCGCCGTCCATGACGTGTCGGACGGCGGCCTTCTCGTCGCCGTCGCCGAGATGGCCCTCGCGAGCGGCATCGGCGCGACGCTGGAGCAGATCGGCGACCACGCCACCGCCTTCGGCGAGGACCAAGGCCGCTACGTCGTCACCAGCCGCAACCCAGAGACGATCCAGGCCGCCGGCTTCCCGATGACCCGCATCGGCACCACGGGTGGCGCTTCGATCCGGGGCGCGGGCCGAGACGTCTCGCTCGACGAGCTCCGCCGCGTCCATGAAGGCTTCTTCCCAGGGCTGATGGGTGCCGACGCGGCACTGGCTTGACTTCACGCCGCAGCAAGCCAAGCCTCCCGCCAAAAGAGGGGAGGAATCCATGCTGAGGCCCATCGTCGTCGCGACCCTCGTCGCCGGGACGCTCGATATATTGTCCGCGTTCGTTTTCGCCGGAATCGCCGGCATGACGCCGATGGGCGTGCTCCAGTTCGTCGCCAGCGGCCCCTTCGGGGACGCGCCCACCGCGACGCCCGGCTGGGCCGCCGTCGGCCTCGCCGTCCATTTCGCGATCATGGCCTGCATGGTGGCCGCCTACATGATCGTGGCGCCGCGATTCCCGGCTCTTCTGCGGCACCCGATCGTGGCGGGACTCGCTTATGGCGTCCTGCTGTGGATCATCATGTACTGGATCGTCCGGCCGTTGCGCTTTCCGGAAATCCCGCTTCCGCACACCCTTTACGGCATCGCCAACCAGCTCTTCTCGCACTGCATCCTTGTCGGCATCCCTATCGCCCTCATCGCGGCACGCCATTTCCAAAGCCAAGCCCGAAAAGCGGTCGATCACGCGCCGATCTGAGAAATTCCACTCCGACCTTCGAAAGGATATTGCGACACATTCGCATTATCTCTACAGGGGATACCGGAGGAGCGGCCGAATGATCGTGTGCGTGTGCAATGCGTTGAAGGAAACCGAGGTGCGGCGCGCGGCGCGTGAAGGCGCCTCCTGCCCGACCAGCGCCTATCGCGCCTTCGGCCGCAAGCCGCGCTGCGGCCAATGCTTCTCATTCGCACGCGAGATTATCGCTTCGGAACGTGCGACTGCTTAGCAGAAGCGCCTGATTTACCGCAGTTTTCCGCCGTTTTTCCATTCAAAGATCGCGTCGATTCCGCTATAAGGCCTCCAGATAAAGGAGACCCGACATGAAGGGCGACGCCAAGGTACTCGACTATCTGAACGAGGCGCTGAAGAATGAGCTCACCGCGGTCAATCAATATTGGCTGCACTATCGCATGCTCGACAATTGGGGCGTGAAGCGGCTCGCCGAGTTCGAGCGGCACGAATCGATCGACGAGATGAAGCATGCGGATCGCCTCGCCGAACGCATCCTGTTCCTCGACGGTCTGCCCAACTTCCAGATGCTCGGGCGCCTTCGCATCGGCGAGACGGTCGAGGAGATTTTGAAGGCCGACCTGGAGCTGGAGCGCGAGGCGCTGCCGCAGCTTCGCGGCGCGATCGAATATTGCGAGACCAAGCGCGACTATGTGACCCGCGACCTCCTCGTCGAGATACTCGACAATGAGGAGGAGCATGTCGACACGCTGGAAACCCAGTTCGAGATGATCGAACGGATGGGGCTGCAGAATTACATCCAGCTCCAGTCGAAGCCTGCGGAGGAATAACCGCCCGTCGCGGTTGCGTGGCGCCCGTCTTTCTATAATTTCCGCCCGAGGACGGGGAGCAGCGATGACCGCCACGACTGAGCCGCAGCCGCGGATTGCGACGCTGGACATCGTCCGGGGTGTGGCGGTGATGGGTATTTTGGCGATGAACGTCATCGCCTTCGCGATGCCTATCGAAGCCTATATGAACCCCGCCGCCTATGGGCTGGACACGACGGCGGATTTCATCGCCTGGGCCTTCAGCTTCATTTTCGTCGACGGCAAGATGCGTGGCCTCTTCTCCTTCCTGTTCGGCGCCAGCATGCTGCTCGTCATCGAGCGCGCCGGGGCAGCGGGGCGCTCGGCGGTGTCGGTGCATTTCCGGCGCATGGGCTGGCTCGCGATATTCGGGCTCCTCCATTATTATCTCGTCTGGTTCGGCGACATCTTGTTCCTTTATTCCGTCATCGGCATGATCGCCTGGCTGTTCCGCGACAGGGACAGCGAAAGCCTCATCAAATGGGCCTTCTGGCTGATCCTCGCGCAGTTCGCGCTGATGGCGCTGTTCGCCTGGTCCTTCGACACGCTCTCCGAGGCGGCAGCGGCGCCAGGCGCCGACCCAGAAGTCGTGAGGCAGTGGACGGCCATGAAGGCCGGATTCGGGGTTCCGAGCGCCGCCACCCTCGCCCAGGATCTCGCCCTCTATCGCGGCGGCTATGGCGATATCGTCGTGGCCCGCTTTACGACCCAGGGGACGACCCCCTTCATGAACCTCTTTCTCCTGGGCAGCGAAACGCTCGGCTACATGCTGCTCGGAATGGCCGCGCTGAAGAGCGGCTTCCTCACCGGCGACTGGGACAAGGGCGCCTATCGCCGCACGGTCCTGATCGGTCTCGGCGTAGGCGTACCCGCTTATGCCGTCATGACCTGGCTGCTCGTGGCAAGCGACTTCAGCGTCTCCATGGTCCTGGCGACGACGATGGCGGCGTCGGTCGTCTTCCGTCCGGCGATGATCTACGCCTATGCCGCGCTCATCATCCTCGCGACCCGAAGGAGCGGCTGGCTGGTCGATCGGATCGCCGCCGCCGGCCGGGCAGCCTTCACGAATTACCTCGGCACCAGCCTCGTCATGACGATTTTGTTCTATGGATACGGCTTCGGTCTCTACGGCACGATGGGCCGGGCCGAAGTGTGGCTGGTCGTGACCGCCATGTGGGCGGTCATGCTGCTCTGGTCCAGGGCCTGGCTCGACCGCTATCGCTACGGCCCCTTCGAGTGGCTGTGGCGCACCCTCGCGCGGGGCCAGGTTCAGCCGATGCGAAGGCTGCCGGCCTAGATGCGGCCGAAATTCTGGTTGTGGGCGCCGGCCCGGCCGAAGGTGGCGCGGCGTTCGACCAACGGGTTGGTCTCCTTCTCGAACAGCTCCATCGTCCGCTCGTAGAGCGGGCGGAGCTTGGCGACGGCAGGGACCAGCTCATCCGGGAACACCCGCATCTCGATCGACCGGCGGGCCGTGAACTCGATTTCCTCGGCGAGCTCGCCGAGCGGCTCGGCACCGAACTGCCGGGCTTCCGACTTCAGCGTATGCGCCGGGATGACGAGGGCGGCGGTGTCCTTTCGGTGCATCGCATCCTCGATCCTGGCGACCGATTTTTCGCCGTCCTCGCGGAAATAGCCGAGAATGCGCACGAAACCCGACCCGAGCTCAGCGCGCGTGCGCGAAAAGGCGGCCCAATCCACGATTGCGTTGGAGTCCTCGGCCAACTTGGCATTCCTTCTTCTGGTCGTGCGTCGACCGTGTCCGGAGCGACTCTAGGCCGCCACGGTAAACAGCCGGTTGACGCGGATCAGTTCACTTGTCGAAGGGATTGCGCGAAGCGCGGGCCGAGAGCCGCACGGGCACCGCACCGAAGCCCAGCTCCTTGCGGAGGCCGTTGACGAGATAACGCAGATAGCTGTCCGGCAGCTGATCGACCCGCGTGCCGAACAGGACGAAGCTCGGCGGCCGCGTGTTCACCTGGGTGATATAGCGGAGCTTGATCCGCTTGCCGCCCGGCGCCGGCGGCGGATTGCGCTCGACCGCGTCCTCGAACCAGCGGTTGAGCTGGCCGGTGGAAACGCGCTTCGACCAGGTCTCCCGCACCTCGAAGGCCGCGCCGAGCATCTGGTCAAGGCCTTTCCCGGTCTTGCCGGACACAGCGAGCAACGGCACGCCGCGCGCCTGGCTGAGCCCCTCCTCCAGCGCCGCCTTGATGCCGTTGAACAGCGCACTCTGATTCTCTGCGATGTCCCATTTGTTGATCGCGATGATCAGCGCCCGCCCTTCCTGAAGGACATTGTCGGCGATCTTCAGGTCTTGCACCTCAAGCCCACGCGTACCGTCGAGAAGCAGCACGACGACTTCGGCGAAGTCCACGGCGCGTCGGGCATCCGCGACCGACAGCTTCTCCAGCTTGTCCTCGACCTTTGCCTTCTTGCGCATGCCGGCCGTGTCGATCAGCCGCACCGGCCGTACCTCGCCGTCCGGGGCCTTCCACGCCCAGTCGATGGCGATCGAATCGCGGGTGATCCCGGCTTCGGGTCCGGTGATCAGCCGCTCCTGCTCGAGAAGACGGTTAATGAGGGTAGACTTGCCGGCGTTGGGGCGACCGACAATGGCGAGCTTCAGCGGCCCCTCGCCCGCGTCCGCTTCGTCCTCATCCTCCTCCTCCCGCTCCACATGGGGGCGGATATGCTCGAACAGGTCGACCACGCCCTCGCCGTGCTCGGCGCTGAGCGCGATCGGCTCGCCGAGGCCGAGACCATAGGCTTCTAGGATGCCGCTTTCGCCCGCTTTCCCTTCCGCCTTGTTGGCGGCGAGGACAACCGGGGTGGCCTCGCTTCTCAGCCAGCGACCGATCTCCTCGTCGAGCGGGGTCAGGCCCGCGCGCGCGTCGATCAGGAACAAGGCGGCGTCGGCTTCCCGCACCGCGGCGATCGTCTGGGCACGCATTCGGCCGGGAAGCGTCTCGGGATCCTCATCCTCGTAGCCGGCCGTGTCGATGACGCGGAATTCCAGGCCGAGCAGAGTCGCGTCGCCCTCGCGCCGGTCGCGGGTGACGCCCGGCCGGTCGTCGACCAGCGCCAGCTTCTTGCCGACGAGCCGGTTGAACAGGGTCGACTTTCCGACATTGGGCCGGCCGATAATCGCTATGATGGGCAGTTTCGCCATAAGCGGCGGCCCTGCCCCCTTATCTCCAGGCGGTCAACTGGCCCTTATCGTGGAGGATGTAGAGCGTGCTGCCGGCCACGACGAGCGGGAGGGTCACCGGCATTTTCGTTGCGACGGTCGACTGAATGCTGCCGTCATAAGGCGAGACATTGACGATCCGGCCATCCGAGCTGGCGAGGATCAGGCGCTCGCCGGCGAGCACCGGACCAACCCAGCTCAGCGCGCCTTTCTTGTCTTCCTCGTCCTGCCAGCGCGGCAGCTGTGTCATCCACTTCACCCGCCCGCTGGAACGCGCGACGGCGAGAAGCTGCCCCTGGTCGGTGACGACGAAAATCCACTCGCCGGCGACCCAAGGGGTGGAGATGCCGGCGATGTTGATCTCCCAGATGCGCTGGCCCGTATTGAGCTCCAGCGCGACCATGCGCCCGCCCTGCCCGATCGCATAGACACGCTCATTGTCGATCACCGGGTCGGCGTCGATATCGGAGAGCGAGGAGACCGACGTGGATATGCTCGTGCGGGCGAGCGCGTCCTGCCAGACGACACGGCCATTTTCATAGCGGTAGGCGGTAAGCTCGCCCGAGGAATAGCCGGCGACGACCGTGCCTTGTGCCGCGGCGGGCGTGGCGCTCCCGAAAACGCCGGCGAGTTCGACCGTGCCGGCCTCGGTCCAGCGGATCGAGCCGTCGGCCGGATTGAGCGCGAAGAGCTGATTGTCCTGCGTCACCACATAGACATTGTCATTGGCGATCGTCGGAGCGCCGCGCAGCGGACCGCCCGGGCGCACTTTCCAGATGACGGCGCCGGTCTCGGCGTCGAGCGCCGCCGCGAAACCGAGGCCATTGGTCGCGTAGATGCGTCCGTCGGAGAAGCTGACGCCGCCGCCGAACAGGGCCTTCTCGTTGCCGCCGTCCCCGGTAACCCGGGTCTGCCACAAGGTTCCCCCGTTATCGGCCGAGCTCGCGCGGACCGTCGCCTGCGAATCGATCGTGAATACCTTGCCGTTGGCGACCACCGGCGCGGCGGCGAGGCGCGCGGTCTTGCTGCTGCCCTGACCGATGCTGACCGACCAGGTGCGGGCGGGCGAACCGCCCAGCGCGACATGACCCATCGACTTGGCCGCGTTGCCGCCCGGCTGCGCCCAGTCCGCATTAGCCGTGGCGGGCGGAAGCGTGATCGCCACGTCGGCCAGGGCCGGATCGACCTCGATGCTGGTTTCGGCACTAAGAACCGGAATGCGCTTGCCGAGGGTCGGCGTAGTCGGCTTGCCGTCTCCGTCGAACAACCCGCATCCGCCCAGCAGGCCGAGCGCGACGGCGGCCAAGATTACTCGCTTCATTCAGCATCATCCTTCGTTGCGGCGGCGGGGGCCGCGTCGTCCCTCGGAACCGCGTCGACGCCCAGCGCGCCCGCCATCTGCACCGCGCGCGAGCGAATGCTTTCCGGCACGGTTTCATCCTTGACCATTGCGGCGAAAATAGGAGCGGCCGCCTCCGGCTTGTTCTGCTTCAGATGGGCGAGGGCGACCATCTCGCCGGCGCTCCCGAACCAGGGACTGCCCGGCTTGGCCAGCGCATCGAGCCGCTCGATGACGGCGGCCGGCGCCAGAGTGTCGAACTCGAGCGTCGTTTGGCGGATCAGCGCCAGGTCGCGATAGGGCTGGGGCAGGTCCGTGTCGGCGGCGATCTGCTTGAAGATGGCGAGCGCCGCCGCGTCGTCCCCGGTCTGAATCGCGACGTCTGCCTTGGTGAGCAGGGCAGCGACACGATAGCCGGGACCGGCATCGGCGGCGATCTCGTCCATCCTCGCGGCGATACCGTCGGTCCGGCCGGCCTGGATGTCGGCGAAAGCGGCGGTGAGCGCCTCGCCCTTCTCGCCGGCCTTCACATCCTGCCGATGCTGCCAATAGATCACCCCGGCAATCGCCGCGAGCAGCAGAATGACGCCGACGACGACAATCGTGCCATAGCGCGTCCAGAAGCTGGTCAGCTGTTCGCGGCGAAGCTCCTCGTCGACTTCGCGGTAGAAAGCTTCATTGTCTGCGGGCTTGATCGCCAAGGCCATCCTCCAAAATCGGGGCGGCAGTCCAGCCGGATGCCCACCCTCTGACCTTCACGGCTGTAGCAGCAGCCAAGATGAACAGAGGATTGGCGCGCGGCGAACTGCCCCTTCAAGGCCCCCTCTAGCCAGTGAAGCGGGCAAACGAAAGGCCTTCACTTGGTGCGGTGATAGGTCTGATCCGCGGTCGGGAAGGCACGGCTGCGCACTTCCGCGGCATAGGTGGCGGCCGCTTCTCCGATCCGGGTCGCGAGATCGTCATAGCGTTTGACGAAGCGCGGCGTGCGTTCGAACATGCCGAGCATGTCGTCGGTGACAAGCACCTGACCGTCGCAGGCGGCGGACGCGCCGATGCCGATCGTCGGGCAGGCGACCGCCTTCGAAGCCGCGACCGCGATCTCCTCCATGACACCTTCCAGCACCAGCAGGAAGCAGCCGGCCTCCGCCACCGCCCTCGCGTCGGCCACGATCTTTTCCGCCTCGGCGTCGTCGCGGCCGCGCGCGCGATACCCGCCGAGCACGTTCACCGCCTGCGGAGTCAGCCCGACATGGCCGATCACCGGGATGCCGCGCGCCACCAGGAAGGCGACCGTCTCGGCCATCGCCTCGCCGCCTTCGAGCTTCACCGCCGCGGCGCCGGTTTCCTTGAGGACGCGCGAGGCATTTTCGAACGCCTGCGCCGGGCCCGCCTCATAGGAGCCGAAGGGCATGTCGATGGCGACGACGCTATGATAGGAGCCGCGCACCACCGCGGCGCCATGGGCGCACATCATCTCCAGCGTTACCGGGATCGTCGACGGGAGGCCGTAGATAACCTGCCCGAGACTGTCGCCGACCAGCAGCAGATCGCAATGCGGGTCGAGAAGCTGGGCCATGCGCGCCGTGTAGGCGGTCAGCATGACGATCGGTTCGACCCCCTTGCGCTCCTGGAGCATGGGAACGGTCAGCCGCTTCATCGGCACGGGGGTCGGGTGGGCGCGACTGGTCGCGGTGTCGAGCGTGTAGGTGGACATGCTTCCCTCTACCCTCTTGCCCATCCCAGGCAAAGAGCGTGCGAGCCTTTCCTTCCGGCGCTATAACGAAACGCTTGAGCGCAGAGATATTGTCAAGTTAATTGGTTGAGTATCATCTCCAGCAACAGCGCGCAAAAGACGCCGAATAGAAGGAGAGAGGCCGGATGGGACTCGACAACTCACGGGGGCGGCCGGACGCTGATCGCCCCGCCGAGGACTCTGCGCTCGCCGCTATTCGCGACGGATTGCAGCGACTTCGCTTCGGCAGCATCGCCGTCACGATCCATGAGGGCCGCGTCGTTCAACTCGATATCACCGAAAAGCGGCGCTTCGGGCACTAGCGCCGCCTCCGGGCCGACCGGACCACCGGAGGCTCCGCATCAGCCGGAAGGGCTATCATGCCGGATTTCTCGACGATCGGTTTCCTCGACATTCTTCCCTTCATCGCGATCGGCTTCGCCGCGCAGCTCGTCGATGGCGCGCTCGGCATGGCCTTCGGCGTCATCTCCAATACCTTGCTCCTCAGCCTCGGCGTGCCCCCGGCGGCCGCATCGGCGGGCGTGCACATGGTCGAAAGCTTCACGACCGCGGCTTCCGGCATCAGCCACGCGGCGCACAAGAATGTCGATTGGCGGCTGTTCTCGAGGCTCGTCATCCCCGGCGTGATCGGGGGCATCCTCGGCGCCTATGTGTTGACGCAAGTCCACGCCGACGTCGCCCGCCCGGTCGTGCTCGCCTATCTCACCGCCATCGGGCTCTATCTCCTGTGGCGCGGCATCAAATACCCGCCCACGGACAGGAAGCCGAAGGTGATCGAACCGCTCGGCCTCGTCGGCGGCTTCCTCGACGCCGCCGGCGGCGGCGGCTGGGGGCCGGTCGTGACCAGCAACCTGCTCGTCCAGGGCGCCAACCCCCGCAAGGTGATCGGCACGGTCAGCACCGCCGAATTCTTCCTAACCGTGACCATATCCGCCACCTTCATCGCCACGTTGGGACTTGAAGCGGTGACGGTGGCGACAATCGGGCTGCTTCTCGGCGGCGTCATGGCCGCCCCGGCCGGCGCGGTCGTGGCGAAGCGCGTGCCGACCAAGGGACTGTTGGTGATGGTGGGCGTGATCCTGACCCTGACCAGCCTCTATGGAATTTACCGCGCCATCACCTGAGTCAGGCGAGCAGAGTCTCGTAGCGTTCCGGATCGAAGCCCACCAGCAACGTCCCGTCCGCCTCGATCACCGGGCGCCTGATCATCGAAGGCTGCCTCATCATCAGCCGGATGGCCTTGTCTTCGTCCAACGCCGCCTTGTCGGCATCGGAAAGCTTGCGAAAGGTCGTGCCGGCGCGGTTCAGCAGCTTCTCCCAGCCGAGCTCGCCACTCCACCGCCTCAGCCGCGTCTCGTCGATACTCGCGGTCTTGTAGTCGTGGAAATCATAGGCGATGCCGCGCTCGTCGAGCCAGGCGCGAGCCTTCTTGATCGTGTCGCAATTCTTGATGCCGAACATCGTCACCGACACGAGAATCACTCCCACTCGATGATTTTGGATCATGGTAACGCGCTGATTTTTCAGCGCAAATTTTTTCTGCTGACGGTCAAAACTCGACCGACGAGCCGTCAAATTTCTTCGGTTTTGATTTCAAAGGGAAATTTGCCCGTTTCGGATTCTGCGCGGCTTCGGCAACTATCGACAACGGTCGGTCGATTTTTTCGTTTCATCTATTGCGCAGCGCGTCGCACAACTGAACAAAAAATACCGTCAGCCCTCATAGCACGATCAGCATCGCTCGCCATCGGCTCGCACCGCACGTCTCTCGCTAATACCACCTGGACGGGATGAAGGCGTTATCGTCTGTATCACCGAACGGCTGCTCGGCCGCAAATCGGTGCTCGATCGCCTGCGCTGAAAGGCGCGCTTCGCGTTTTGCCAAATGGTAATCGGCCTTCAGGGATGCGCCTGCACCGTCATCGGCGCCCTTTTCGAAGTCGCCCTTGGCGCAAACCCATCAAATTGAGCATAGGCCAGCTAGACTAGCCACTGCCGAGTCACCGGAAGGATTCTTGACGGGCGAGCCGTTCGCTGGGTATGCTTACACGGTGAAAACACTTGGCCAAAAGATTCGGGAGCGCCGCGAAGAGCTCGACCTGTCGCTACGCGAATTCGCAAAGAAGCTTGGTTGTTCGCCCCCCTTCATATCCGATGTCGAGCACGGACGTCGCTTTCCGTCTGAGCCGATGCTGGAGGAGATGGCGCGGCTACTGAAGCTCAATCTCGCCGAGCTCAAGCAGCATGATCAGCGCGCGCCGCTCGATGAGATCAAACGCATGACAGAGCAGGACCCAGGCTACGCCTTTGCGTTTCGCACCCTCCTCGATCGGAAGCTGACGCCGGAAGAGCTTCTGCAGCTCGTGATCAAGAGCAAGCCTCCGCCCAAAGGTGGTCAAAAGAAATGAGGACGTTCCGGACCAATCGTGGGCCTTTTGCAGCCCGGCCTTTCTACAAGCCTACGGAAATCGACCGCATCTGCGGCGATGCGCTCAAAGCCGCGGGACTGATGCCGGACGCGCCCGAAGCGATCCGGATCGACCGTTTTGTTGAAAAACACTTCAAGGTCTCGCCCCGTTACGAGGCGCTGCCGGACGGTGTGCTCGGGTTCACGGCCTTCGGCCCGACCGGCGTGACGGCAATCGTCATCACGACGGCGCTCGACGACGAAGGCGGCAGTGTTTCCGAGCGCCGCATCCGCACGACGCTGGCGCACGAGGCCGGGCACGGACTGCTGCACACCCACCTGTTCGCTCTTGGCGAGAAGCCGCCGAAGCTGTTCGAGGACGGCCACGACCGGCCAGAAATCCTGTGCCGGGACGTTCACGGCACGCCGCACGAATCGCGCTACGATGGCCGGTGGTGGGAGTTTCAGGCGAATCGGGCGATCGGCGGGCTGTTAATGCCGCGCGGTCTCGTGACCAAGGCAGCCGCGCCGTTCTGTGAGGAACGCGGGGGCCTCGGCCTTCCTGCCCTCAAAGAGGACCAGAGGGAGCGCGCCGCCCGCGAACTCGCGGGAATCTTTGATGTAAACCCGGTCGTTGCCCGCATCCGCCTCGACGACGTGTTCGCCCGCGAGGACAGTGGCCAGCTGACCCTTTGACTTTTTTTGCCACGTGTGTTAGCTCAATAAGCTAACGTTGGCATACACGCCGAAAGGAGATCGAGAAATGCCGCAGACCGATGAAATCACGCTCCATGTTTCTACCCCGGCGGGGCCCTTCCACGGCGCCTTTCCGAAGACGACGAAGGTCTCGGCGGTGATCGCCGCCATCGTCGAAGCCAAGGGCCTCGATGCCGGCGAGGACCTCCGCCTGATGAACGGCGACGAGCAACTCGCCCCCGAGCGCCCGCTCGTCAGCTTCCACTTCGGCAGCGAGGTGACGCTCAGCCTGCTCGCCACCGGCTCGGGCGTGTAGCGCCATGGCGACCGCGTCCGAGCTCATCCTCGAAAGCCAGATCGAAGCCCTGCGGCAGAACGCAGAACTGCACGACTGGAAGTTCGAGCAGCTCGATCCCGCGAGCTTCACTCTCGGCATGCCGGCGAAGGACGGGTCGCGGTTCACCACGCTGGCGAAGTGCGACGGCTTCGCCGCGAGGCCACCGGCATGGCACTGGTACAACCCGGAGACCAAGGCGGTCGACGCGCCGCGCGACACGCCGCTCGGCGGGAGCTTCTTCCACAGCGCCGGGGTGATCTGCGCCCCGTGGAATCGCCTAGCTTACAAGGGTGTCGATGCAAGAGGTCCGCACGACAATTGGACTATCGGCAACTGGATGACGATCCCCGAAACCGGCGGGACGCGGACGCTCGCGGCGATGGCGACGCGCATCGCGCAGGAGCTTCTCGCCGCGTTCACAAAGCGGATGGGTTGAGCATGCTGAACTGGCTCCAGCGTTTTTTCTCTCCCCGCCCCGCCGCGTACCGCCCGGTCACGCCGCCGCAGCCGCGCCGCATCGTCATGACTGCCGCCTGCGTCAGCGCGCTACGCCCTGCGCTCGCGCCAGAAACCGCGCGCGGCCACGAGGGAATTGTCTACCTGCTGGGCCAGACCGACGGTCTCACAAGTATCGCGCTGAGCGTGTTCCGCCCGATCGCGCGCACGACGCGTGGCAGCTTCCATGTTGACACCGCCGCCATGCGGCAGGTGGTCGAAGCGGCGAACGCGCACGGGCTGCAGGTGGTCGGGCAGCTCCATACCCATCCGGGCGAGGCCTTTCACAGCGACGGCGATGTCGCCGGCGCTCTGATCCGGTTCGGCGGCTTCGTCTCGGTCGTGCTGCCGGAATACGGAAAGCATCTGCCCGATTTCGCGGGCGCGGCGATCTACATGTTCAGCGGTGTCGAGCGCCGCTGGATCGATCTCGCTGCCACCGATGTCTCCGTCCTGCCGGAGCGGCTGCCATGAACGATCAGAGCTTCCTTACGCGCCGAAATTCCCGGACAAACCTGTATGGGCGCGGCGCCCGCCCTCTCGACCCTGCGCGCTGGATCAGCCTCGCAATCGATCCCGCCTATGCCGAGACCTACGCGGGCCAGGTCGCGCTGCTAACGGCGGCGAACCTGATCGGGAGGATGACGCCTTCCGTGGCGATCGCCGTTCCCGAAGGCACGCAGATCCGCGATCCGCTGCCATGGGCAGGCCGGTCTCTTTCCGCTGTGTTGTTCGAGCAGCTCTTCGCCGCCACGCCTGCCGACAAAGGCGGACGGTTCGTGGCGCGCCCGCCCGCGGCGGGCGATGTCGCGATCGCGTTTGGACTGCACGCTGCCCCCGGCGCCGCGCTCGTCCATGGCTGCGGCTGGGATAGCTATTTCGGGGCTGAATTATCGCCTATCCGTGCAAGCGACATCTCCAATCCCTGCGGCCCAGCCTTCGCCGCCATCCTCTGCGGAGCGCACCTGCTCGCCGACGGTCTGCGCGCGCCCGCCGCCGGCCATCTGTGCAATACGCTGGACTGGTCGGCGCGGGCCGCACGGGAGGGAGCACCGCAACCGAATCCGGCGACCGCGCTCGGGGAGCTGTGGACCATCGGTACGGGCTCGGTCGGCACGGCGGCGCTCTATTTTCTGACGCTCTTCACCCGGCGCTTCGACGCCGGCCTGATCGACAAGGATGATGTCGAAATCGAGAATCTCGACCGCTCGCCGATTTTCGTCGCGACGGACGATGGACGGCCAAAGGTCCATGCGACAGCCGATTACCTCCGGTCGGTCGGCGTTGCTTCAGTCAGACCGGAACGCGCGACCCTAGGCGAATCGAAACTCTGGCGGACCCGGCAGGAAAGCACCCCCGACCTGTTGATCGCCGCCGCCAACGAGGATCATGTGCGCTTTCAGATCGAGGCCGACATGCCGCCGATCCAGATTTACGGCACGACGGGAAAGAGCTGGCAGGCGTCAGTGATCCGGCATGTCCCGCTGCAAGGTCCATGCTCGCTGTGCCTGTTCCCCGACAGCGGCCCTGTCGCGCTGACCGCCTGCGCGACGGGCAAGGTCGTGAGTCCCGTAAACGGGAAGCGGATTGACGCGGCGCTGCCGTTCCTTTCGTTTGCCGCCGGCTTGATGACCGCTGCCGAAATTCTCAAGCTCGCCCTACCCGGCTGCCCGTTCTCGAGTATGATCACGCAATATTCGGCGAAGGCGGAGGACAAGCTGATGTCCGCACGGCTCTCGCCGCGGGCGGGCTGCCTGTGCCAGACGGGGCGCGACCATGCGCTACACCGCCGTATGATCGCCAGGACGCGATATGCGGCGCTGTCGGGGACAACCTAGGTGGTTCTTGCTGGGATATTCCTAAATACGCCAAGCATCCGCCGACGCGACGAGCGCCATCAGCCCGCGTAGTATGTCTTGGATGTCATCCGCGAACGAATGCGAAATATGCAAAAGATCGAACAATTCGTCGATGAACGGCAGATGACGTGGTGCATCCACTGCACGCGGCCGCTCGCGGGCCTCGAAACGAACGAGGATCATGTTCCGTCCAAGAGCCTTCTGGCAAAGCCACGTCCACATCACCTGCCGATCGTGACGATTTGCAGAGAGTGCAACACCGGCTTCTCGTTGGACGAACAGTACGCGGTGACATTCCTAAGCTGCGTCCTCGCCGGCTCCACGGATCCGGAGAAACAGCCCAACGCGAGCGCCTCACGTGCTCTCGCCGACAGCGCCGCGCTGCGAGCGCGGATCGAGTCTTCACGGACCGAGTATGCGACGCAGGGCGGTGACACGCGCATCCTCTGGAAACCGGATATGGACCGCATGGAGCGGGTGGTTCTGAAGAACGCGCGGGGGCACGTATATTTCGAGTATGGCGAGCCGATGCTCGAAGCCCCTGCCCATGTGCGGCTCCTTCCGCTGGAAAGCATGACCGCGACCGAGCGTGACGACTTCGAGGGGCTGAGCGAGGTGGGAAGCCTCGCTCCGTGGCCCGAGGTTGGCAGCCGCATGATGACGCGCCTCGCCACGGGCGAGGATATGGCAGGCCAGTGGGTCGTCGTTCAGGAAGGTATCTACCGCTATTCGGTACAGCAGGCTGGCGGTCTGCGAGTGCGGTCAGTCCTCTCCGAATATCTAGCCACCGAAGTTCAATGGGAGCACTAGCTTGATGATCCGGGCAGCCGACGTCCCGGATATCAGCGCGATTGAGGCCAAACTGGTAAAGCTTCAGGCCGCCTTGTCCGGGGACTTGCCTCGCGAGCGCCGCCTGCGCCGATGGAGCGAGTTCATCCGCGAACGTGACGGGCACAGATGTGTGGACTGCCACTCGCGCCGACGCTTGTCCGCGCACCACATCTGCCGCAAGTCGTTTCTCGCCGAGCCGCAGTTCGAAACCGGCAATGGCATAACACTTTGCAGCGCTTGTCACCGAGAGGTGCATCGCGGCTTCAATGCCCGCCCGGACCTTTCGTTGCCGGTAGACGCACAGGGAGGCGAGAAATTGGCCGCGATGGAGCGGCTCTACAGCATCCTCACGGATGACGCCGTCGAGCGAGGTCTCATGCGAGACGATTTCTATTTCCTCAGCGATGAGCTACTTGCGTCCTTCAAACGGATGCAGGGATACGATCCCGCGACCTACTTTCCCGGCTCACGTATCGAGCAGGCCTATCTGATATTGGCTGAGGGCGAGCTCGGCATGCGTCGCGCCATGGCGGAGGCCAACGGCGTGCCGATGGCCAACCAGCCACTTCTTCCAGGTGGCCTGTATCTCGTTCGCCCGGAGAGCGCGGGGCAGCCGCGTCAGAGCATCATCGTTCAGACCTACGTACCGCGTTCCAAGCCGTCGATCAAATAAATCAGCAGTTCTCGCTCGGAAGCGACAACCCGCCAAAGAAGGCAGCTAGGACCTCGCGAAGCTTGGCGTCGTCGCGTGTTTCGCACTCCCAGACAACCAGCACCTGGTAGCCAAGGTCGCGCAGGGCTTGCTCGTGAATCGCGTCCCGCTCTTGGTTTCGCGCCAGCTTGTCAGACCAGTAGCCGGTGTTCGACCGCGGCTTCGATGCCAGCCGGCACTTCTCGTGCGAGTGCCAGAAGCAGCCGTGAACGAAGATCGCCCAGCGCCGCGCCTTGTTGGCGAGATCGGGCTTGCCTGGCAGGTCCGCAACATGGATGCGGAAGCGATGCCCGAGCGCGTGTGCCGCGGACCTGGCTCTTACCTCCGGCTTCGTATCCTTCGATCGGACACGCCCCATCATCTCCGACCGCGTGAGCGGCGCCCGCAAGCGTCGCGGGGCAATCCTTCCGAGCTTTTTTCTAGGTCCAATCGACACTACCCGCTCCCGCATCGGAGCTCCGGGATTTCCGCCTCGCCGAAGACGCATGTCGAGACATCCGCTCGCAGCCGCCCGTCGGGCCGGAGGTTCGCATACACGATCCTGAGCGCGCTCCCACTGGGGAAGCCCGTAAGGTCGCCATGCACCGACTTCCTCAATGCTAGCGACTGGTCGCCACCTGCGCCGTAGCGGCCTGTCAGGCGCACGTTCACCGCGTACAGATCGCCGTCCATCCCAGGATCAACCGATAGAAGCGTTCCGCGCGCTGCTGGCTCGAGAAGCTCCGGCCATGGGTTCGCTTCGCTCCATGACCAGAAGGCCGGGCAGATCGCCATGTAGGGGCACTGCCCGCACGCCACTTGGCCAGGACTCGCCAGAGCCGCGCTATCGCATCCCGTCGAGAGCGCGTGGTTCATCGCATCGAGCCCGGAAATAGCCGCGTCGGCCTCCGCCTCGCATGCCGGCCTGTGGACGGGCTCCTCAAGCACCTGGCCCGATGCTGCCACGATCCGTGCGGTCGCGGGCCAGCTGCCCAGCTCGCCAATCAGAACAGAATAGAGCCGAAGCTGCCGCCAGTAGCCATCGACAATACTGGCGGCGTCCGCCCGAACCGGGTCCGGCAGCGACGACTTGTATTCGGTGACGGCGGTGCTGTCGAA
>NZ_DATCYB010000027.1:0-11590 GCF_036570505.1 Allosphingosinicella sp. | reverse complement strand
CGCCGGCGGCGCCCCGTCGGGATTGCCCATGCCGAGGTCGACAATATCCTCCCCCCGCGCCCGCGCCGCAGCCTTCATCGCGTTCACCTCGGCGAAAACATAAGGCGGCAGGCGGCGGATGCGGTAGAAATCGTCGGTCATGCGGCCGCCTGTAGAGATTTGCGGGGGCGGGGTGAAGTCCGCGACGTGCAAATGGCGGCGGGTCTGTTCGATTGCGAGCTGGCTTTGCAGATGGCAGCGGTGCCGGTGGAGATCGCGGCCTGGGAGCAGGGCGTGGTGGGCTTGAGGAAGAGGTGATCCAGTACGGCAAGGTCGTCGGCACGAGGCTCAAGCGTTCGGATTCGGTGCTGCGACTGCTGCTCCAGGGCGCCAACCGCAAGAAATACAGCCCCCCCGCTCCGGCTTCTGCCGCAAGCGGCTGCTGGCGCATGAGCGCAAGGAGATCGAGCGGGAGGTCCGCACCAAGCTGCTTCCCCGCGTGGCGAGCAACGAAGAGGTGTGGGAGGCTTTGGTCAAGCGGCTGGCGGCGTTCGGCTCGCGTGAGAAAGCCAAGCGCCTTGCAGAGGGCTGGATCGAGACGGACGAAGGCAACATGATCCCGCCAAGCTGGGTCCGCGCGGGAAGCGGAAATGTTGGCGATTCCGTGTAAAGGTCATCAATGTCGTCAACTTCGCCTCGGGGCCGTTTCGCCTTCAAGGACGTTCAAAAGCCGATGAGACATGCCCGACCGTCATTGCGAGCGGAGCGAAGCAATCCAGCTCGGCGCCGTCTGGATTGCTTCGTCGCGATGCTCCTCGCAATGACGAGCGGTCGTTCCCGATCCACTTCCGTTTAGACGCGTAGCTTAGAGGAGCCCGAACATGGCCGATCCGGAAGCCGATACCCGCCCCGGGGCCGAGGGCGCCGCGCCCTTCCCGAGCTTGGAGGAGATGCAGCACTGGACCTGGGTGATGGGCCGCGCGCAGCAGTTGATGATGGAGCATGTCGCCAAACAATGGGGCGAGGCGGCACCCGCCGCGACGGGCGCGGCCGCGATGCCGAGGCCGGGGATGGGTCTCTTCGCCGATCCGGGCCGGATCGCCAAGGCGCAGGTCGATATGTGGACCGAGGGGCTCGCCATCTGGCAGCGGGCGCTCGGCGGCGACGGCGCCAAGTCGGAGATCGAGGAGAAGGCGGACAAGGACAAGCGGTTCTCGGCGCCCGAATGGCGCCAGAACCCGCTCTTCGACATGATCCGCCAGAGCTACGTCCTCATCTCCGACCACCTGTTGGGTTCGGTCGAAGCGATCGAGGGCATGGACGCCCGGGACCGCGAGAAGCTGCGCTTCGCCACCCGATCCTTTGTCGATGCG
Organism: Allosphingosinicella sp.; assembly: GCF_036570505.1. Lineage (GTDB taxonomy): Bacteria > Pseudomonadota > Alphaproteobacteria > Sphingomonadales > Sphingomonadaceae > Allosphingosinicella. Next base: position 10,238 of record NZ_DATCYB010000027.1, on the reverse strand, counting down.
ATGAGCCCCTCCAATTTCGCGCTGACCAACCCGCTCGTGCTGGAAAAGACGCTGGAGACGAAGGGCGAGAACTTGCTCAAGGGCCTCGAAAACATGCTCCGCGACATCGGTAAGGGCCAGCTCACCCACACCGATCCTGAAGCCTTCGAGGTCGGCCGCAATATTGCGGTGACGCCGGGCAAGGTCGTGAAGCAGACGGAGCTCTACCAGCTCATTCAATATGCGCCGACGACCAAGGAAGTGTTCGAGACGCCGCTCGTCATCTTCCCGCCCTGGATCAACCGCTTCTACATCCTCGATCTGAACCCGAAGAAGAGCTTCATCCGCTGGGCGGTCGAGCAGGGCCTCACCGTTTTCATGGTCTCCTGGAAATCGGCGGATGAGGGCATGGCCGACGTGACGCTCGACGACTATGTCGCCGCCCAGATCGACGCCGTCGACACGATCCGTGAGTTGCTGGATGTCGAGGCGATCCACACTGTCGGTTATTGCGTCGCCGGAACCACATTGGCGGCCACCCTGGCGTTCCTGGAAGCGCGGGGCGAGGCGGACAAGGTCGCGAGCGCGACCTTCCTCACCGCCCAGGTCGATTTCTCCGAAGCCGGCGACCTGTCGCTCTTCCTTGGCGACGAGCAGATGCAGCTCATCGAGCAGCTTTCGGCCGACAAGGGCTATCTGGACGGTCGCTACATGGCCGCGACCTTCAACCTGCTGCGCGGCCGCGACCTGATCTGGAGCTATGTCACCAACAATTATCTGATGGGCGAGGATTACACCCCCTTCGACCTCCTCCACTGGAATTCGGACACGACCAACCTCCCCGCCAAATGGCACCAGGCTTATCTGCGCGACTTCTACCGCGAGAACCGCCTCGTCCTGCCGGGCGGTGTCACGGTGGACGGCACCCCGATCAACATCGGCAAGGTGAAGGCACCGACCTACGTTCAGGCCGGCCGCGAGGACCATATCGCGCCGCCCGAAAGCGTCTGGAAGATCACCCGTCATTTCCAGGGCCCGCTCAGGTTCGTGCTGGCGGGCTCCGGCCATATCGCCGGCGTCGTCAACCCGCCCGAGGCGCAGAAATATCAATATTGGACCAACGACGAAAAGGCGGACACGCTCGAGGCCTTCATCGCCGGGGCGAAGGAAACCAGGGGCAGCTGGTGGCCCGACTGGATCGGCTGGATCGAGAGCCTCTCCCCCGACAAGGCCTTCGCCATCGGCCCCCGCGAGCCCGGCAAAGGCAAGCTCAAAGCCCTCGAGGATGCACCCGGCGGCTACGTAAAGGCGCGCTAAGTCGATGAAAGGATGGTATAAGCGTCTGTAGGAGACGTTCCCGATGGGCTGGACGGCCAGGCTGGCTCTGTTGATCCTTCTGCTCTCGACCGGCGAAGCGGCCGCCGGCCAGCGCGGGGAGGACGCGCCGGAATGCGTCGCGCTTCGCGAGGGCATTCTCAGCCATCGCCTGACCCTGGAGAATTTCGAGACTTTCTGGTCCGTCGCGACCTATCGCGAGGACGAGGATCTCGAAATCCTGCCCGGCTACCCCAATTGCATGAAGACCGAGGCGGCGGTCTCCGAGCTCGGCGAGGATGCCGAAACCGGTGTGCGCCTGCTCGCCGGCGGGATGAGCCCGGCCGACTATTTCATCACCGGCTGGGTGATCGTGACGGCCTATGACCCCGATCGGTCCGGCCTTAGCGACGCCGCCGGGGAGTCGCCCAGCGCCCAGGCGAACATCGCCTTCGTGAAGGAACGACGGGGCAAAGTCAGGCGCATGTTTCGACGCTGAAATTTCACTTTTGTTGCACCGCACAATTTTCTCTTGCAATGCGGCATCCGATCCCTTATTTGTGCAATGCAACATAGACCCGCATTGCATCGACGAAGGGATCAGGATCATGACCAAGGACACCACCAAGACCGCCGAGACCGGCAAGTTCGCCGCCGACCGCTTCCAGGCCGCCGTTGGCGAAGCCAATGAGCGCACCAAGGTTGCCGTCGAGAAGAGCACCAAGCTGTTCGAGGAAGCCACCGAGCTGACCAAGGGCAATGTCGAGGCGCTCGTCGCCTCTTCGAAGATCGCCGCCAAGGGCGTCGAGACCCTGGGCCAGGAAGCCGCCGATTATGGCCGCAAGAGCTTCGAGGAAGCTTCGGCTGCCCTCAAGAGCTTCGCCGAAGTCAAGTCGCCGACCGACTTCTTCAAGCTCCAGAGCGACTATGTCCGCTCCGCCTTCGACAACCTCGTCGCCGAGAGCTCGAAGATGAGCGAGGCCGTGATCAAGCTCGCCGGCGAAGTCGCCGAGCCGATCACCAGCCGCTACACGGTTGCGGCCGAGCGCGTGAAGACGCTCGCCCTCTAAGACATCTCCCCACCCCCCCTCCGGGGAGATGACAGGCGGTCGCTCCATCCGTGGAGCGGCCGCCTTTTCTTGTGCCGGGAACCGGGGGGGACTGTCCCGAATTATGGTTTCACAGGCGACGGCCGGTCTTGCCCCGTCACCACCAAATGCCATATTTTAGTTTTGAGATGATTGCGTTCGATTCATTGATCAGGGCCGCCGGCGACGACCGGACGGACGACGACCAGGGCACGGGCCTTGGCGTCGCGACCCGCACGCGCACCCGCACCAAGACGCCGTCGCCCTACAAGGTGCTGATGCTCAACGACGACTATACGCCGATGGAGTTCGTCGTCCTCGTCCTCCAGCGCTTCTTCCGCATGGACATCGAGGACGCGACACGTGTGATGCTCAGCGTCCACCAGCGCGGCGTCGGCGTCTGCGGCGTCTTCAGCTATGAAGTCGCCGAGACCAAGGTCGCCCAGGTCATCGACTTCGCCCGCGAGAACCAGCATCCCCTCCAGTGTACGCTTGAAAAGGCCTGAACGCCTCCCTCCCTCAAGCGGGAGGGAGACTCTCTTGCGCCCTCCACGCAATTCCCTAGAAGCCCCGCATGGATCGCATCATCATCCGCGGCGGCAAGCGCCTTGAAGGCAAAATCTGCATTTCCGGTGCCAAAAACGCCGCGCTAACGCTTCTTCCCTGCGCCCTGCTGACCGACGAGCCGCTGACGCTCCGCAACCTGCCGCGCCTCGCCGACGTCGACAGTTTCGGCCATCTCCTTAACCAACTCGGCGTCTCGACCACGATCGAAGGCTCCAAGCCGGAAGAATTCGGCCGGGTGATGACCTTGCGGGCCTCGACGATCAGCTCCACCGTCGCGCCCTACGACATCGTTCGCAAGATGCGCGCCTCGATCCTGGTTCTGGGTCCATTGATGGCCCGGGCCGGCCAGGCGACGGTTTCGCTTCCGGGCGGCTGCGCGATCGGCAACCGGCCAATCGATCTGCACCTGAAGGCGCTGGAGGCGCTGGGCGCCGAGATCGAGCTCGCCGCCGGTTATGTGAAGGCGACGGCGCCCAAGGGCGGCCTCGTCGGCGGCCATATCAATTTTCCTGTCGTCTCGGTCGGCGCGACCGAAAACGCGCTGATGGCCGCCGTCCTCGCCAAGGGGCAGACGGTAATCGAAAACGCCGCTCGCGAGCCGGAAATCACCGATCTCGCCAAATGCCTGATCGCGATGGGCGCGCGCATCGACGGTCTGCGGACCGATACGCTGACCATCCAGGGAGTGGATGAGCTGCACGGCGCCACCTACTCGGTCATGCCGGACCGGATCGAAGCGGGAAGCTACGCCTGCGCCGCCGCCATCACCGGCGGATCGCTGGAGCTGGCCGGCGCGCGCAAGGAGACGATGCCGTCCATCCTCAGCGGCCTCCAGGACGCGGGCCTGACCATCGAGGATATGCCGGGCGGCATCAAGGTCAGCGCCAACGGCCCGACCCGACCGCTCTCGCTTTCCACTGCCCCCTTTCCAGCCTTTCCGACCGACATGCAGGCGCAGTTCATGGCAATGCTGAGCCTCGCCGACGGCACCAGCCTTTTGACCGAGACGATCTTCGAGAACCGCTATATGCACGTTCCCGAGCTCGCCCGTATGGGCGCCGACATCGAGGTTCGCGGCCGCTCGGCCGTCGTGCGCGGCGTCGACCGGCTGATCGGCGCGCCGGTGATGGCGACCGACCTTCGGGCCTCGATGAGCCTCGTCATCGCCGGCCTCGCCGCCGAGGGCGAGACGCAGGTCAGCCGCATCTACCACCTCGACCGCGGCTACGAGCGGCTGGAAGAGAAGCTGCAGGCGGTCGGCGCCGATATCGAGCGGGTCAGCGACGCCTAAGTCTTTGTCTGCGGTCGCCTCACGGCCAATATCTTGATTCGGCGCTCGCGCCCCTCCAGGTCGGGCCATTCGATAGTCTGGCCGGTGGAAAGACCAATGAGCCCTGCGCCCATGGGGGTGAGGACGGAGATCCGCCCCGCCTCGATATCCGCCTCGGCCGGAAGGACCAGGCGGACCGTGCGCCGCGTGTCGCTGGCCTCGTCCAGATACTCGATTTCGGACCCGAGCGTTATCGCGTCCTCCGGCAGGGTATCAGCGTCATGAATCTCGGCCCGCTCGATCTCGGCGAGCAGCATGGCCGCTACGACCGGGAAACGGTGTTCGGCCCTCAGCGCGAGATCGCCCAGCAAATCGGAATCGGTGTCGAGCAAATGTAGCGGCGGACGGGCGCCGGACGAGCGGACGGGAATGGCGGCCATGGCATTTTTCCTTCGATATCGGCGCGGCGACGTACAGCCGACCGGCGCTCGACGATATTGTGAAAGGGAGAGGAGCCCCCGGACCGATGCCGAGGGCCGATCCGGGGTCAGATGCGTGCCGGAAGCTGGCCGGCGCGAAGGCGGAAACGCCTGAAGAAGAAGGGCATACCCATGAGCGGAAGACTGCTACACGGCGCGCCGCTTGTCAAAAGGACGCGCGACGAATCCGCTCAGCCGAGCACTTCCACCATGTGGATGACGAGGCCGACAAGCCCGCCGACGAGCGTGCCGTTGATCCGGATATACTGGAGATCGCGGCCAACGGCATTCTCCAGCCGGGCGGTGACGGTGCGCGCGTCCCAGCCGCGGATCGTATCGGAGACGAGGGTGACGATACCCGAGCCATAGGCCGCCACGGCGCCGACGACGGCGCGCCGGGCGAACTGGTTGATCGTCGCCTTGAGCTTCGCATCCTCCTGCAGCGTCGCGCCCAGCGCCCGGATCGCCTCGCCGAACTTTCCGGCCATCGTGGCGTCCGGATCGCGCGCCGCCTTGAGCAGACCGGCGCGCGTCTTTTCCCAAAGGCCGTCTATCCAGTCGCCGAAAGCCTTGTTCGCGATGATGTCCTTTTTCGCGTCCTCGACCTTCGCGCGTACCGCGTCGTCATACTGGAGGTCCCAGGCGAGCGCGGCGAGCGAGTCTTCCGCCTTCGCGCGCAGGGGGTGACTGACGTCGGTCGCGAGCTCGATCGTAAGGCGTCTGAGGCCATCGATGATGCCGTCGGCGACTCGCGCGTCGAAGCCGGTGAAGCGGATGACCCAGCCCGATTTGTCGTGCACCATCGACCGGATAAGGTCCTCATTGGCGTCGAGCGTCCGGCTTGCCCAGCCGATAATGCCGTCGAGCACCGGCACGTGGCGGTCCTCGGTGATCGCCGCGTCAAGCGACTTGCCGAGCAGGGGCGACACCTCCATGGCTTTCATTCGGCCGGCGATGGCGCTCTTGACCATGCCGCCCAGCCGCTCCTGGTCGAGCGCCTCGAGAATGTTTGCGATGAGATCCGAAGCGCCCTGGCGCAGGCGTCCTTCGCCGGGCGGGTCGGTGAGGAACCTGCCGATCGCCCCGGCCACATCGACGCCCCGCATGCGGCGGGCGACGACCGAGGGTGTCAGGAAATTCTCGCGCAGGAACTGGGCGAGCGTGTCGCCGATCCGGTCCTTGTTCTTGGGGATGATCGCCGTGTGCGGGATCGGCAGCCCGAGCGGATGGCGGAACAGGGCGGTAACCGCGAACCAGTCGGCAAGGCCGCCGACCATGGCGGCCTCCGCGAACGCCTTGACGAACCCCCAGGCAGGCCATGTCTCGTCCAGGCTGTTGGCGACGAGAAACACGCCCGCCATCAACACCAGCGAGCCGGTGGCGATGATCTTCATGCCGCGGGCGCCGCCCTGCGCGGGGTTGAATCGGTTAAAGCCGGTCCGGTCGAGCAGGGTCATCCCCGCCTCAATAGCCGGAATCGGCCTTTGATTCACTCCGCAGGTTGCACACCCGGCACCTGAGCGTCCTTGCCGCCCGTCGTGAGACGCCGGGAAAGCTTGGGCCCGAGCCACCGCTCAAAGCCGATCGCAAGGCTGAAGCTCGCCGGAACGATCAGCAGGGTCAGCACCGTGGAAACGATAAGCCCCCCGATCACGACGATGCCCATCGGCGCGCGCCAGCTGCCATCGCCGCTGAGCGACAGCGCGGTCGGGATCATGCCGGCGACCATTGCGACCGTCGTCATGACAATCGGCTGGGCGCGTTTGTGGCCTGCGTCCAGGATCGCTTCCGCCTTACGAACGCCCTTCGCCATCTCCTCAAGGGCGAAGTCGATCAGCAGGATCGAGTTCTTGCCGACAATGCCGAGCAGCATGAGGATGCCGATGAAGACGAACAGCGACAAGGGATTGCCGGTTATCAGCAGCGCCAGACCGCCGCCGAGCGGGGCGAGCAGCAGCGAGCCGAGATTGACGAAGGGCGGCATGACCGAGCGATAGAGCAGCACCAGCACCGCGAACACCAGCAGGATGCCGGAGACTACCGCGATGACGAAGTTGACCATCAGCTCCCGCTGCCACTTGGTGTCGCCCAAGATCAGCCGCGACACGCCGAGCGGCAGGTTCGACAGGGTCGGCAGCGCTTCGATCTGGGTCATCGCCTCGCCGCTGACCACGCCCGGCGCCAAGTCGGCGCCGATCGTGATCTGGCGCACCTGATTGGTGCGGTCGATCTGGGTGGGGCCGGCGCCGAACCCGACTTCAGCGACGACGCTCAGCGGCACCGAGCCGCCGCTTTGCGTGGCGACCGGCAGATTCTCGATCGTCGACAGCCTTTCTCGCGCATCCTCGTCCAAGGCCACCCGTATCGGGATCTGGCGGTCGGACAGCGAGAATTTCGCGACGTTCTGGTCGATGTCGCCGAGGGTCGCGATACGGATTGCCTGGCTCAATGCCGCCGTGGTGACCCCAAGGTCGGCGGCAAGGTCGAGGCGCGGCCGGATCACGATCTCGGGCCGCTGCAGGTTCCCCTCGATGCGGGGCGCCACGATTTCGCTGACGCCGCCCATTTCGCCGACCAACTGCGTGGCCACTTGCATCAGTTGCTCCGGATCGTCGCCGCCCAGCGTGATGGAAACGTCGCGATTGCTGCCGCCCCCGCCACCATTTTGTGACATGAAATTGACGCGAGCATCGGGAACCTGGGCGAGCGTCGGCGCCAGCGACCGCTCGAATTCGATGCTGGTCACCTCGCGATCGTCCTTGAGCCGGAGATAGACGGTGGCGCTGGCGACGTCGATGCGAGCGAAGGCACGCTCGACGACGGGCTGCTCGGACATCTGGTCCATCACACGCTCCGCCACCGCCCGGGTCTGCTCGAGTGTCGTCCCCGGCACCATCTGGATCGATATGCGGCTGGTGTCCTGGTTGGTCGGCGGGAAGAAGGAGGATGGCAGCTGTGCGAAGGTGACAATGGTGGCGATGAAGGCGAGCACGCCCATGCCCACCGTCTTCCAACGATTCCGCAGGGTCCAGCGCAGCACCTCCATGTAGCGGTCCATCAGCCAGCCTTCGCCGTGCTTCGCATGACCTTTCGCCTTCAGGAAATAAGCCGCGATCATCGGCGTGATCAATCGGGCGACCGCAAGGCTGGTAAGCACCGAAGCGACCACCGTCATGCCGAAATTCTTGAAATACTGCCCCGCCACACCGGGCATGAGGGCGACGGGCAGGAAGACCGCCACGATCGTCAGGGTCGTGCCGAGCACCGCGAGCCCGATCTCGTCAGCGGCCTCGATGGACGCCTCATAGGCGGTCTTGCCCATGCGCATATGGCGCACGATATTTTCGATCTCCACGATCGCGTCGTCGACCAGTACGCCGGCGACAAGGCTGAGGCCGAGCAGCGTCATGCTGTTCAGCGTGAAGCCCATCAGGTCCATGAACCAGAAAGTGGGGATGGCCGACAGCGGGATTGCCAGCGCCGAGATCAACGTGGCGCGCCAGTCCCTCAGGAAAAGGAAGACCACGATGACGGCGAGAATCGCGCCTTCGACCAGCGCTTCCATCGCCGAGCTATATTGATCCTTGGCATAGTCGACGGTCGTAAAGAGCTGGGTGAAATGAACCGAGGGATTCTGCTCCTCGAGCTTCTCCAGTACTTTGACGGCGTCGTCGTAGACGGTGATGTCGGATTCGCCCTTCGCCCGCGCGAAGCCGAAGGTGGTCACCTGCTGCCCACCTTCCACGAGCGAGATCGATCGCTGCTCCGCATACAGGTCGCGCACGTCGGCGATGTTGGACAGCTTGACCGTGCGCCCGTCACCGACCGCGATGCGGGTTTCGCCCAGCTCATGCGCGCTGGCCGCGTTGCCGAGGATGCGAACCGACTGCTCGGAGCCGGCGATCTCCGCTCGTCCGCCGGCCGCGTTGAGGTTCACCTGGCGCAGCTGGGCGTTGACCTCGCTGGCGGTCAGGCCATGCGCCTGCATCCTCGCCGGATCGAGGATGACCCGGATTTCGCGGGAGACGCCGCCGCGGCGGTAAACCTCCGCCATGCCCGACACGGAGAGCAGTGACTTGGCGACATTATTGTCGACATACCAGCTCAGCTCCTCGAGCGTCATGTCGGTCGTTTCGGCGGCATAATAGGCCAGCGAGTTGCCCGAAGTGGACACCCGGATGACCTGCGGCTCCAATATGCCGTCCGGCAGCTCCCCGCGAATCTGGGCGATGGCGTCGCGAACGTCGGTAACGGCGCGGTCGATCGGGGTGCCGAGGTCGAACTGCACGAAGGTCTCCGACGAGCCTTCCGTGATCGTCGAGTTGATCTCGTCGATGCCCTCGATGCTTCGAATCGCCGCCTCTACGCGCTGGGTGACCTGGGTCTCCATCTCGGTCGGGGCGGCGCCGGGCTGGCTGATGAGCACCAGCGCGCCCGGAAAGTCGATGTCCGGATCGTTCTGCACATCCATGCGCACGAACGAGATCAGCCCGGCGAGGGTCAGCGCCACGAACAGGACGATCGGCGGAATCGGGTTGCGGATCGACCAGGCGGAGATGTTACGGAAATTCATGGCTCGTCCTTCAGCGCGCGGCCTTCTGCCGGACCGGTCTGACCTTCTCGCCCGGGTTGAGGAAGCCGCCGGCGGACTGCACGACCCGCTCGGTTCCGTTCAGGCCTTCGACGATGGCGACACCCTCGTCGGTGATCTGGCCCGTCCGGACCGGCCGCCGAACGACGGTGTCGTTCTTGTCGATGATATAGACATAATTGCCCTGGTCGTCGCTCAGCACCGCCGATTCCGGCAGGAGCGGAGCATCGACCGCGCCGGTCACGATCATGGCGCTGGCGAAGCCGCCGGGCCGCAGATCCGGCTGGTAAGGTATGGCGATGCGGGCGTCACCCTGACGGGTCTGAGGGTCGATTACCGGCGAGACCTGCCAGACCTGCCCCTGATAGTTCTTGGTCGAACCGACCGGCGTCACCGTCGCCGGAATGCCGGCCGACACCTGCGCCAGATCCTCCTGCGAAAGCTTGGCCATCAACTCCATCTCGCCGCCCCTGGCGATGCGGAACAGCGCGCCCGAGCCCGGCCCCACGATCTGGCCCGGCTCGACCATCCGATCGAGCACCAATCCGCTCGCCGGCGCGCGCACGTCGAGGCGGCCGATACGGGCGCGGGTTTCGCCGAGCTGCGCCTGGGCGACGCGAACGCGCGCATTGGCGGCATCGCGAGCGGCGGTCTTGCGATCTACGTCCGCCTTGGAGACGAAGCCGCGGTCGACCAGCGCCAGCGCGCGGTCGAGCTCGTTCTGGGCCAGCGCCGCTTCGGCCTTGGCGACCTCGATCTGCGCCGCGAGCTGCTGGGCCTGCTGCGACTGGACGGAGCGCTCGATGGTGGCGAGCGTCTGGCCTGCATTCACCCAATCCCCGGCCTCGACGAGCACGCGGCTCACTTCGCCCCCTTCGCCGGCGACGCCAACGGGCATGTCGCGGCGCGCGGCGAGCGTGCCGGTCGCGGAAATGGTGCGCGATACCTGC
>NZ_DATCYB010000026.1:0-5285 GCF_036570505.1 Allosphingosinicella sp. | reverse complement strand
CGCGCCCGAACCTACGCCTCCTCCCCCACCGCCGCCGGCCGCCGACTGGCGCGACATTTCGCTGACGCAAGGCGGCTGGGTCTATAGCGGTCAGGGAAATGCCTCGCAGGCGCTGTTCGGCCCCGCCAACAGCGAAGCGCTCTTCAGCGTCCGCTGCGACGTCGGGCAAAGGCGGGTCATCCTGTCGCGGGCCGGCCAGGCCAGCGCCAATATGATGACGATCCGCACCACGTTCGGCGCGCGCAGCCTGCCCGCCGCGGCCGGAAGGGAGCCGCTTCCCTACGTCGCGGCGACGCTGTCGGCCAACGACCGTTTCCTCGACAGCATGGTCTTCAGCCGGGGCCGCTTCACGGTCGAGGTGCCGGGCGCGCCGATGCTCGTCATTCCCGCCTGGCCGGCACCGGCACGGGTGATCGAGGACTGCCGGAGTTGATGCTTTTGAGGTTGACGCCTGAGCGCGGCGCGAAGCATGGAATCTTATCGTCAAAATAATCGAATACAAGTCTTGATCGAGGATTCGCGACGACTCATAGTTGCCTTGTATTCAACAGCGAAAGGAGGTGATCCGATGTCTCATGGTTCAGCTAAGGGGTCGGTTCTGTTCGTTCGGGAGGTGAAAGGCTAAGGCTTTTCAAGGTCTTCCGGGCTGGAGCATCCGGCCGCTGACCATGTTCGGAGGGTCGTCGCGCGAATGCGCGGCGGCCCTTCAACTTTTTTCGACCTCGGGCAATCCTTCGGTTCGCCGCATTCGTGACGGCCCATTTCTCCTCGGTGCCATAGATGGTAAATATAGTCGCGCAACGCCGGTGGGGACATGCGGACATGGGTCTACTTTGCTTGCTGGGCCGACACGCGCGGGAAAAGAGAGACGTGTTCTGGGACGGCGAATATTATCGCACGACCTGCCGAAGATGCGAGCGGCCGATCGTCCGTATCCGGCGGAATGTCTGGCGTCTCGACGATAGGCCCACGACCGCCCCGAAGGCCTAGCCACCCCCCGCCCATGGCCGCCGGAGTTCAGGCCCAGCGTTCAGGCGTCGAACGCGCGCGCCACTCTGGCCTGCCAAACGAGGATGAGGGGAACGACACCCAGCTCCATGGCGAGGCCGAAGAGATGGCCGGCGCCCGGCAGGCCATATTCGAGCAGCGAAAGAAGACGAGCCAGGCCTCCCGCAACGACGATTGCGCCGGCGGCGCGGACGACCGGCCCGTGCCGCTCGATGCGGGGAATGCAGGCAGCGAAGACGAGACCGACGCCAAGCAGGAGTCCGGACAGGTATCGATAGTGGCTGTCGAGGTCGATCGGCACCGGCGCGGCGACGCCGGCGAGCATTTCCGGGCCTCGGACAATGCCCGCTCCGCCCGCCGACAGGGGCACCAGCGCGGCGAGCGCTATGACGCACTGGAGAAGACGGCGTTGGGCCGCCGGAGTCACGGTCGCGCCTTCCGGCGGGCAATGAACTTCTCGTCCACGCGAACCGAGCGGGTGGCGATCGTCACTTCGCTGAGGAACAGCAACAGTCCCAGGGTCAGGCTGGCCATGGCGGCGATGAACAGCAGCGACACCGGGATGGCGAAGTTTATCGCGGCGAGGTCGGCAATGAAGAGGATGATCACCACGATCGAGATCAGGAGAGCCGCGACCACGCAAAGGCCGATGGCCCAGTGACACAGCCGCATACGGCGATCGAGGATCGCAAGAGTCCTGAGCTCGCGCGCTTTTGCGTCGGCGGTCCCGACGCCGCTTTCGAGGCTGCGGACCCGGTCCACTACGCGCGCGAGGCGATGGGCAACGACGTTCAGGATGCCACCTATGCCCGCGAGCAGGAAGACTGGAGCGACGGCGAGCTGAATGATGTTCGCGATCGTTGCGACGTTGGTTTCGGTCATGGCGTTGGGTACATGGCGGCTCCTGACCCGCATGGATGGCGGCGCGGGCCCCTCGCCGTCAACCGCGACTTACGGGCGCGGCTTACCGGATAGTAGCTTTTTGCCGTTAGGCAGTCCGTCTTTGCATCGGCTGTAGGATAGGACGCGCGTGCACGAGGGGCCGGTAAGGAGGGACGGAGCCGCGACCGCGATCGACGTCGAGGCCGTGGCTGGCTTCGCCGCCTCGATCGATGCCGCGGCGGAGGCCGCCGAGCCACGCCATCGGTTCCTGCGCACCGCCTGGTTCGCGGCGCCGGGTCAAGCCGGCGATGCCGTGACGCTGACGGCGAAACGCCCCGACGGCGGAGTCGTGGCGGCTCTTCCGACCGCGCGTCTCGGCCCCGCTCCCCTGCGGCTGCGGGAGATTCCGGGCTGCTATTGGCCGTATCGCAGCTTTCCCGTCGCGGCGGACGCCACGGACGACGAGATCGTCGGCCTGCTTTCGCACCCGGAGACGCGCCGCGTGCTGGGACGCGCCTGGCGAATGGGGCCGGCCTACGCCGACGATCCGACGGGCGCGAGGCTGGCAAGGCTGGCGGAACGTGGCGGCTGGACGCGGATCGAGCGGCGCATCGCCACCAGCTTCCTGCTCGACATTCCCGAGGTCCGTCGGGAAGCGGCCTGGCCGCGAAACTCGACCTTGAGGAAGAACCGCTGGTTCGAGAAGGAACTGGCGAAGAGCGGTGCTCTCGACTGGCGGTTCGTGACCGGTGACGGCTGGACCGGCCTCGTCTTTGACGAGCTGGCGGCCATCGAAGCGAAAAGCTGGATTCCGAAACGGACCGGGGGTCACGACGCCAAGTTCCTCGCGCCGCATCACCGCCGGATATGGGAAGCGGTGGCGCGCGACCCCGTGCTGACCTCGATGCTCCACGCCGCGATCCTCACCATTGGCGGAAGCCCCGCCGCTTTCGCCTTCGACCTCGACGTGGGCGCGCTTAAATATGCGATCGCCAACAGCTACGACCAGCGCTTCGCCAGGAACAGCCCGGGCCGCGTGCTCGCCTACCGCAGCCTCGCCGGAGCGATGGATCGCGGCATCGAACGGGTCGACTGGGGCGCGGGCGACAGCGGCTACAAGAGCACCCTGGGCGCGGTGCCGGGCCCCGAGATCGTCGATTGCCTGTTCGTCCGGAGCGCCCTCCTGGGCCGGCTCCTTCGCCCCTTTTGGAAGTGGTCGGGAAGATAGGGAACGTAGCCGGACCGACCGCCGTTTTTGAGCGGGAGGAGACGTGGCTTGAGGCGGATCATCATATGTGCGGGTTTGGTCGCGCTCGTGTCCTGTTCCGAGGAATCGCGTGATCCACCGCCGCCGTCCGGCGGGCCGGAGGCGCCGATTCCGTCAGGCCCACCGGTCCCGCGGCAAGACGTGGCGACCGGGGAGGCTCCGTTCGGTGCTACAGCCACGGCCTGGGAAAGCGTCGTTGGCGAAGCGGGGACGACGCTCCGTCTGGCCGCCGGCGACGGAAGCTTGCGGATGAGCATAGCGTGCCTCGACGATCCGGCCCGCCTGGTCGTCCAGGTTCCGGCTTTCGAGCCGGTCATGAGCGAGGATCGTTTCGCGCTTGGGCTGGGAGCGGAGCCGGTGACGCTCGTCGCCGATCCCTATGAGCAGGAACTGCAAACAGGCGTGAGGGGGGAGGGGCCGGTGCCGGAGAATTTCGCCGCCCTCCTCGACGAGGCCGCCGAAGTGCGGGCGCTCTACGGAGCCCAGCAGGCCGGTCCCCATCCGGCGCCCCAGTCGGCGCTGAAGGAGCGACTCGTCGACGCTTGTTTCGACGCGGGCGGCTAGGTTCGGAACGCCGGGTCGAGCCGTTCGTTTCGCGATGATGGACACGACCGTTTCAAACCATCAGGGCCGCGCGCGCGGCCTCTATGACGAACAGCTCCAGCGCCAGAAGCAGGAGAAGCTCCTGTTCCGCCAATCCGTTTCAGCGCGCTCGCGGGCCGTCGTGCTCGTAAAGGACGACGAGCCCTCCCTCTAGAGCGGTCGGGCGCGGGTCCCGGACGGAAGCGGCGCGGCGCCGCGGCGGAACGTACCGGCGCAAAAATGAAATGAATCCGGGTTTCAGCCATTTACCGAAATGACGACGGCCTCGGTGGCGGGAACCGGCTTTCCGGCCCGGCGTTCAGATATCCTCTAGGTCAAACCCCGATGGAGGATGCAATGCCCAACCAGGATCAGAATCAGAACAATCCGGCTGGTGGCCAGGACCGGGACCGGCAGGATCGTCAGCAGCAGCAGCAGGGCGGGTCGCAGGATCGCGACAAGTCCGGCCGGCAGCAACAGCAGCAGCGTGATCGCGACGCCCAGATGGGCAGCACGGGCGGCGGCGGGTCCGATCCGTCGCAGGGCGGCCGGCAAGGTGGCAGCGAATGGGATCGGCAGCAGGGCCGCAGCGAAAGCGAACGCCAGCAGGGCGGCGGCGGGCGACCCGAATCCCAGCAGGAGCAGAAGGGCCACCAGAATCGAGGCCAGGGCGAGCCCGGACGTGATCGCTGAGGTCAGAACAGCGCAATGAAGCGAATGGGGGCCGTCTTTATCGGCGGCCCTCCATTTGGAACTGTTCGGCGCGCCGGTCGTCTGTTACGCGGCAGTTATAAATGAAGCTGGAGACGGCAATGGCAAAGGCGAAGTCATCGACAGGAAAGTCGGGCGGCAAGAGCGGCTCGAAATCGAGCGGGTCGGCCAAGATCAATGAGGCTCTTAGGGATGCAGGTCAGAAAGCGGCCGAGCTGGCCAAGAACCCGGTGGCGCGAAGCATGCTCGCGGCCGGGCTGGTGACGGCGGCGGCGGCGCTCACGTCGAGCAGGAAAGTCCGCGAAAGCGTGAAGGAAGCGGGCCGCGACGCCGCCGACAGCGCCGAGGCCGCCGCCGACAGCGCGAGCAAGGTCGGCGTCGCCATCGTTACCGCCGCGACCGAGGCGGTACGCAAGTTCATGGCGACGGCGGGCGGCGGCACGGCCAGCGGCGGTACCAGGAGTACGTCGACGAAGAAAAGCGGCGCCACCGCCAAGACGAGGACGGGCACGAGCAAAAGCGGCGGCGCGAAGAAAAGCGGCGCGGCCAGGACTTCGGCCGCCAAGCCGGGCGGCGCCACGAAGACCGCATCCGCCGCCAAGAAAAAGCCCACCGCGGCTCGAAGCAAGACCGCCAAGAGCCGTACGACGCGCAAGAGCACGACCAAGAAACCCGCCGGCGGTGGAAGCAAGACCCGCGGCGGCTGAGCGCGCGAGCCTTCAAAAGGAGAAATGAAGAGAGGGCGCCGGGGGGCGCCCTCTCTTCTTCATTCTAGCGGCAGTGGCGTCCGCGTCCGCTGTTGCGGTCGATGTGACGGCCCAGCAGCGCGCCCGCG
>NZ_DATCYB010000025.1:0-8003 GCF_036570505.1 Allosphingosinicella sp. | reverse complement strand
CGTTCGTTCCCGGCGGCGACGGCAACGCGGAATTCGTGCTGCTGATCGCCCGGCGCGAAGGCGACGGAAGGCTCGCCGTGGTGGCGCCGGTCGAGGATGACGGCCGCCTGATCGAACGGGCGATTCGCAAAAGCGCGGCCTGACCGAGGAAGCCTTGCTCCCCCTATTTTCCCGGCGCATATAGCCCCGCGACTAAGCTGACGGCGATGTCCTGCCGTCCGCGTGGGAGCCGACAATTATGAACGCCGACAGCATGGTAGCGGGCAAGGCCGCTGACCTGCCTTATCTCAACGCCCTCGCTCATGCGCTGCTCGATGGCGCGCTTCCGGACGAGACCGAGGGGTTCGACGAAGAGGATGCACGGCAAGCGGCGGCGTTCGTCGCCGCCTGCGCGCGGCAGCGCCCTTCCGGCATTGCGCTGGTGCGGCTGGAGTCGGTCGGCGGCGCCGTCGGCCAGCGCCGGATGCGGCTGTGCATCGTCAATGACGATATGCCCTTCCTAGTCGATTCGGTCGCCGGCGCGATTGCCGCACGCGGCCTGATCGTCCACCGGCTGCTCCACCCGGTGGTGTGCGTCGAGCGTGACGAGAAGGGCTGTCTCACCAGCGTCGGGCCGCTTTGCGACGAGGCCGAGAAGCGTGAATCGATCATGTATCTGGAGATCGACCGCACCGACGCGCGCGGTCGGCAGCGGCTCGTCGGCGAACTGCACCGCGTGCTGGCCGACGTTCGCGCGGCGGTCTTTGACTGGAAGGCGCTCCAGGCAAAGATGCGCGCCGACGCGGATGCGATCGACGACGCGGAGGGCGCGGCACTGCTCAACTGGTTCGCCGACGGCGCGATGACCCTGCTTGGCTATCATGTCGAAAAGCCCGACGAGTCACCCGCCGACGCTCTGGGTCTGTTCCGGATACCGGGCCAGCCGACCGACAAGGGCGGCTGCGTCGGCGCGATGAACTATTTCGCGAAGGGTGGATCGATACCCTTGGTCGCCAAGGCCGAACGCCTTTCGACCGTGCACCGGCGCGTGCCGCTGGACCTTGTCGTGGTGCCCGTGCGCGAGCAGGGCGAGGTCGCTGGCATTGGTGTCCATGTCGGGCTGTGGACCAGCCAGGCGCTTTCCACCCCGGCCGAGGAGGTGCCTCTCCTTCGCCGCGTGCTGAGGGAGCTTGAGGAAGAGTTCGACTTCGACCCCAAGGGCCATAGCGGCAAGGCGGTGCGCCACGCCTTCTCGTCCCTGCCCCGCGACCTGCTCATCAATCTCGCCAAGGATTCGGTGAAGGAGCTGGTCATGACGGCGATGTCGCTCGCCGACCGGCCGCGGCCGACCCTGCTCCTCGTCCGCAGCATCCTGAAGGGCCATCTGTTCGCCTTCGTCTGGCTTCCGCGTGAGGAGCTTTCGACCCGCCACCGGGTGAAGATCGGCCGGATGATTGAGGAGGCGTCGGGCGGGCGCATCTACAGCTGGTCGGTGGAACTGGGCGACGGCGACCTCGCCCTCGTCCGCTACACGCTCGATATCGACGCGGCGGCGCCCCTCCCCGATGTCGAAGCGCTCGATAATCGCCTTAACGCCATGGTCCGCGGCTGGGAGCCGAGCGTCGAGGAAGCGCTGGGCGCGCTCGTCGGCCCCGCCCGCGCCACCCGGCTCGCGCTCAGTATCCTCGACGACTTCCCCGAACCTTATCGCACCCGGACCGACGCCCATGAGGCCGCGCAGGACGTGCTGCGTGTCTGCGAGCTGGACGGCGCGGCCGCGCGCGACGCCCGCCTCTATCGCAAGGACAGCGATGCGCCCAACCGGCTGCGGCTCAAGACCTATCGCCTGGCCGATGTGATCCCGCTGTCGGAGGCGGTGCCGGTGCTGGAGAATTTCGGCTTCCGCGTGCTCGAGGAGTTGCCGACCCCGCTCGACGAGGGCAGGCTCGGTTATATCCACGACTTCCTGCTCGAAATGCCGTCGGGCGCCGACGCCGAGGAAGTGATGAAGCGCGCCCGGCCGGTGGAGCGTGCGATCGCCGCGGTTCTGGAGGCCAAGGCGGAGAACGACACTTTCAACCAGTTGCTGGTCGGCGCCGGATTGAAGGCGCGCGACGTGGTGCTGTTCCGCGCCTGGTTCCGCTATCTCCGCCAGACCGGTCTCACCTACGGCCTCGTGACGGTGGTCGAAGCCGTTCGCCGGGCGCCCTCCGTCGCCCGCAACCTCATCGCCTTGTTCGATGCGCAGCATGACCCGGCTCATGAAGGCGGTCGTGAAGCGATGGCGCGGCAGGCGGAGGAAGCCATCACCGACGGTCTCGCCCAGGTGTCGGGAATCGACGAGGACCGGATTTTGCGCCTGTTCCGCGGCGTCGTCTCGGCGACGCTGAGGACCAACGCCTATGCCGAATCCGGCCGCGAGGCGCTCGCCTTCAAGCTGGACAGCTCGCAGGTTCCAAGCCTGCCGGCGCCGGTGCCATGGCGCGAAATCTGGGTCTACAGCCCCCGTATCGAGGGCATCCACCTGCGCGGCGGCCCGGTCGCCCGCGGCGGCCTGCGCTGGTCCGACCGGCGCGACGACTTCCGCACCGAAATCCTCGGCCTGCTGAAGGCCCAGGTGGTGAAGAACGCAGTCATCGTGCCGACCGGCGCCAAGGGCGGCTTCTACGCCAAGCAACTGCCGCCGCCGGGCGACCGCGAGGCGTGGCTCAGGGAAGGGACGGAGAGCTATCGCATCTTCATCCGCGCCCTGCTGTCCGTCACCGACAACCTGGTCGAGGGCGCGATCGTCCATCCACTGAACGTCACCATCCACGACGGCGACGACCCCTATTTCGTGGTCGCCGCCGACAAGGGCACGGCCGCTTTCTCCGACGTCGCCAACGAGATCGCGTTGAAGCGCGGATTCTGGCTGGGCGACGCCTTCGCGTCGGGCGGCAGCCAAGGATACGATCACAAGGAGATGGGCATCACCGCCCGCGGCGGCTGGGTTTCGGTCCAGCGACATTTCCGCGAAATGGGCATCGACGTGCAGTCGGAGCCGGTCCGCGTGGTCGGCTGCGGCGACATGTCGGGCGACGTGTTCGGCAACGGCATGCTGCTGTCGCAGGCGATCAAGCTGATCGCAGCCTACGACCATCGCCACATCTTCATCGATCCCGATCCCGACCCCTTAAGAAGTTGGGAAGAGCGGAGCCGCCTGTTCAACCTGCCGCGCTCCAGCTGGGACGATTACGACAAGAGTCTGATCTCCAAGGGCGGCGGCGTTTTCCCGCGTACCCAGAAATCGATCCCGCTGACGCCGGAGATCCGCGAGGCGCTCGGCCTCGATGCCGAGACCAGCGACCCGGCGAGTCTCATCAATGCCATCCTGAAGGCTCCCGTGGACCTGATCTGGTTCGGCGGCATCGGCACGTACGTGAAGGCGAAGAGCGAGACCAATGCCGAAGTCGGCGATCCGGGCAACGACGCGCTCCGCGTCAACGGCGCCCATATCCGCGCCAAGGTGATCGGCGAGGGCGCGAACCTCGGCGTAACCCAGGCCGGGCGCATCGAGTTCGCGCTGGAAGGCGGCCGGATCAACACCGACTTCATCGACAATTCGGCCGGCGTCGACTGCTCGGACAATGAGGTCAACATCAAGATCCCGCTCAATCGCGAGATGCAGGAAGGTCGCCTCACCTTCGAGGACCGCAACAAGCTGCTCGCCGAGATGGAGGAGGATGTCGCCGAGATCGTCCTGGAGGACAACCGTCTACAGACCCTCGCCATCTCGATCGCCGAGCGCGGCGGCGCGGGCGCGATCCCGCCGCTCGTCCGGGCGATCGAGATCCTGGAGGAGCAGGGCGTCCTCAACCGCGCCGTCGAGGGCCTCGGCAGCAATGAGGAACTGATGCGGCGGGCACAGGAGCAGCGCGGCCTGACCCGGCCCGAGCTCGCCGTGCTGTTGTCGACGTCAAAGATGGCGTTGCAGTCGGCGATCGAGAGCGGCAAGCTGACCGAGGATGCGACGCTGACGCCCGAATTGTGCGGGGCTTTCCCCCGGCGCATGCAGGAGCTGCACGGCGACGCCATCGTGGCCCATCGCCTTCGCAAGGAGATCATCGCCACCAAGATCGCCAACCGCTTCGTCAACCGCCTCGGCATCACCGCGCCTTTCTCGCTGACCGAGGAGGAAGGCGCCTCCTTCGGGCAGGCGGCGGCGGGCTTCGTCGCGACCGAGCGGTTGTTCGGCATGAGCGACCTTTGGCGCGAGCTCGACACGATGGATACGCCGGAGGAGGTCCGGCTCGAGCTGTTCGATCAGGCCGCACGGGGATTGCAACTCCACATCGCCGACCTGCTGCGCGTGACGCCGCCGACGATGATGCTGAAGGAAATGGTCGAATCGCTGGCGCCCGGGCTCGAGAAGCTGAGCGCCAACGTCGATGACCTCCTGCGTCAGGAGGCGCGCAACCAGGCGAGCGGACAGCGTGAACGGCTGATCGAGCTTGGCGCGCCGGAGCCTATCGTCCACCGCATCGTGCGGCTGTTCGAGCTGAACGGCGGCATCGGCATCGCCGCGCTGGCGAAGAAGCTAGGGATCGACGAGATCCAGCTCACCGAAGCCTATACCAAGCTTGGCGAGGCGCTGGGGCTCGACTGGGCGCAGAGCGCGGCCAACCGCTTCGAGGCGCAGGATCAGTGGGAGCGGCTCCTGACCGCCGGTCTCGCGCGCGACTTCGAGCAGCTCCGGCTCGAATTCCTCGAAAAACGAAAGGACGGCGATCCCAAGGCCGTGGTCGACAAATGGGTCCTGGCCCAGGAGGCCCGCATCGCCCAGTTCCGGCGCGTCGTCGACCGGGCGCGCACGGCGCCGGTCACCACCGCGCCGATGCTGGCCCAGATCGCGACGCAGGCGAGGGTTTTGCTGGGACGGTAATCCCCAGGAAGGTCGTCATTGCGAGCGTAGCGAAGCAATCCAGATCGCCACAGGACTGGATTGCGTCGCTCCGCTTCTCGCAATGACGGAAGGGCTAACGTCTCTGCCGGGTGAACAGCCAGACCCGGATCGCGCTGGCGAGGTTGGGCGGCTCGTCTGCCTGAATGCGCTCCGCATCGATGCGCGCGACCAGCGCGTTCAGTGGCAGCCCCTCCGCCTCGGCCCCGTCGCGCAGTGCCTCCCAGAAGATTGGCTCGAGACTGATCGAGGTGGCATGACCCGCGATCATCATCGATCGCTTGACTGGGCCGGCGACGGACTCGGCCATCAATACATGTGCTGGCCGCCGTTGATCGACAGCGTCGAGCCGGTGATGAAGCCGGCATCCTCGGCGCACAGGAAGGCCACGCCGCGCGCGATCTCCTCGGCCTTGCCGAGCCGGTTCACGGGGATTCGCGCCACGATCTTCTCGAGCACTTCGGGCGGCACCGCGGCGACCATCTCGGTGTCGATATAGCCGGGCGCGATGGCGTTGACGGTGACGCCGGCGCGGGCGCCTTCCTGGGCCAGCGCCTTGGTGAAGCCGTGGATGCCGGATTTGGCGGCGGCATAATTGACCTGCCCATATTGCCCCGCCTGACCGTTGATCGAGCCGATATTGACGATGCGGCCGAATTTGCGCTCGCTCATCCCCTGGAAGACGGCCTTTGCCATGTTGAAGCAGCCGCCGAGGTTCACGTCGATGACTTCGTCCCACATCTGGCGCGTCATTCGCTTCATCGTGCCGTCGCGCGTGATGCCGGCGTTGTTGACCAGCACGTCGACCGGTCCCAGCTCGCTTTCCACCTGCTTTGCGCCGGCGAGGCAGGCGTCGAAATCGGAGACATCCCACTTGTAGGCCTTGATGCCGGTGCGGTCGGTAAAGGCCTTCGCCTTCTCGTCATTGCCGGCATAATTGGCGGCGACGGTCATCCCCGCGTCCCTCAACGCCAGGCTGATCGCCTCGCCAATCCCGCGCGTTCCCCCCGTGACGATAGCGACTCGTGCCATGTGGTCCTCTCCTGTTTTCTCTATATGTTGGCCTTATGAAGCCTCCAGCCATCCGGCAAGTTCCCGCGCCATGAGGGCGCGCAGCATCGCCATGCCGGGCGCGCCGTCGTTGAGGCAGGGGAGGTAGGCGAAATCCTCGCCGCCGGCGGCGAGGAAGGTCTGGCGGCCACGGATGGCGAGCTCCTCAAGCGTTTCTAGGCAATCGGCGGAGAAGCCCGGCGCGACGATGGCCACGCGCTTCACCCCTTTTTCCGGCAGGCTTGCGAGCACGGAGTCCGTCGCCGGCTCCAGCCATTTCGCGCGGCCGAAGCGGGACTGGAATGCAAGGACAAGCTCGCGCCCCAGAGCCTCCCCCAGCAGACGCGCCGTCGCCGCGCACTGGTCGTAATAAGGATCGCCGAGCGTCCGCGTCCGCTCCGGCATGCCGTGGAAGCTGGCAACGATCGCCTGTGGCTCGAAATCGAGCGCGGCAAGGCTCGCCTCCACGCTCGCCTTCAGCGCACCGATATAGGCGGGGTCGTCATGATAAGGCGGCAGGGTCCGCACCGCCGGCTGCCAGCGCATCGTCGCCAGCTTGGCAAAGGCCATGTCGTTGGCGGTCGCCGTCGTCGCGGCGCAATATTGCGGATAGAGCGGCGCCAGCAGGATCCGTTCGCACCCCTCGCGCTTCAGCGCCTCGATCCGATCCGCGATGGCGGGCCGGCCGTAGCGCATCGCATGATCGACACGCACGTTCGGCAATTCGGCCTGAAGTGCCTCGGCCTGGCGCGCCGTGATGGCGGCGAGCGGCGAGCCTTCCTCGCTCCACACCTGCTTGTAGGCATGGGCGGATTTCCTGGGCCGCGTGCGGAGGATCACCCCGCGCAGGATCGGCTGCCACGCCCATTTGGGTATCTCGATCACGCGCGGGTCGGAGAGGAACTCCTTCAGATAAGTCCGCACCGCGCCCGGCTCGGGCGCCTCCGGCGTGCCGAGGTTGATGAGGAGAACCCCGATCATCGCCGGCTCTCCGGCACCAGCGGCAGGGATCGCAGCCGCCGGCCGGTGGCGGCGAACAGCGCGTTGGCGATAGCGGGGGCGACCGGAGGCACGCCAAGCTCGGTCACTCCACCGGGCGGTTCCTGGCTGGGGATGATCTCGACCGTCACCTCCGGGGAATCGGCGAGGCGCGGCAGGGCGAGATCGGCGAAGCCCCGGGCCGTCGGCAACCCATCCTCGAAGGTGATCGGCCGCCCCGTCGCGGCCGCGATGCCGTGGAGGATCCCCCCTTCGATCAGCTGGGCGACGATGGTGGGGTTGATGACCCGGCCGCAATCCACCGCGGCGACGGCGCGGCCGACCTGAACCCGACGCAGCGCGTCGAATTCGGCCTCGACCAGGATGGCGATGTGCGACCCGAAAGCGCTATGGGCCGCGAGCCCCATGCGGCTGCCCGAGCCGCCGCCGTCCCAGCCGCCGAGCGCCCCTGCGGTCGCCAGACATTGGGCGAGACGGGTATTGCCGCCCAGCATCTGCATGCGGAACGAAAGCGGCTCGACCCCCGCCTCCCGCGCCAGCTCGTCGATGAAGCTTTCGGTGAAAAAGGCGGTGTAGCCATGCGCGGCCGCCCGTGAGAGCCCTGTGCGGAGGGGAATGTCGGCCGGGAGCCAATCGACGGCGACGGCGGGAATGCCGTAGGGCGGCACCGCGCCATCGGCCATGGCCGGATCGGCCTCTGCCTCGGGATCGCCCTTGCCGGCCAGCCGCGCCGTCGCCTGGGCGACGGTGGCGGGCGCGGCGATGCGGGTCTGCCAGCCGGTGATGCGGCCACCCTGACCGAGGGTCGCGCTCACCGTCGCCGCGGCGGGCGGGCGGAATCCGTCCTGCATCGTCTCCTCGATGCGGGACCATATGAGCTGCACCGGCCGCTTCACCTGGGCCGTCATCATCGCCGCCTGCTCGATCGCCTCAGTCTCCAGCTTGCGGCCATAACCGCCGCCGCCGAGCATGGGGTAGAGGGTGACCTGCTCTTCGGGCAGTCCCGCCGCCCGCGCCGCCGCCGCGCGGGCGAGCG
>NZ_DATCYB010000024.1:0-1983 GCF_036570505.1 Allosphingosinicella sp. | reverse complement strand
GACGGCGAGTTCGCTGGCGGTCATGAAGCTGCTGTCCGATGACGCGAGAAAGGCAGCCGCCGCCCCGATCTCCGCCGGATCGCCCATGCGCTGGAGCGCGGTCATCGAGCCGTAAGCCTTCTGACCCTCCTCGCCGAGCGCTGCCTTGGCCAGTTCGGTCGCCGTCGGCCCCGGCGACAGCACGTTCACCCGGATGCCGGTGCCCTTCAGCTCCTCCGCCCAGGTCCGCGCGAGATTGCGCACGGCTGCCTTGCTTGCGCTGTAGGCAGAAAATCCCGGAGCGCCCGTCGTGCCGGCGCTCGATCCGGTCAGGACGATCGAACCGCCCTCGCCCATCAGCGGCAACGCCTTCTGGACCGTGAAGATCGTACCCTTCACATTGATGTCGAAGGTCTCGTCGATGTGCGCGGCGGTGATCTCGCCGAGCTTGAGCTGGCTTCCCCCGCCGGCATTGGCGAAGATGATGTCCAGGCTTCCGCGCTCGGCTTTCACCGCTGCGAAAAGTCGGTCGAGGTCGGCCTCGTCGGAAACCGAGCCCTGCACAGCCCGGGCATCGGGTCCAAGCTCTGCCACGGCCGCGTCGAGCGCTTCCTGCCGACGGCCGAAGATGAAGACGAAGGCGCCTTCCTCGATGAAGCGCTTTGCAGCGGCGAGGCCGATGCCGGTAGCGCCGCCGGTGATGACGGCGGTCTTTCCATTCAATCTGGTCATAGTGTGCAGTCCTTGTTTCGCCGTCTCGGGTTGTGGCGGAAGGGAGGTCCGCCGAGACCCCGAAGATGGGGCTGCCGAAGTCAGGCGGTGAGTAGGAAATCCCGCACATCGGTGGTGCGAAAACGATCCAGCCGGACGGCTGAACGCCGCGATAAGCGCGCACTCCATTGCTCAGTATGTTAGAGCTGGTTTTGGAAGATGCGGCTGACGGCGCGGGAATGCACCATGATCGACTGGGATGACGTTCGCTATTTTCTCGCCATCGCGCGCGGAGGCTCGGTGCGGTCCGCCGCCGGGCACCTTGGGGTGAACCATTCCACCGTGCTGCGACGCGTCGCCCGACTCGAGGAGCGCCTCGGGGTGCAGATGTTCGAAAAGCTGCCTTCGGGCTACCGTCTGACGGCGGCGGGCGAGGAAGTCCTCGAGCTCGCCGCCCAGATGGAAACCTCGTCGCTCCAGCTGGAGACGCGCGTGTTCGGGCGCGACCAGAGCGTGCGCGGACTGTTGCGGGTGACGTTGACACCGATCCTTGCGAGTCATCTGCTCATGCCGGACCTTGCCGATTTCGCGCGCCTCCATCCGGAAATCGAGATGGAAATCCTGTCGTCCGGCGAACTGGCAAATCTGACCAACCGCGAGGCCGACGTCGCGCTCCGCGTCGTCTACGACCGCAAAACCCTGCCGCTCAATCTTCACGGTCTGAAGGGGCCGGAGCTGTTCGGCGGCGTCTACATCTCCCGCGATCGACTGGCCGCATGGCGCGCAGGCACGCCCGATCCCCTCCGGTGGATCGTCATCAGCATGCACGGCATTCCGGATTGGGCCAACGAAGGCGAGGTTCGTATCACCGGGGTTCCATTCAGGGTCACGGACGCCGCGGCGGAGATTGCGGCCGTACGCCAAGGGCTCGGGATCACGACACTGCCGTGCTTCGTCGGAGATGCCGACCCCCTGCTGGTGAGGGTGCCGGGCACCGACCTGCACATGTACGGAACGCTCTGGACTCTTACACAGGGGGAGACACGCAAGACAAAGCGCGTGCGACTGTTCACGGAGTTCGTATCCCGCAGGCTCGCCGCCTATGCTCCGCTTCTCGCAGGGCTGTCGCGCGACTGATGCGCAGTGGGCCGGTGCACGAACCGCTATCGCGGATTGGCTTTAGCAGCGATGGAAAGCGGCCCAGCGAGCGCCGCGGCTGATTGAACGTCGTCTGCCATAGGCAGAGCTTTTCGACTCCTTCAACTGAGGAGTCGAACGATGAATGAGCTTATC
>NZ_DATCYB010000023.1:0-4292 GCF_036570505.1 Allosphingosinicella sp. | reverse complement strand
CACGACCGCGCTCCAGCACGGCGCGCCGCTCTACATGTTCCTCTATGGCGCCGGCATCGCCTTCTTCTGCTTCTTCTACACGGCCGTGGTGTTCAATCCGGAGGAGACGGCCGATAATCTGAAGCGCTATGGCGGCTTCATCCCCGGCATCCGGCCCGGCAAGCGGACCGAGGAATATCTCGATTATGTGCTGACCCGCATCACCGTGGTGGGCGCGGCTTATCTTGTGCTGATCTGCCTCATTCCGGAATATCTGATCGCCCGGGCCGGCATTCCGTTTTACCTCGGCGGCACCAGCCTGCTGATCGTCGTCAACGTGACGATGGATACGGTGACGCAGATCCAGAGCCACCTCATCGCCCACCAATATGGCGACCTCATCAAGAAGGCTAAGCTGAAGGGCGGGCGCGCGCGGTGAACATCATTCTGCTGGGTCCCCCGGGGGCGGGTAAGGGAACTCAGGCGAGCCGGCTGGAGGCCGAGCGCGGGATGGTCCAGCTGTCGACCGGCGACATGCTCCGCGCCGCCGTCGCCGCCGGCACCGAGGTGGGCCTCAAGGCCAAGGCGGTGATGGACGCGGGCGATCTCGTCTCGGACGTGATCGTGACCGGCATCCTGTCCGACCGTCTCGACCAGGACGACGTGGCTTCGGGCTTCATCCTCGACGGCTACCCGCGCACCGCCACCCAGGCGGAATCGCTCGAACGGTTGCTCGAAGAGAAAGGAATGAAGCTCGATTACGTCATTGAGCTCGTCGTCGACGAGGATGCGCTGGTCGACCGCATCACCGGCCGCTTCTCCTGCGCCGTCTGCGGCGAAGGTTATCACGACCGTTACAAGCGGCCGACGGTCGAAGGCACCTGCGACGTTTGCGGATCGCACCAGTTCAAGCGCCGCCCCGACGACAATGAAGAGACGGTGCGCAACCGCCTCGCCGAATATCGCGCCAAGACCGCGCCGATCCTCCCCCATTATGAGGCCAGGGGCCTCATCCGCCGGGTCGACGGCATGGCGCCCATCGCCGAGGTGAACGAGGCGATAGAGGCGATTCTGGACGGACACTGATCCCCGAAAATCCCATTTCACTTCCGTAAGAAAAATGAGAAGCTGAGCGTTCGTTTCCGCGGGGGAGCTCGGCATGAGGCACATCACTCTTCTCATTTTGTCGACCTGCGTTGCTGTTCCGGCAGCAGCGGAGGTGAAATCGGCCACCCCCAGCGGCTTCGACATCGAGAACAAGGCGGTGGTGTCAGCCGACCCGGCGGAAACCTATGCCGCGCTAACCCGCGTTGGCGAGTGGTGGAACTCGGAGCACACCTATTCCGGCAACGCCGCCAATATGACCCTAGAAGCAAAGGCCGGAGGCTGCTTCTGTGAAGTCATCCCGGCCGGGGGCGGCACTATCGAGCATGGCCGCGTGATCTATGCTCGGCCAGGCCAGGTGCTGCGCGTCCAGGGCGGGCTCGGGCCGCTCCAGTCGGAGGCCGTGGTTGGGGCGCTTACCTGGTCCCTGAAGCCCGTCGACGGCGGCACCGAAGTGTCGCAAAGCTATGTCGTCGGCGGCTATGTCAGGGGCGGTGCGGACAAGCTCGCGCCGCTTGTCGACCAGGTGCTCGGGCAGCAGCTTGCAGGACTTGTCCGACATATAGGCGACTGATCTCTTCGCGCGCTGGGTTTCCGCAAAAACATGATATGGTTGCGCCGTTCTCGACTCCGCGCGGGGCCGAGGGGGTGACTTTACGCGCATTTCTAATCAGGAGCGGATTATGAACAGAGGGGGGTCTGTCCCGAGGGATTCCGAGCACGTCGATTTCAACGGCTTCATGGAGGGCGTGAAGCGGCGCAATCCGGCCCAGCCGGAATTCGTCCAGGCGGTCCAGGAAGTGGCCGAGGACATTTTCGACTTCATCCAGGACAAGGAGGAATATCACCGCTGGCAGATCCTGCGCCGCATAACCGAGCCGGATCGGGTCGTCTCCTTCCGGGTTTGCTGGGAGGACGACAATCACAATATTCGCGTCCAGCGCGGCTGGCGCGTCCAGAACAACAACGCCATCGGCCCTTATAAGGGCGGCATCCGCTTCCATCCGTCGGTCACGGAGAGCGTGCTGAAGTTCCTCGCCTTCGAGCAGACCTTCAAGAACGCGCTGACCGGCCTGCCCATGGGCGGCGGCAAGGGTGGCGCGAACTTCAATCCCAAGGGCAAGAGCGACGCCGAGATCATGCGCTTTTGCCAGAGCTTCATGACCGAGCTCTACCGACATATCGGCGCCAATATCGACGTCCCCGCAGGCGACATCGGTGTCGGCGGCCGCGAGATCGGCTATATGTTCGGCCAGTACAAGCGCATCACCAACTGCTTCGAGGGCGTGCTGACCGGCAAGGGTCTGGAATATGGCGGCTCCCTCATCCGCACCGAGGCGACCGGCTACGGCGCGGTCTATTTCCTGGAGAACATGCTGAAGACTAAGGGAGATGATCTGGTCGGCAAGCGCGCGGTCATCTCGGGGTCGGGCAATGTCGCCACGCACGCGGCGGAGAAGGTCGTGCAACTGGGCGGCAAGGTGCTGACCCTGTCGGACAGCGAGGGCTTCGTCCACGATCCCGACGGCATCACCCAGGAGAAGATCGATTGGGTGAAGACGCACAAGACCCGGCGCCGCGGCCGCATTTCCCAATATGCCGACGAGTATAAGGGCGCGACCTTCCATGCCGGCAGGACTCCATGGGGCGTGGAATGCGACGTCGCCCTTCCCTGCGCGACCCAGAATGAACTGCTCGTCGAGGACGCCCGGACGCTGGTCAAGAACGGATGCATCGCCGTCTCGGAAGGGGCGAACATGCCGACCGATCTGGACGGCGCGCACGTCTTTCGCGACGCGCAGATCCTCTACGCGCCCGGCAAGGCCGCCAATGCCGGCGGCGTCGCCGTGTCGGGTCTCGAAATGAGCCAGAATTCGGCCCGCATAAGCTGGAAGGAAGCCGAGCTCCAGCAGCTGCTCCGCGACATCATGGACGGCATCCATGAGCGCTGTCTCGCCCATGGCCGCCGCGACGGCAGCGACTTCGTCGACTATGTCCGGGGGGCCAACATCGCCGGCTTCAAGAAGGTCGCCGATGCCATGCTGGCGTTCGGCGTGGTCTGACCTTGGATCGAGCCGCCGCTCCTTTCGGGCGGCGGCTCGTTTGCTCCGTGGCGGCCGGCGTTCCGGCTTGACTCGGGCACGTTGCATCCCTAATTGCCACCCATCCCGTTCAACCGGTCGACCGGCGGCGCATTCGTGCGCGCGTCGGCTGTGCCTGTTTTAGGGGTTCAAAGCGCTGAGATAGGACGGCATTGCCAGCCGTCCTGTGGAGCAGGAGAAACGATTACATGGCACGTATCGCCGGGGTAAATATTCCCTCGAACAAGCGCGTGGAAATTGCGTTGACTTACATCCATGGCATTGGGCGCACCAAGGCCAAGGAGATCACGAACAAGCTGAACATCGGCACCGAGCGCCGGGTGCAGGATCTGACCGACCAGGAAGTCCTCCAGATCCGCGAGGCGATCGACGCCGACTACCAGGTGGAGGGCGACCTTCGCCGTCAGGTGGCGATGAACATCAAGCGGCTTATGGACCTCGCGTCCTACCGCGGCCTTCGCCACAGGAAGGGCCTCCCCGTCCGCGGCCAGCGCACGCACACCAATGCGCGCACCCGCAAGGGCAAGGCGAAGCCCATCGCCGGCAAGAAAAAGTAAGCTGAAGCGTCAGCTTCGTGATCTTCTCAGGATAGGTAGAGAAATATGGCACGCGAACCTCAGCGCCTTCGGCGGCGCGAGCGCAAGAACATCACCGCCGGCGTCGCGCATGTGAACGCCAGCTTCAACAATACGATGATCACCATCACCGACGCCCAGGGCAACGCCATCGCCTGGTCCTCGGCCGGCATGATGGGCTTCAAGGGCAGCCGCAAGTCGACGCCCTACGCCGCCCAGGTCGCGGCGGAAGACGCGGGCAAGAAGGCCGCCGACCATGGCGTCCGCACCCTCGAGGTGGAAGTGAAGGGCCCCGGTTCGGGTCGTGAGAGCGCCCTTCGCGCCCTCCAGGCGGTCGGCTTCCAGATCACGTCCATCCGCGACGTGACGCCGATCCCGCACAATGGCGTCCGGCCGTCCAAGCGCCGCCGCGTCTAGAAAATCCGTCGGCGCGTGGAACGCGCGCCGCCGCTGAACACTTTGATCGGGAGGCGCGACCCCAGCGCTTCCCATACAGCCAAGGGAAGATCATGGCCGTCAACGCTAAAAACTG
>NZ_DATCYB010000022.1:0-1904 GCF_036570505.1 Allosphingosinicella sp. | reverse complement strand
GGGCTTCGGCCAAGGCAGCGCCGTGCTCAGTCATCCGCGCTTCGAGGGCGGCCAGCCACTCGGCGTCCGGCCGCTCTTCGGCCAGCAGCTTGTTGCGGGCGCGCATCACCGCTTCGTAGCGGGCGGCATGGACGGCGTGACCGGGGTGGAGCGCCAGCACCAGCCGGTCGAGGAAGCGGCGCCGGCCGCCCGGGCTTTCGGTGAAGAGCCGGTCCATGGCGGGGGTTAGCCAGAGGACGGAAAGCCATTCCGAAAGCGACGTGGCCGAGGCCGGAGCGCCGTTGATGCGGACCTGGCGGCGTTCGGGAGCGGCGGCGACGGTGCCGGTGCCGATATCGACGTCGGGCGCCGCCAGCCTGGCCGCTACCGCGAAGCCGCCGGGACCATTGCTTCTCGCCATCTCGGTCAGGGTGGCGCCGCGGAGACCGCGACCGGGGGAGAGAAGCGACACGGCCTCCAGCACATTGGTCTTGCCCGCGCCGTTCTCGCCGGTGAGTACGACGAAGCCGGGGCCGGGCGCGATCAGGGCGTCGGCGTAGGAACGGAAGTCGGTGAGGGACAGTCGGGCGACGGGCACCGCCGCTCTGTAGCGCGATTTCCGCGAAAGGGGGAACCCGCTTGCTGTGGTAGTGTCGCGCAAAGCAGAAGGAGGAGAGGCAGCCCATGGCGAAGGCGGAGACCGATATCGATCGCGCGGCGCGGCTCGCAAGGCACCTGCCGGGCGTGGAGATAGCTCAATGGTACGGCACCCCGGCGCTCAAGGTGAGCGACAAGGGTTTTGCGCGGGTCAAGGAACGGACGGAGCGTACGCTGGTCGTCCTGTGTCCGCTCGAGCTCAAGGAAGCACTGATGGAGGCGGAGCCGGAGACCTATTACGAGACCGCCCATTATCGAGGCTGGCCGGCGATGCTGGTCCATATGGACATGATCGACGACGAGCGGCTGCAGGATCGGCTCGAATGCGCGTGGCGGGAGAAGGCGCCGGCGAAACTGGTGAAGGAATACGACGCCGGCGCGAAGAAGCGATGAAGGCCGGAGCCGCATTAGGCTCCTTTTTACTTCCAGGCTTCAGCATGGGGCTACGGTCACCGGGGGGAAGCCATGTCGGTCACACAGCAATTGCGCGACGAGCATAAGCATATCAGCGACGTTCTCAAGGAGTTCGAGGAGGTTCTTAGCCAGCCGGGGCCGCCCCCCGCCGCTTCGCTGTTCGAGCTCAGGAATCGTCTCACCCGCGTCCTGATCGGGCATCTGAAGGCCGAGGACTGGGTGCTTTATCCGAGCCTGCTGGAAACCGCGACGCCCTATGTCGCCGAGGCCGCCCGGCAGCTGATCCACGAGATGGGAGGGCTGGCCGACGCCTATAACGCCTATACGCGGCAATGGACCGCGCAAGCCATCGCGGCGGACTGGGAAGGCTATCGCCGCGACAGCGCCGTCGTCATCCGGATGCTGCGCAAGCGGATCGCCCGCGAAGACCGGGAACTCTATCCGCTCGCCGAGCGGACGCAGCGCGACGCCGCCTGATAGTAGCCGACTCCGAAGACCCGCCGGTTGACGGGGGTGCAGCGGGCGATGGCGCGGCGGCTCGGCGAGCGCAGGGCCCGAGGTCAGACGGGGTCGAGCGTCCTGGAGGTCAGCCCGGCGAGCCGCTCATGGGCTTCGACGAGGGCGCGATAGCGATCGGCGAGTTCAAGATGGGCGGCCCGGGCTGCATTGTCGGCGGCTTCGGCGGCGTTCAGCCGCTCGACCCGCTCGCGCTGTCGATAGTAAGCGACGTCCATGGCCAGTGCGCCTCCCCCGCCGACAGGCCCAAGAGCAGCCCTGAGTCGGCGATGCTCCAGCATAACATGGTCGGGCGGCGGCGGCGAATCCGGCCAGCCGGATCGTCGGCGAAGTGTGCG
>NZ_DATCYB010000021.1:0-20779 GCF_036570505.1 Allosphingosinicella sp. | reverse complement strand
GCGGCCTGCCCTGCGGCGCGAACGATTTCAGGATGGCTTGCGTCGAGACCGCCCGTCAGCGCGCCGAACGCTGGCAGGATCAGCTTTCGTTCGGCCGCGACAAAACAGCGGCGCGAGACGTGGCGGCCGCGATGGGTGATGCGGAGCTTGGGATGAAAATGTCCTGACAGTTCCGGCCTGGGCTCGGCGGGATCGGCTTCATGGCGAAGGATCAGGCCGTCCACCGCCGCTTCCTCGACGATCGCACCGCCGCAATGATCGGCGAAGCCGGGGTCGTGGTTGCCGGTGATCCATGTCCAGCGAGTCGAGGCAGTCAGGGTGCTCAGCATCTCCCGGGCCCGCCGGGGCAGCCGGTTGCAGCCGTCCCGGTCGTGGAAGCTGTCTCCGAGACACCAGATTTCCTGCGCTCTGCTGCTCATGGCCAGGACGGTCAGATCGGAGAGCGTGGCGATCGAATCGTAGGGCGGTAGCATCTGGCCGAGCCGCGCGAACCAGCTCGCTTTTTCGAGATGTAGGTCGGCGACCAGCAGCGCGCGCCGCGCTGGCCAGAACAGCGCGCCTTGCGGCAACGCCATTAATTCGACACCACAGAACGAAAAGGGAACCACAGGGCCGGCTATAGCCGGACCCGCGCGGCTTTCAAGTCGGGGTCAGGCCTGCGATTCGCCGGCGGTCGCGGCACTCTCGACCGGGGGAGGCGACTGCGGGGCATCGCTCTCGGAGGGCGCGGTCACCCACAGCATGAGGGCGCCGGCGACAAAGCCCTGCGCCACCAGCGCGAACGGATTCTGCAACTTCTGTTTGATCGTCATTGCCGTGTCTCGGTCCTGCAGACCGCCTTCCGTTACGCCACATATGCGAATCGTCTGCCTGACCGCACCTAAACCGGAGGTGAATCGCGATCGAGCACCCTTAGACGAAGGTGTCCGGCCGGACGACGAAGGTGCATCTGGGGCGCCGATGGCGCCGATTCAATCCATTTGCTCGTCGATTTTCTCGGATGGGAGATAGCGCTCGAACAGCTTGATGAGGGTCAGGAGGATGAGCGCCAGGCCCGCGCCGATCGCCACCACCGCATATTGGCCGGCGCCACAGGCGATGCCGATCGCGCAGGCGATCCAGATGTTGGCGGCCGTCGTCATGTTGCGGACCTCGCCGCGACGCACGAAGATGAGGCCCGCGGCGATGAAGCCGATCGCCTGGCTGAGCCCCTGGATCGCGCGCAGCGGATCGGGGGCCGCACCGTCGCCGCGAAGCTGGTCGTAGAGGATGAGCGAGGAGACCATGATCATCGCGCTGCTGAGCGCGACCAGCGCATGGGTCCTGATCCCCGCTTCATGGCCACGCATCTCTCGGTCGAGGCCGAGAAGCAGGCCGATGCCGGATGCCATCCCCAGACGGAGCAGGAGGTCGCCGACGGTGAACAGGGCGAGGGGGTCGGTGTCCAGCATCGCCCAGCGTTACAATGCGCCGGCCTCGCCCGTCCAGTCGGCGCTGCTCGCGTCAGGAAGGCCGGCGAACGACCATCTCGAGGACGGCAGGGTGCAGCGGCTGGGCAAAGGCGCAGCCGAGCTCCGCCCCTTCCGCCCAGGCGACGCGCGCATGGAGGGCTTCCAGCCCCGGCAGCTTGAGCCAGATGTCGGCGCCCGGCTCCAGGAGAAGGTGCGTGCGAACCCTGAAGCCATGCGTGGAGAGGTCGAGCATTTCGACGGTGACGCCGCTCGCCCCGCGCTGCCTGAGACCGGCGTCGAGCGAGACCTTGGTGCGCCTGGCGCGGCGTTCCCGGGCCGGAACCCGGGTCGTCAGCTCTCCGGTGAGGCCGGCAATTCCGGCGGCGAACGTGGGTCCGTTCATGATTCCGGCCGCCTCCCCATAAAATCAATCGCCCGGCGCGGCGATGCCGACCGACCGTGCCCAGATTTTCGCGAGCTTGCGTTCCTCCTCGGTGAAATCCTCGCCCATGATCCGGGGTCGGCGGAAGCGCTCCCGAGGCTTGGCTGGCGGTTTCGAGATGTGGACGAGCACCTCGCTCTCGTCGATCATCTGCAGGAACTCGATGCCCAGCCGGTTGCCGCCTATCCAGGCGACCCGCGCGGGAACGACCGTCTGACCGCGCGTGAATATGATCTCGTCGCCGACCGACAGGTCTCCCTGACACTCGACGAGCGCGCCCTTGCGCGACAAGTCCCTGAGGCGGGCATCAAACTCGCCGGCGTCCGTCCGCAGGCGCGCGCTCAGCAGGACGCGCGAGCGTTTGGCCCGCCGCTGGCTGGTACGAGAGACTTCGCCGAATGTTTCTACGCCCATCTTTACTCGCCACCCCCTTAAGGCGCCAATAAGATAGGAAACCGGCCCTAAGCAGAGGTAAACCGCCGGCGCGTATTCTTTCTAACCCACATCGGCGTTGACGCCGCGCCCCCGCACCTTAATGCCGCCCCCATGCGCTTTTTCTCCGATAATGCCGCCGCCGTATGCCCCGAGGCCATGGCGGCACTCGGGCAAGCGAACCGTCTCGATACCGCCTATGATGGTGATGCGTGGAGCGCCCGACTGGACGACGCTTTTTCGGATCTGTTCGAGAGGCGCATCAGGGCGCTATGGGTGGCGACGGGGACGGCGGCCAACTCGCTGGCGCTGGCGGCGCTCTGTCCAGCCCACGGCAGCATCGTCTGCCATCGCGACGCCCATATCCAGAATGACGAGTGCGGCGCGCCAGAATTCTACACCCATGGCGCCAAGCTGCTGCTGGGCGAGGGAGAGGGCGCGAAGCTGACGCCGGAGACGGTTGAGGCCGTGCTGGCGACCGTCAGAAACGACGTCCACCAAGTGCAGCCGCATGCGCTGTCGATCACCAACGCGACCGAATATGGCCTCGTCTACACGCCCGAGGAAGTCGCGGCGCTGGGCCGGCTCTGCAAGGCGCGTGGTCTCGGCTTCCACATGGACGGGGCGCGTTTCGCCAATGCGGTGGCGCGGCTCGGCTGCGCGCCGGCGGACCTCACCTGGCGCGCGGGGATCGACGCGCTGAGCTTCGGCTTCGTCAAGAATGGCGGGATGTCGGCCGAGGCGCTGATCTTCTTCGATCCGGATCTCGCCGCCGCGACCCTCTATCGCCGCAAGCGCGCCGGGCATCTCCTTTCGAAGGGCCGCTATCTCGCCGCGCAGATCCTCGCCATGCTAGAGGACGGCGTATGGATGAAGAACGCCCGCGCCGCCAATGACGCCGCCGCCCGGCTTGCCGCCGCGGCGGGAGGCCGGCTTGTCCTTCCGGTGGAGGCGAACGAGGTGTTCCTCAAGGCTTCTCCGCCAGAAGCGGCGGCGCTGCGGGCGAAAGGGTTCGATTTCTACGACTGGGGCCCCGGCGAAGCGCGGCTGGTGACGAGCTGGAACAGCGAGCCCGCTCATGTCGAGGCGCTGGCAGAGGCGATCAGGAGCCTGTGACCGATCACGACCGCGCGTTCCTTCAGCCGCGCGTCCTCATCCCCTTCATCGTCATCACCCTCATCTGGGGGTCGACCTGGATCGTCATCAAGGATCAGCTGGGGGCGGTGCCGCCGACCTGGTCGGTCACCTACCGCTTCATCATCGCCGGCGCGACCTTGTTCGCCTATGCGCGGGCGACCCGCCAGTCGCTGATAATCGGGCGCGAAGGGCATGCCCTCGCCGCTTTGCTCGGCCTCCTCCAATTCTTCCTCAATTACAATTTCGTCTATGCCTCCGAGCAGCACATCACCTCCGGTCTGGTCGCGGTGATCTTCGCGCTGCTGCTGGTGCCGAACAGTGCCCTTGCCTGGCTGTTCCTGAAGCATCCGATCGGCGGCCGATTCCTGCTCGGCTCGGCCATCGCCATGGCGGGCGTCGTCCTGCTCTTCATCCAGGAAATACGTGCCACCACCGCCACGACTGATGAAGTGCTTCTGGGCCTCGGTTTCGCCCTACTCGCCGTCCTGTGCGCCTCGGTCGCCAACGTCATGCAGGCGACCGAGCGGATGGGTGCCCGGCCCGTCCTCGTCATGATCGCCTGGAGCATGGCCTATGGCAGCCTCGCCAATGCCGGCGCCGCCTGGCTCCTCGACGGCCCGCCCGTCATCGAGCTTCGCCTCGGCTACTGGCTCGGCCTTCTCTATCTCGGCCTGTTCGGCTCGGCGCTCGCCTTCACTTTCTATTTCTCGATCATCCGCGCCATCGGCCCCGGCCGCGCCGCTTATTCCAGCCTGCTCGTCCCGATCATCGCCATGGCTTTCTCGACGCTCTTCGAAGGCTATCGCTGGTCCTCGCTGGCCGTCGCCGGCGGAGGGCTGGCCCTCGCGGGGCTCTTTATCGCCTTGAGGGCGCGACGGGCCTAGCCGAACCCTCATACTGCTTCACTCCATCGACGCGATAGGTGTCATTGCATTGCACCGCGCCCCGTCGCGACCTAGATGCACCCTATGCTCGACGCCCTGAAAGTCTCCGCCCCACCCGCCGCCGTTCTTCGCCAGGATTATCGGGAGCCGGACTGGCTGGTGCCGGAAATCGCGCTGGAGTTCGATCTGGCGGCGGACCGGACGGTGGTGCGGGCGACGCTTTCGGTCGAGCGCAACGGGCAGCATGACGCGCCGCTGCGGCTCGATGGCGAGGATCTGGCGCTGGTGGGGGTGCGGGTCGACGGGCGGCCCGTCGAGCACCGCTATGCCGACGGGGTGCTGACCATTTCGCTGTCGGGCGACAAGGCGACGGTCGAGACGATTGTCGAAATCTCGCCCAATTCGAACAGCCAGTTGATGGGCCTCTACGAATCGGGTGGGAACCTGTGCACCCAGTGCGAGGCCGAGGGCTTTAGGCGGATCACCTTCTTCCCCGACCGGCCGGATGTGCTCTCCCGCTACAAGGTCAGGATGACGGCCGACAAGGCGCGCTATCCGGTGCTGCTGGCCAATGGCGATCCGGTGGCGTCCGGCGACGCCGCGGAGGGTCGGCATTGGGCGGAGTGGCACGATCCCTTCCCCAAGCCCTGCTACCTCTTCGCGCTGGTGGCGGGCGACCTCGCCGCCAATCGCGACCAGTTCGTCACCTCCGGCGGCAAGACCGTCGAGCTCGGCATCTGGGTGCGGAATGCGGACCTGCCCAAGACCGAGCACGCCATGGCCTCTCTGAAGGCGGCGATGGCGTGGGACGAGCGGGTCTATGGCCGTGAATATGACCTTGATGTGTTCAACATCGTCGCCGTCTCCGACTTCAACTTCGGCGCGATGGAGAATAAGGGCCTCAACATCTTCAATTCGCGATACATCCTGGCCGACCCCGACACGGCGACGGATGCGGATTATGACGCCATAGCCGGTGTCGTCGCGCACGAATATTTCCACAATTGGTCCGGCAACCGCGTCACCTGCCGCGACTGGTTCCAGCTATCCCTGAAGGAAGGCTTCACCGTTTTTCGCGACCAGCAATTCTCGGCTGACCAGGGTTCGCCGGCGGTCAAGCGGA
Organism: Allosphingosinicella sp.; assembly: GCF_036570505.1. Lineage (GTDB taxonomy): Bacteria > Pseudomonadota > Alphaproteobacteria > Sphingomonadales > Sphingomonadaceae > Allosphingosinicella. The sequence goes on along the minus strand of NZ_DATCYB010000021.1, from coordinate 15,310 downwards.
TCGAGGATGTACGGATGCTCCGCGCGGCACAATTCCCGGAGGATGCCGGGCCGCTGGCCCATCCGGTGCGGCCTGAAAGCTATATCGAGATTTCGAACTTCTACACGGCGACGGTCTACAACAAGGGCGCCGAGCTCATCCGGATGATGCACACCATCCTGGGCGAGGAGAAGTTCCGCGCCGGCTCCGATCTCTATTTCGAGCGGCACGACGGCGAGGCGGCGACCTGCGAGGAATTCGTCTCCGCCATGGAAGATGCGAGCGGTTGCGACCTGACCCGGTTCCGCCTCTGGTACAACCAAGCCGGCACGCCGCGCGTCCGCGCCTCCCTGAGCCACCATGCCGGCGACGGACGCGCCCATCTGGAGCTGGCGCAGGAACTGCCGCCGACGCCGGGGCAAACCGACAAGAAGCCGATGCCGATCCCGCTCAAGGTCGCCTTGTTCGGCGAGCTCACCGGCGAGAAATATGCCGACCGGCTGGTGGTGCTGGAGGAGGCCGACCAGAAGATCGTCTTCGACGGGATCGGCGAGCGGCCGGTGCTATCCATCAACCGCGACTTTTCAGCGCCGGTCATCATCGAAAGCGACCGAGGCGCGGAGGATCTCGCCTTCCTCTCGGCCAGCGACGACAACCCGTTCGCCCGTTACGAGGCGATGCAGCAGCTGATGCTGGATACTCTGGTCGCGGCAATCTCGGGTGCGAAGGCAACGCATGGGCCGGTGATCGAGGCGGTGCGGCGCACGCTCGAGGATGAGCGGCTCGATGCCGCCTTCATCGCCGAGGCGGTGCTGCTCCCGACCGAAGCCTTCATTGGCGACCAGATGCTGGTCGTCGATCCCGAGGCCATCCATGCCGCGCGCGAGGCGCTTCGGGCCGATCTCGGCGAGGAGCTTCGGGCGCTGTGGCGCGACGCCTATGCCGCGACCGCCGCCAACCGTTTCGAAACCTCGCCCTCGGCCAAGGGCGCGCGGCGCCTGCGGACAGTGGCGCTCGCCTACCTGATGGCGGGTGGGGCGGATGACGCGGCGGCCATGGCGATGGCGCAATTCGAGGGCGCCGACAACATGACCGACCGTCAGGGCGCGCTCGGCATTCTTTCGAACAGCGACGCGGGCGAGCGCACGGCGGCGCTGGACGCCTTCTACCGGCGCTACCGGATCAACGCGCTGGTGCTCGACAAATGGTTCTCGGTGCAGGCGCTGTCGACCCGGGACGATACGGCGGCGATGGTCGAGACGCTGGCGAAGCATGGCGACTTCACTCTTGCCAATCCCAACCGAATGCGCTCGCTGGTCGGCGCTTTCGCCGCCAATCAACGGGCGTTCCATGATCCGTCCGGACGCGGCTACCGCTTCCTTGCCGACATGATCCTGGCGGTGGAAAAACTGAATCCGCAGGCGGCCGCGCGGCTGGTGCCGCCCCTGGGGCGCTGGCGGCGGTTCGATGAGGCGCGCGCCGCGCTGATGCAGGCGGAGCTCAAGCGCATCGTCGGGACGAAGGGCCTCTCCAAGGACGTATTCGAGCAGGCCTCGAAGAGCTTGGGCTAACCGCCGATCCAGGTGGCGACGTCGGTCGCGACCTGGTTGGCCGCCTGGTTGAGGGCGGGCCCGACCGACGCGGTGTCGACGGCGGCGACCGGGACGCGGGCTTCGAACCGGCGCGTCTCGATGGCGTCGGCGCCGCGCGCCAGGGCAGCGTCATAGGTCACCACCGCCTCCATCGCATCCGCATCGACGCCGAAACTCTGTAGCTGGCCGGTGAGGCGGACGCCCGGATCGAAGGTGAATTGCTGCGGATCGAGGACGACGCGGCCGGTGCGGGCGGTGATCGTCTCCGATAGCAGGCGGCCGAACAGCGTGTCGGGCGTCTCCACCCATTGGGCGTTTTTTAGATAGGCCACCGCCGTCCCGCCGGAGCGGACCGGCACGCGATTGGTGTTGAGCGCCTGGGGAAGGCTCGGCGGCACCACCGTGATCGCCTCGTTGGCGGCGGCGGTCCGGCTCGTCGCGGGAGCCACCGTCGCGGCGGGCTCGAGCGTCAGGAAATAGGGGGGCGGATCGGAGCCGAAGCTGATGCAACCCGAAAGGGCAAGGGCGAGGCCCATCGTGATGATGGGCGAGGCAAGCTTATATCTCATTATCGCGGCTCATAATCTGGAAGTTTCTCCGCGCCGATGATCGATCCCGCGCCTTGCTGATTGACCTTTTCCGTCACCGAGCGAAGCGCCTGCGACGTCGCGCGAAGGTCGCGGACGAGCTGGCCGATCTCGGGCAGGGTCTGGTTGGAGAAGGCCTGCACGCCGGGCCGCGCGTCGGAAATGACCAGGTCGAGGTTCTTCATGCTCTGCTCGGCCGCCTGGACGGTCTGCTGCAGGTCGTTGATGAGCGGGCGGGCGTCGTCGGCGAGCAACTGGTCGGTCGTGTCGGCGAGCTCCCCGAACTCCTCCGCCGCATCGCCCGCCTGACGGATAGCGACGCGCGCCTCGGCCAGGGTGGCAGCGATTTCGGGTCCCCGTTCGGCGAGCGATCCGCTGATCTCCTCCATATTGTCGAGGATCGCGGCGATCGAGGCCTGGTTGCGGTCGGCCAATAGTTCGGTCAGCCTTTCGGTCAAGGTCGAGACGCGCTGGAGCAGCTCGGGGGCGCTGCTGAGAAGTTCGCCGAGCGCACCAGGTTTGGTGGGAATGACGGGCACGCCATAGGGACCTTCCCCGCTTATCGGCGGCGCCCCGGCCGGTGCGGGATCAAGCTGAATCTGGGAAACGCCGGTGAAGCCGACGCCCTCGATGGTCGCCGTCGTGCCCTCCAAAATCGGAACCTCCTCGCGCACGGCGATGCGTACGCGGACGAATTGAGGCGTTCTGGGGTCGAGGTTGATCGACTCGATCTGGCCCACCGGCACGCCGTTGTAGCTCACCGCGGACCCTTTCGCGAGGCCGTCGACCGCCTGCTTGAAGAAGATGTCATATTCCTTGTTATCCTCGCCGGACACCTGGCTGAGCCAGATGATGAAGCCGAGCACGGCCACGATTAGGGCCAGCACAACGCCGCCGACGAGGATATGATTCGAACGGGTTTCCATCAGCTCTCAGCGCTCTCCCTGGCCGCCGCGCCGGCCGTTCTTTCGGCCGCACGCCCGCGGGGACCCCTGAAATAATCCTGTATCCATTCATGGTCCAAAGCCAAGAGTTCGTCGATCGTTCCGACCGCGACCACCTTCCTGTCGGCCAGCACCGCGACACGGTCGCAGATGGCGTAGAGCGTGTCGAGGTCGTGTGTGATGAGGAAGACGGTAAGGCCGAGCGCGTCGCGCAGCTCCGAGATGAGCTCGTCGAAGCCGGCGGCGCCGATCGGGTCGAGGCCGGCGGTCGGCTCGTCGAGGAACAAAAGCTGCGGGTCGAGCGCGAGGGCGCGGGCGATGCCGGCGCGCTTCTTCATGCCGCCCGACAGCTCGGACGGAAATTTGGGCCCGGCGTCGGCGGGAAGGCCGCTCATCACGATCTTGTAGGAGGCGATCTCGTCGAGCAGCGTCTCGCCGATATTGGGATAATATTCGCGGATCGGCACCTGGACGTTCTCGGCCACTGTCAGGGTCGAGAACAGCGCCCCGCCCTGGAAGAGGACGCCCCAGCGCCGGCGGATATCCTTGCCCTCCTCTTCGCCTCGGCCGATCATCGGCTCGCCGAAGACGGTGATCTCGCCTTCGTCGGGGGTTTGGAGGCCGATGATCGAGCGCATCAGCACCGACTTGCCGGTGCCGGAGCCGCCGACGACGCCCAGTATCTCGCCGCGCCGGACCTCGAGATCGAGATTCTCGTGCACGATCTGCTCGCCGAAGCTGTTCCTGAGGCCTTTGACCTCGACGATGGTTTCGCCGCGCCCGTTCATATCCATCCGATCTCGGTGAAGAAGACGGCGAAGAAGGCGTCGAGGACGATGACGAGGAAGATGCCTTGGACGACCGCGGTGGTCGTGCGAAGTCCCACCTCCTCGGCGTCGCCCTCCACCTGCAGCCCCTGGAAGCAGCCGGCCATGGCGATGATGAGGCCGAAGACGGGCGCCTTGATGAGCGCCCCCCACAGGTCCGTCATCGGCACCACCTCGCGTATGCGCTGGACGAAGGTTATCGGCGGGATATCGAGCGAGATCCAGGTGAAAAGACCGCCCCCAACCAGCGCGCACAGCGCCGCGTAAAAGCCGAGCAGCGGCATCATCAGTACCGTCGCGAGCACGCGAGGGAAGACCAGCACTTCCATCGGCGAGACCCCGATCGTGCGCATGGCGTCGACCTCTTCGCTGAGTTTCATGGCCCCGAGTTGCGCGGCGAAAGCCGAGCCCGACCGGCCCGCGACCATGATCGCGGTCATCAAAACGCCCAGCTCCTTGACCGCCGAACGGCCGATGAGGTTGATGGTGAACACTTCGGCGCCGAACTGACGAAGCTGCACCGCGCCCTGCTGCGCGATGACGATGCCGACGAGGAAGCTCATCAGGCCGATGATGCCGAGCGCGTGGACGCCCACGACCTCGAAACGCTGCACGACGGCGTTGAACCGAAAGCGGCTCGGATGCTTGATGATGTTCCAGGTCGCGATGAGCAGGGCGCCGAAAAAGGCGAGCAACCCGAGGAGGCTGCGCAGCGCCACGCTGGTGGATTCGCCGACTTGCCCGAGCACGCGATAGAGCGGCGGCGTGCGATCCGGTCGCACCTTTACCAGTTGATCCGACTGCGCCACCTGCTGGAGGAGCAGTGCCTGATCCTCGTCCGCCCCCACCACCTCGGCGCCCTGGTCGCGGACCAGGCGGTGGATCAGCCAGGCGCCCACGGTGTCCATCCGCTCGACCTGGGACACGTCCGCCACTAGCTTCTCGGCGTGCACTTCCTCCAGCCGCTCTGGCAAATCGCCGATCCGGGCCAAGGTCAAACGCCCGGTGAAGCGCAGATGACAGGCACCATTCTCCTCGGACTGGCTGAAATCGGCGGCTGCGACATTCATGCGGCGGGACGATGCTTCATTTCGGGGACAGCGGCAAGCGTGGGGAAGGGAGTGGACAAGCCCTGTGCTCCTGTGCTTGCGCGGGTTCCATGAAGGCCGCGCTCGCCATCTACGACATGGATCGCACCATCACGCGGCGGGCAACCTACACGCCTTTCCTGATCCATGCCGCCTCGCGCCTTGCGCCGTGGCGGCTCGTCCTGCTGCCGCTCGTCCCGCTGTCGATGCTGGCCTATGGGCTGAAGCTTGTCGGCCGCGCGCGCCTCAAGGAGATCAATTACCGCCTCCTCATCGGCGGCGCGACCGATCCAAAGCGGCTTGAGCCAGTCATCCAGAGCTTCGCCGACCGGCAGGTGGCGACCAACATCCTCCCGGGCGCCCGCGCCAGCATCGCCGCCGACCGCGACGCCGGCCGCCGCATCGTCATGGCGACCGCCTCCTACCGCCTCTATGCCGGCGCCATCGCCGAGCGGCTCGGCATTCGCGACGTGATCGCCACCGAAACGCAGCTCGACGCCAAGGGCCGCATCATCGCCCGTATCGAGGGCAGCAACTGCTACGGCGACGCCAAGCTCGCCATGATCGAGAACTGGCTGGAACGCGAAGGCCTGACTCGCGAGGCGGTCCATATCCGCTTCTATTCCGACCATGTGTCGGATTCGGTCGTCCACCACTGGTCCGACGAGCCCGTGGCCACCAATGCCCATGAGCGCCTGATCAAGGTCGCCAAGGCGGAAGGCTGGGAAGTCCTGGACTGGAGTAGATAACCCTCCTCAGCAAAAGCTGGGGAGGAATTAGATCGCGCTCAGCGCCTGATCGAAATCGGCGACGAGATCGTCCGCATCCTCGACGCCGATGGAGATGCGGACGAGATTGTCGGTGATGTTGAGCGCCTTCTTGCGTTCGTCCGGGACCGACAGGTGGGTCATCGCCGCCGGGGCACTTGCCAGGGTCTCGGTGCCTCCCAGGCTCACGGCGAGCTTGGCGATCTTGAGCGCATCGAGGAAGGCGAAAGCCTCACGTTCGCCGCCTTTCAGGTAGAGCGAGAAAGTGGAGCCGGCGCCGGTGCAATGGCGTTTGTAGATATCGGCCTGCCGGTCATCCTTCAGGAAACCGAGATAGCCGACGCTCTCGACCTTGGGATGGTCGCGGAGGAAGGCGCATACCTTGGCCGCATTCTCGCCCGCGCGGGTCATACGGAGTTCCAGTGTCTCGAGGCTGCGCAGCAGCATCCACGCGCTGTGCGGGTCGGTGATCGTGCCGATCGTGTTCCGCATGGCGCGGATCTGGTCGAGCAGCGCCTTGGCGCCGACGATGCCGCCGGCGACGAGGTCGCTGTGGCCGCCTGCATATTTGGTGAGCGAATAGACGGAAAGGTCCGCGCCATGCTCCAGCGGCTTCGACCAGAGCGGGCCCAGGAACGTATTGTCGATGGCGATGGGCGGGCGGTGGCCCTCGCCGTCGAACAGCGCCGCCCGCGCGGCGGCGACCGCCTGCACGTCGACGAGCTGGTTGGTCGGGTTGGCGGGGCTTTCGAGATAGATGAGCGAGACGCGGCCCAAGCCCTTGGCCCGCTCCATCACGCTTTCGATCTCCTCGCGGGTCGCGCCGGCGGGAAAATCGAGCCACTGGATGCCGAAGCGGCCGAGGATGCGGGCGATCAGCGTCTCGGTCGCGGCGTAGAGCGGCCCGGAATGGACGATCACGTCGCCCGGCTGGACGAAGGTGAGGAGCAGGGTCGCGATGGCCGACATGCCGCTCGAGAAGGTCAGCGCCTCCTCCGCATCCTCCCAGACGCTCAGGCGATCCTCGAGTATCTCCTGGTCCGGCCCGTTGAAGCGCGAATAGACAAGGCCCTCGGCACCGCCTGGGCGCTTGCCGGTAACGCCTTCGAAATGGCGCTTGCCCGCCGCCGCGGTCTCGAAGACGAAGGTGGAGGTGAGAAAGATCGGTGGCTTCAGCGAGCCTTCCGACAGCGCCGGGTCGAAGCCATGGCCCATCATCAGCGTCGAGGGCTTGAGCTTCCGCCCGCCAATTTCCAGCACGTCCGGCTTGGGGCGGCGGCGCGGCGTGGTGCCGCTGATGTCGGATTCGTCGTTCACGTGAGGCTCTCCTGGACCGGGGTCGGATGCTGCCTAGACCTAGTGGATGAGAGCGGCAACCGCCCAGACGATCCCGACCATGATCGGGATGCCGGCGAGATCGAGCAGGAGCCCCGCCTTCAGCATCCGGGGAAGGGCGATGTGGCCGGTGGCCCAGGCGATGGCGTTGGGGCCGGTGCCGGACGGCAGCATGAAGCCCCAGCTCGCCGCCATCGCCGCCGGGAGCGCCAGCAGGATCGGGTCGGCGCCGGTGGCGAGGACGAGGCTGCCGACGACTGGGATGATTCCGCTCGCCGTGGCGACGTTGGAGGCGAATTCGGTGACCAGGATGACCAGCGCCACCAACACCAGGGCGACGATCAGCGGCGGCACGACCGAGAGCGGCTGGAGCGCTGTGCCGAGCCAGGTCGCGAGGCCGGATTCAGTGATCCCTGCCGCCAGCGCGAGGCCGCCGCCGAACATCATGATGACGCCCCAGGGCGCGCGGTTGGCCTCCTCCCAGTTGAGGATGGCCCGCCCAGTGCCGTCGGGAATGACGAAAAGGAGCAGGGCCCCGAGGATGGCGACTGTGCCGTCGGTGAGCGCGTCATCCGGAAGGAGAGGCGACAGGAGCGGCACCAGCACCCAGGCGACGACGACCGCCGCCACGAGCGGCACGAGGCGTTTCTCGGCGACGCTCCACGGTCGCATCTCGCCGATGCCGGCGCGGGCAGCTTCGCCGTCGAAATCCTCCGGGCGCACGCGCTGGATCTTGAGCAGGATCAGCCAGCAAAGCGGGATCGAGACGAAGACCAGCGGCAGACCGTAGATCGCCCAGGTGAGGAAATCGATGTGGAGCCCGGTCGAGCGCTCGATGATGCCGGCGGCGATGGCGTTGGTGGGCGAGCCGACCAGGGTGCCGAGCCCGCCGATCGAAGCGGCGAAGGCGATGCCCATGGCCAGCGCGCCCGGAAAGCCGTCCGTCTCGCCCTCGCCGATCCTGGCGGCGTGCAGCACGGCGACCGCGATCGGAATCATGATGAGGGTGGTGGCGGTATTGGAGACGATGAAGCTCAAAATCGCCGTCGCGGTCATGAAGGCGAGGAGCAAAGCTGCGGGCGTCGTCCCGCCGCGGCTGATGATGGCGAGGGCGAGGCGGCGGTGGAGGCCGGTCCGCTCGATCGCCAGGGCGATGATCGCGCCGCCGAGGACCAGGAACAGGATCGGCGAATAATAAGCCGCGGCGGCCTCGTTGGCGCTCATGACCCCGAACATCGGGAAGGCGAGGAAGGGGAGGAGGGCGGTGGCGGTGAGCGGCAGCGCCTGCGTCATCCACCAGGCCGCCATCAGCAGCACCAGCGCCGAGGCGCGCCAGGCCTCCACCGGCATGCCTTCGGGCGCCGGCATCATCAGCATGATGGCGAAGACGGCGAGGCCGCCCCACAGGCCGATCCGCGCGGCGGTCATTCGGGGAAATTACGCCTCATCACCGGCGCCAGCTGCGGCAGCGCCTCGCCCTTCAATGCGATGGCGTGGAGCTTCGGGCAGTGCTCGGCGAACCAGGCGCGGCGCGGTCGCCAGCGTGACATGACGGTGACATAGAGGTCGAGCGCGGACGGCTCATCGCCCAGTATCCAAGGGCCATTACCCAGCTCCTCCTCGAACTGGTGCCAGAGCGATAGGCGGAAGGCATCAACCCGCTCCGTCAATTGCTCCGCCGCGCCGGGAGCCCAGCGCTCGGGATAATCGCGATAGGTGAAGGTCGGATAGACGGCCGAGACGAACCAGATCAGCCGGTTGAGGAAGGCGGGGCGTTTGGAGTCGGCCACCGACGGGGCGAGCTTGGCTTCGGGATGAAGCTCGGCAAGGTGCAGGACGATGGCGGCGCTTTCGGTCAGCACCGCGCCACCGGGTGCCACCAGCGTCGGCACGCGAGCGAGCGGATTGACGGCCAAAAGGAGGTCGCGCTCCGGCCCCGGCGTGTCGAAACCTTCGACATCCTCGAACTCGAACGGGACGCCGGCCCAGGCCAGCACGCCTTCCGCAAGGGTCGATCCCCAGCCGCGCGCGCCGTAAAGCCGCCAAAGCGCCATTCATCCTCCCCCTAAAGCGCGATCAGCGAGATCTGGCGCCCATAATCCGCCTCGCCGCGATGCGTTGCGCGGCGATAGCTGAAGAACCTATCGGGATCGGAGTAGGTGTCCAGCCCCAGCGCGTCGATGCGGTTTATCCCGGCATCGGCAATGCGAGAGACGACGTAGGCTTCGAGGTCGAACTGATGGTGCCCCGCCCGCCCGCCGGCGAAGAAGCGCTCATTCTCCGGCGCCTGCTCGACGAAGCGGCGCAGGAAGGCCTCGTCCACCTCATAGGATTTGCGGGCGATGGTCGGCCCGACGGCGGCGACAATGCGGGCGCGGTCGGCGCCGAGCTTTTCCATCGCCGCGACGGTCGCTTCGGCGACCCCGCCAATCGCGCCTTTCCAGCCGGAATGGGCGGCGCCGATCACGCCCGCTTGGCAGTCTGCGAAAAGGACCGGCGTGCAATCGGCCGTCAGGATGCCAAGGGCAAGGCCGGGGCGGTCCGTGACCATCGCGTCGGCACGGGGGCGGGCGTTATCGGGAAAGGGCTCCGCCACGGCAATGGCGGTTGCGGAATGGACCTGATGCAGCGTCACCAGGTCGGCGCCGCGCGCGACCGCTTCGACGGCGAGTCGGCGATTGGTTCGGATCGCTTCGCGATCGTCGTCGGAGCCGAGGCCGACGTTGAGACCCGCGCAGACACCGATGGAGGCGCCGCCACGCCGACCCAGGAAGCCGTGGGACACGCCCTCGAACGCCCTGGAGCGGATCACCTCAACCGGCATGGGCATCCTCCAGCGACAGGCGCATCACATGATCCACATCGGCGTGATTGCCGACCATGAAGTCGTAATCGCCGACATATTCGAAGCCGTAGCGGGCATAGAAGCGGCGGGCGCGGTGATTGTCGATGAAGACGGAGAGGTACAGGTCTTGCGCGCCGCGCGCCTTCGCCTCGGCGATTACCCATGCCATCAGCTTGGCCGCGATGCCGCTGCCGTGCCAGGGTGCGAGGACATAGAATTGGCGAAGCTCGATGGAAGGCCCGCGCGGTTCGAAAGGAAGCGAGCGCGGGCCGATCTTGGCATAGGCGATCGCCTCCCCCTCCGCCTCGACGATGCGAACGGCATAAGCGGGATCGGCCAATTCCTCGGCCCAGCGCTCGTCGGTGTGATGGGCAAGGAAGGCGGCCAGATCGTCGGGCCTGTATAGATGGCCGAAGGTCTCGGTAAAGCTCTGGCGGCCGAGTGCCGCCAGCCGCGCCGCGTCGTCCGGCCCGGCGTCGCGCATTTTCATCTTCAAAAGCCCTCCGGTTCGGGCCAGCCGCGCGCGACCAGCGCCATGACCTTGAACAGACTGCCCATCTGGTCCGGGGCGACCAGCCGATCGCGGGCGGCGGCGATGTCGGCTCCGCTCTCCGGCGCCGCTTTCGTGAGCGAGGCGGCGCGAAGGTCGATGCCCATCGTCTTCAGCCAGTCACCCTGATCTCGGGGTCCGCTGACGCGGACGCCCTCCGCTTGCGCCGCGTCCTCCAGCGCCTCGAAATCGACATGGGCGGTAAGGTCGCGTGTCCCGGGCGCCTGCCACGGATCGGCAAAGGCGTGGCGTTCCACCGCCTGCAGCGTGTCGCCAAGGCCTGTTCGCTCATGGCCATAGTCGACGATCAGCGCGGCGCCGCCCTGCGCGGCGATCCGCCGCGCCAGTTCGCGGACGACGGCGACGGAAGCGGGCGAAGTCTCGAGGATGCTCCCCGGCGTGGCGTGGCGGAGCCGCTCGGGAACGGACTTCCCTGGCCTCGGCGATCCGGCGGCCGGAACGAACCGGTCTTCCTCCACCGTCACCAGCCTTTCCCGCCAGCCCGTCTTCGTTGCGACCAGTTGGTGAATGGGCAGCGCGTCGAAAAATTCATTGGCGACGATCAGCAGCGGCACATTGTCCGGAAGGGTCGTGACATCGCCGTGCCAGCGCGCTGCCGGTACCTGCTCCGCCTGGGCTTCGCTCAGGGTCGGGCTGGTTTCCACAAGATTGGCCGGCGGCTGCAGGCCCGCCGAGCGCATCGCCCTCAGCGCATCGGCGGCGAGCGTGCCGCGCCCCGGCCCCAGCTCGACATAATGCGCCGTCGCCGGCCGCCCGGCCCGCATCCAAAGGTCGGCGAGCCACAGGCCGATCAGCTCGCCGAACATCTGGCTGATCTCGGGCGCGGTGGTGAAATCGCCCTCGGCACCCAGCGGATCGCGGCCGGCGTAATAATGCGCGTTCGCCTCCGCCATATACTGGGCGACCGAGATCGGGCCGGCGGTCGCGATCAGGCGGGTAAGGCGGCCGGAGATATCAGACAACGGAGGCTGGTGGCCGAGTCAGGCCACACTCTCGCTTCCGGCGATCGGCTCCACCCGCTGCCGGCGGCCCTTGGCGGTGGCGATGAGATAGATGCCACCCAGGATCATCGGCACGGTCAGGGTCTGGCCCATGGTGAGGCCCCAGGAGAGGTTCTCCAGCCCCGCGTCGGGCTGGCGGACCAACTCGACCAGGAAGCGGCTGATGCCGTAGCCCAGGATGAAGGTGCCGACGAGCTTGCCCGGCTGGTAGCGCGCATCGGTTTTCCAGAAGAGGAACCAGAGGAGGAGGCCGAGCACGATGCCCTCCAGGCCCGCCTCGTAAAGCTGACTCGGGTGGCGCGCCACCTCGCCGCCTGAGGGGAAGACCATAGCCCAGGGTACGTCGGTAGGCCGCCCCCAAAGCTCGCCGTTCACGAAATTGGCGAGGCGACCGAAGAACAGGCCGAAGGGGACGCAGCAGGCGACATAATCGTGGATGCGGAGCCAATCGAGGCCGTGTTTCCGCGCCATCCACAAGATGCCGAGGCTGACCCCGATGACGCCGCCATGGAAGGACATGCCGCCATCCCACAGTTGCAATATCTCCAGCGGGTTCTCGAAATAGAATTCGGGCCGGTAGAAGAGGACGTAGCCGAGCCGGCCGCCGATCAGGATGCCGAGCGTCGCGTAAAAGACCATGTCGTCGGCATGGCGGCGGGCCATGGGGGCGCCGGGCTTTTCGATCAGCTTCAGCAGATACCACCAGCCGAGGACGATGCCGGCGAGATAGGCAAGCGAATACCAGCGGAGCTGGAAGAAGCCGAGATCGAGCGCGACCGGATCGAGGCCGAGGCTGTCCCAGCGCAAGGCTGCCGTAGCGTCAGCGGCGAGGGCGGCGATTTCCGGCTGTAACAAGGCTTTCCCCTTCGATTTTCCGCCCTCATAGTGGCGTGAAGAGAAAACCGGAAGAGCAGGAGAATCTGGGTGCCGAGTGAGCTCGACCGCAAGTTCGACGCCGTGATGGGAGTGGTGACGGGCCAGAGCGGCCGAATCCGCGTCGGCCATGATGAGGAGGGGCGCGCTGTCGTTACCAACCTGCCGCCCACCCTGCCCGGCCTGTTCGATGCTTTCTGCGCCCTTCATGCCGAGACGATCGCCGTCATCGCCGGCGGCGAGCGGCTAGCCTTCGCCGAGCTCAACGAGGAGGCGACGCGGCTCGCCCATGCGCTGGCCAGCGGTTTCGGCATCCACAAGGGCGACCGGGTGGCGATCGCCATGCGCAACGCTCCGAGCTGGATCGTCTGCTACATGGCCGTGCTGAAGGCGGGCGCGGTCGCCGTGCTGGTCAACGGCTGGTGGCAGGCGGACGAGCTGAGGCATGCGCTGGAGCTGACGGAGCCGAAGCTCGTCATCGCCGATACTCCCCGCGCCCAGCGGATCGAAGCGACGGGCCTCGATCTGCAGACGGTGACGCTCCCGATCGAGCGACCGCTGCACGAGGCGCTGGCGCCGATTCTCGATGAAGGCAATGGCGACGGCGCGCTGCCCCAGGTGAAGCCCGAGGATGACGCGACGATCCTCTTCACCTCGGGCTCGACCGGCAAGGCCAGGGGCGCGGTTTCGACCCATCATGCGGTGACGACCGGCACCTATGCCTATGCGATCGGCCTCGCGACCTTGCGCGGCATTCTCGAAAGCGAGGGTCGCCCGCCGCCTCCGCCGCGCACGATGGTCGCCGTACCGCTGTTCCATGTCACGGGCGAAGTGCCGGTGATGCTGAACAGCTTCGTCGTCGGCCGGGGCATGGTGCTGCTGCCCAAATGGGACGCGGGCGAGGCGCTCAGGCTGATCGAGAAGGAGACGGTCACCTATTTCGTCGGCGTGCCGACGATGAGCCTGGAGCTGATGCAGCATTCGGACCGCGACTCATATGATCTTTCCTCGCTCACCGACATCGCCGCCGGCGGCGCGGCACGGCCAGTCAGCCATGTGAAGCGCCTCCAGGAAGCTTTCCAGGGCGCGCAGCCGGCACTCGGCTATGGCCTGACCGAGACCAATGCGGTGGGATGCAGCAACTTCTGGTCCAACTACGCCGACAAGCCCGCCTCGACAGGGCGCGCGCAGGCGCCCCTGGTCGAGGTCGCGATCCTCGGCGAGGACGATCGTCACTTGCCATCAGGCGAACACGGCGAGATCGCCATCCGCTCCGCCGCTAATATAAGCGGCTACTGGCGCGATCCGGAGGCGACCAAGGTCCTCTTCACCGCCGACGGCTACGTCCGCACCGGCGATATCGGCTATCTCGACGAGGACGGCTATCTTTTCATCGTCGACCGCAAGAAGGACGTCATCATCCGCGGCGGCGAGAATATCAGCTGCCAGGAGGTGGAGGCCGCGCTCTATGCCCATCCCGCCGTCTCCGAAACGAGCGTCTTCGGCTTGCCCTGCGATCGGCTTGGAGAAATGCCGGTGGCCGTGATTTACAGCGAGGACGACCGCGCCCTCGACGAGGAGGCTCTGCGGGCGTTCCTCGACGGGCGCCTGGCCCGGTTCAAGCATCCCGTCCATATCTGGGTCCATCACCAGCCGCTGCCGAAGCTCGGCACCGGCAAGGTCGACAAGGTCACGCTGAGAGAGCGCTACCGGGCGGAGCTCGGCCAGCCCGCGCCAATGCACTAGCCGCCTCGACGCCGCGTCATTATCAGGCACTGATGGCTTCGAGCGGGACAGGAATGGGCATCAGCCGGCGCGGACTGCTGATCGGCGGGGGCGCGGGTGTGGGGTTGCTGGTCGCCTGGAGCCTATGGCCGCGAGTCTACCCACCCAACCTGCGCGTTGCCGAGGGCGAATCCCTGTTCAACGCGTTCCTCAAGATCGCCACCGACGGCCGCGTCATCGTCGCCGTGCCGCAGGCGGAGCTGGGGCAGGGCGTCTATACCAGCCTGCCGCAGATCCTCGCCGACGAGCTCGGCGCCGACTGGCGGACGGTGGCGGTGGAACCGGCGCCGATCGGTCCGCTCTACGCGAACGCCTTTCTCGCCGGTGATGCGCCGGAAGATTCCATCCCCTCCGCATGGCGCGGCGTCGCACGCTGGGCGGCCGGGGAGCATGACGGGCGAGTGGCACTGATGCTGACCGGCGGCTCGACCTCCATCCGAGCGTTCGAGGCGCCGCTGCGCGAGGCGGGGGCGGCCGCCCGGGCCCTCCTCAGCATGGCGGCGGCCGAGCGGTGGGACGCCGACTGGGAGAGGCTCGACACGCAAGGCGGCTTCGTCGTCAACGGGCCGCAACGGATCGGCTTCGGCGAATTGGCCGAGAAGGCAGCCACGTTGGAGCTGCCCGAACATCTCCCCGTCCGCGGCGGTCTCGAGAACCGACTGGCCGGACGGCCGCTGCCCCGCCTCGACCTTCCTTCCAAGGTCGACGGGTCCGCCCGCTTCGCGGGCGACGTGCGTCTGCCCGACATGGTCTACGCCTCGGTTCGGCGGGGTCCCTATGGCGGGGGGCCGCTGCTGCGGATCGACCGCGATGCGGCGGAGGCCGTGCCGGGCGTGATCGCCCTTTTCGAAAATCCCTGGTGGGTCGGGGTGGTCGCCAGCAACTGGTGGGCCGCCAACCGCGCCGTCGAGGCGATGAAGCCCGCCTTCGGCGCACCCGAAGACCCGATCAGCAGCGCAGGAATCGAGGCAGCGCTGGCGACGGCGCTGGAGGCTGACGAGGGTGTCCGCGTGTTCGGACGCGGCGATATAGAGGCGGCCTATGCCTTGGGGCCGATCTACCGCGCCCGTTATTCGGCCGGTGCCGCGCCCAATGCACCGCTGGAAACGCTGAGCG
>NZ_DATCYB010000020.1:0-24710 GCF_036570505.1 Allosphingosinicella sp. | reverse complement strand
CGGGCATCGAGGCGCGGGCCGATGCGCTCGCGCGGATCGGCCGGGCGCTGGCGGCGGATGCCGACCGCCTGGCGCTGCTGATCACCCGGGAGACCGGCAAGACCCTTGGCGATTCCAAGGGCGAGGTGATGCGCGCGGCGCGGCTGTTCGACTTCTTCGCCGGCGAGAGCTTGCGTAATGTCGGCGAGCGCTTCGCCTCCACGCGCCCCGGCGCGACGGTCGAGGTGGATTATGCGCCCGTCGGGGTCGTCGCCGCGATCACGCCCTGGAACTTTCCGATCGCCATCCCCGCCTGGAAGATCGCGCCGGCGCTCGCCTTCGGCAATGCGGTCGTTTGGAAGCCGTCGGAGATCTCGTCCGCGACTGCCGACGCCCTGATGGCGATCATCGCCGAGGCCGGGCTTCCCGCCGGCAGCGTCAACATGCTGCTGGGCGCGGGCGGCGCCGGCAAAGCCGTGGTGGAGGTGGAAGGGATCGACGCGATCAGCTTCACCGGCTCGGTCGCGACCGGCGAGCAGGTGCGCCTCGCCGCCGGCCGGCGGTCCGTCCGAGCGCAATTGGAAATGGGCGGCGTCAACGGTCTCATCGTCATGGCCGACGCCGATCTGGACAATGCCGTCGACTGCGCGGTGAACGGCGCCTTCTTCGCCGCCGGCCAGCGCTGCACCGCGACTTCGCGCATCATCGTCGAGGAGGCTATCGCCGACCGCTTCGTCGAGGCGGTGAAGGCGAAGGTCGCGACCCTAAAGATCGGCGACCCGCGCGATCCCGCCACCCAGGTCGGTCCGCTCGCCGCGCCGCGCCAGAAGGCGCTCATCGCCCGCCAGGTAGCCGAAGTGGAGGGCACTGGCCTCAAACCCTTGTTCGGCGGCAGCGCGACCGAGATGGAGCATTGCTTCTATGCTCCGACGCTCTTCGACAATGTGCCGTCGGCGAACACTCTCGGTCATGACGAGATATTCGGACCCGTCGCCGGCGTCTTCCGCGTGAACGGCTTCGACGCCGCGATCGAGGCGCTGAACGGCAACCGCTTTGGCCTCTCCGCCGGCATCTGCACGCGTTCGCTGCTCCACGCCGAGGAATTCAAGCGCCGGGCCCGCGCCGGCATGCTGATGGTGAACCTTCCCACCGCGGGCGTCGATTATCATGCGCCTTTCGGCGGCACCGCCGCCTCCAGCTATGGACCGCGCGAGCAGGGTCGGGCGGCGCGTACATTTTATACGATCATGAAGACAAGCTATCAAAAGCCGCTATGATCTGTCCATGAGCAGCATCATCGTCCGCAATCTGTCCGAACAGCTCGTCGAGCTGGTGCGCGACCGCATTCTTTCCGGCAAGGTGGCCGCCGACCTAGCGATCCGTCAGGACGCGCTCGCCGCCGAACTGGGCGTGAGTAAGATCCCGCTCCGCGAGGCCCTGACACGGCTCGAGCAGGAGGGGCTGATCCGCTCCCAGGCCAATCGCGGATACTTTGTAAGGTCGCTTTCGACCCAGGAAGCCGAAGAAGTGTATGCCCTCAGACTGAAGCTGGAGCCCGAGGCGGTCGCGCTGGCGGCGGTGGAGGCGAAGGAGGAGGAGCAGGCGGCGGCGCGCCAGGCGCTGGAGGCGCTGGACCGCGTCACCGAAGCCCATGGCGAGAGCGTCGGCGCCTTCAATCGTGCTTTCCATCTCGCCCTGGTGCGGCCGGCGATCCGGCCGATCACCTTCAGTATCATCGAACGGCTTCACATTCTGTCCGAGCGCTACGTGCGCAAGCACCTGGAGCCCTCCGGCCGCGACGAACGCGCCAATGACGAGCATCGCCGGATGCTCGAGACCTGGCTGGCGCGCGATGGCAAGGCCGCCGCGGCCCTGACCCGCACCCACATCGAGCAAACATTGAAGGATCTGCGCCGGCAGCTGTCGGCGGAACGGAAAGACAAGAAGCCGGAATAATCCGGTCGCATATATCCAGCAGAGAGGAACACCGAAGTGGCGCAAAGTATCTTTGGCCCGCGCAAGCCGCTGCACGCGGAAGGCACGCACGAGCCCGATCGAGTTTTGAGGAAAACGCTGAGCTGGCCCCATCTGGTGGCGCTGGGCGTCGGCGCGATCGTCGGCACGGGCATCTATACGCTGACCGGCGTCGGCGCGGACCGCGCCGGCCCCGCGGTGATCCTCGCTTTCGCCATCGCCGGCGCGGTCTGTGCCTGCGCGGCGCTCGCCTATGCCGAGCTGGCGACGATGATCCCGACCTCTGGAAGCGCCTATACCTACACCTATTCGGTGCTCGGCGAGACCTTGGGCTGGATCGTCGGCTGGAGCCTGGTACTCGAATATTCGGTCGCGTGCAGCGCCGTCGCGGTCGGCTGGTCCGCCTATCTGGTGGGATGGCTCGAGGCGGCGGGGATATATCTTCCACCCGCCCTCCTCGTCGGACCCCATGAAGGCGGCATCGTCAACCTGCCGGCCGTGGCGGTGGCGCTTACCATCGCCGGCATGCTGATGGCGGGCACGCGGGAAAGCGCGACCTTCAACATCTTCCTCGTCATCATCAAGCTGAGCGCGCTGGCGGTATTCGTGGCGCTCACCCTCCCCGCCTTCGACTCCGCCAACCTCTCGCCGTTCATGCCTTACGGCTTCGGCAGCGAAGTCCAGGGCGGCGAGACGCGCGGCGTGATGGCGGCGGCGGCGATCGTCTTCTTCGCCTTTTACGGCTTCGACGCCGTCGCGACGTCGGCCGAGGAAGCGAAGAATCCGGGCCGCGACCTCAAGATCGGCATCATCGGCTCAATGCTGATCGCGACGTCCATCTACATGCTGGTCGCGGTCGGCGCCATCGGCGCGATCAGCTACACGGTGTTGGCCGAGTCCGCCGAGCCGCTGGCCTTCGTGCTGCGCGCGCTCGACCATCCCGCGGCGGCTTCCGCCGTGGCGCTGGCGGCGATCGTGGCGCTGCCGTCGGTGATCCTGGTGATGATGTACGGCCAGAGCCGCATCTTCTTCGTGATGTCGCGCGACGGGCTGCTGCCGCGCTGGGCGAGCAAGGTATCGCCGCGGACCGGATCGCCAGTGCTCATCACCGGCCTCACCGGCCTGTTCGTGGCGGCCTTCGCGGGCTTTTTCACGATCGGCGACCTGGCCGAGCTCGCCAATGCCGGCACGCTGCTGGCCTTCATCGCGGTGGGCGCCTGCCTGATGATCCTGCGCAAGACCCAGCCCGATCTGCCCCGCGTCTTCCGTTGCCCGCAGCCTTATGTGGTGGGCACGCTCGCGATCGTCGGCTGCGCCTATCTGATCATCAGCCTGCCGGCGATCACCCTCATGCGCTTCGTCGCGTGGAACGCGATCGGGCTGGTCGTCTACCTGCTCTATGGCCGCGCCCGGAGCATGCTCACCCGCGACATACTTGCGGTCGAACGCTCATAAGAAAAGGGGGACGGTCCCGGGACCGTCCCCCTGAACTTGCCGTCCGGTGGGCGGCGTCAGGGCGCCGCGTTCTCGCCACCATCGGCGATGAAGCGTTTCATCCGCGTCTCCAGCACCGGCAGCGGCACCGATCCCAGGGCCAGTATCGCATCGTGGAACTTGCGCTGGTCGAACTTGTCGCCGAGCGCTTCCTGGGCGTCGCGGCGGTGGCGGCGAATCTGGAGCTCGCCGAGCTTGTAGGCGAGGGCTTGGCCGGGCCAGGCGATGTAGCGGTCGACCTCCGTGGTGATCTCATGCTCGGAGAGCGCGACATTCTCCGTCATGTAGGCGAGCGCCTTGTCGCGGCTCCAGCCATAATGGTGGATTCCGGTGTCCACGACGAGCCGCACGGCGCGCCACATCTCGTAGGTGAGGCGCCCGAAATTCTGGTAGGGCGTCTCGTAGATACCCATCACCGTGCCGAGCCATTCGGTATAGAGGCCCCAGCCCTCGCCGTACCCTGAGAAGTAGATATTGTCGCGAAAGGCGGGCCGCTCCGGCCCCTCCAGCGCCAGCGCCGCCTGGAAACTGTGCCCCGGCGTGCATTCGTGAAGCGCGAGCGAGGGCAAAGTGTAGAGCGGCCGGGCGGTCAGGTTATAGGTGTTGAAGAGGCAGCTTTCGAGGCCGCCACGGCCGCCGGTGTAGATCGGTGCCAGCGCCTCCGGCACCGGCAGGATGCCGTGGCGGAAACGGGGCAGAAAGCCGATCGTGTCCTTGAGCTTTAGATCGGCCTTCTTAACCCAGTAAGCCGCGTCGGCGAGCAGCTCGTGCGGCGTCTTGGCGTAGAATTGCGGGTCGGTGCGCAGGAAGTGCATGAACTCGGCGAGCGTCCCGTCGAAGTCGGCGTCCTGCTTGGTCGCCTCCATCTCGGCCTTGATCCGGGCGACTTCGCCAAGGCCGATCTGGTGGATTTGCTCCGCGGTCAGATCGAGCGTCGTGAATTTCGCGATCATCGCCTGATAATAAGCGGGGCCGTCGGGGAGCGAGGAGGCGCTGATGTTGGTGCGCGCGTTCGGCAGATATTCCTCGCGAAGGAAGCCGAGCAGCTCGGTGTAGGCCGGCACCGCCTGGCTGGCGATGATTGCCTTCGCTTCGGCGCGCAGCCGCTCCTGCTCGGCCGTGGGGATCGACTCCGGCATCTGCGTGAAGGGCTTGAACAGCGGGTTGGTCTCGTCCGCCGCGAGATAAGGCTCGATCGTCTTATCGCGGCCGGTGGCGGCGACCTTCGGCACGGTAAAGCCCCGCTTCAGGCCTGCGCGCATGTTGGCGATATGCTCGTCGAAATAGCGCGGCACGTCCTGCAAACGGCCGAGATAGCGGCGATAGGCGTCCGCATCCTCAAGTCCCGTACGCGGCGTGAAGCCGGTCCAGAAGAAGGTGTCGGCGTTGAACGGCGCCTCATAAAGCTTGTAGCGAAGATCGGCGACGAAGCCCTCGACCATCGTCTCGAAGACTTCCGCATTGACCTTTTCCTCCGCCGAAAGCTGGTCGCGCGGTATGCGGCTCAGCTCCGCAAGGACGTTGGTGTAGTAATCGAGCCGCCGTTGCTGGCTCGCCGCATCCACACGTTCAAAATGATCGGCGGGAATGGGGCGTCCGTCTTCGTTGGGAAGCAGCGCCTCTTCCTTGAGACGCCAATCCCATTCGGCGTCGTAAAGCGCCTTCAGCCGCGCATCGGCGCTCCCTGGAACCGGCTGTTCCGCGCCCGCCGACTGCTGAGCCCAGATCGGTGCCGCCGGCGCGGCGATCATGAGGGCCGTCGCCATCGCGGCCCAGGATACAGTCTTCATCATTATGCCCTCCTTGCGTCCTCTTATCGGGTGAGGTCGACCGCCTCGATCTTCATCGGGCCGGGCGGGATGTTCCGCTCGGCTTTCTGTCGCGCCACCCTATCGCGCACCTCGGCGCGCAGCTCGCGGGCGTCGTAGATGATGCCGTCCTTGATCGTGTAGCGCACGCCGCCGACGCGCTCGACCTTGCCGGTCTCGTCATTGAGTTTCAGCGTGCCCGTGCCGAACAGCAACTTCAGGTTCGCGACCGGATTGCCCTCGACGACCACGAGATCCGCCTTGCGCCCGACACGGACGGTGCCGAGCTCATCGTCATGGCCGAGCGCTTCCGCGCCCGCCTGGGTCGCGGCGTGGATCACTTCGAGCGCGCTGAACCCGGCCTCGCGCAGCAGCTCAAGCTCCTGGATGTAGCCGAACCCGTAGAGATTGTAGATGAACCCGCTGTCGCTGCCGACGGTGACGGTGCCGCCGCGGTTCTTGTAGTCGTTCACGAACCGCATCCAGCGACGGTAATTATCCTTCCACGCCACTTCGTCCTCGGTCGTCCAGTCGAACCAGTAGGAACCATGGTTGGTGCGGCTCGGGCGATACCAGTCCCAAAGCGACGGCAACGTATATTCGTCGTGCCAGGCGGCCCGGCTCATGCGCATGAAGTCGCGGCTGGTGAGATAGGCGGTGAAGGTGGGGCTGAGCACGAAATCGCGCTCCAGCAGCGCCTCCATCACCCGGTTCCACGGCTCCGATCCGGGCTCCGCCGCCTGCCGCCAGAGCCGTCCGGCCTGGCCGAAGCGCATCTGCTCGTCATTGTTCACATAGTCGGTCGGCCAGTCCTGCACCGCCTGGTCGGTGAACATCGCTTCCGGAAGCCCGTACCAATGTTCCATGGAATCGAGGCCGTGGGCGGAGGTCTGGAGCACATCGGCATAGGCGACGACCTGCTGGGCATGGTGCATGGTCGTACGAAGGCCGACTTTCTCCGCCTCATCGAGCGCGGCGTAGAGCACGTCCTCCTCGCCCCCGATGAACTTGATGCCGTCGGCGCCGCGACGCTTGGCCTCGCGCACCGCATGGCGCGCTGTCTCGGGATCGTTGACCGGCTTGTCGAGGATGTCGTGGAACATCGGATAGATGTCGATTCGGGGCGCGACGATCTCGTTGTGCTCGCTACGGCGCTTGATGTCGAGCAGCCACTCGATCGGCCGTCCGCTGCTGCCGACGTCGCGCACCGACGTGACTCCGTTGGCGAGCCACAGCTTCAGCACATATTCGGAGGGAACGTTCTGGCCGTCCTCCAGGCTGTGCAGGTGGACGTGGGAGTCGACGAAACCGGGGAGGACGTAATGGCCGGTGAGGTCGATTTCATAGTCTCCCGGCGCGGCCCGGCGGTTCTCGTCGATGGCGCCGGGTGCGCCGATCGACTTGATCTCGGCGATGCGATCGCCCGAGAGGACAATGTCATAGGGACCCTGCGCGGGTGCGCCGGTGCCGTTGACGATCGTAACGTTGCGAAGCACGACCCGCTGATAGGGGCCGATGCCCTCCGTGCGGGCGGAGATAGGATCGGCGACGGACGCGGAAGGGGCGGGAGCTGCGGCACTTGGTGTCGCCGTCAGCAGGGCAAGCCCGCTCAGGGAATGCAGCAGCGTCGAACGTAGGGTAGGCATGGCGCTAATCCTTTGCCGCCAAAATAAAGGCGCCGCCGAGGGGAGACTCGGCGGCGCAGGGGGACAAGGTCAAAAGTTGAAGCGCCCGCCGATGAAGAAGCGGCGCCCGATCACGTCGTAAAGCGAGGGATCGGTGTTCGCGTCGCCGGCGATGGCGGTGCCCAGGATCGGCGGCTTGTTGTCGAACAGATTATCGATGCCGCCGAACAGCTCAAGCTGCTCATCGATGCGGAAGACGGCCGAGGCGTCGACATACCATTCGGCGGGCGCGCCATCGACGGCGGCCACGGCGTCGGGATAGAGCATTAGGTCGCCGATCATGCGGCCCTGCAGCCGGAAGGTCAGCGGACCGCTGTCGTAGATGCCCGACAGGTTGAGCTTGAAGTCCGGCGTCGCGAACACGCCCGTGCCGGTGCAGCCGCCGCCGATGCGGCCGGCGCAGTCCCGCGGATCCTGTCCCGCGATAACCTGGGTCGAGCGCTCGAACAGCCAGCTCGCCACGGCCTGAAGGGACAGCGTCGCGCTGTCGCCCGCCAGCTCGAACATCCTTGGCAGGTCGAAACGGTAATCGGCTTGCACATCGACGCCTTCGACCTTCAGCGAACCGATATTCTGGAGCTGGGTCGAGATGAAATCGACCTGGCCGCTCGGCAGGCGCGTGATCGCCTGGCAGGTGGCCGAATTGATGTCGAGCGTGGTGAAGCAATCGGCGAGCGTCTGGTTGGCGTTGATGCTGACGATGGCGTCGTCGACCTTGATATTGAAGTAGTCGACGGTGAGGTTGAAGCGGTCGAGGAAAGGCGGCGAGATCACCGCGCCGAGCGTGAAGGTCTCGGACTTCTCCTCTTCGAGGTTCGGGTTGCCGCCGCCGTCGACGTTGAAGCCGAGCGTCGCCTGGGTGAAGGTCGGAAGGTCCGCGCGGGGTACGCCCTGGGCGACGCACAGGTCCTGCTGGGCCTGGGTCGGGTTGCGCGAGGCTTCGCAGGGGTCGCTGCCTGACGAGAAGCCGCGCGTGATCGGCGAATAAAGCTCGTTAAGGGTGGGCGCCCGGATCGCGCGGTTGTAGGCCGAGCGGAAGCGCACCCAGTCGACCGGCGCATATTCGCCGCCCACTTTCCAGGTGAAGACCGAGCCGACCGAGGAATAGTCGCCGTAGCGGGCCGCCGCTTCCAGCGAGAGCGCCTCGGCGAAGGCCATGTCCGAGAGGATCGGGATGCGAATCTCGCCGAACACCTCGGTGAGGTCGTACTGGCCGTTCACCGGCTTCTGAGAGACCGGGCCATATTCGTTGGCGAGGTCGAGCGGGCTCGGATTGAAGTCGTATATTTCCTTGCGATACTCGGTGCCGACCGCGACGGAGACCGGCCCGGCGGGAAGCCGGATTGGCTCGCCGCTGAGCGACGCGCCGGCGACGCGCCGTTCGAACGTCTCGTTATGGGCGCGGGTTGGCGTCAGATATTCGCCCGCCTCGGGACTGATCGTATCCAGGCCGAAAATGCTTACCGGAACGCAGCCCAGGGTCTGGACGCGGCAGACGACGTCGCCGTCCGCGTTGACGACGGAATCGAGGCCGAGGCTGAGGCGCGTCTGCGAGATTTGCCCGTCGATGCTCGTGTCGGTGCGGTTGCGCTGATATTGGAAGAAGGCGTCCCAGCGCCAATCGCTGCCGCCGATATCGAAATCGCCGCGCAGGCCGCCCGTCAGATTGTAGGAAGAGCGCTCATAGGAATAGTCGCGCGTGCCGAGTTCGTCAGCGCGGCGGCCCGCGCCGACCACCTCGGCGGTGCCGTCCCCGTCCGCGTCGAAGACATGGGCGTTGTCGATGAAGAATTGCCGCACCGTCGGCGAAAGGCTGGCGCTCGTCGCATAATTGGGAACGAGCAAGGTGGAGGACGGGGCACCGGGGGTCAGCGGCGTGAAGGAATCGGGCGCCTGTTTGAACTCGTTGCGCGAGTTGATGAAATAGGCTTCGGCATAGGCTTCCACGCCCGGCGCCAATTCGTAATGCGCGATGCCGGAAATCTGCGTCCGCTCGAGCGGGCGCAGCAGGAAGTTGTTGGCCGCGTAATTATACGCGTCCTGCGGCTGGCAGTACGGCAACACCGTCCCGTTGTCGCCGAAGCGGATGCCGGTCACGGCCGTGCAGGCGCCGCTCGGATCGAGGTTGGCGCCGACGAGGCTGTCGCGCTGCGACTCGCTCAGGGGAATGCGGGTTCCCGGAATGCTGCCCGACCCGCCGGGGACGAGCTCGCCGTTCACCGTGTCGAGCGGCACCTGGGCGAAGCCGCGGTCCGCCTGAAAGATCTCGTCGCGATTGGTGTACGAGGCCGACAGGGTGACGTTGCCAAGGCCGCCGGCCAGATTGGCGCCGAACGTCGCGTCCACCTTGTGCGCCGCGCCGTCGTCCCGGAAGGTCTGCCCGTATTGATAACTGGTCTCGAGCCCTTCGAAATCGTCCTTGAGGATGAAGTTGACCGCGCCGGCGATGGCGTCGGAACCATAAACGGCGGAGGCGCCGCCGGTAATGATCTCGACCCGCTCGACGAGAGCGTCGGGGATCGTCGCCAGGTCGACCGAGCCGTCGGCGTTGGCGGGAATGAAGCGGCGGCCGTTGACCAGGACCAGAGTCCGCGTGGAGCCGAGACCTCGCAAATTCGCCGTCAGCACGCCGGAGCCGCCGCCATTGTTGACGCTGGAGGTGTTTCCGGAGGCGAGCTGAGGGAACTCGTTGAGGGTGTTCTCGATGGTGACATTGCCCGAGAGGGCGATCGCTTCCTCTCCCACGATCGTGAGGGGGCTGGGAGCGGAAAGGTCGCTGCGAACCAGGCGGGATCCGGTAACGATGATGGCATCCTGCGCGGGAGCGGCGTCGGTGACGTCGGCCGCTTCGACGCTGTCCGTTTCGACAGGCGCCGGCAGCGCTTGCTGCGCGAACGCCGCTGGGACGGCCAGGACCGCGCTGCACAATATGGATGTCGTCATAAACGCGCGACGACACGGAATCGGCCTTTTGAAGGAACCCTTGATCATTGCTCTCTCCCTTTGCGCGACTGTTGTTTCTGCCTCGAAGCCGGTCACAGCTCAGGAGGCTCAGTCGTCTAATGTATACGAAATACGATATACTCACGTCGGCGGCTGTCAATAGCCGGTGGATCCAAAGGGGGAAATGAGCGGGCGCGATCTCGGCGCCGAGGCATGCTGGCTATCGTGAAGTGCGGCGGAAGTCCGAATCCCTCCCGCTCCGCCATTTCCATTCGCTGATCGAACTAAAATCGGTGTTCGTCGAAATCTGCTGCCGTCGCGCCGGTGCGGCGGCTTTTCTCGCGGAGCTTGCGATGCGCCGGCGCGAACCTGGACGAGGGAGAGGGGAATGCGACTATGGAACAAGCTCATGGCGGCCGCGCTCTTGATGGCGCCTATGGCGGCTCAGGCAGTGCCGGCGGATGTCGCGGCAGCGGTTGCCGTCGACGCGCGACCCGCCGACGCGGTGAAGCTGGATGAAAGCCGGCGGCCCGTCCAGGTCCTGGGTTTTCTCGGCCTCAAAAAGGGCGATCGCGCTTTGGACCTGTTCACGGGCGGTGGTTATTATGCGGAGATCATGGGCGGTGCGGTCGGGCCCGATGGAAGGGTCGTCGCCTGGGAGCCGACCAATTTTCACGATGCGACGGCGCAGGTGCGGTGGGAGGCGCTGGCGACGCGGGTCGGCAATGCCGAGCTCCTCGTCAGCCCGGCGGACGCGATATCTCTTCCGCGCGACAGCTTCGATTTCGTGCTGATGCACATGATCTATCACGATTTCTACTGGCAGAGCGAAGAGTACAAGTTTCCAAGGGTCGATCCGGCCGCCGTGCTGGCCGAGGTTTTCGCGGCGACGAAGCCCGGAGGGATAGTCGGTGTGGTCGATCACGCGGCGAACCCTGGCGGCGACACGCGTGCGGTTGTCGAAAAGCTTCATCGCATCGATCCCGCCGTGCTTCGCGCCGACTTCGAACGGGCGGGCTTCGTCTTCGACGGCGAGTCGGATCTGCTGCGCAACCCTGAGGATGACCATTCGAGGCTGGTCTTCGACCCCGCCATCCGCGGCCGGACGGACCGGGTCGTCTATCGGTTCAGAAAGCCCGAATAGCCGGGTCGGCGTGCGCTTTGTGCCTGAAAATGCTATGATAGCCCACTGCTGAGTCTCGGAGAAAGGAGACGGGCCATGGCCGAACAGATGGCTGAGCCGCGCACGGTCGTTGACGATGCGCATGAGCTGATCTCATCGCGGCGGGTCGAGGGGACTCCGGTCTACAACCGGAAGGACGAGCGGCTTGGGGCGATCCACTCGGTGATGATCGAGAAAAAGAGCGGCAAGGTCGCCTATGCGGTGTTGTCGTTCGGCGGCTTCCTGGGAATGAAGGAGCATGTTCATCCGGTGCCGTGGGAGATGTTGACCTATGACGTCGACATGGACGCCTATCTGGTCGATTTGACGCGCGATCAGCTCAAGAACGCGCCCACCCTGGGACTGGATGAAGCCGACCGGCCGCGCGACCGCCAATATGACGAGGAGGTTTCGGGCTATTACGGCACGATGCCGTGGTGGGGCCTGTAGGGACCTGGGACCCTAGTGTTCGTCGCTGTTTACTGGTGGCGGGTGCACCCGGGAAAGGAAGACCAGTTCCGCGAAGCCTGGCGTCGCGGTACCGAGGCGATCACGCGCCTTTACGGGAGCTACGGGTCGCGGCTGCACCAGGACCGGGACGGCCGCTTCGTCGGCGTGGCGGAGTGGCCGGACGAGGCGACTTGGCAGAAGGCGTTCGACGCTAGGATGGCGTATGACGATCCCGAAGCGAGGGCGATGTGGCTCGACGCCATTGCCGAGGCGCCCCGCGAGCCCGCCTTCACCATGACCGTTACCGACGACTTGCTGACCCGGCGGCCTCGATAGCGGTGGCATAAGTCGCGCAGTCGGTCGCGCTGAAACCGATGAAAAGTATCTCCGAAAAGAACGCCGGATGCTGGCGGAGCGTCTCGGCGACTGCTTCGGCCGCGATCGGGGCCGCCCGCTTCACGGGATAACCGTAGACGCCGGTCGAAATGGCCGGAAAGGCGATCGTGCGAAGACCATGCGCCTCAGCGACGCCGAGGCTGCTCTTGTAGCAGGCGGCGAGTTTAACCGCCTCCCCGCTCGTGCCGCCGCGCCAGACCGGCCCGACGGTGTGGATGACGAAGCGGGCGGGAAGGGCGTAGCCACGGGTCAGCCGCGCCTCGCCGACGGGGCAACCACCCAGGGTCCGGCATTCCTCCAACAGGCCGGGACCGGCCGCGCGGTGGATGGCGCCATCGACGCCGCCGCCGCCCAGCAGCGAGGAATTGGCGGCATTGACGACGGCGTCGACCGCGAGGGTCGTGATATCCGCCTGTACTGCGCGCCACCGGGTCATCTCGACAGCATAGCGACCGACTATTTGCGTTCGTTCCATCAAGCTTGAGAGATCGACGGCGCGATCGCTGGCGCGGTGAGCGTGACGATGACGGCCAGCAAGATGGCGAAAGCCGTGGCGATGCGGGTCATGCGATCTCTTTTCCAATGAGCATGGCACCGATGCGGCGCGAGGCGCCGTCGTAGAAGCCGGCTTCTCCTTCCCAGTGGCGCGGGTTGCGGAAGGTGCCGAAGATCATGTCCCAGAGCGGCAGGTCGCAGTAATTGTGGCGGTGAACGCCGCGCTGGTGGTGCAGGGTGTGGCTTTCCGGACGGATGATCAAATAGCCGAGCCAATGGGGCGTCTTGATGTTGGCATGCTGGAACATCGACAGAAATGTGACGACGACGCTCACCACGATCGCCGCCTCGGCGGAAAGGCCGAAGCCGCCGACCAGGCAAAGGCTGCCGAGCAGCGCCCAGCCGATCATGTCCAGCGGGCTGAAATAGAAAGCGCCCCAGATGTCTACCCGCTCGGCGCTGTGGTGCATCTGGTGGAGCCAGCGCCAGAGGACGGGCGTGGCATGCATCGTGCGATGCCAGGCGTAGACACCGAGCTCCAGCGCCAGCAGGCCGCCGGCGATCTGGAGCACGAGCGGCAAGGCGCTCGCATCGAACAGGCGATGGGCGCCGAGCAGGCCGTCCCACAGCGTTGGTGCGAAGGTGGCGACGGCGAAATAGAGCATCGTGAAGGCGACGCCCTTCAGCCGCCAGAAACGGATGTCCGGAAAGTCGCGCGAGCGGGCGATGAGATCGAAGGCGCAAAAGGCGCCGAACAGCCCGAAAGCTATGTAATGATAAGTGCCGAGCACGATTGCCTCCCCATGAGATTGAGGCGGACCCTCTAGGGATCGTGCGTTGGCGGGGGCGTTTGAACCAGCGTTGGAATTAAAGATGCGCTAGCGCGCCGCGTCCTTCCAGCGGCCGCTATTTTGATATTCGGGGCGGACGCGGGATTCGGGGAGCCGGTTCGACGCCAGCTCGATGAAGGGGAGTGGGCTGGGCGCCGACACGGCAGCGGAAGCGGTGGCGGGTGCGACGGAAGCCGGCGCTGGCACGGCCACATAGCGGATGAGCGCGGCCCGGCCCGGCTCCCGGCCCGAATAGGCCTGTGCGAAGGCCGCGGGCGCGCCGGCGCTTCCCGCGAAGCTGTAGAAGATATGGGAACCGATCACCGCCGCCCTGGCGAGCCCGGGCGCCCAATGGGGATAGATGCTGAGCGTATGATAATGGGTGGCGTGGCCGACGGGGCGATAAACCTTGCCGGCGAGAGCCTCGGCGGCGATGCGGCGGGCGCGGCTCCAGCCGCCTTCGAGAGGGCGGCGAGCGAGAGATCCGTCGCAGGTGAAGGTGAACTGGCAGCCGCCTCCGGGCTTCATCGGGCCCTGGTAAACGACGCCGCAGACGCTGCCTGGATAAGCCGGATGCCGGACGCGGTTCAGCACCACCTGGGCGACCGCGCGCTGGCCCTCCTCGCTTTCGGAACGCGCCTCGTAATAGACCGCCTCGGCCAGACAATCGAGCGCACGCAAGCCATCGAGGCCGGTATCGGCGCGGAAGTCAAAGGGCGCGGCGGCCGGATCGCGGAGGTCGAGCGCCGCCGCACGCGCCGGCGCGGGCGCCGCGGCGATGTCGGGCGGAAGCTCGATCGATACGGGCGCAAGCGAGCCGGCGGATTGAAGACGCCGAGCCACCGGAACGCAGGAGGCGGCCGGCACCAGCAGGGTGAGCGCCAGAAGCTCGCGCCGATGCCTTGCTGCCGTCTTTCGCCGCTGGGTAATGGCCATCGATGCGTCGCCCGCCTCGCCCGGTGAGCGCGGACCTTACCGGCAATTGGTGCTGATTTCGTTACGGCTTTTCGGCCTGTCCCGGCGTGGGACGGCCCCCGCCGAACCGATTAACCCCGCGCCCCTCGGATCGGATCGGCGTTCGGCCGCGTTCTCCCACAAAGACAGTCATTTATTCGGGTTCGGGAGTGTTCATGCGTAAGACTATGCTTGGTGTTTCATTGGCGGCCCTGATCGCCGCCACGGGCTGCGGCGAAGGCGCCGATTCAGTAGGGGCGCAGACGGCGGAGCTGGCGTTGTCGCCGTACGACGTGTCGTCCGAGGCTCTGCGCGGCGTCGTCTCGGACGAGCGGGTGAAGCGCTTCTATGAAGCGCGCCAGTGGCGTGCGGTCTGGACGGAAGACCGCGCGGAAGCGCTGGTCGCCGCGCTCCAGGACGCGCCTCGCCACGGTCTGAGTGGCGACCAGTTCCGCAAGGAGACGGCGGCCGAAGACAGCTCGGCGGCGCGCGAGGCCGCGTTGACCTTCGCCGCCATCACCTATGCCGACGCGCTGGCCAACGGCCTCGCCGACCCTACGCGGATTCGCGAAATCTATACGATCCCTGTGCCGAAGACGGATATCGTCGCCGGTCTGGTCAGGGCCCTGGAGGCGGAGCAGCTTCGGCCCTGGCTGGCGAGCCTCGCCCCCCAGGATGCCGAGTACAGGGCGCTGTCGGAAGCCTTCCTCAGCTACTCGCGGCGCGCGGCGGAAGGCCAATCGCTCGCCATCCCGGGCGGCGGCGCGATCCATGAAGGCAGCATCGATCCGCGCGTACCGGCGATCGAAGCGTCGCTCCGCGCCAACGGCTATCTCAGAGCGCCGCCGTCCGAGCCGTCCGAACCGAACCTGTTCACGCCCGCCATGGCCGCCGCGGTCGGACGACTGCAGCAAGATTACGGGCTGAAGGTCGATGGCGTCGTAGGCGACAATACGCTGGAGACGCTGAACGAGGGCGCGGCGGATCGGGCCCGCATCCTCGCCATCAACCTGGAGCGGCTGCGCTGGCTGGACAGAACGCCGCCGGCAACCCGGATCGACGTCAACACCGCCGCGGCGATGCTCGATTACTGGCACGAGGGCGCCCACGCGCACCGCGCGCGGGTGATTGTCGGCCAGCCGGGATGGGAGACGCCGCAGCTCGGATCGCCGCTCGTGCGCCTGGTCGCCAATCCCAACTGGACGGTTCCCAAGTCGATCGCCGAGGAGGAGATCATCCCCAAGGGCGCCGGCTATATGCGGGCGAACAACATGGTGTGGAAGGACGGCTGGATCGTCCAGCGCCCGGGCCCCGAGTCGGCGCTTGGCGTCGTCAAGTTCGACCTCGACAATCCGCACGCCATCTATTTGCACGATACGCCGGCCAAGTCGTTGTTCGAGGGCAACCAGCGTCATGCCAGCCATGGCTGCGTGCGAGTCCAGGATGCGGTCGGCTTCGCGCGGATGCTGGCGGAGCGGCAGGGCAAGCTCGACGAACTCGAGCGGGCAATGGCGAAGGGCGAGGAGACGTTCGTCGAACTGCCGAGGGAAATTCCGGTGCGCCTGCTCTACCACACCGCCTATGTCGGCCCCGGCGGCCGGGTGCTCTTCCGGCCGGATCCCTATGGCTGGGACGAGGATCTCGCCGCGACGCTTGGCCTGGAGGTGCGCGAACGTCCGGGCGCACCCGTTCATATCAACCTGCCCGGACCATGACTGTTGTGCCGCATCCGGAACAACGGGGTCCAATGCCAGTTTGATCGGCTAAGCGTTCCCAACCATCCCGATCGCAGCCGGAAGGGGCGCTTTTCGAGAAGGAGTTCGAGAAGGAGAAGGACCATGATCCAGAAGAAGACGCGTGTTTCCGCCGCCTTGGCGTTAGGCTCCGCGCTCGCTCTCGCGGGCTGCGAAACGGTCGCCGAGAGCGTCGATGAAACCTATTCGGCCAGTCTTTCGGGTGCGCAGGAAGTGCCGGGGCCGGGAGATACGGACGGCAGCGGCAATGCCGAGATCACCGTCGTCGATGCCGTCGACAATGTCTGTTACGAAATCAACGTCGCGGGCATTTCGCCCGCCAACGCGACCCATATTCATCGCGGGGCGACAGGTGTCGCGGGACCCCCCGTGGTGACGCTCGAAGCGCCGACCGACGGCGAGACCCAGGGCTGCACGCAGGCGCCCGAGGCTATCGCCGACGAGATTGAGGCGAACCCCGCGGGCTTCTACATCAACGTCCACACCGCTGATTTCCCGAACGGTGCCATCCGCGGCCAGCTCCGCGACTGGGATTGAGGGGGCCACAGGAAGGCAGCCAACGCAACTTATGGGTCCGTTGATCATTACGCCCGCATCACAATTTGCGGAAGGAACGAACGCGATGCGTACCATGCTTCTGGCTCTCGCCGGTGCGGCGACCCTTGCCGGCTGTTCGACCTATGGCACCGGCTATTATGACGATTATGGACGGTACGACTATAACCGACCGGATCCACGCTACGGCGGCTATTATGCCGATCGCTATTATCGCGACGATCCGCGCTACCGGGAGCGTCGGCTTAGCCGTAACGACCGCGTCTATCGCGGCCGCGACGGGCGTTATTATTGCCGCCGCAGCGATGGCACGACAGGGCTGATCGTCGGCGGGCTCGCCGGCGGCGTGCTCGGCAATGTGATCGCCCCCGGGGGTTCCGAAACGCTCGGCACGATCATCGGCGCCGGCGCCGGCGCGGCGGTCGGTTATGCGATCGAGCGCGGCGAGGCGCGCTGCCGCTGACCGTCAGCCGAAGCGGTAGCCCGAGACCGTCCAGCCGATGACGTGATCGCGGAAGACATGGCTGCCTTTGTCGGTGCCGCCCGCGCCGGCGGCAACCATCAACGGCAGGAGATGCTCCTCGCGCGGATGGGCGAGCCGGGCATGGGGCAGCGACTCCCAGGCTGCGAGCCGGGCATCGCGCGCGACCGGATCGGGATCGGTGACGGCGGCGGTCAGCGCCTCGTCGAAGGCGTCGGCCGCGCCCGCGACCGATCCGTCGCGCAGCCGCATGTTGTGGAAGCTCATGCCCGAGCCGACGATCAGCACGCCTGCGTCGCGCAAGGGGGCGAGCGCGCGGCCGGCGGCGATATGGGCGGCGGGATCGAGATCGCGGCGGAGCGAAAGTTGGGCGGTGGGAATGTCCGCGTCAGGCACGGCGACCTTCAGGGGGATGAAGACGCCATGGTCCCAGCCCCGATTCTGCTCCTCGCCGACCCGAAAGCCGGCGCGCTCGATCAGGCGCGCCGCCTCCCGTGCGACATCGGGCGCGCCGGGCGCGTCCCAGCGCAGGGCATAGGTGTGCTCGGGAAAGCCGCCATAATCGTAAAGGAGGTCCGGCCGCTCGCCGCTGTGGACGGTGAAGCCGGGCTCCTCCCAATGACCGGAAACGACCAGCAACGCCCGCGGCCTTTCGCGCAGGTCGGCGATCACATTGGCCAGGAAGTCGCCCATGCTCCGCCATTCCGGCGGCACGGGACCGTTCTCATTTAAAAAAAAGCAGGGGCCGCCGCCATGCGGCAGGAACAGGGACGGTTGTTTCATGAAACCGCAAGTGGTGCCGCCCGATGATTCCCGGAAGAGGCTTTTAGGTAAACATGCCGTTGCACCCAGCGCATCGCCCTCTCGAAACGAGGGGCACGGTGCGGGCTATTTGAAGATCATCAACCGGGCGGGGCCCTCGCGGTCGGTAACCGCGACGGTGATGTCGCTTTCGCTGCGCTGGAGACGGAGGCTCAAGCGCGAGTCGGCGAGGGTCAGGTCCGGAAGCCTCAGCTCGTCGAGGAAAGCGGGAAGGGACGGATCATTGAACAGCACTCGGTCCGACATGTGATCGAGTTCCAATCCGATCGATGCCGCGAGCAACGCGAAGGGAGCCGCTGCCGCCCAGGCCTGGGGCGAGCAGGCGACCGGATAGGCGGTGGGGCCGCGGCGCGGCCGGCGGGGAAAACCGCAGAACAGTTCGGGCAGGCGACCCAGATCCTGATAGCTGGCGGCGGCGAATAGCCCCTCGAATATACGAGCGACTTCGGCCTTGTGCCCGTAGCGGGCGAAACCTATGGCGATCAGTCCGTTGTCGTGGGGCCAGATCGACCCGTTATGGTAGGACATGGGATTGTAGCGCGCTTCGCCGGCGGCGATCGTGCGTATGCCCCAGCCGCTGAAGAATTTGGGCGAGGTAAGGAGCCGGGCCACGCTCGCCGCGCGGTCGGGCGCGGCGATCCCGGTCAGCAAGGCATGACCGGCGTTGGAGGCGAGAACGCGACAGGGTTCCTTGACCCCGTCAAGCGCCAGCGCGTAGGTGCCGAGCCCGTCGATCCAGAATTGCTCTTCGAACAATCGCCTGAGCGCCTCGGCCTGGGCGTGAACGTACTCCGATCTGTCCCTTTCTCCAAGGGCGCCGGCGAGCTGGCCGGCGGCGCGGCGGGCGGCATAGACATAGCCCTGCACCTCGCACAGCGCGATCGGGCCCTCCGCCAACGTCCCGTCCGAATGGAAGATGGAATCGTGGCTGTCCTTCCATCCCTGGTTGGCGAGGCCGCGGTCGGTCATCCGGCTATATTCGACGAAGCCGTCGCCGTCGGAGTCGCCGAACGTGTCGATCCATTCGAGCGCGGCGAGGATGTTCGGCCAGATCATCCGGATCGTCTCGAGATCGCCGGTCCGGCGGTAATAATCGCCCGCCAGCATGACGAAGAGCGGCGTGGCGTCGACGGTGCCGTAATAGCGGCGGAACGGAACTTCGCCGAGCCGCGCCATCTCGCCCCCGCGCATTTCGTGGACGATCTTGCCAGGCTGGGCGTCGGCGGCGTCGTCGATCTCGGTCGCCTGGGTAAGCGCAAGCGCCTTCAGCACGCCCTTGGCGATCTCCGGCGCGTTCCAGACGAGCTGGAGAGCGGTGATGATGCCGTCGCGGCCGAAGATCGTGCTGTACCAGGGCACGCCCGCATAGGGATAGAAGCCATATTCGGTCCAGGTAAGCAGCATGTCGAGATCGGCCGTCGAGCGGCGCAGGATCGCGTCGAACAACTCGTTTGAGCTGGTGATGTGGCCGAGGCGGCGGGTCCGGCCGCGCGTCTCCCGCCTTATCCGGCGATAGGCGGCGAACGTCGTCAGCGTCTCCGGGGTTTCTCGCTCGGCATGGCCGCAATCGATCCGTACGCGGATCGCCGCGCGGTCCTTCTTGCCCAGATCGACGTCCCAGTGGGCCGAATGTGGGGTAAGCTCGGCGGGCGCCGGATCGAATTCCACGGTGGTCGTCCGCTCGATTCCGTCAAGTCCCAGATAGAAGAAGCGGACGGCCCGATCGGAAATCAGTTCGACGTGCAAGGTGCCGTGGCGTTCGCGCTCCTCGCCGCGAACCTCGAAGAGATCGGCGAAATCGGCCGCGTAAGAGATTTCGACCGGAAGAAGCTCCGGCACCGCTTCGTAGCTTCGCAAGGTAATGCGCTCGTGGCAGCTGGCGTCGCACAGGAATTTGAGCCGATTCACGAACACCGTGTCGCGCGGCAGCGCGATCTTGCCGTCCGCTCCCTGGACGTCGGCATTGGTAAGGTCGACGAGCAGAGCACTATTGTCGTCGAGGACCACGGAATCGAGCAGCAGCGGCGGCTTGCGCCCGAGCCGCAGCTCGAATTGCGACAGATAGCGGGTGTCGAGGAAGAAGAGCCCCTCTGGGCCCTTGTCGGCCATCCTGAAATCGCCGTGATTGTTGAACACCCCGAAAAGGTCGTTCTGCTTCAGGGTCAGAAGCGGCCGGTCGACCAGGGAGGTCTCGGCCTCGATATAATAATCTTCGGGCGGCGGCGGCTTTTGAACGCGGGCGAGTTCGTTCATGCCGGTACGGCCAGATCGAAGGGGAAGGCGGGCCGCGCCGGCTCGGCGAGGCGGCGGTAGAGCGCGGCATAGTCGCGCGCCATGCGCCCGGCCGTGAACCTGGCCTCGAAGCAGCGACGCACCTCGGCCCGTTTCAGCGCCCGAACCTTGCCGACCGCCGCCACCGCCTCATCGATGCTGGCGACGATCAGGCCGTTCGTCCCTTCCCGGACCACCTCCGGCACGGAGCCGTTGTCCCAGGCGATGACGGGGGTGCCCGCGGCCATGGCCTCTATCATGACCAACCCGAAGGGCTCGGGCCAGTCGATCGGGAAGAGCAGGGCGAGCGCGCCGCCCAGGAAGGCGGGTTTCTGGTCATCGGATATCTCGCCGATGAACTCGATCAGCGGATGGTCGAGCAACGGCTTGATCCTCTCCTCGAAATAATCCCGGTCGACCCTGTCGACCTTGGCCGCGATCCTGAGCGGAACGCCGGCCCTCGTGGCGATCTCGATCGCGCGGTCGGGTCGCTTCTCGGGCGATATGCGGCCGATGAAGGCGAGATAATCGCCCCCCTCCGGCGAGAAGGGGATGAGGGTTTCCGGCAGGCCATGATGGATGGTCGCGACGAAATTCGCGTCCGGCATGGGCGTCCGCTGCGCGTCGGAGATCGAGACCAGCGACATCTCGGGGAAATTGCGGAACACCGGCCAGTAATCGGGAAGATCGTGGCGGCCGTGCAGCGTCGTCACGCACTTGTGCGCGACGTGCCGGAAGATGGGATATTGAAACAGGTCGGTATGGAAATGGATGACGTCGAAGGTATCGGCGGCCTTCAGCACGCGATCCAGCATGACCAGCGTATAGGCCGTGTGGTCGTTGACCCCGGCCAGCCTCAGTCCGGTGTCGGCGCAGGATACCAGCCGCGCGGAGGCGGTCGAATCGCCGCTGGCATAAAGCGTCACGTCGTGGCCGAGATCGGCCAGCGCCTCGGTCAGCCACCAGATGACTCGCTCGGTGCCGCCGTAAAGCTTCGGCGGCACCGCCTCGGCCAGCGGCGCGACCTGCGCGATCCGCAGCCTCTCCCGTCCCATCCGCCTCTCCCGATCCAAGGATACACCCGTTGAACGTGACGCCACCGCCCCGGTTCCCGCCGATGCGGCGGATCGACCGTCAGCCATTGCGAAGCACGCGGCACCATGTGAGTAACGGCTCATCAAAGCCAGGGAGGATATATGTTGCGGCTCGATCGACGCGATTTCGTGGGGCTGGCGGGGGCGTTCGCCTCGGTGCAGCTGTTGCAGGGCTGCGCGCCGGTTCGAGGCATGGCTCCACCGGCGGGCGACGCCGGAAGTGAGCTCCTGCTGTCCGGAATCGCCGAGCAGTTGCTGGCGGAATATCCCGAGAATGCGACCGCGCTCGGCCTCGACACAGGGGCACGGGCGGTCCTCAAATCGCAGCTGACCGACCGCTCGCCCGAAGGCCGGCGCCGGCTTGCCGCCGCGGCGTCCGGGCGGCTCGCCCAATTGAAGGCGATCGACACGAGCGGGCTCGATCCGCAAACGCGGATCAACGTGGAGGTGGTGCGCGCCGCCCATGAGCTCGCGGCCGAGGGCTTCGCCTTCCCGTTCGGCGACGTCGTCTCGCTGAGCGCGCAATGGTCCTATCGCAACGCGCCCTATGTGGTGGCGCAGAATACCGGCGCTTTCATCGAGATCCCGGATTTCCTCGACAGCAACCACAAGGTCGAGACGGCCGCCGACGCCGAAGCCTATCTCGCGCGGCTCGAAGCCTACGCGGCGGCGCTGGACGGCGAGACGGCTCGGCTTTCCCACGACGCCGGACTTGGGGTCGTCGCGCCCGCCTTCCTGCTCGACAAGACGCTCGGGCAGATGAAACCGGCCCGTGCCCAACCGATCGCGGAATGGACGCTCGTCACGTCGCTTGCGGAACGCACGCGGGAAATGGGCGGCGATTATGGCCGCCGCGCGGCGCTGATCGCCTCCGAAAAGGTGGCGCCCGCCATGGATCGCCAGATCGCGGAGCTGGAGCGCCAGCGCGCCCGCGCCACCCAGGATGCGGGCGTCTGGAAGCTGCCGGACGGCGAGGCCTATTATGGCTGGGCGCTGAGGGCGGCGACCACCTCCAACATGACGCCGGACGAGGTTCACGAGCTCGGTTTGGAGCAAATTCGCGCGCTCTCGGCGCAGATGGACCCTCTGCTACGCGCCCAGGGACTGACGCGGGGCACGGTCGGTGAGCGCATGACCGCGCTCGGCAAGAATCCTAAGCACCTCTTCCCCAACACCGACGCTGGTCGAAAGCAGATCCTCGACTATATCGACGGGCGCATCGCCGGCGTCCGCACCCGCCTGCCGCGCGCTTTCCATACGCTGGTCGAGGGCCGGCTGGTGGTGAAACGAGTGCCGCCGGCGATCGAGGAAGGCGCGCCGGGCGGCTATGCCGCGGCCGGCACGATCGACGGCTCGGTGCCCGGCCAATATTATATCAACCTGCGCGACACCGCGATGTGGCCGCGCTACGCGCTGCCGACGCTCACCTATCATGAGGGCATCCCAGGCCATATCTGGCAGGGCGAATATACATACGACCTGCCGCTCATCCGCTCGCTGCTCGCCTTCAACGCCTATTCGGAAGGCTGGGCGCTCTATGCCGAGCAGCTCGCCGACGAGCTCGGCGTCTACGAAGGCGATCCGCTGGGACGGCTCGGCTATCTCCAGTCCATGTCGTTCCGCGCCTGCCGGCTGGTCGTCGACACGGGGCTCCACGCCAAGCGGTGGACCCGCGACCACGCTATCCAGTGGTTCGCGACCACCAACGGCTCGACGGTCGAGGAAGTACAGGGCGAGGTCGACCGATATTGCGCCTGGCCCGGCCAGGCCTGCGGCTACAAGATGGGCCATAACGAGATCAATCGATTGCGCGGCAAGGCCGAGGCCGCGCTCGGCGAGGGTTATGACTACAAGGCGTTCAACGACGCCGTCGTAAAGACGGGCGGCGTCCCGATGACGGTGCTGGAGCAGGAGGTCGACGCCCACATCGCCGAACGGAGCGCCTGATCACGCCGCGTCGTGGAAGATGATGCCGAGGGTGTGGCGGCGGCCCGAGCGGATCGTACTCACGCCGTGGCGCATCTTCACACGATAGGGGCCGCGGCTGCCCTGCACGGGGCGCTCGTTGACGGCGAAGATCACCGCGTCACCCTGAGCCAGCGGCACGACCGAGCCGCGCGACTGCTTGCGCGGGCGCTGCTCGGTCAAAAGGAACTCGCCGCCGGCGAATTCCTCGTCGGGCCGGTCCAGAAGGATCGCCACCTGGAGCGGAAAGACATGCTCGCCGTACAGGTCCTGGTGGAGGCAGTTATAGTCGCCTGCGCCGTAGCGAAGGAGGAGCGGCGTCGGTCGCGCCTGGCCGGCTTCGTGGCAGCGGGCGAGAAAAGCGGCATGGGATTCCGGAAAGTCGACGCCGAGGCCGAGCGTGCGGTTCCAGCGGTTGGCGACCGGCGCGAGGTGCGGATAAAGCGCGGCCCTCAGATCGCCGACGAGCTCCGGCAGCGGATAGGTGAAATAGCGGTACTCACCCCGGCCGAAGCCGTGCCGCGCCATCGTCACCGTGCTCCGGAAGCGTCCGTCCTCGCCGTAGAGCTGAGCTAGTTCCTTGCATCCGTCCGGGCCGAGCAGCCGCTCCGCCACCGCCCATCCCTGGGCGTCCAGACCGCACTCGATCCGCGCCCAATCCACATTCTCTATGCTCTTCATCCTTTGTCCTTAGCCACTCCCGCGAGTCGCGGCATCCCGGCGCTTGTCGTCAAACATCCAGTCCGTCGCCGGTCCGCGCCTTGTCGGTTTGATCGACGACTTCGGCGTCTTCGTCGAACAGGCGCCTTCTCGTCGAAGCGTTCCGCATCGCCGTCGACGAGCCCGCGCCCTTCAGCGCGTCAGCGACTAGACAGGTGAAGTCGGCGCCAGACCGGCGAACGACAAGGGAGAGAAACGATGACTGCGGAACTATTCCGAACCGTATCGACCTGCGTTGCGGCCGTTTTCGTCAGCACCCTGCTGTTGACCGCCGCCACGTCCATGCCGACGGTCTTTTGAGCCGTCGGATGAGCGAGCACTCCATCTTCGGCGACACGGGAGGAGCGGGTCGCCGCGACCGTTCGTCCCGGGAACAGGAGCGCAAGCGCGCGAACCCTTCGCACGGCTTGTTCGGCGCGCGCCTCCTTCCGGAGGATTACAGGTCAAACGACCGCGACCAGGACGATCTTCCGCTCAGCCGCAGCTGAAGCCCGATTCAATCGAGGCCGAGGGCCTCCTTTACCGCCGCTATATAGCTCGGCCCGACCTGCACATGGGCGCCGTCGGCGAGCAGGAGCGTCAGCGACCGGTTGGCGCGCTTCACCTCCACCACCTTGTCGGGCCGCACGAAGGCCGAGCGATGGACGCGCAGCAGGGCCGTGCCCTTGAGCTTCTCCTCCAGCGCCGCCATGGTCGTCCTCAGAAGGTGCCCCTTCACGTTGGTATGGAGCAGCACGTAGTCGCGGGCCGCCTCGATCCAGTCGATGCTCTCTATCGGGACCCGCCGCTGGCCATGCCGCTCCGGGACCCAGAAGCCGTTATCGTCGAGAGCCGGGCCGCCCGCCCGGAGCGCCGCCACCTCTTCCTCCAGCTTGCCG
>NZ_DATCYB010000019.1:0-5624 GCF_036570505.1 Allosphingosinicella sp. | reverse complement strand
TCCGGCCGCTGACGCCGCCGCTGCTCCGGCTGACGCCGCTGCCGCTCCGGCTGAAGAAGCGAAGTAAGTCGCAGCCCTCCGGGGCTTTGACCGAAACGAAAAGGGCGGTCTTCCCGACGGGAAGGCCGCCTTTTTCGTTGGGCGCGTATCGCAGGCGATCAGTGGGGGGCCAGGATCGCCGCAATCAGCGCAAACAGGACGAAGGCGACGAGCCCGCCCAGGAAAACGAGCCGCCGTCGCAGCGTGGTGAGGATGATCTCCCCACCCCGCGCCGCTTCGGCCGGATAGTCCGGCTTTTGCGCGCGATGATCGGTTCGGCGGGCCATCCTCAGAGCATCGGATAGCTGAGGCCGTAATAGCCATAGATGGTGCGGCCATATTCGTCGCTATATTCGGGAGCCTCGTCGCGCGAATAGCGCGGCGCGCCAGAAACCTGATCCTTGGTCAGGTTTACGACATAGCCGCCCTTGTCGGTGTCATAGGTCAGCATCTCCCACGGAATGGGATAATGATCGCTGCCGATGCCGAAGAGCCCGCCGAATTCAAGCACGGCATAGTCGCTCTGGCCCGAGCGCTTGTCGATCATCACATTGACGATCGTACCGAGCTTTTCATCTTCCAGATTATAGACCGCGGTGCCCTCAACCTTGTTCGAGGCGATCAGGCGATGGGTTTCGGTGCGTTCGATTGTGTCGGTCATGGCTCCTTCTCCTTGCTGGGATGAGGGCGGCGACACATGGCTGGTGGCACCGCCACCTTTCCGAGCAACGGATACGGGCGGTCGATGTTCCTCGATCCGTCGCATGTCGGCCACGGGCTCGCCCGGCCGCTGCCGTCAGGGCAATGCGCCGCCCGTCCAGCCGTCGAGACACTTGACTCGGAACGGGTCCTTCCATCAATTGACGCCATGCAGGCGCAGCGACCCATGACGAGCAGGGTAATGCGCGGCGTGAATGCCGCGCTTCTGCTGCTGGCGGCATCGCCGGCCGCCGCGCAGCAGATCGATGTGAACCTGGCGAGCGAGACCGACGGCACGCGCACGCTTGTCCACGAAATTACGGTGCCGGCGTCGCTGGAAGAGGTCTGGACGGCGTTGGCCACCGTAGACGGCTGGCGGACCTGGGCCGTGCCGCTGGCACGGGAGGTTCCGGGGTCCCCGGATCATTTCGAGACCGGTTACGACGCCGGGGCGGAACCCGGTGCGGCATCCACGATCGAACAACAGTGGCTCGAGCGGACGAAACCCTATCGTGTCGTCTTTCGAACGACGCGGACGCCCGAGGGTTTTCCCCATGCCGATGCCTATGTCCGGGTAACCAGCAGCTTTCTTCTCACGTCGGTCGGTGCCGCGGCGACCCGCGTGCGCCTGACGGGAAACGGCTATCCTGCGGGGCCGGCGGGCGATGCGCTGATCGCCTTCTTCCGCGAGGGAAATCGCGTGTCGCTCCGGCAGCTTCACAGGCGTTTCGCTGAGGGGCCGATCGACTGGACCGCTTCGCGCTCTCAGACCGACGAGAAATGATGGGGCGGAAGCCGCCGTGGCGGTTCGTCGCGAAAATGGTCGGGGAGACAGGATTCGAACCTGCGACATCCTGCTCCCAAAGCAGGCGCGCTACCGGGCTGCGCTACTCCCCGAACCGCCGATGCCCTTAGGTTTCGAGCGGGCGGAGGGCAAGCGGAAAGAACTGCCGGGACGCGGCGAGCGCCGCGTCCCGGAGCTTTCGAGCTTTGCGATCAGCAGCGCCCGCCGCGATCGACCTCGCGACCAAGCAGCGCGCCCGCCGCAGCGCCGATGATCGTGCCGGGAGTGCGATCGCCGTAGCGATCGACCTCGCGGCCGAGGAGTGCGCCCGCGGCGCCACCGACGATCAGTCCGGTCGTCCCGCTCGACCGGCACCGATACCGATGACGGGACCGATAATCGCGGCGGTTGTCGCGGTAATAGGAGCGCCGATAATCGCGGCGGTCGTCCCAGCGGTCATAATCGCGATGATGATAGGAGTGACGGTGATGGCGATCGCGCGCCTCCGCCTCTCCCGGCACGGCGGCCATGGCGCTCGCACCGAGCAATGCTGCCAGAGCCAGTTTCTTCAAGAACATCGTTCCACCTTCCAATCGAGGTCCCCGATACGAAACTAGGGGATCGAAGATGGCGCTGTGCTGAATGCAGGGTTTCCCGCCGGTTCAGGATTGCGG
Source organism: Allosphingosinicella sp. (assembly GCF_036570505.1). Lineage (GTDB taxonomy): Bacteria > Pseudomonadota > Alphaproteobacteria > Sphingomonadales > Sphingomonadaceae > Allosphingosinicella. Next base: position 3,428 of record NZ_DATCYB010000019.1, on the reverse strand, counting down.
CCCGGCGACGATATCGCACGCCTCGCCGCGTGGATATGTCAGCCGGTCGAGGTCGCGATGAGCCGCGCATAGAAATCGATCATCCGCTTGAAGCTGTCGATGGCCATATGCTCGTTGGTGCCGTGGATCATCCCGGCCTCCTTGAGCGTGAAGTGCATCGGCATGAAGCGATAGACGTCTTCGGATACCGGCTCCATGCTGCGGCTGTCGGTTCCCGCGACGACGAGCGTCGGGGTCAGCACGCCCTCGGGCGCGTCGGCGCGCGCGGCGGCGGCGATCCATTTCCACCCCTGCGAACTGGTCGAGGAGATGCGCGAGGGCTCGCGCGGCGGTTTGGCCCAGCCCAGGTCGACCTTCGCGTCGCCGACCGCGGCCTTAGCGCGCGCCATCACGTCCTTCGAACTGTTCCACGGCGCGATGCGATAGTTGATCAGCGCATTGGCCGACTGGGGCAGCACATTCTCCTTCGGGCTTCCCTCCAGCATCGTCGGCGCGATCGTCGTGTGGAAGGCCGCGGCGGTCGAGGGCGAGTCGGCGAGCTGGCGCTTCAGCAGCGGCGCGAACAGCCAGCGGTTGGCGACCGCCATCTTGGTCGTTCCGCCCGTCTCGGCCGCGAGCGCTTCGATCATCGACAGCCCCGGGCCGCGCAGTTCAAGCGGGAACGGATCGTCGGCGATCGCGAGCACCGCCTTCGCCAGCACCGTCACGCCCGTTTCGGCGGGCGGCATCGAGCTGTGACCGCCGGGGGCGTTTGCCGTGACCCTCAGCGTGGCATAGCCTTTTTCGCCGATGCCGATCATGATCGCGGGACCGTCGATCACCGGAGTGTCGGTGAGGACAAGGCTTCCCTCGTCGATGGTGAAGATCGCCTTCACGCCCTCGGCCTTCAGCTTCGCGGCCGCGGCGATGGCGCCCGAGCCGCCGGCCTCCTCGTCATGGCCCGAGACGAGATAGATGCCGCGCTTCGGCTGGAAACCGGCCGTGGCGAGCGCCTCGAGGGCTTCGAACAGCCCGACCAATGAGCCCTTGTCGTCGACGGTGCCGCGGCCCCACACCGCCTTTTCGGCGATCTGGCCCGAGAAGGGCGGATATTTCCAGTCGCCTTCGGTCCCCTCGGTCACCGGCACGACGTCCTGATGCGCCATGACGATGATCGGGGCGAGCGCGGCATCGCTGCCCGGCCAATGATAGACGAGCGTGCGGTTGGGCAGGATCGTGCGCGTCATCGCGGCATGGGCGGCGGGATAGGTGCTGGCGAGCCAGGCGTGCAGCCGGTCCCATTCGGCGCTTTCGTTGTCGGTGGGGTTCTGATGCGAGATGGTGCGGATCTGCGCGGCGGCGCTCAGATGCCGGACCGCGGCGTCGAGATCATAGGCCGGTGCGGCCGCCAGCGTCACGTCGCTGCCATCGGCAAGGTTCGCGGGCGCGAAGTTCGCGGTGCGCACGGCCACGGTTCCCACGGCGACAGCGACAATCGCCAGCCCCCCCAACAATATCATCCGTGTCTTGGCCATCGCGCCTTCCCCTGTTCGTGAGGAGCCAATGGACCAACTTACATGCATGTTGGCAAGAAAAATGGTGGGCCCGGCACCTAACTTAGGGTCAGGACTCATTGATCAGAGCCAGAAGATGACGGTTGCTGCGAGAGCGATGGCGGAGAAGAAGGCGCCTGGGCTCCTCGCCAGCGCCAGGCGCAAGGGTCATCTCGAACGCGCTCGCCGTCTGCTCAGCGTCACACCGCCACCGGCCGGACCCATAGACGATGCAGAGCCCAAGTCGCTATGCCCATGCTGCAGCGGCACCATGGTCATTATCGAGGTCCTTGAACGTCGCTATCTCGCCCGCGCGCCGCCGTTTCCGCCGCCGTCATCCGGGAGCCAAGCGTCGTGATCCGGCACGGCCTATCGCCAACACCATCCAGGGCGGGCCCGCGTGCGCACGACCTGCGGATAAGCGGACGAAACTATATCAAAATCGGACCATCTGCTTATGCACGTCCGCTTTCGCGACCCAAATCCAGACGGTCCGCTCTCAGGCGCGTCCGCTTTTGAGGTGCGAAGCGTTGGAAGCGGACGTTTGACAGCCGATCGAGCCGCGAAACGAGCCAGCAGCCATTATGGACGGAATCGTCGTATATGTTGATTAAGACGAACCATGCGCTAATTTCGGGCGAGTGAAGGCAATTGCCTTTGCGCAACCGCACCGGTGCCCGCGAGGGCATAATAGGGAATATGGTGGAGCCGTGTTCGTTCGCGGCCGAATCCATGGCTGTCTCTGCAACTGTAAGCGGCGAGCGCGATGCACAGGCCTGGGCGACAGTCCAAGGCGACCACTGGGTGAAACCGGGAAGGCGTGCATCGAGCGAAGACCCGTGAGCCAGGAGACCTGCCGGCGCGGGGTCGCTCAATGCCTTAGGTCCAGGGATAGGCCAAGGCACGGATCACCCGTTCGGGCGACGAAAATCAGCGGTGCGGTGCCGGTCGGCGCCGCGCCAGAGCGACGTCGTACCCGGAGGGAAAGATGACCGAAGACGAAATCAACGAACGCCATAATGAAAAGGCGCGCAAGCGGCAGGCCGCCAAGGCCAGGATCATGGCCGACAAGACGCAGGAGAAGGGCCTGCTGATCGTCCACACCGGCAAGGGCAAAGGGAAGTCGACCGCGGCCTTCGGCATGGTGTGCCGCGCGCTGGGCCACGGGATGAAGGTCGGCATCGTCCAGTTCATCAAGGGCGGCTGGGCGACCGGCGAGAAGGCGGTCTATTCGGCCTTTCCCGGACAGATCGAACACAAGGTCATGGGCGAAGGCTTCACCTGGGACACGCAGGACCGCGCGCGCGACATCGCCTGGGCGCGTGCCGGATGGGACGAGGTGAAGCGAATGATCGCCGATCCCGACATCGCGATGGTGGTCGCCGACGAACTCAACATCGCGTTGCGCTACGAGTATCTGCCCGTCGAGGAGGTCGTCGCGGGCCTGCGGAACCGAAGCGCGATGAAGCATGTCATCGTCACCGGCCGCAACGCGCCCGAGGCGCTGATCGAAGCCGCCGACCTCGTCACCGAGATGGTGCAGGTGAAGCACCCGTTCCGGTCGGGCGTGAAGGCACAGCGGGGCATCGAGTTTTGACCGGCCAGCCGGCGCCGGGGCTGCTGGTCGCAGCGCCGCGCTCCGGGGCCGGCAAGACGCTCGTCGCCATCGGGCTCCAGCGCGCCTTTCGGCACGGCGGGCTGCGCGTAGCGGCGGCGAAATGCGGACCCGATTATATCGATCCCGGCTTTCACGCCGCCGCGACCGGAAGGGCGTCGATCAATCTCGACGGCTTCGCGATGACACCGGCGATGCTGCGGGGGCTGGCGGCACAGGCGGCCGGCGGCGTCGACCTGATCGTCGCCGAGGCCGCGATGGGATTGTTCGACGGCGCGGGC
>NZ_DATCYB010000018.1:0-10169 GCF_036570505.1 Allosphingosinicella sp. | reverse complement strand
CCAGCGGCGCGAACCTCGTCGCGATCGAGAATCTGATCGGCTCGGCGTTCGACGATGCGCTGAACGGGGATGCGGGCGATAACCGGCTGGTCGGCGGCAAGGGTGCGGACCTGATCAATGGGCGCGACGGGCTCGATACCGCGGACTATTCGGGCTCGGCGGCGGCGGTGCAGGTCGATCTTGCCCTGTCGGTGCAGGCCGGCACCGGCGATGCGGCGGGTGACCGGTTGTCGAGTATCGAGGCGGTGAGCGGCTCGGCCCTCGACGATGCGCTGGCCGGGATCGGTGCCGACGAGGCGTTGTATGGCGGCGCGGGCGCGGACCGGCTCGAAGGGCGCGGCGGCGACGATCTGCTTCAGGGCGGTGCGGGCGCCGATGTGCTGATCGGAGGGGGCGGCATCGATACGGTCGACTACAGCGCCAACGCGGGTGCCGTCTCGATCGACCTCCAGACCGGCGCGAGTAATGGCGGTGACGCCGAGGGCGACCGGTTCGACGGCGTCGAGCGTTTCATCGGGACCGGCTTTGCGGACGCGCTGGTCGGCGATGGCGGCGACCAGATTCTCGTCGGCGGGGCGGGCGGCGACCGGATCGATGGCGCAGGCGGGTTCGATACGGCGGTCTATTCGGGCAGCGCCGCGGGGGTGAAGATCAACCTTGCCACCGGCGCCGTGTCGGGTGGCGACGCGCAAGGGGACAGCCTTTCCGCTATTGAGGCCGTGGTCGGCAGCGGCTTTGCCGACACGCTGACCGGCGACGCGGACGCCAACCGGCTCGAAGGGGGTGGCGGCAACGACGCGATCGACGGCGGTGCGGGCGCGGATGCGATGATCGGCGGCGATGGCGACGATAGCTATGTGATCGACAATGCCGGCGACCAGGTGGTCGAGGCGACCGATGGCGGGACCGACATCGTGCGCACCAGCCTGGCCGCGCTGACGCTGGCTGAGGGGGTCGAGGATCTCAGCCATACCGGCAGCGGCAGCTTCACCGGCACGGGCAACGCCCTGGGCAACAGCCTCTACGGCAAGGCGTGGGCCGACGCGCTCTATGGGCTCGACGGCGACGACAAGCTGGTCGGCGGCGCGGGCGCGGACCTGCTCGACGGGGGAGGAGGGCGAGATCAGGTCGATTACACCAAATCGGCCGCGATCACCGTGAACCTGGCGACCAATGTCAATCATGGCGGAGAGGCCGAGGGCGACCGGCTGTTCGGCCTCGAAACCGTGATCGGTTCCAACTATGCCGACAGCATCACTGGCAGCGACGATGTGCTGGCCGGTGACACGCTCTATGGACGCGGCGGCGACGATCTGCTGGTCGGAGGAGCCGGCGACGACCATCTCGATGGCGGGAGCGGCAACGACCTGCTGCGCGGCGGCACGGGTGACGACCTCTATGTCGTCTATCAGGCCAGCGACCAGGTGATCGAGGCGGCTGGGGAAGGGCGCGACCGCATTCGCACCGCCGCGAGTAACTACACGCTCGGCGCCAATGTCGAGGAGCTCGTCTATACCGGGACGATCGGAGCGACGATGACGGGTAATGCGCTCGACAATTTCGTCGTTGGCAGCGGCGGCGAGGATCGGCTGGCCGGCGGGGACGGCGCGGACGTACTGCGCGGCGGGGCGGGTGGTGATCTGCTCGACGGCGGCGCGGGGTCGGACACGGTGGAATATGCCGGGTCGCTGGGCGGCGTGCTGGTCAACCTGCGCACGCAGACCGCGACCAATGGCGATGCCATGGGCGACAAGCTCGTCAGTATCGAGAACGCACAGGGCTCGGCCTTTGCCGATGTGCTGCTGGGCAGCACCGGGACCAATGCGCTGACCGGGGGCGAAGGCGACGATAGGCTCTCCGGCGACGACGGCAACGACACGCTGCGGGGTGGCGTCGGCGCCGACCGGCTCGATGGCGACAAGAATGAGGATGCGCTCTACGGCGAGGACGGCGACGACACGCTGTACGGCGGCCAGCAGACCGACCGGTTATCGGGCGGCGCGGGCAACGATCTTCTCGTTGGGGACACCGAATGGGTCTCGTCGCTTGCGGCGAGGGACAGCCTCGACGGCGGTGATGGTGACGACATATTGGTCGGTGACGGAATAAGCATGACGGCCACCGGGATCGGCGGCGCGGACACGCTGCTTGGCGGGCTCGGCAATGACGTGCTGTACGGCGATGCGGTCAACATGGCGGCCGGCGCGCGCGGGGGGGCGGACAAGCTGACCGGCGGCGGCGGGAGTGATCGCTTCGTTTTTGCCGCCGGCTCAGGCGCCGACGAGATCACCGATTTCACCCGCGGCGGCGGCGAGGCCGACCGGATCGACCTTAGCGCCTTCGACATCGCCTATGAGGCGCTGCGCTTCACCGCGAGCAGCGCGGGGGTGACGGTGCAACTGGGCGGCAGTGATACGATCTTCGTGCGCGGCGTCACCGCGCTCGATCAGGCCGACTTCATCTTCGGCTAAACCTCCCTCAAGAAAAAGGGGCGTCAGCCGAAGACGAAATCCTCGGGTGCGAATGCGTGCGTGCCGCGTGCGAAGATGCTGTCCGCGCCCATGATAACGCGGGTCCCGTCCGCGCTCGCCGTGAAACCAAGTCGTTCATAAGCGATGTCGAAGGCGCTGAGATCGATATGATCCGCGCCCGAGACGAAGTCGATGATCTCGTCGGCGCCCGAGCCGGATGCGAAGACGAACCAGTCAGCCCCCGCACCGCCCGCAAGCAGGTCGTTGCCGCTCCCGCCGATCAGGTGATCGGGGCCGTCGCCGCCATAGAGTTTGTCGGCGCCGCCGGCCCCCGCCGTGGCCTGCTCCCGACCGTCGCCATAGAGCCAGTCGTCGCCGTCGCCGCCCTCCAGCGTGTCGGCGCCGCCCCTGGCGCCGTCCTTCATCACATCACCGTCGCCGATCAATATGTCGTTGCCCGCGCCGCCAGTCAGCCGGTCGCTGCCCCCTTTGCCGTTGCCGTAGACATTGGTCGCATCGCCGATCAGCAGGTCGGCATCGTCGCCGCCATCGAGCCGGTCGTTGGCGCCCCGGCTGCTCAGCCATTCCTGGTCGCCGACCACCCGATCCGCGCCGCCGCCGCCGATGAGCATGTCCGACTGCCAGCCGCCGAGCAGCGTGTCCGCGCCCGACTGGCCCCGGAGCAGATCCTCGCCATTACCGCCTGCGAGCCAATCTTCGCCCGAATTGCTAGCGATGTCGTCATTGCCGTCGAGCCCGCCCAGCGTGTCGCTGCCCGCGCCGCCGATGATCGCGTTGGCGAGCGTGTTGCCATTGCCGGTAAAATCGGCGGCGCCGCGGCGGATCAGCTCTTCGAGATCGCCGGCGAGCGTGTAGCTGTCCAGCGTCGTTTCGACCCGGTCGAACCCGGCGCCCGCCGCCTCGGTGATCCGGTCGCCGGTGTCGTCGACGAGGAAGATGTCGTCGCCCGCGGTGCCAAGCAGCGCATCCGCCGTAGGAGTGGCGGGCAGGGGAAGCAGCGCGATATATTCGGCCGCGCCGGGCGAGGCCTCGCCCTGATCGACGGTCAGCGTTTCGCGGATCGTCTCGGCACCGCTGAGGCCGGGCAGCGAATCACGGGTGAAGAGGGTTGCGAGTTCGGACCGGGTAATTTCGACACCCTGCAAGATGAGCCGTCCCTGCGAGGAGATCACCTTGGTGCGCGACCCGGCATCGTCGAAGCGGCCGCCGATCACGGTAACATCGGCGGAATCGTCGAGCCAGAGCTGATTCTGTTCGGAAATGCCGCCGCGCAGCACCGGGTTCAGCCCGACCGAGTCGATCAGCGTCGCCTCGCCCCAGAGCCGGTAGTTGCGGCCATTCTCCTCGCTGAGTGCGCGGACGACCACAGTGCCGCTCGACTTGAGGTCATAGCCGCCGTCGGTGTTGCCGCGCGCAACCGTATCGATGAAGCGGACGTCATAGACGCCGCGCTCGCTCGCGAAGCCGTCGCCGTTGAAATAGGCGCCTGCGCTGCTCTGGACATTCTCCATCACCACCTGGTTGAGCGTGACATTGTGGACGGTGTCGTCGAGATGGATGCCCGCGGGCAGATCGTCGCCCGTTTGCCCGGCCATGTCCGATGTCACATTGTCGATGACCACATTGTTGGTGTCATACTGGAGGCGGATCGCGACCCTGGAGAAGCCCTCTACGTCGACGTTGCGGATCGTCAGCCCGGTGATCGTCGCGGTGCCCGAAGGCGCGCTGGAATAATCCTCGAAGAAGCGGCGGACATTGTTCGCGTCGATATCCTCGATATGGAGATTGCCGAGATCGGCGGTGACGCGAAAGGCCGTGCCGACATTATCGATTCTGAGGTCGCGGAATATGAGATCGTCCGCGCCCGTGCCCAGTTTGAACAGTTCGTTGCCGGAGGCATCGCCCGCCTGCCAGTCGGCGGGGCGCGAGCCGGTGAAATGCGCGCCCATGGTATTGCCGGCGGAATCGATGCCGCGCACCACCACCGGCTGGCCTTCCGCACCCCCGCGGGTAATGCCGAGAATCCCGGTGACATTGTAGTCGCCCTGGTCGGCCAGCAGCAGCACCTCGCCCCCCGGCCCGGCCCTACCGATCATGGTGTTGAGCGAACCGATGGACGCTGCGTTGTTGATATCGCTGCCGCTTTTGTCGCCGGATCCGGCAGGCGAGATGTACAGGCTTGGCATGGCGAACGACCCCTTGCTGTTGCGGCGAGGCCAACCTCGGCCGAGTCACCATGCTGCACTGCATTATGGTTAGGCCAGCATTATGCTGATCATCGGTGACGTTATTGCGATAAACCGCCGCGGACTTCTGACTCGGGACAAGGCTTTCTGACGGCAGGGAAAATTTCCGGCGTGCAATCTGACCGGTCCGTGTCGCCTCCGCGACGCGACCTTGGTCACGATCCTTGGCCTCGGCGTGAATATCGCTAGCGCGTTCCTGCTCTCGGGCAGCCATTTACATGCGCATTCGCATGATCACTGATGATCATTTGGCCGGTGAAGTCCGCCAGTCGCTCGCAGGTCCCGGCGGGCCCGCATAACCGATCTTCACATCTGGCCAGTCAGCGCCCGAAATCATGTCGAGTTCCGCGGAAACGACAGGCCGTCGAATCTTTCGGTGAAGATCACTGACCGAGGGGCTTGAATGCTCGCTGCCCAAGAATTGGGAACTATCGCAATCGGCGTGCATTTTTTCAAAGGGTTTTCCGCCAGCGACTGCCGGGCCGTCCGGCGAGGCGGGCTATGGACAGGAGAGTGTGATGAAACCCTCATATATCATTATGGCCGCCGTTTTTGCCGTCAGTTCGCCGGCGCTTGCCAATGAGAATTGGCAGGAGAAGGACACCAACGGAGATGGACAGCTCAGCCGAGCTGAACATGACGCCGGGGTTGCCGCAGCATGGACGGCGAAAGATGCGGATGGGAACGGTCAGCTTTCCACGGCGGAAGCAGGCATGAAAGCCGGAACTCACTGGACGGCAGCCGACACGGACGGTGACGGCCAGCTCTCGCAAAGCGAATTCACCGCGATGAAGGCCGCTTGGTTTAGCAAGGCTGATACCGATGGTGATGGATCGATTTCGAAAGCGGAGCATGACGCGGCGAAAGCGATGAAGAAGCGCTAAGCCCGCCGCCTTTTCTTGTGCGCCCCGAACCGGCATCGGGATCCGACCTGCCGAGCAGTCCTCGCCGAACAGCCCGAAATCTATTTCGAGGGTGGCGATCATATATCGCTCGTCCATGTGACGCACGACGACTTTGCGCGTTTGATGCGGCCGGCGCGTCACGGCCGGTTCAGCGAGCGCTGGGAGGATGTCGAGTGACCGATCCGCGTTCCACGAGGAAACGCGACATTTCGGCGGAGGACGCTCGGCAGGGCGAGATTATCCTCCGCCGGCGATGGCAGCGCATCGTCTTCATTGCCGGGCTTGCGAGCTTCGTCCTGTTCATCCTGTTCGGGAGCCTTGTCTACGCGAACGGCTTCCTAGGCGCGGGTCTGCCCGGAAAATAATGGATAGCCGCAAAGACGCGGTCGGTCTTGCCGGCCACGGAAGGAGCAAAGCCGATGACGCTTGGGAAGGAGCTTTACGATATCGAACAGGGCTTCTGGCTCGCGGGAAAAGAGCATTTCCTGGATCATGTCGACGACAAATGTCTCCTCGCCTTTCCGCAGGCGGGCGAGATGCACGGGGTCCATTCGCGCGCCGAGGTCGCCGCTACCGCCACGAACCCGAACAGGTGGCGTGACCTGACCATGAAGGATCGCCAACTCCTGCAGAGCGGCGACGATTTTGCGATCATCAGCTACAGGGCCGAAGTGACGCGCGCCGACGGCGAACCCTATATGGCGCTCGTGAGTTCGGCCTATGTGCGGCGATCCCATGGTTGGAAGCTGGCGTTTCATCAGCATTCGCCGGTTTGAGCGACGGGCCTCGCGTCGCGGGCAGGATGCCGCGAGCCGAGAATGGAAGGTGCCGCACCTCTGCCGGCAGATACTCAACCGGCGCCCTTGATCGGCATTACGTCCGCCGCCTCGCTCTGCACGGGAGCGTTTCCAGTGCCAATCGGAGCCAAGATCGTCGCCGGAGTGGCTGTTGCCTATGCCTTGTCACCGATCGACCTGATCCCCGACTTCATTCCTGTCCTCGGATATTTCGACGATCTCATTCTGGTGCCGACGGGCCTGTGGCTGGCGATCCGGCTCGTTCCTCCGGCTCTGATGACGGAATTTCGCAGCCGGGCAGAGACGTTGGATCAGCTTCCCTCGAGCCGAACGGCCGCGATTGCGGTGGTCATCATCTGGATAGCCGTGATGGCCGCCATCTTATGGGCATTTTGGCCGGTGCCGGCTTATTGAATTCGCCGCGCGCCATCGCGGCGCAGTTCGGTCACGGAATAGGGGCGATGGATCGGCTGCTGATTTTTCTTTGCGGCGCCGCAGCCGGATCGGTGGCCCACCGGACAGTTAGCCCGGCGAAGAAGGAAAGGGCCAAGCCGTGACCGATCGGAATCACTGGACCCTTGTCATCGTCGCGCTTTTCGCGCTCGGCTGGACGCTGCGCGAAACCGCGCCGGTCAGCATACCGATCGCGGCGGCCTTTCTCTCCGCGCTGGCGGTCCTCCCGGTCAGCATCGCGGTGAGCCGCGCGGTGCCGAGGGGCGGTCAGTGGTTGGGGCCATTTTGTGCGACCGCCCCTATTCTCCTGCTCCTCCTCCTGTTCCTGGCCGGGATCAGCTTTGCCGGGCGCGAGGTGATCGCGGCCGCGCCCATGCTGTCGTCCCGCATCGACGAAGCGGTCGCGAGCGGCGGGCGCAGCCTGCTGGGCTTTTCGGTGGCCAACCCGTGCCAACTCGAAACGCTCCTGCGCGAAGTCATCGGGCCGGTCGCGCAGCATGCGAGGCGCGCCGCTGCCGCGGTCGCGGGCGGCTCGCTCACCTTGGTCGCGACTTTATTCCTTCTCCTGCTGATGCTGATCGAAGCGCCGGTCTGGCGCGCCAAACTGGTGCGCCTCTCGCACGAAGAGGCCGCCCGCTGGGAAGAGGCGTTCGAAGAGGCGGCGATCCGGATACGGCGCTTTCTCTGGACGCGGCTACTGCTCGGCGCGGCGACGGCGCTTCTCTACACCGCCTATCTCTGGATATTCGGGATCGACCTGCTTTTTACCTGGGCTTTGCTCGCTCTGCTGCTCAATTTCATCCCAACGATCGGGTCGATCATCGCCGGGCTTCTTCCGGCTCTCTATGCGCTGGCGACCAAGGATCCCGGAACCGCGCTTGCCGTCGCCGGAGGTCTGCTGGTGATCGAGCAGATCATGGGCAATTATGTCGATCCGCGGCTGATGGGACACCAGCTTGGCCTATCGCCGGTCATCGTGCTGATCACGCTGATGGTCTGGGGCTGGATATGGGGGCCGCTTGGCGCATTCCTCGCCACGCCCCTCACGGTGTTGATGGCGACGCTCCGCACGCATAGTAGCCGGATGCGACCGGTCGGGATGCTGCTCGGAGACACTTCAAATGTGAATCCACGCGATCCCTAGGGCTGGAACGACGCGATAGGTAGCAAAACGTCTCGGTTTCCCCGAACGTCATGGCTACAAATCGCGCACATCCGGCGCCAATATCGGGCCATGAAACCGGAACGTCGAAAGACGGTGGGCGATGGCGGAGAACAGCTCTGGAGGTTGCGCGGCGCTGATTCGAAGCCATCACCGGTGCACCGTCTGCTTTAGCCGCCTTTCTTTCATAGCGGACCGACCGCAATCGGCCCGTTTGAGCTGAAGAGCGGCTCGGCAGCAATGCGCCCGATGTCAGCCGTTCGGTCTACGTCTGGGCTGGGCCCGATAGCGGACATCGCGCAGTAAATGGGACCGCCACTTGATGCTTTTGGACTTGCCGTCGGTAATAGGCATCGAGAAAGTTTTCGGCCGCGTCGCTCATTTCGTCCTTAAGAGCTAGCCCCTTGAATCTATAGAGATACGGGATGACGAGGCGGCTAGTCGCTCGGCGCAAATAAATTGCGTTCTGGAACTTGCACCCGTTAAGACCGCCGCCCAGTCGATGGTGACCTGCTTAACCCTACTGCGCCTGAACTCGCCGGTGCGCGTCCAGTAGGGGCGCCGGGCGTCGTTGATCCGCGCGCAGAAGGTCCGGTTACGAAGATGAGCGTTTCCAGGCCCGCATTTTGCCTCCTCCATCCAAAGGAGAGCCTGGCGAGACTGAAGAAGACGAATGGACGGGCGCGACTCTAGCGATGGCGATCGACAGGACCGCCGCGCTCGCTCCAGCCGTGGTTTCCGTCTTTTGGGGTTACAAAAAGGATCTGCAGCTCCTCGGAGTGAACGCGAAACGAGTGCGGGTACCCCTTGGGAACGACGACCATGTCGCCGGCCGCCGCGTCGCGCTCGGCTATCTGTCCATCCGGTAGCTGAAGCCTGAAGGTAAAGTTTCCGGCAATCACCACTAGGATCTCGTCGCCTTGATCATGTTGCTCCCACAGGCCGTCGACAATGTTCTTGGGAAGCCTCGCCACCCCGAACATCACTGGAGCGCTCCACTCAGTCTCACCAAATATTGTTGGACGATCGACGTCAGAGATAGCTTCGGCTTCTTTAGCGAGGATGAAACTCCTGATGGAGACGCTTTGCGTTGTCGCCGATTCGGACATGCTCATCACACCAGTCTTCCGATTGATTTTCGTGTCCAACTATGTGACGAAACATTCGCATTTGCTATTCGCATTCGGAAAATCGGGAATGAGCAGACGACTGCCGGACACAAATCCAAGAAAACTGCCGCGGCAGGAACGATCGAAGGCCACCGTTGAGGCCATCTTGATCGCAGCGACTCAGGTTCTGATCGAGGATGGATATGAGAGAGCGACCACCGCTCGAGTGGCGGAGCGGGCTGGTGTCAGCGTCGGCTCGCTCTATCAATACTTTCCCAACAAGGAAGCGCTGGTAGGCACTCTCGTGGAACGCCATGCAGATGAAATCGTCACGATCATGCACCGTGCGCTTCGTGACTCGGCCCACCGTACTCTGGCGGACGGCATCCGGGCGGTTATCCGTGCCGGCGCGGAAGCACACCGCATTCAGCCTATCTTGCATAAAATTCTGTATGAACAAGTCCCGCGGGTCGGGCGGCTCGGCAAGGCGATGGATACACATCGCAAGGTCACTGCAGAGATCGAGGGCTTCCTACGAATTCATGCTAACGAACTTCCCGCGGATCACGACCTTGCGACCGCTGCAATCGTCGTCGAAACGGCTTTGGAAGCCCTTGTCCACAAAGCGGTGATCGACCGCCACGAACTTCTTGTTGAAGATCTCGTCGAGCAGGAGACGTTTAGATTGATCACCGGCTATCTCTTCACAACATCTCAGGGAGAAGTCCGAGTCTGATGACTCAGGCCGGGCGGACATGGCTCTCCCGCTGAAAGCACCAAGTCTTCAGGGCACAACGCGGATCGGTGATCACATAGCGCAATTGGCCCTCGTCCAATGTCAAAACAGCTCGTCCAACATCAGGTGGAATAGCAGCTTGCTTGGGTCTGGCTTGAGAACGCCGTACCGGGTGACGTGACCCCCTGGTTTCCACCAGCCGGGATTAGAGCCCAGCGGCTTTGTTGCGCATGAGCGCGGTGTAAGCAATGGCCTGCGCAGCGGAGCCC
>NZ_DATCYB010000017.1:0-6219 GCF_036570505.1 Allosphingosinicella sp. | reverse complement strand
GGGCGAGATAGGCGTCGATCCGCTTGCCGGCCTCGTCGGCGTCGAGTCCGGACAGCTCCGATAGCTGGACGTCCTCGATCAGTATCCGGTCCTCGGAGAGTGGCAGGCAGCGCGTGAAATGGGCACCATGGGCGGCACCACCGCTGGCGTCGACCAGCAGCGGACGGTCGAGGCCGTGCGGCTGCTTCAAGCGATATTCGCGGCCCAGAAATTTCTGCCATCCGAGTTCCAGCATCGACAGGTTCGCAGCACCGCGCGCGTTGAGGGCGCCGTCGGCCCGGATCTTCTCCCCGCCCTGCAGGATGAGCTCGTTGTCCCGCACCGCGACGATGCGGGCGCCGAGCCGATACTGATCCGGCCGAAGCGCCTCCCGCACCGCCTTGTCGATATTGATAGGCGGGATGGCGGCAAGCTCGGTCTTCACCTTGCGGGTCCGGTCCGGAAAGGCGAGGTAATAGCCAGGCCAGCGCGGCCCGATCAGCGGTTCCGCCAGCCAGCGGTCGGCCTCGTCTATGTCGCTCTCGAAAAAGGACAGCGTATGCTGGCCGCCGAACGCTTCTCCTTCCTCAACCAGCAGGATCGGCACGTCGGGCCGGGCACGGGCCATGGCGAGCGCGGCGAGGCTTCCCGCCAGGCCCCCACCCGCGATCAGCAGCCCGTCCCGTTTGCTCTTGGCCATAATGGTCCATCTCTACAGAAGCCGGACGCCGGAGGCCATGCCATCCGGCATGCGCGGCCGGGGCAGGCCCATTTTGGGACTGTCGGCGGCAGCAGCGGTACGGCAATTTCTCGTTTCGCTACGGGAACTTCTACTTCTTTCCCGCGCTATAGAGGGAAAGAGAAACAGGGATCTGAAGAGTTGAGCATGAAGAAGCGCCACATGGCTGCGGCGCTTGTACTGCCGCTCGTCTTTAAAGCGCCCGCCGAGGCGCAGGGACCGGCCGACGGCCGCAGCGAATTCAGGATCGCCTCCGGTCCATCCATCGGCGGGACGGTCGATGCCAGGAGCCCCTATCTGCCTCTCGGAGGTGTCGGCTCCGGCGTTCGCATCGACAGCACGCCGATCATCCAGCAGGACGGCTCCGCCGTTTTTCGCAACGTTCTGGTAGGAGGCTGGGCGATGTCGCCCCGCGTGAAAGTCGGCGTCGGTCTCATCGAGGTCAACCGCATGTCGCACAAGGCTCCGGCTCTCCGCCGCATCGATCCGGTGCGCGACACGCGACCGGAGCGCGATCGTATCGCTGCCATTGGCATCAACATCGACTTCTGAGACCTTTCGCGTGGGCGCGCCACCGGCTAAGAACAGGGCGTGAACGATGCAGGCGAGCCGGCGCGGGTCCGCAAGATCATCCATGTCGATATGGACGCCTTCTATGCGTCGGTCGAGCAGCGCGACAATCCCCATCTGAGGGGTAGGCCGGTGGCTGTCGGCGGCATGCACCGGGGCGTCGTCGCGGCCGCGAGCTATGAGGCGCGAGCCTATGGCGTCCACTCCGCCATGCCGTCGGTAACGGCTATGCGCCGCTGTCCCGACCTCGTCTTCGTCAAGCCGCGTTTCGACGTCTACCGCGAGGTGTCGCGCCAGATCCGCGCCATCTTCGCCGACTACACGCCGCATATCGAGCCGCTGTCGCTGGACGAAGCGTATCTCGACGTGACCGAGGATCTGCGCGGCATCGGCATCGCCACCACCATAGCCGAACAGATCCGGGCCCGCATTCGCTCCGAGACCGGCCTCACCGCCTCGGCCGGGGTTTCCTACAACAAATTCCTCGCCAAGCTCGCCAGCGACCAGAACAAGCCGGACGGCCTCTGCGTCGTCACGCCGCGCCAGGGTCTCGCCTTCGTCGCCGCCCTCCCGGTCAAGCGCTTCCATGGCGTCGGTCCGGTGACCGCGGCCAGGATGGCGCGGCTCGGCATCGAGACGGGCGCCGACCTTCGCGCGCAGAGCCTCGCCTGGCTGGAGGCGCATTTCGGGCGGTCGGGGGGCTATTATCATCGCGCGGCGCGCGGCGAGGACGATCGCCCGGTCCGGGCCGACCGGCCCTACAAGTCGGTCGGCGCCGAGCGCACCTTCGACACCGATCTGGTCGAGGCAGCCGACCTATCGGCCGAGCTCGCGCGCATCGCGGGCTATGCCTGGGCGCGGGTGGAACGGGCCGAGGTCAGCGGCCGCACGGTCACGCTGAAGGTCAAGTTCCAGGACTTCCGGATCGTCACCCGCGCACATTCGACGAGCGGCGCGATCCAGGACGAGGCCGAGTTTCTCGCCATCGGCCGGCACCTGCTCCACGGGCTGCTGCCGGTCGAGAGGGGCATCCGCCTTCTCGGACTTACCCTGTCGGGCCTCAAGCCTCTGGAGGAAGCGGCGATGCCCCAGCTCGGCCTGCCGATCTGAGGAGCGAGCTACTGATTGTTGACGATCACATCGGCGTCGTCGATCGCCTCTTCCTTTTCCTCGCCGGCTTCACGGACGACATCGGCCTGATCCTCAAGCCGCTCTTCCTGGCCTTCGCTGACCGCATTGTCGGCCTGCTCCTCGAGCATATCGGCCTCGACTTCGGCGGCATCGGCGACGTTGTCGCCAAGCGCATCGTCGCCCTGTCCGCCGCACGCCGCGAGCGCGAGCAGGCCGCTTCCCAGAAGCGCGTCGAGCCAGATCTTCATGTGTCGTCCTTCTCGTTCGGCTTCGGCGAAGGGCGCCGGGCCTTTCGGGGCTCAATTCCCGTAGGTCCGTATCGGTTCCGTTACGCGAGTGCCGTCGGTGGAGAAGGAAAGGTTCAGCGCCAAAGGTCGCTGGAGTGTGCCGAAATGCTTTTGGCGCTGCCGCAACGCGTCGGCGCCTCCGCCCGCGCCAGCAGCATCTGGAGGCGGTAGAGAAGAACTTCGATGGCGCTCCTCTTCATCGCTCGCCTCCCGCCGGGCTCAGCCATTGTTGGCGATGAGGGCGGTGGCGAGATAGGCCAGGATCGTCACCGGCCCCAGGAAACACGTGACGAGGACCAAGGTCACGCGGACGAGAAGCGGGTCGACGTCCATCCATTTGGCGAAGCCGGAGCAGACGCCCATCAGTGCGGCATTGCCTTTGTCGAGCATGTAGCGGCTGTTCATGTGAAACATTCCTGTTCTTGTGCCGGAGGACCGATCGGTCAGATGAACTGACCGATCGGGCCGACCGCCGCGGTGACGAAGAGAGTGGCGGTCAAGAGCGCGCCGATGAACGAAGCGGCATATCGGTTGAGATTGGCGTAGGTCATTGTCTGTCTCCCTGAAGCTGATCCGGACCATCCGGGTCATGCCAGGGGAATTGCATGGAGCGTGCCAATTCGCGATTTCAGCGACTGCCAGCCAAATTTCCGTGTAAATCGACCAAATAGCCCACAAGTATGAACCAATGTTCAGGAATATTCGCCAGATGTTGGCGCGAGCAGGAAGTCGCGGCAAACCGGACTGTTCGTTCCCGGACAGAGCGGGCGGCAGTGTCCGCCTGCTTGCGAGTTCGCGGCCGCCCCCCTAGCTTGGCGGAAAGGAAAGGAGCCTCCGAATGGCCGAACCCATGCTGTGCC
The DNA here is from genome assembly GCF_036570505.1 of Allosphingosinicella sp. Taxonomy (GTDB): domain Bacteria; phylum Pseudomonadota; class Alphaproteobacteria; order Sphingomonadales; family Sphingomonadaceae; genus Allosphingosinicella. The sequence goes on along the minus strand of NZ_DATCYB010000017.1, from coordinate 2,653 downwards.
CTGTCGACCGTACGCCACTGGTGATGAGCGAGCGGCAGAATATCGAGATTGATTATTGCCCCGCCTGCCGCGGCGTCTGGCTCGATCGCGGCGAGCTCGACAAGATCATCGAGAAGAGCGCTGTGTCCAATGCGCCCCCTCGCGCGGCCGATCCACCCCCTCAGGGCCACGCGCCCCGGCCCGGCTTCGGCGGCGGCTATGGATCGGGCTATGACCAGCCCTATCGCAAGCGCAAGAAGAGCTTTCTCGAGGAAATCTTCGATTGATCGCAGCGCGGCGGCGTGAAGATGATGCTATAGCGCTCTTCGATGGCGAAACCTCCGCTCTCGACGATCGGCTATGAAGGCAGAACGGTTGCCGAATTCATGGAGGCTCTCGAAGCCGCGAGGGTCGAACTGGTGATCGACGTGCGCGCGGTGGCGGCGTCGAGGCGGCTGGGCTTTTCCAAGACCGTGCTCGCCGCCGGCCTTCGTGACCGGGGCATCGACTACCTGCACCTTCGCTCTCTCGGCACGCCCAAGGCCGGACGCGAGGCCGCTCGCAAGGGTCGCATTGCCGAGATGCGCGCCATCTATGAAGAGCAGCTGGCGACGCCGGAAGCGGCGTTGGCGATGGAGCAGGCGCTCGACGAGGTCGACCGACGGAGCGTTGCGCTCCTTTGCTATGAGGCGGATGCCGCCGGTTGCCACCGAACGATCGTCGCCGAGCGGCTGGTGGAGCGCGGCGGGTTCAAGGTCCGGAATCTCTAGCGCTTCAGCGCGGCCGCCGCTCCAGATAGAGATAGGTCGGATCGAACTCGGCCAGACCCTGCAGCCCGTCCCAATCGTGGATCGTCACCTCGCCGTTCCGGAAGGTGACGAGCGCCTCGTCGCGAAGCTTCTTCAGCATCCGGTTGACATGGACGGCGGTGAGGCCGGTCGCGTCGGCGAGGTCGGTCTGCGTCAGCGGCAGGGGATAGCGGCGGTCGTGGACGAGCCCGATGATGCCCATGCGTACGTGTAACTCCGAGAGGAGGTGCGCCACCCTGGCGAGCGCCGACCTCCGACCGATCGACAATATCCATTCGCGGTTGATGGCGGCATCGAGCAGGGTCGAGAACCAGAGCATGCGCGCCAGATGCGGATGCTCTTCCGTAATCCGTTTCAGCCGCTCGTGGGGAATGATCGCGATCCGCACCGGAGTCAGCGATCCGATATTGTGTTCCAGGCGCTTCAGGGGAAAGCTGTGCAGGTCGACGAAGTCGCCGGACAGGTGCAGCTCCAATATCTGCCGCTGCCCGTCATTAAGCTCCTTGTAGCGGCAGACCATGCCTTCGACGAGAAGGTTGCACTCGCTGAGCGAGACGCCTTCGCGAACAAGGATCCTGCCGGGGCCGACCTCCTTTACCTCGCCGACCGAGGAGGCGAGCGCCTCTTCTTCTTGTCTCGATAGAACATCGCGCGCGCGCAACTTGCGAACCAGGCCCTCGACAGCCTGCCCGGCGCTGGCTGTGAGGTTCACAGCCTCTCCTCACGCTCCGGAGCGTGGGCTATGCCGGCTGCCGTCAGCTCCGCGCCGATCCTGCCGATGAGCCACAGCCACCACATTTTGAAATCCGCGCGCAGGGACCAGAGCGGATAGGTGAACGTCGCCGGCCGGTTGCGCTCGATCGCGGCGTGGCTCGCCCAGGCGAAGCCGTAGCCCGCCACCGGCATCGCGATCAGCAGCCACGACTTTCCGGTCAGCACCGCGGCGAGCGCCAGCAGCACGACCAACGTTGTCCCAGCATAATGGAAGGCGCGCGTGCGCGGCTTCGAATGCTCCCGCAGGTAGAAGGGCCAGAATTCGGCGAAGCTGCTATACGTCCGCATGCGTCTTCTCCCTGGGCCGGCTGCCCGCGAGATGGGTCGCCGCGAGTCCGCCCAGTAGCGGCGCGACGACGGCGGCGATCTGCATCCAGACCGGATGCGGAATCATCATGATCGTGACGATCGCCGCCAAGGCGACCAGCGAGGCGATAAGCCACGGCGACCACCAACGTCCCCTGATGCGGCTCGCCACATAGCCGCCGCCCAGCGCCCCCGTGAACCAGGCGAAGACGACGATCAGCTTGGCGGGCAGGGGAATGGATCCAAGCGCCTGATCCGCGACCTCGGGATTTCTAAGATCGAGATCCTCGGGCAGCGGGAAAATCAGATGGCCGATCAACTCGATCCCCCAGACGAGGACAAAGGCGGTCAGCGCGCCCGCGACGATACTGCCTACAATCCGCAGCACGGAACGCCCCTCCCACTGTTGCGGCGCGAGCCTATAACATATTTGGTTATTGCGCGAGCCGTTAGCCGCCGACCACCGTGCCGCCATTGGGATGGAGCACCTGGCCCGACATATAGCTCGCATCCTCGCAGGCCAGGAACAGGAAGCTCGGCGCTACTTCGTTGGGCTGGCCCGGCCGCCCCATCGGCGTGTTCTCCCCGAAATTCTTCATCTTCTCGGGTGTGGAGCCGCCGAACGGGTTGAGCGGCGTCCAGATTGGCCCGGGCGCGACCGCGTTCACGCGAATGCCGTCCTCGATCAGATTTTCGGACAAGGAGCGCGTGAAGGCGGTGATGGCGCCCTTGGTGCTCGAATAGTCGAGCAGCTGCTTCGATCCCTGGTACATGGTGATCGACGT
>NZ_DATCYB010000016.1:0-2467 GCF_036570505.1 Allosphingosinicella sp. | reverse complement strand
CTCCTCGTTGAGAAGCTGGATGAGGCGGTCGACGACGCTGCCGCGGATGCCGGAGTGGCCGCGCGAGAGGGCGTTGATCTTCAGCAGCAGCACCAGGCGCACGACGCGCTCGTCGAGCGGCTGGCCGACGCCGCAGCTATGCGACAGCACGAGGCGCGTCTGCAGCTCGGAGACCTGGCCGGCCGAGATGGTCTGCCGCGCGAGGCTGCCGAAGCCGGTATTGATGCCGTAGACCCGGCGCCCCTCGGCGACCACCTTCGCCACCGTCTCGGCCGAGCGCTCGAGCGCCGTATAGCTGGCGGAGTCGAGGGCGATCCTTGCCGGGCGGCGCCAGAAGCGCTCGAGGTCCTGCAGGCTCAGCCGGCCGGCCTGCAGGATGAAGGGGTCGTCGGTCACGCGCATCCTCCCGAAAGTTGTATATACAACTTGGCCCCTGTGTAGCACCCTTCGCGGCGGACCGGAAGGGGCCGGTCGCTTCCGCCCACTCAAGCTGTCATCCCGGCCAAGCGAGCGCCCCTTTACTTTAATTGGGGGAGCGCGAGCCGGACCCATGGTAGAGGAAGGGCACTATGCCAAGTCGGAGATTTACGGCTGCAGGCGGTCGCGAAATCACCGGCTGAGGCCGGGAGGCTGGTCCCGCCATGGGCCCCAGGTCAAGGCCGGGGTGACAGGCTGGGGAGGCCGCGAGCGCCGGGGGAGCCCCGATGATGCGCGAGCAAGTGGCCGAGGCTATAGGTCCCGGCAACAACCGCGGCGGAGATGCGAGTGGCCTGCCGATCTTGCAAACGGTAGAGTCCACAGGGTTGCCCGCCATCCAAGAATCGCTTCGACAATCAGCGGGGCCGGCAAGCTTCCGCTCCGGATTGAACACTGTCTCTGGTCTGGCGTTTCATTTCCAGTCTCCAAGGAGAGCAGCGATGCTCAAAGCGGAACAATACGACGCCGTTGTCATCGGCAGCGGTGAAGGGGGCAAATATCTCGCCTGGCATCTTGCTCAGGCCGGGCAGAAAACCGCCGTGGTCGAACGCCGTTGGGTCGGCGGCTCCTGTCCCAACATCAACTGTCTTCCCAGCAAGAACGAAATCTGGAGCGCCGGGGTGGCCAGGATCGTCGCCCGCGCCGGAGAGTTCGGTGTAACCACCGGCCAAGTGTCGGTCGACATGGAGAAGGTTCTTCGGCGCAAGCGGGACATGGTCGATGGCCTCGTCGCCTTTCATCTCGAACGTTACGAAGCCAGCGGGGCGGAACTCATCATGGGAACCGCTCGCATCGTCGAGCCGAAAACGGTCGAGGTGTCGCTGAACGACGGCGGGACACGAAGACTGACCGCTGAGAAACTGTTTCTCAACCTGGGCACGCATGCGAACGTGCCCCCTGTTCCCGGCCTCGCGGCGGCCCGACCGCTCACCAATATCGAGGCGCTCGAACTTGACCGGATTCCCGACCATCTGATCGTTCTGGGCGGCGGGTATGTCGGCCTCGAATTCGCCCAGGCTTACCGGCGCTTCGGCAGTCGGGTCACCGTCATCGATCATGGTCCAAGATTGGCCAGGCGCGAAGATCCGGACGTCTCCGACGAGGTTCAGCGCATTCTGGAAGCCGAAGACATCGAGGTGCTGCTGTCTGCCGAAGTCGAGCGGGTGGAGGGACGTTCCAGCGATCAGCTGCGTGTCCTGATGCATACCGCGAATAGCCAGCGGACGATCGAGGGCACCGACCTTCTGGTTGCCGCCGGCCGCACGCCCAACACCCAAGGGATGGGCCTGGAAGAGGCAGGCATCGAGCTAACGGATCGCGGCTACATCCGTGTCAACGATCGACTGGAGACGACGGCCCCGAGCACCTGGGCAATCGGCGAGTGCGCGGGAACGCCGCAATTTACCCATATGTCGCTCGACGACTTTCGCGTGATCCGGGACAATCTGAAGGGCGCCAACCGAGCGACCACAGGGCGAACGGTGCCGTATTGCATGTTCATCGACCCGCCTCTTGCCCGGGTCGGGATGAGCGAGGAAGAGGCACGCGCCAATGGCGTAATAGCGCGTGTGGCCAAGCTGCCAATGACGGCCGTCTTGCGAACGCGGACGACGTCGGAATCGGCCGGCTTCATGAAGGCGCTTGTCGATGCCGACGATCATATCCTCGGCTTCACCATGATAGGCGCGGAGGCTGGCGAGGTCATGGCAGTCGTGCAGACGGCGATGGCCGCGGGCCTTCCCTATTCGGCGCTCCGAGACGCCATTCTCACTCATCCGACAATGGCGGAAGGTTTGAACGCGCTGTTTGGCAATGTTCCGGACAAAAGCGGATGACGAACCGCCTTTGGCGCTGCAGAAGCTGCCCGCCCTTCGAGACGCGCACCCGGGCATGCCGCCCGGCCGTGCTTCTCAGAAGCATGAGGTAAGCTTCTGGTAACACAAAGAAAAACCTCATGCTGAGGAGCCCGCGAAGCGGGCGTCTCGAAGCA
>NZ_DATCYB010000015.1:0-87553 GCF_036570505.1 Allosphingosinicella sp. | reverse complement strand
CTGACCGCCGCCGGCCTCAAGGCCGAAGGAGTAGAAACCTACGCCACCCCCCGCCGCCTCGCCCTCATCGCCCGCGGCCTCCCCGCCGAAACCGAGGCGGTGAGCGAGGAGATCAAGGGCCCGCGCGCCGGCGCCCCTCCGCAGGCGCTCGAAGGCTTCCTCAGAAAGACCGGCCTCACCCGCGAGCAGCTCGTCGAGCGCGACGGCGTCCTCTTCGCCGTGATCGACAAGCCCGGCCGTAGGACCGCCGACGTCCTCGCCGAAGCGATCCCAGCGATCGTCCGCGCTTTCCCCTGGCCCAAGTCGATGCGCTGGGGCGTCGCCTCGGCTTCGACCGAAAGCCTCCGCTGGGTCCGCCCGCTCCAGGGCATCGTCGCCCTCCTCGGCGACGCTGTGGTTGAATTCGAGATCGCCGGCATCAAATCCGGCGCCGCCACCGTTGGTCACCGCTTCCATCATCCCGGCGTCATCACCATCGGCAGCGCGGGCGACTATGCCGAGAAGCTCCGCGCCTGCCACGTCATCATCGACCCCGCCGAACGCCGCCGCATCATCGCGGAAGGCGCGGCGAAGGCTGCCAAGGCCGCCGGCCTGACCCTGGTCGAGGACGAAGGCCTGCTCCACGAAAACGCCGGCCTCACCGAATGGCCCGTGCCGCTCCTCGGCGCGTTCGACCCGGCGTTCCTGGAAGTCCCGCGCGAGGTGATCCAGCTCACCATGCGCACCAACCAGAAATATTTCGCGCTGACAAACGGGGAGGGGCATCTCGCCCCCAACTTCATCTGCGTCGCCAACATCGAGGCGAGCAATGGCGGCCAAGCCATCGTCGCCGGCAACGAGCGCGTGCTCTCGGCCCGCCTCTCTGACGCCAAATTCTTCTGGGAACAGGACCTCAAGGTCCCCTTGGAAAGATTTCTGCCGAAGCTGGACGAGATGGTGTTTGCTGAGAAGCTGGGTACGCTTCGCAGCAAAGCAGACCGAATTGCTGAGCTTTCGGCTCACATTGCCAAAAATTACTTCGACGACATCGATCCTCAAACGGCCGGTCGGGCAGGCGAGTTGGCTAAAGCCGACTTGGCTACCGCGATGGTGGGGGAATTCCCGGAGCTGCAAGGTGTGATGGGAGGGTATTATGCCGAGGCAGCGGGTGAAAAGCCGGGCACCGTGTCGGCCATCGCGCAGCAATATGAGCCCGCTCCCAAGGGGTGCATCCCTGTTTGTGTCGCTCTCGCGGACCGCATCGACACTCTCGCGGCTTTCTTTTCGCGCGGCATCAAACCTACGGGATCAAAAGACCCATTCGCCCTGAGACGTGCAGCTTTGTACACGATTCAGACGGTTGTGGAGAACGGGATCAGGATCAACCTGCGCCCGGTTTTTGCCAAAGCTGACGAAGGCCTGCCTTACACTAGTGATAACTCAGGCTGGGAAGGCTCGGTCAACGTTGATGAGCTCCTCGACTTCTTCGCCGACCGCCTAAAAGTCCAGCAGCGCGAGGCCGGCGTCCGTCACGACTTGATCGACGCCGTCTTCGCCCTCGGCGGGGAGGACGATCTCGTCCGCCTGCTCGCGCGGGTGAAGGCGCTTCAGGCGTTCGTCGAGACGCCCGAGGGCGCCGACCTCCTCGCCGGCTACAAGCGCGCCGCCAACATCCTCAAGAAGGAGGGGTGGCCTCCCCTCCCTGGAAGGGAGGGGCCGGGGCTGGGTGCGAGCGCTAGCGAGCGTTCGGCCACGTCCAGCGCGCCGCCTTCGGCGGCACCCACCTCTAACCCCTCCCTTCCAGGGAGGGGGAACAAATCACTTTCCTACACGCCCGAAAATGAGGAAGCTGCCCTGATCGCCGCGCTTGACGCCGCCGAGCCTCGCGCCCGGGCGGCGGTCGAGGCGGAGGATTTCGAAGGGGCGATGGCGGCGCTGGCGAGCCTGCGTGGCCCCGTGGATGCGTTTTTCGACAAGGTGACCGTCAATGATCCGGACCAGATCAAGCGCACGGCCCGCCTCAACCTCCTCGCCCGCATGCGCGCGGCGATGCATGAGGTGGCGGATTTCTCGAAGATCGAAGGCTGAGCGCGGGATGCGTAACGAATGGAGGGTGTAATCTTTGTAATCTTCCACCGGCCGGAGGGGCCGCTTCCCGGTCTTCCGGCCTGATTGTTTTCCGGTTCCTTGAACTTCGGTGGGGCGCATGAATTTCGTGAAGTCTGATCTCGCTGTCCGCTATGTCTTCCGCTTCGGCGGCGGCGTCTCGGAGGGCAAGGCCGGGGACCGGAACCTCCTCGGCGGTAAGGGCGCGAATCTGGCGGAGATGGCCTCGATCGGCCTGCCGGTGCCGCCCGGTTTCACCCTCTCCACCGAAATGTGCGCCCGTTATTATGCGGAAGGGGAGAGTTTTCCCGACAGCCTCCGCGAGGAGGTGGCCGACGGCATCGCGCATATCCAGGGCATCACCGGCAAAAGCTTCGGCGACGCCGCCGACCCTCTGCTCGTCTCCGTCCGCTCCGGTGCCCGCGTCTCCATGCCCGGCATGATGGACACGGTGCTGAACCTCGGCCTCAACGACGCGACGGTCGAGGGCCTCGCCGCCACGTCGGGCGATCCGCGCTTCGCCTGGGACAGTTACCGCCGCTTCATCCAGATGTATGCAGACGTCGTCCTCGGCCTCGATCACGGCGCGTTCGAGGAAGCGTTGGAGATCGCCAAGGAGGACAAGGGCGTCCATCTCGATACCGAGCTGGAGGCGGAGGACTGGCAGGCACTCGTGAGCCGCTACAAGGAGCTGGTCGAGGAGCTGTGGGAGAAGCCCTTCCCGCAGGACGTCCACGATCAGCTCTGGGGCGCGATCGGCGCCGTGTTCGGTTCCTGGCAGTCGGAACGGGCCCGCGTCTACCGGCGGCTAAATTCCATCCCCGGCGACTGGGGCACGGCGGTCAACGTCCAGGCGATGGTGTTCGGCAACATGGGCGAGACCTCCGCCACCGGCGTCGCCTTCACCCGCGACCCCGCGACCGGCGAGCGCGTCTATTACGGCGAGTTTCTGATCAACGCCCAGGGCGAGGACGTCGTCGCCGGCATCCGGACGCCGCAATATCTGACCCGGGCAGCACGCGAGAAGGCGGGGGCAAAGGCTCCTTCGATGGAAGAGGCGCTGCCGGAGGTCTATGCGGAGCTCGCCAGGGTCTTCGACACGCTCGAGACCCATTATCGCGAGATGCAGGACATCGAGTTCACGGTCGAGCGCGGCAAGCTCTGGATGCTCCAAACCCGCACCGGCAAGCGCACGGCGAAGGCGGCGCTCAAGATCGCGGTCGATATGGCGCGCGAGGGGTTGATTTCGGAGGAAGAAGCGGTGCTCCGCGTCGATCCCGCCGCGCTCGACCAGCTTCTCCACCCGACGCTCGATCCCGACGCCGAGCGCAGGGTCATCGCCAAGGGGCTTCCCGCCTCTCCCGGCGCGGCCTGCGGCCAGGCCGTGTTCGACGCCGACACGGCGGAGCGCCTCGCGGGACAGAATCACGACGTGATCCTCGTCCGCACGGAAACGTCGCCCGAGGACATCCATGGCATGCACGCCGCCAAGGGCATCCTCACGGCGCGCGGCGGCATGACCAGCCACGCCGCGGTCGTCGCGCGCGGCATGGGCCGCCCGTGTGTCAGTGGCGCCGGCGGGTTGTCGATCGACTACAAGACCCGCATGATGCGCGTCGCCGGCAAGGAGATCGCCGAGGGCGACATCATCACCATCGACGGCGCGACCGGCGAGGTGATGCTGGGCGAGGTGGCGACCGTCCAGCCCGAGCTGGTCGGAGACTTCGGCGTCCTGATGGAATGGGCCGACCGCGCCCGCCGCCTGAAGGTCCGTGCCAATGCCGAAACGCCTGCCGACTGCCGCACCGCGCGTGAATTCGGCGCCGAGGGCATCGGCCTATGCCGCACCGAGCATATGTTCTTCGACGCCGAGCGGATCACCAATGTCCGCCAAATGATCCTGGCCGAGAAGGAGGCCGGCCGCCGTGCCGCGCTCGCCAAGCTCCTCCCGGCCCAGCGCGACGATTTCACCGAGATCTTCCGGATCATGGCGGGCTTGCCCGTCACCATACGCCTGCTCGATCCGCCGCTTCACGAATTCCTGCCGCACAGCGAGGAGGAATTCGCCGAGGTGGCCAAGGCGGCGGGCGCGACGGTCGAGGTCCTGAAGGAGCGCGTGTCGGAACTGCACGAGTTCAACCCGATGCTCGGCCATCGCGGCTGCCGCCTCGGCATTACCTATCCGGAAATCTACGAGATGCAGGCCCGCGCCATCTTCGAGGCCGCCGTCGCCGTGGCGACGGAGAGCGGCGAGGCGCCGATCCCCGAAGTGATGGTTCCGCTTGTCGGCACGAAGGCGGAGCTCAAGATCATCCGCGACCTCATCGACCGCACCGCCAAGGCCGTGTTCAAGGAGCAGGGGCAGTCCGTCGACTATCTCGTCGGCACGATGATCGAGCTGCCCCGCGCCGCGCTCCAGGCGGGGAGCATCGCCGAGGAAGCGGAGTTCTTCAGCTTCGGCACCAACGACCTCACACAGACCACATTGGGCGTCAGCCGCGACGATGCCGGCCGCTTCCTCACCGAATATGTCGAAAAGGGCATCTACGCCCGCGACCCCTTCGTCAGCATCGACGAGGAAGGGGTGGGCGAGCTGATCGCACTGGCGGCCGAGCGAGGGAGAGCCACGGTACCGGGCCTCAAGCTCGGCATCTGCGGCGAGCATGGCGGCGACCCCACTTCGATCGCCTTCTGCGAGAAGACGGGCCTCGATTACGTCAGCGCCTCCCCCTACCGCGTGCCCATCGCCCGGTTGGCGGCGGCGCAGGCGGCGCTAAGGAGGTGATAGGTCAGAGCCTGTCGCGATCGCGGTCCACCGCGTCCTTGCGGGCGGCGTGGCGGAGCGATTCCATTTCCCCTGCTTCCTTGCGGAGCTGCTTGTTCTCCGCCTCCAGCTCGGCGCGCCTGGCCGCATCCTCGCGGTAGCGCCGCTTCCACTTGGTGCCGGCGAACATCGATCCGCCGATGAACAGGCCGAGCAGGAAGACCAGCAGCACGATGACCCACTGGTCCAGGGTGAACGCCATCTCATATCTCCGTCACAAATCCACTTGCGACGTCAATTCCCGAGATGTGGGGCTTGTTCCGCCCCCGTATCAGCTCTTCATGAGATTGTCGGAGATGGCGCAGGCGGCCGGCCCCAGGATGACGATGAACAGCACCGGCAGAATGAAGAGGATGAGCGGCACCGTCATGATCGCCGGCAGCCGCGCCGCTTTTTCCTCGGCCCGCATCATCCGCTCGTTGCGGAACTCGGCCGAAAGGACGCGAAGGGCGCTCGCCAGCGGCGTGCCGTATTTCTCGGTCTGGATCATGGTCGTCACCACGCCGCGGATCGAATCGAGGTCGATGCGCATGGCGAGATTCTCGAACGCGGAGCGCCGGTCGGTGAGGAAGCCCAGTTCGATCGAGGTCAGCGCGAATTCGTCGCCGAGCTCGGGATAACCCTTGCCGAGCTCGCGGGCAACGCGGTTGAAGGCCGCGTCGACGGTGAGGCCGGCCTCGGCGCAGATGACGAGCAGGTCGAGCGCGTCGGGAAGGCCCTTGCGGATCGCCGCCGTGCGCTTGGAGATCTTGTTCTTGAGCCAGATGTCGGGCGCCTTGTAGCTGCCGATCAGCGTACCGGCGACGACCCCGTATTTCTTGAACGCGCCCCAGTCGGGGAACCAGTCGAGCAGATAGACGCCGACGATGGCGATGGTGCCGAGAACGGCCGGCAGCACGAAGCGCGCGAAGATGACCACGAAGGCGAGATCCTTCGAGCGGATGCCCGCCTGCATCAGCTTGATCTGCGCCTTCTGGACCTGCTCGTCCTGAAGCATCTTCAGGGAGCCGAGCAGGGTGCGGACCCGGTCGGCGGCCTCGTTCTTGTTGGTGATCTTCTTGCGGCGCTTGGAGGTCGAGGCGACGATGCCGGCCTTCAGCTGTTCGCGGCGCTCGTTCAGCGCCTTGACGCGCTTGGCCATCGGGTCGCGCACGGTGGTCGCCGCGTAGATGGCGAGCAGCACCGCGAAGGTGGCGACCGCCGCCAGGACCGTCGCGACCATCATCACGTCGACGCCCATGATCGTCGGGCCGGAGGAGGGAGGTGTCATGATCGTCTTGCCTCCCTAGATCTCGAAATTGATCATCTTGGCCATGATCATGGCGCCGATGCTCATCCAGATGAGGCCTCCTCCGCCGGCGATCATCAGCCGCTCGTCGATGAAGAAGTCGCCCATATAGTCGGGATTGATGAAATAGATGATGCCGAAGACGATGAAGGGCAACGCGCCGATGATGTAGGCGGACGCCTTCGATTCCGACGACATCGCCTTGATCTTGAGCTTCATCTGCGCCCGCTTCCTCAGCACGTCGGCGAGGTTGGCGAGCGTCTCGGCGAGGTTGCCGCCGGTCTCGCGCTGGATGGCCAGTGTGATGACGAAGAACTGGAATTCAGGCGTGCCGAGCCGGTCGGCGGTCTCCTGGAGCGCGGCCTCCATCGTGCGGCCGATCTTCATCTTGTCGGACACCGCCTGGAACTCGATGGACACTGGGCCCGGAACCTCGGTGGCGACGACGCCCATCGTCTCCGAAATGGGAAGGCCGGACCGAAGGCCGCGCACCATCAGCTCGATCGCGTCCGGGAACCGCGCGGTGAACTTGGCGACACGGCGCTTGATGAGCCTGCCGATAACGAAATGCGGGAGGCCGATGCCGACGAACAGGCCGACGAAAATCGCGAGAAAGATCGGTGCCCCTCGCAACGTAATCAGGGTCGCGGTGACGATCGCCAGCGCGACCGATGCGATCAGATACTGACCGATCGACCAGGGCTTGCCCGTCTGCTCGATCCGCTTGCGAAGGAGCGCGGGATTGGGAAGGAAGCGCTGGGCGACCCCGTCCATCTTCGTCGGGCGACCCGACATGATCTTCTTCAGCTGCGCCTGGGCGACGATCTCGGTCGATTTGCTGTGGCGTTCGCGAAGGCTTTCGAGCCGGCGGACCTGCGCCTTGGCGGGCGAAGGGCCGGCGAAGGCGACATAGACGAGCACCAGCGTGCCGAGGAGCCCTGCCGCCATCATCACCATCGGGAACATCGTCTCTCGCCCCTCAATCTGTTACATGGCCGTTCCGCGGATGCGGAGCGGCCGCGTTCACGCCGCGGCCTTGGCCGGCTTCTTGGCGACCATGGCCTTGAAGTTTCCAAGCTTGCCGAGCAGGGACCCGCCGCGCTCGGCGGCTTCGCCCTGGCCTTCGCCGCCATCCACCGCCGAGACGGTCATGGTAACGAGCTGACCCAGCGGCTGCGCGATCTTGGTGCCGGGTTTCGCCTTGGCGAGCGGCTGGCCGAGCTTCGCCGCCTGGGCCGCGGCCTTGAGGTCGAGTGGAATGACGATATCCACCTTGCGCTCGATCGACGTCTCGAAGTCCTTCCGGTTGATCTCCTGGACATTCGCCGCGCCGGATTTGTTGGCGACGACGAGAACGCGCGCCTGCGGCGCATTGGATTTCAGCCACGAAAGGATGCGAATGGCGTCGCGGGTCGCGGCGAGGGTGAACTCGACAACGACGATGCAGACATGGGCATCGTGAACGAGGTGCGGATGCTGGACCAGCATCTGCCGGGGCAGATCGAGCACGGTCGTCTCGAAGGCGTTGCGCATCTCCTCCTGAAGCTGGAAGAAAGCGGAACCGTCGGTCAGCATCGGCTGGTTGATCGGCGCTTCGGCCGACAGCACCGAAAGCTTGTCGTTCGCCCGCACCATGGCGCGCTCGATGAACAGGCCATCGATGCGGCTAGGATTTTCGATCGCGTCGGTAAGGCCGCGGCCCGGCTCGAGATCGAGCGAAAGCGCGCCGGTCCCGAAATGCACGTCGAGGTCGAGCAGCGCGGTCGTGCGGCCGACCGTGTCGCCCATCAGCCACGCGACCGAGGAAGCGATGGTCGAGGCACCGACGCCACCGCGCACGCCGATCACCGCCGCCACCACATGCGGCCGCTCCATCGACGGCTCGTTGGTGCGCGGGCCGGAGATGGTCATCTGGGCATTGGCGAAGGCGTCGCGGACTTGGTCGGCGTTGAACGGCTTCAGGAGATAATCCTGGATGCCGCTCGCCACGAGGTCGCGATAAAGGCGGACGTCGTTCACCTGGCCGGCGGCGATCACGACCGTTCCCGGCTCGCACACCTCGGCAAGGGCGTTGATGTCGTTGAGCGGATCGCCGGATTCGCTCAAATCGACGAACAGGATGTTCGGGCTCGCCGAAACCGACAGCGACTGGACCGCATTGCGCAGGCCGCCCTTGTTGATCTTCTCAGGCGCCCAGCCGTGTTCGACGGCGATCGGGCGGAGCATTTCCGCCGTCTCCTCGTCGCAGACGAAGGCGGTGAACGGATCGCGCAGCGAAGCCCCGCGCATGGCGTTGAAGGGTGCGTTCATTATTTGCCACCTGTGGATTCTGCTTTAACCTCACCGCTGTATCCGGTGGGTATCCGCCTCCGGTACGCGTCGATGGCCTTGTTGGTCGTCGCGGGGTCGCTGTCGCTGGCGCCCGCCTGGCCGAGCACGAGGTCCGACGGGTCCGCGACCATGGCCGCCAGGTTCGAGTTGGTCGCGCATCCGTAATTGGTGGAGGTACGCTCCGGCGCGCCGACGATTTCATCTTCCCAGATCGGACATCCGGGCACCGACGCCGTCATGCGGCTGACGACAACGCGTACTGATCCGGGCTGGACGGCGCCCGCCGTGATCGGCACGCCTTCGCTGAGGAGGAGGCCGTAACGGCCGACGACCGCGGCAACGTCGTGCCTGCTGGCGCTGTCGACATAACCGGCCTGATCGATCGCGACCCGATCGCCATAGCCGAGCTGGAGGGAGTCGAGCCATGCAGCCAGCCGTTCCTGCTCGGAAGCCGGCAAGCCGCTTCCCGTCGTATTGAGGTCGAGCACGAGATCCGTGCGCTGCACCACGGGCTGGTTAACCGAGGAGAGGCTTGGATTGCTTATCGGCGTCAGGCCGTTGGTTACCGGGCCGCAGGCGGCGGCAAAGCCGGCCGTGACCAGAGCTGCGGACAGTTTGAAGCGTTGCATGATCATGCTTTCCTTTCGCGCTCGGACGACCATCAGAAGCTGAAGCCGGGTTGGGCAGAGGGAGCGGCCTGGACTGACGGTGCCGGCTGCGCGGGAGTCTGCGAGGGAGCCGAGTAGCTGAGCGCGCCGATGCCAGGCGCTACCGTTTGCGGTGTCGCGGCACGCGGCCCGGGGCGCTGCTCGCCGGTGTGGCTATCTTCCCTTTGGTCGACGAACACGCGCTGGCTGTCGTTGCTGATGCGGAAGCCATCGGTCGGCAGCGCGATCTGGCTGGCGTTGACGGGCTTCACCAGATAGGGGGTGACGACGATGACGAGCTCCGTCTCGCTCTTGCGGAAGCCGGTCGAGCGGAACAGCGCGCCCAGGATCGGAATGTCGCCCAGGAACGGCGTCTTCTCGATCGTGTTGTTGCCCTTGTTCTGTAGCAGGCCGCCGATCATGAAACTCTGACCCGAACCCAGCTCGACCGTGGTTTCGGCGCGGCGTGTGGCGAGGCCGGGAATGTCGATCCCGGCGATCCGGATGGCCCCTTCGCTGGTCAGCTCGGAGACTTCCGGCCGCACGCGCATGGATATGCGGCCGCCGTCGAGCACTGTCGGCGTGAAGGCCAAGCTGACGCCATATTCCTTGAATTCGACCTGGGTGCCGTTGAGACCGCTGGTGGTCGCGATCGGAAACTCGCCGCCCGCTAGGAAGCTCGCCGTCTCACCGGAGAGCGCCGTCAAGGTCGGTTCCGCCAGCATCGTTACAAGGCCACTATTCTCATTGAGGTCCAGCGCGGCCCCGACGTTCAGCCCCAGCAGGTTGCCGAACAAGCTGAAACTTGTGCCTCCCGAGGAAAGGGCGGTACCGGCATCGTCGACGAAATCGCGCCCTCTGATGCCGAAGAACTGGAAACCACTCGTGGGATCGGCGGCCTGGAGATTGACGCCGATATCCCTGATGAGCGAGCGGCTGACCTCGGCGATCTTCACCTGCAGCATCACCTGCAGTGGTGTCGCTGACTTGAGGCGGCTGATGACCTGGGTTCCTTCGCCGACGAAGGCCTGGACGAGGCGATTGGCTTCGGCGACATCCTCGGGAGCCGCGACGGTTCCCGTCAGCACGACCATGCCATTCATCGGCGTCGCTTGGATGCTCGCGTTCGGCATCGTGAGAGCCAGCATCTCGTCGACCGACGCCATGTTGTTCCCGACCCGAACGTCGGCAGAATAAATGACCTTGCCGGCGCGGTTGGTAGCGAAGACGGTAGTCTGCCCGGGCCCCTTGCCGAAGATATAGATCTGATCGGCGGAGCGGACCTGCACGTCGGCGATCGCGTCGTTGGCGACGAACACGTCGGACATGGTGCCGTCGAGGCTGACCAACTGCCCGGTGCCGACCGAGAGCGTCACGTCATTGGCGGCCTGCACGGCGCGGGACTGGGCGATCGCCGGACTGGCGACGGCCGAGGCCATGCCGGCGGCGATCATCGCGGCCAGACACGTGCCGAGCGCAGCGCGCTTGATGCAGTTGCTCTTGCTCATTTACTTGGCTCCAACCGGAATGACGGTCACGGCATTGCCGCGGGCGACGCGGACGACAGGCCCGGTCGGAATGGCCGCGGCGGGATCGGACGGCGCCGAGCCTGCCGGAGCGTTGGACTGCTGGGCAGGGACGCTGCTCCGCTCGAAGCGGGAAACGTCCGCGCCAACGGTAAATGTCGTGTTCTTGTCCATCGGGCGCGAGGCGATCTCCATCATCATCTGGCGCTCTGCGTCGGGGTCAGCATCGTCGGGAACGTCGATGTCGCCGGAGGCGATGGCACGCTCGAGCTCGGCCGTGTTGTCGGCTAGCGACCGCAGCGACAGCGACAATTGCCCGATCGTCTGGGCGACGGCGATCTTCTCGGCGATCTTCGGCGTCACTTCGAGCGTGACGGTTGAGGCCGACTGAACCACCGGTTTTCCTTCTTCGTCGACCCGATTCATGCGCTGATCGGCCGCCAGCACACGCACATTGCGCAGCACGGTCTCGGACACCTTGAGGGAATCGCCGTCGCCGGTGACTTCCTGGGTGAGGACGAGATCGACCCGATCGCCCGGGAAGACAAAGCCGGCGACGCCGCTGGTCGTCGAGACGGAAACCGTGACGGCCCGCATGCCCGGCCCCAGCGCCGCCGCGAGGAAGCCGCGCTCGCCCGGCTTGATCAGCGAGCCCTGGGTGACGGGCTGGCCGGCGGTGATCTCGTTGCGGACGACGGTGCCGAGGAGGTCGGCGGGATTGACGCTGCCTTCCTGGCCCTTGGCGTAATAGGCGTTCTGGACGAGCCCTTCCGGCCACGGCTGGTAGCGCAAGGCCTCAGCGTCGATGATCGTCCCGACCGGCAGCGCACGTGTCGCCACCAGGATCTCGGGCCCGACCGGAACGACCGGCGTGGCGGACGCTGTCGGAGCGCCGGCGCCGCTGAACATGTTCTTGGCCATGACGGCGGTCACCGCGGCTACTAACAGCGCGCCCACCAGCAGCACGATTTTTCTCACATCCATGACGCCTGTCGCCTCCTGCAGGGCTCAGTGAAACCCGCCCTAGTCATCATCCAAACTGGTTAAGATATCGTTCGCTAATCAACCACAAACCGCCAAAGGCGATCGCCGCGCCGTAAGGAATTTCCAACTGCCCCTGGGACTTCGTCATCTTGTGGCGAACCAGCATCGCCAAGGTCAGCGCTCCGCCGGCCAGCGACATGATGACGAGCAGCTTCAGCACCGCCCCAGGCGGCAGCCATAGCGCCAGGGCCGCGACCATCTTGACATCGCCGCCGCCCATCGCGCCGAAATGAAAAGCGAGGGCGAACAGCAGAAGGACTGCGGCGGCGACCGCGACCTGAACCGCGACTTCGGGCCAGAGCGCGAGGCCCGTCATCCACCAGAACGGAATGGCGGAGAGCGCGATCGACGCGTTCAGCCAGTTGGGAATGGTGCGGCTTCTGAAATCGCCCGTCGCCGCCACGAGCAGCATCGCGGCGAGAATGGCGACCAGAATATTGGCGATGACCCCCGGCATGACCAACAGGTCTAGACGGGGTTGCTTGCTAAACCGTAACCAACGCGCATGAACCTGATGGCGATCGACCGGCGCGCCCATCCCGCCGGAGCCGAATTCTCGGTCTGGCAGGCGCCCGACGGCTGGTCGCTGCGGCGCATGCGGTGGCCCCAGCCGCACGGCTTCACCCCAAGGGGGAGCCTGTTTTTCGCCGGCGGCCGCGGCGACTTCATCGAGAAGTATCTGGAAGCGATGGGCCATTGGCACGGCCGGGGTTGGAACGTCGATTCCTTTGACTGGCGGGGCCAGGGAGAGTCGCGCGGCACGATCGTCGGCGGCCATGTCGAAAGCTTCGATCCGCTAGTCGCCGACTGCGCGGCTCTGCTGGAGCAATGGATTGAAGCCACTCCTCTGCCCCATGTGGCGGTCGGTCATTCGATGGGCGGGCACCTGTTGCTGCGCACCATCGCCGAGCATCGGCCCGCTCTGGCGGGGGCGGTGCTGGTGGCGCCGATGATCGCCTTCAACGTCACGCCGATTCCGACCTGGCTCGGCCAGCGGATCGCCGGCACGTTCAGCCGATTGGGCTGGTCCGAGAGGCGTGCCTGGGGCGAGAATGAGCGGCCGGCGCCGGCGGGATCGAGTCGGCAGGCCTATCTCACCACGTGTCATGACCGCTATTCCGATGAGCTTTGGTGGAAGACGCGGGAGCCCGGATACGATCTCGGCCCGCCCACCTGGGGGTGGCTCGATGCCGCCTATCGGTCGATGACCCGGCTGACGCCGCGGATGCTTCGCACCGTGGATCGGCCAATCCTCATTCTCGGCACGGCGCGGGACCGGCTCGTCAGCCCGACGGCGATTCGCCGTGCCGCGCGGCTGTTGCAGAAAGCGGAGCTTCTCATGTTCCGCAGCGCCGCCCACGAGTTGCTGCGCGAGGGCGATGCGGTCCGGCTCGTCGCCCTGGCCCGGATCGACCAGTTTCTCGATCAGCATGCCGGGTCGTGAAGGCCGATATCGCCATTATCGGCGCTGGCATCGCCGGCGCGAGCCTTGCCGCCGAGGTTGCGGGGCACGCTTCCGTGCTGCTAATCGAGGCCGAGTCGCGGCCCGGCTATCACTCCACCGGCCGCTCCGCCGCCTTCTGGTCCGAAACTTATGGCGGCCCGAAGGTGCAGCCCCTCACCAGCGCTTCGGGGCTATATCTCGCCGATCCACCGCCCGACTTCGCCGAACGGCCGTTCCTGTCGCCGCGCGGGGCACTGCACCTGGCCGACCGCGATGGAGTGACGGCCCTCGATGCCCTTTGCGCGGAGTTTGCCGGCAGCGCCGTTCCCATGAAGCGCCTCGACCGGTCGAAGCTTGAGGTCTTGGTTCCGGGGCTGAAGCCAGGATGGGAGCAAGGCGCCCTCGAACCAAGCTGCTCCGATATCGACGTGGGCGGCCTCCATGCTGCCTACCTGAAGGCGGCGCGCGCTAAGGGCGTCCGGATCATTGCCAACGCGAGAGTCGAGCGGGCGAAATGGGCGGATCGGCATTGGCAGCTCGAAACGCGGGTGGGAGTCGTTGTGGCGGGAGTTGTCGTCAATGCCGCGGGCGCCTGGGCCGATGACGTCGCCATTCGGGCGGGAGCATCACCGCTCGGCATTCAACCCTATCGGCGGACCATCGTCCAGCTTCGCACCGATCCGGCGGCACCGGGCGACCTGCCGCTGGTCATCGATGCACTCAACCGCTTCTACTTCAAGCCCGAGGCCGGCGGTCGCCTTTGGCTGAGCCCCCATGACGAGACGGCCTGCCCGGCCAGCGACTGCGCTCCCGAGGAAATCGACATCGCCCTCGCGATCGATCGTTTCCAGCAGGTCGTCGACTGGAAGGTCGAGCGAGTCGAGCATAGCTGGGCGGGTCTCCGCAGCTTCGCGCCCGATCGGCTTCCGGTCTATGGGTTCGATCCTGTCGCGCCGGGATTCTTCTGGTGCGCCGGCCAAGGCGGGTTCGGCATCCAGACCGCGCCGGCGGCGGCCAAGCTCGCGGCCTGGCTACTCCTTGAACAAACGCCCAATCCGCTGGTCGCGGAGATCGATCCCTCACCTTACCTCGCCGGTCGCTTCAGGAACTGAAGCGCGGCATCGCAGGCTAGTCGGTCGGCGCGTTCATTCTCGGGATGGCCGGCATGGCCCTTGACCCAATGCCAGTCGATGCGATGCCGCTGGGCGGCGTCGAGCAGCCCCTGCCACAGCTCGGCATTCTTGACCGGCTTCCTGGCGGCCGTCCGCCATCCATTCCGGCGCCAGCCATGTATCCACTTGGTGATGCCGTCGCGGACATAGACGCTGTCGGTGGTGAGGATGACGTGGCAGGGCCGCTTCAGCGCTTCCAGGCTCCGGATCGCAGCAAGGAGCTCCATGCGATTGTTGGTCGTCAGTGGCTCCCCGCCCGACAGCTCCTTCTCATGGGCGCCCGATCGGATGACGGCGCCCCAACCCCCCGGGCCGGGATTGCCCTTGCAAGCGCCATCGGTGAAAATTTCGACGCGCGGCAATTCCGGAATGGTGGACAGGGTCAGGCCGCCGCTTCGAGCGCTCGGGGAAGCTTGAAAACCATCCGCTCCTGGACACCCTCGACCGCCTCCTCACGGACGTCGAAATGCTCGGCCAGCGTATCGACGACCTCGCGAACGAGGACTTCGGGTGCCGACGCGCCCGCCGTGATTCCGAGTGTCGTGACGCCTTCCAGCCAGGCCAGATCGATGTCGTGGCCGCGCCCGACCAGCCGCGCCTTCGCGCCTTCACGCTCGGCGACTTCGACGAGGCGCACAGAGTTGGAGCTGTTCGGGGCGCCGATCACCAGCACCGCTTCGCAGCGCCTGGCGATGTCCTTCACCGCCTGCTGGCGGTTTGAGGTGGCATAGCAGATGTCCTCGCCGCGCGGACCCTTGATGGCGGGAAAGCGGCGCTGGAGGATGGCGATGATCTCCGCCGTGTCGTCCACCGACAAGGTGGTCTGCGTCAGGAAGGCGAGACAGTCGGGATCGGCCGGCTCGATGGCCTCGGCATCCGACGCCGTCTCGATCAGAGTCATCAGTCCTTCCGGAACCTGGCCGAAAGTACCGATTACCTCGGGATGGCCGGCATGGCCGATGAAGAGGATGTGCCGTCCATTCTCAACCAGCCGTTCGGCCTGGCGATGAACCTTGGAGACGAGCGGGCAGGTGGCGTCGAGATAATTGAGGCCGCGCTCTTCGGCCTTGGCCGGAACCGCCTTCGGCACGCCATGGGCCGAGAAGACCACCGGCACGCCGTCCGGAACCTGGTCGAGTTCGGCGACGAAGATCGCGCCCTTGGCCTTCAGGCTGTCGACGACGAACTTGTTGTGGACGATCTCGTGGCGGACATAGACGGGCGCGCCGTAGCGTTCGAGGGCGAGCTCGACGATGGTGATGGCGCGATCGACGCCCGCACAGAAGCCGCGCGGCGCCGCGATCAGCAGGGTGAGGGACCTCTTCGATGTCGCCATGGCGCGTCTCTATCGGATTGCTTGCAGGCTTTAAAGCCGCTTCCTATGATCCCGCCGGCCGGTTAGGCCGATCGGCTCCACCCCTAATGTTGAGGATCGATGTCCGTGTTCAACCCCAAAGTGGCTCTGCCCGCCCTGTTCTCGCTTGCCCTTTTGGGGTGCGCCAAGGAAGGCGACCTCACCGTCGGCGGTATCATCGCGACCCGCTCGGCCTGCCCGACGGTGGCGATCCCGGCCCCGACCGGCGATATCACCCTCTTCAACCCCGAATCGAGCCGCGACGCGAGCGCGATCGACGTGGTCGCCTCGATCACCAACGTTCAAAGCACCTGCAACGAGACCGGCGAGTATATCGTCACCAACGTCACCTTCGACGTCAATGCCCAGCGCCGCGATCCCAGCGGCGCGCGCAACGTCGTGCTTCCCTATTTCGCGGTCGTTATCCAGGGCAGCGACAACGTTGTGTCCAAGAGCGTGAGCCGGGTCTCGCTCGATTTCGCGGAGGGCCAGTACCGGGCGAGCTCGACCGGTGCCGCCACCGGCCAAGTGCTCCGCGCGGCGGCCACCCTGCCGCAGGACATACAGCGCGAACTCACCCGCGAGCGCGAGCCTGGTGACGTCGACGCCGCGCTCGATCCGATGGCCAATCCCAAGGTCCGCGCCGCCGTCCAGCGGGCGAGCTTCGAGCTGCTGGTGGGCTTCCAGCTGACCGAGGAGCAGCTTCGCTACAACGCAACGCGATAAGCGAATTGACTCGGGACCGGCGACGCTCCAGAGCGTGCCGGTCGCCGGCGGGAAACCGTCGGATGAGCGCGCGGGAGAGGGTGACGGGAGACCGCCACCGCCGAAGGAGCAACCGCCCCGGAATCTCTCAGGCAAAAGGACCGCGCGGTCTTGAGGCACTCTGGAAAGCGGATGCGATGCATCCCACCGAAGGGGTAAGCCGCCGCAAACGGCGCGCGAAAGCTCTCAGGTCCAGTGACAGAGGGGGTGCAGCCTGGGACAAGTCGCGACGGTTCGCGGCCTTCCATGCACACTCTGGAGACTGGAATGAGCGACCCCCTGGACAAGAAACTCCCGCTCGACAGCTGGCATCGCGCGAAGGGCGCCCGCATGGTGTCGTTCGCGGACTATGCGATGCCGATCCAGTATGAGGGGATCCTCGCCGAGCATCTCTGGACAAGGGCGTCGGCTGGCCTTTTCGACGTCAGCCATATGGGCCAGATGGAGCTCCATGGGACGGACCTCGACGCGGCGCTGGAGACGGTGCTCCCGGCCGACCTGTCGCTGCTGAAGGGCGGGCGGCTGCGCTATTCGCTGCTGCTGAACGACGAGGGCGGGATCATCGACGACCTGATGGTGACCCGCCGGGGCGACCATTTCTACCTGGTCGTCAACGGCGCCACCAAGCATGGCGACATAGCCCATCTTCGCCACAAGCTGCCGGTGGGCATCAAGCTCGACCACCTGGAGGATCATGCGCTGCTCGCGCTGCAGGGACCGAAGGCGGTGGACGTGCTCTCGCGGCTCGCGCCGGGCGTGGAAGCGCTGAGCTTCATGACCGGCGCCGCATTTCAGATCGACGGGGCCAGGGCCTGGATCAGCCGCTCGGGCTATACGGGCGAGGACGGCTTCGAAATATCGATCCTCGCCAGGGATGCCGAGACGGTCGCCGAGTCTATCGCGGCCCAGGCGGAAGTGAAACCGATCGGCCTTGGCGCGCGCGATTCCATGCGACTGGAAGCGGGGTTGCCGCTCTATGGCCATGACCTGGATGAAGAAACGACGCCCATCGAGGCCGATCTGGGCTTCGCGATCTCCAAACGCCGCCGCGAAGAAGGGGGCTTTCCGGGTGACGAGCGCATCCAGCGGGAGCTGAAGCACGGCCCGATCCGCCGCCGCGTTGGCCTGGCGGTGCTGGGACGACAACCGGTGCGCGAGGGCGCGATGGTGGTGGACGTCGACGGCGACGAAGTCGGCAAGGTGACCAGCGGGGGTTTCTCGCCCTGCCTCGAGGCGCCCATCGCCATGGCCTATGTGCCGACCGCCAGCGCCGAGCCGGGCACCGACATCCGGCTCGCATCGCGCGGTAAGATATTCGAGGCGAAGGTCGTGGCGATGCCCTTCGTCCCCCACCGCTACCACCGCAAGGGAGCCGCCAAATGACGACCTATTACACCAAGGAGCATGAGTGGATCCGCGTCGAGGGCGATAACGCCACCGTCGGCATCACCGATTTCGCGCAGGGGCAATTGGGCGACATCGTCTTCGTCGAGGTTCCCGCCGCCGGCACCCAGGTGAAGAAGGGCGGCGACGCGGCCGTGGTCGAGAGCGTTAAGGCGGCGAGCGACATCTATGCGCCGGTCTCGGGCGAGGTGACCGAGGGCAATGCGGCGCTGGAGGCCGATCCTTCGCTGATCAACAGCGATCCGGAAGGCGAGGGCTGGTTCTTCAAGCTGACCCTATCGGACAATCACGAGCTATCCGACCTGATGAGCGCCGAAGACTATAAGAGCTTCTGCGACAGCCTGTGACCGTCAACGTCGCCTCGCGCTGGTCTCCAAGCGACTATGCCAGCAATGCCGCCTTCGTGCCGGCGTTGGGCGCAGCGGCGCTGGCGTTGCTCGATCCGAAGCCGGGCGAGGCGATCCTCGACCTTGGCTGCGGCGACGGCGTACTGACCGAGAAGATCGTCGCGGCTGGCGCGAAGGTGATCAGTGTCGATGCGTCAGAGGCGATGGTCGCGGCGGCGCAGGCGCGGGGCCTCAATGCCCATGTGGCGGACGCCCAGGCGCTCGACTTCAACACCCAATTCGACGCCGTCTTCTCAAACGCGGCGCTCCACTGGATGCTGGACCCGGAGGCGGTCGCGAGCGGCGTCTTCCGCGCCTTGGTGCCGGGCGGGCGCTTCGTCGGCGAGATGGGCGGGGAGGGCAATATCGCCGTCCTCCGCGCAGGCGTCCGCGAGGAACTGACGGCGCGTGGTTATCCGGTGCCGGCCGCCGACCCGCAATGGTATCCGAGCGTCGAGGAGTTCAACCGCGTTTACAGCCGCGCCGGCTTCGCCGACATCAAGGCCGAGATCATCCCGCGCGAGACGGACCTGCCGAGCGGCGTCGCCGCCTGGGTCCGCACCTTTCGCGCCGGCTGGATGGATGCCGCCCGCGTGCCGGACGAGGAGCAGGCGGATGTCGCGGAAGCGGTCGAGCGGCGCCTAGCGCTCAAGCTCCAGCGGCCGGACGGAAGCTGGTTCGCCGATTATGTTCGTCTTCGCTTTACGATGAGAAAGCCCAACTGATGCGTTATCTTCCCTTAGCCGACAGCGACCGCCAGGAGATGCTCCGCGCGGTCGGCGCGTCGTCGATCGACGACCTGTTCGTCGACGTTCCGCAAGCGGCGCGGCTTTCCGCGAAGATCGAAGGGCTGGCCGATCATGCCAGCGAGCTTTCGGTCGAGCGGCAGCTGACGGCGCTGGCCCGCAAGAACATGGTCGCGGGCGAGGTGCCCTTCTTCCTCGGCGCGGGGGCGTATCGCCACCACATTCCGGCGAGCGTCGACCATCTCATCCAGCGCGGCGAGTTCCTGACCAGCTACACGCCGTACCAGCCCGAGATCGCGCAAGGCACGCTCCAGGCGCTGTTCGAGTTTCAGACGCAAGTGGCGCGGCTCTACGGCTGCGACGTCGCCAACGCCTCCATGTATGACGGCTCGACCGCATGCTGGGAGGCGATCGTCATGGCCCGCCGCATCACCCGCCGGGGCAAGGCCGTGCTCTCGGGCGGCCTCCATCCCCATTATGTCTCCGTCGCCAATACGATGGCCAAGTTCACCGGGGACGTGCTCGACGAGACGCTGCCGGAGCTTTCGCCCGAAACGGACGTCGAACGACTGCTCGCGGCGATCGACGAGGAGACGAGCTGCGTCGTCGTCCAGTATCCCGACATCCTCGGCCGCATCACCGATCTCACGCCGATCGCGGAAAAGGCGCATGAGAAGGGCGCGCTGCTGATCGCCGTCGTCACCGAACCGGTGGCGCTGGGCGCGATCCGCAGCCCGGGCGAAATGGGCGCGGACATCGTCGTCGGCGAAGGCCAGTCGATCGGCGTCGGCCTCAACTTCGGCGGCCCCTATGTTGGCCTGTTCGCCTGCAAGGAGAAATTCGTCCGCCAGATGCCGGGGCGCCTGTGCGGCGAAACGGTGGACGGCGAGGGGAAGCGCGGCTTCGTGCTGACCCTTTCGACCCGCGAGCAGCATATCCGCCGCGAGAAGGCGACGTCCAACATCTGCACCAACAGCGGCCTCTGCGCGCTGGCCTTCTCCGTCCACATGACCCTGCTCGGCGAGAAAGGGCTGCGGCGGCTCGCGACTCTCAATCACGCCAAGGCAGTGGAGGCGGCTGAACGCCTAGCGAATGTGCCGGGCGTGGAACTCGTCAACGAGACTTTCTTCAACGAGTTCACGCTAAAGCTGTCGAAGGAAGCGCGGCCCGTGGTCCGAGCTATGGCCGATAAGGGAATTCTCGGGGGTGTCTCCCTCGGTCGGCTCTATCCGGGGGCGGATGCGCTTCAAAACGGCCTTGTCGTCGCCGTCACCGAAACCACGACCCATGATGATGTCGAAGCGCTGGCCGACGCGCTTCAGGAGTGCCTGGCATGAGCATGAACCGCGAAGGACGCGCCACCCGCCCTGAAAGCGCGGAGGCGAGCGTGGACACCTGGACTGGCAATCGCGCGCTCATGCTCGAGGAGCCGTTGATTTTCGAAATGGACGCACGCGGCGGCACCGGCGTCGACTTCGCCGGAGCGCCTAAGGTGAAGAGCCGTCTCGGCGGATTGGAGCGCCGTCGCGACGTCGGATTGCCGGGCCTGTCCGAGCCGCAGACGGTGCGCCACTATACGCGCCTCAGCCGCCAGAATTACGCTATCGACCTGGGCCTCTTCCCGCTCGGCTCGTGCACGATGAAGCACAATCCGCGGCTCAATGAGCGCATCGCTCGCCTGCCGGGCTTCGCGGATATCCACCCGCTCCAGCCCGCCGATACCGTGCAGGGCGCCTATCGGTTGATCCACGACCTGGGCGAATGGCTGATCAAGCTCACCGGCATGCATTCGGTGGCGATGAGCCCCAAGGCGGGCGCCCACGGCGAGTTGTGCGGCCTGCTCGCTATTCGCTCGGCGCTGGAAGCGCGCGGCGGCAAGCGCGAGGTCGTGCTGGTGCCGGAAAGCGCCCACGGCACCAATCCGGCGACGGCGGCCTTCGCCGGCTACCGTGTCGAGAACATCCCCGCCACAGAGCGCGGCCGCGTCGATCTGGCGGCGCTGAAGGCGCGGCTGGGGCCGGACGTGGCCGCAGTGATGATCACCAATCCCAATACCTGCGGGCTGTTCGAACCGGACATGACCGAAATCTCGAGGGCTGTGCATGACTCTGGCGCTCTCGTCTATTGCGACGGCGCGAACTTCAATGCGATCGTCGGCCGCGTCCGTCCGGGCGACCTCGGCATTGACGCGATGCACATCAACCTGCACAAGACCTTCTCCACGCCGCACGGCGGAGGCGGGCCCGGTTCGGGTCCCGTCGTCTTCTCCGAAGCACTGACGCCCTTCGCGCCGCTTCCCTTCGTCGAGAAGCAGAACGATCACTACGCCCTCATCGAGGAGGAAACGGCGGAGGATCATCACGCCCGGAGCTTCGGCCGCATGACCGCCTTCCACGGCCAGATGGGCATGTTCACCCGGGCACTGAGCTACATCTTGAGCCACGGTGCTGACGGCCTTCGCCAAGTCGCCGAAGATGCCGTGCTCAACGCTAATTACATGCTGCGGCAGCTTGAAGATGTGCTGGACGCGCCCTACGGCAAGAGCGGGCCGTGCATGCATGAGGCGCTGTTCAGCGACAAGGGCTTCGAAGGCGGCCTCTCGACGCTGGATCTCGCCAAGGGCCTGATCGACGAGGGTTTCCACCCGATGACCATGTATTTCCCGCTGGTCGTTCACGGCGCGATGCTGGTCGAGCCGACCGAGACCGAAAGCAAGGCAGCGCTCGATCAGTTCATCGGCGCGATGCGGAGCGTAGCGGAGCGGGCGAAGGCCGGCGACCCATCGCTGAAGGCCGCGCCGGTCCACGCCCCCCGCCGACGCCTCGACGAGACGCTGGCGGCGAGGAAGCCGGTGCTCGTATACAAGGAGCCGGAGCAGGCGCAGGCGGCGGAGTGAGCGACGACCGCCGCAGCGCGCCGCATGTGGCCCGCAACGCCGGACCGATCACGGACGTGTTGCGGGGGCTACTCCCCGACGAAGGCCTCGTACTGGAGATCGCCAGCGGAACCGGTGAACATGTGCTGCATTTCGCGCACGCCTTTCCAGGCCTGACGTTTCAGCCCAGCGATCCCGATCCGGCGGCCCTTGCGTCGATCGAAGCCTGGCAACAGGACGCTGGAGCGCCTAATCTCCTGTCGCCAGTGCGCCTGGACGCGAGCGCTCGCGAGTGGCCGGTCGAGCGGGCCGACGCGATCCTGTGCATCAACATGGTCCATATCAGCCCCTGGGCGGCGACCGAGGGGTTGATCGCGGGCGCGGGGCGGCTGCTAGTGCCGGGTGCTCCACTCTATCTCTATGGCGCCTACCGACGGCAGGGCGTGGAGACCGCGCCCAGCAACGAGGCGTTCGACCTCTCGCTCAGGAGCCGTGACCCCGATTGGGGCGTGCGCGACCTGGAGGACGTCGTGGCGGAGGCGGCGAAGAACAACCTCGTGCTGGAGAGCGTCCTCGAGATGCCCGCCAACAACCTGTCGGTGGTCTTCCGCCGAGCTTAGCTGCGATTGGGCAGCGTCGGCACGTCGCCCTTGTCGGCCTTGTCCTCCTTGCGCACGCGGGTGACGCCAGGCTTGCCGCCGACATCGTGCTCTTCCTCGGCCTGGCTGGCTATGTCGCGCTGCAGATTGCCGCCGCTGACACCGCCCTGGCCGGGGGCCCTTTCCATCTCGTCGATGAGTTCGCTGTCGTCGGGGCGGCGCTTGTCGACCATGGTCCGTCTCCTTTGCGATGACAATGAAGGAGCGGCCCGGCTGTTCCGCTGATCAGCGCGCCCCGGTGCTCGCTTCGGCGTCCGGGCGGGCGCTTGCGAGTCGCATGCAGACCATCACCCACAGGAGGCCGAAGGCCCAGCCGCCGATCACGTCGCTCGGCCAATGGACGCCCAGGGCGACGCGGCTCCAGCCGACCTGGAGCGCGGCAGCGAAACCGAGACCGACGGCGATGGCGCGGTTGCGCTGGCGAACCGGGACCAGGAGCGCGATAGCGACATACGTGATCATCGCGTTGGCGGCGTGGCCGCTGGGGAAGCTCACCGAGTGGACCGCCTCCAGATGCTGGTCGACGCCGGGACGGTCGCGGTCGACAATGACCTTCATCAACTCGACCAGCAGACGGCCGCCGAAAACGGTGAACAGGAGGAGCGCGGCCCGGATGCGGCGGGTGAAGGCGAGATAGACGGCGGCGACAATCGTGATCGGAACGAGGATGCGCCAGCTGCCGAAATCGGTGAGCAGATCCGCGTTGCGGGCGAGGACGCGATTGTCGCCCGCATAGAGAATGAGCCGGAGCGCCTCGTCCTGATCCCAGCCGAGCCCACCGAACAGCAGCATCGCCAGCCACAGGGATCCGGTGATGGCGACGCCGGTCCAGAAACGTGTGCGGGCGTTGAACATTTGGGCGGGGCTCCGGCATTCGTGGCGAGGTCGAAACGACATGCCGGAACATGGGGAGAAATTCCAGCGAATGAAGGAGGTTGGTGAGCCGTGCTGGATTCGAACCAGCGACCTACTGATTAAAAGTCAGTTGCTCTACCGACTGAGCTAACGGCCCTTTGTGGGTGCTTCCCCCTAAGTATCGGCGGGGCGGGGGTCAACCGGGTTGCGGCGGCGGAGGCGGTGGAGAAGTTGGCGGACGGTGACGCCGGTAACGGGGTCGCGCCACTCCGGGGCGATCTCGGCGAGCGGTTCGAGGACGAACAGGCGGTCGCGGAAGGCGGGATGGGGGATGACGAGGCCCTCGCCCTCATAGGGCCCGTCGGACCACAGCAATATGTCGAGGTCGAGCACGCGCGGGCCCCAGCGGCGGCCTCCGCGGCGACCGAAAGTCCGCTCGATCGACTTCAGCCTCGCCAGCAGGTCGGGCGGCTCGAGGTCCGTCTCGACGATCGCGGCCGCATTGGCGAAGCCGCGGCCGGCGGGGCCGAGGGCGGGGGTTGCGTGGATCGAGGACAGGCGTTCGGCGTCCAGCGCCTGGGCGGCCGCGCGAACAGTATCGGCAGGGCCACCATGACGGCCACGACGGTTTGAACCCAGAGCGATGGCGTAGCTTGTCAGGGCCATGCAGCGGGCCCTAGACGGTCCCCATGCTTCCCGCCAGTTCCCCGGTTCCCCAAGCGGAGCCGCCGCATGATTGCCCACTCTGCCCCCGCCTCGTCGCTTTTCGCGAAGAGCTGAGGGCCGAGCACCACGACTGGTGGAACGCGCCGGTCCAGGCTTTCGGCGACCCGCAGGCCTGGCTGGGCATCGTCGGCTTGGCGCCGGGCAAGCACGGGGCGAACCGCACTGGTCGGCCCTTCACCGGCGACTATGCGGGCGTGCTGCTCTACGACACGCTGAAGAAGTTCGGTCTGGCCGAGGGCGTCTATGAGGAGCGCGTCGACGACAGTCTCCGCCTCACCGGCTGCGCGATCATCAACTCGGTGAAATGCCTGCCGCCGCAGAACAAGCCGCTGCCCAGCGAGATCGAGACATGCCGGAGCTTTCTCAGCCTGTCGCTGGCGGCGCTACGGAGCGCGAAGGTGCTGGTCGCTCTCGGCCAGGTTGCCCATGGCGCCGCGGTGCGGACATGCGGCGGCATCCCGGCGCGCTTCAAGTTCGGACATCTCGCCGAGCATGCGCTCCCCGACGGCCGCATCCTGATCGATAGCTACCACTGTTCCCGCTACAACCAGAATACGGGGAGGCTGACGGCGGAGATGTTCGAGGATGTTTTCGCGCGGGCTTTGGAGCTTAAAAGCAAATCCTAAGCCTCGGGACGAACGAATCCGTCGATCAAATGTCCTGGGTGAGCCGGCCGTAAAGCTCCGGCCGTCGGTCGCGGAAGAACCCGAAGGCGGCGCGGTGCTTCTTTGCCTGGGTGGTGTCGACGGTGATGACGAGGACGCCTGTCTCGTCCGCGCCGAATTCTGCGAGCATGTCGCCGCGTTCGTCGCAGATGAAGCTGTGGCCGTAGAAGCGCTGGCCGCCCTCAGTGCCGATGCGGTTGGCGGCGACGACGGGGACTACGTTGGAAACGGCATGGCCGACCATCGCGCGGCGCCAGAGGCGGCTGGTGTCGAGGTCCGGATCGTGCGGCTCGGTGCCGATGGCGGTGGGGTAGAACAGGATTTCCGCGCCCATCAGCATCATCGCGCGGGCGGTTTCGGGATACCATTGGTCCCAGCAGATGCCGACGCCGATCGTGCCGTAGCGGGTCTTCCATATCTTGAAGCCGGTATTGCCGGGGCGGAAATAGAATTTCTCCGAATAGCCCGGACCGTCGGGGATGTGGCTCTTGCGATAGACGCCCATCACCGCGCCCTGATCGTCGATCATGGCGAGGCTGTTGTAATGATGATGCCCCTCCGCCTCGAAGAAGCTGGTCGGAATGTAGACGCCGAGCTCCTTCGCCAACCTTTGCATGGCGAGCACCGCCGGATGCTTATCCACAGGAAGGGCGCGGGCGAAATGGCTCTCGTCCTGGGTGCGGCAGAAATAATGGCCCTCAAACAGCTCGGGCGGGAGGATGATCTTCGCGCCCTTGTCGGCGGCTTCGCGCACGAGTGCGGATACCGCGTCGATATTGTCGTCGACGCAGTCGGTGAAGGGAAGCTGGAGGGCGGCGACGGTTACGTTCGACATATTCTACTCCGTCATCCCAGCGAAGGCTGGCATCCAAGCGGCGGTGCCGTCCCGACCTCCGTCTGGATCCCAGCTTTCGCTGGGATGACGGCTAGACGCAATCACACCGGCACCTGCTGGCTGATGCAGTGGAAGCTGCCGCCGCCGGTGAGGATGTGGTCGGCCCTGAAGCCCACCGCCTCGCGGCCGGGGAACAGGGCGCCGATCGCTTCCACGGCGGCGTCATCGTTCGGCGCGCCGTAGAGAGGGACCACGACCGCCGCATTGCCGATGTAGAAGTTCATATAGGAAGCGGGGATGATTTCACCATCACGCAATACACGGCCAGGGGAGGGGATGGGTACCACCTCGAGTCCGAACGCCTCGGCGCGGGCCCTCGCATCTTCATAGACCTCGGCGTTGGGATCATCGTCGCCCGCGGGGACGGGAATGGCGAGGCGGTTCTCGCCGACGAAGCGGGCGAGGTTATCGACATGGCCGTCGGTGTGGTCGTTCAAGAGGCCGTCGCCGAACCAGAGGATGCGGTCGAGGCCGAGATCGCGCGTCAGCCGCGCCTCGATCTCGTCCCGACTCATGCCTTTGTTGCGGTTCGGGTTCAGGAGGCACTGCTCGGTGGTGATGGCGAGGCCGGTACCGTCGACATCGATCGCGCCGCCTTCCAGGATCCAATCGTGGTGGTTGGCTTCTAGGTCCATCGTCTCGGCGAGGCGGAGGCCGATCGTGTCGTCCCCCTCCAGCTCATATTTGCCGCCCCAGCCGTTGAAGGCGAAATCCGCCGCCGCGCGCTCGCCGCCGCTCTTCAAGATGAGCGGGGCGGTATCGCGCAGCCAGATGTCGCCGAATATTTCCTGGACGATCTCGATATCGGGCCCTGCTAGTTCGCGGGCGCGATCCACCGAGTCCGGATCGGCGGCGACCAGGCGCACCCGCTCGCCCTTGCCGTCGGCATGGATGGCGCGGGCGAAGGTGATCACCTCGGCGCGGGCAGGCTCCAGATCGTCTTCCCAGAGGTCGGCGTGGCTGGGGAAGCCGATCCAGACCCAGTCATGGAGCGCCCATTCGGGCGGCTGTCGGAAGGTCATTGATGCAAGCTCCACCCCATCCACCTGCGGATGGGGAAACCCGTTACTCCGCTCCCGCCCTCGACTTGTCGCGGATCGCGCGGAATTCGGCATCTTCGTACCAGTTGGGCCACTCCTCCGTCTCCGCCAACTCGCGGCCGATCTGATAGTAGAGCTCCAGATCGCGAATGGCGCCGGACCAATTCCAGTTGGGGTCATATTCGTCGGCCGGGGCGTGGTAGCGGTTGGCGCGGTAGTCCTCGGCGGCCGCGCGGCCGGCTGCGATGCCGCCGTTGACGAGATCGTCGCCGCCCTCGGCATAGAGCATCGGCACGCCATATTTGGCGAGGCTGAAATGGTCGGAGCGGTAGTAATAGCCGGCCTCGGGCGTCGGCTCCGGTTTCAAGATGATGCCGCGTTGGTCGAGGGCGCGCTTGAGGTAATTCTCAAGCTCCGACTTGCCACCGCCGATCACGACCACGTCGCGCGTATTACCGGCGACGTTGAGGCCGTCCATGTTGATGCCGCCGACGGTCTGGCTCAGCGGATAGACCGGATTGGCGCCATAGTAAGCCGAGCCGAGCAGGCCCGATTCCTCGGCGGTGACGGCGAGAAAGACGAGCGAGCGGTCGGCGGGGCCTGCCTTGGCATGGGCTTCGGCGAGGGCGACCAGACCGGCGGTGCCGGTAGCGTTGTCGAGCGCGCCGTTGCAGATATTGTCGCCATCCACCGGCTCGCAGATGCCGAGATGATCCCAGTGAGCGGTATATATGACATATTCGTCCGGCCGTTCGCTGCCGGGCAGGATGCCGATGACGTTGCGCGACGCCTGGCGCTCGATCTTGTTGTCGAAGGAGATCGAGGCCTTCACGCCGAGCGGAACGGCCTTGAAGCCCTTCTGCTTGGCGGCGGCGGTGAGGGTGGCGAGGTCCTTGCCCGCCGAGGTCATGAGCTGCTGGGCCGCCTCGTTGGTCAGCCAGCCGTTGACCAACGTCTCGTCCATATTGTTGTTTTCCGCATCGGTGTAGAGCTGCGGCCCGGTCCAACTGCTGCGAACCACGTTCCAGCCATAAGCCGCGGGCTCGGTCTCATGGACGATGAAGGCGGCTGCGGCGCCTTGCCGGGCGGCTTCCTCATATTTGTATGTCCAGCGGCCATAATAGGTCATCGCCCGACCCTCGAACGGACCTTCGAGGCCCGTCGTCTGATAGTCGGGATCGTTGACCAGGATGATGACGGTCTTCCCCTTGACGTCGAGACCGGCATAGTCGTTCCAGCCGCGCTCGGGCGCGTTGATGCCGTAGCCGACGAAGACGACGTCGGAATTCTTGACCTCCGTCTCGGGCGTGAAGCGGTAGCTCACCGCGACCATGTCTTCCTTATGGTCGAAGGAGAGCGGCTGCTTGCCGCCGGTGAAGGTGAGGTCGGGATCGCCCTCCAGCGAGACTTCGACCAGCGGCACGTCCTGAAACCAGCTGCCTTTGTTGCCGGGCTGCAGCCCCGCCGCCTCGAAGCGTTCGGCGAGCAGGGCGACGGTCTTTTCCTCTCCGGGCGTTCCCGGCGCGCGTCCTTCAAACGCGTCGGAGGAGAGTTGCTCGGTCACCGTCTTCAGCGTGTCGAGCGAAATGTCCGGATCGGCGGAGGCCGGGCCGGTCGGGCTCGAAGGTTCGGCCGTCGGAGTCGAGGGTTCGTCCATCGGAGCGCAGGCTCCGATCGAGGCGATGACCAGGGCGGCGGATATCAGGCTGAAGCGCATGCCAATTCTCCTGTCGGCGGTTTGGCGGATGGCGGTCGCTATAGGGAAGGGGCCTTGCCCGGCGCAAGGCCACCACCAGCTTTTCACTCTTGCGCATCGAATGCGGCCCTGCTTCTATTCCGTCCGGGAAACGAGGGGGTAACATGTTGAAGTATTTGATTGCTTGTAGCGCGGCCGCGCTTGCCGCGTCGGGCGTTCACGCCCAGGCCGCCGATAACAAGGCCGAATTGTTCGGGCAGCGGGCGAGCCTCCAGGATGTCGATATTTCGCCGGACGGACAAAGCATCGTCTATGTCGCGCCGGGGCCGGGGCGGCAGACTGTCGCCTATATCGCGCCCCTGGAGGGCGGAACCCCTCAGCCGATCCTCAGCTCCGATGCCAATCCACAGATGCTGTCCTGGTGCAGCTTCGTCACCAACGATCGCGTCATCTGCCGGATTCGTGCGCTGACCGAGTTCGCCGGCACACTCATCGGAATGTCCCGGCTGCTCGCGATCGACACCGACGGCACGGATCCCCAGGAGCTGGGCCAGAGGCGCTCGGAATATGACGCTTATGTTCGGCAGTTCGACGGCGCCATCCTGGATTGGCTACCGGGCGAGGACGGCGATGTGCTCATGAGCCAGGAATATATTCCGGAAGCGGGCCGGATCGGCACGCGGCTGATCCGCAAGAAGGAGGGGCTGGCGGTCGAACGTATCGATACCCGGACCCTCAAGAAGACGATCATCGAGCCGGCGATAGAACACGCGGCCGACTATATTACCGACGCGCACGGGAATGTCCGGATGATGACGGCGGCGCGCAGCCAGGGCGCTACCGGCCAGCTTTCGCCCGTCATACGCTATCATTACCGCCGTTCGGGCAACGATGACTGGGAGGAGTTCTCCACCCACAACATGCTGACCAGCGAGGGCATGGTGCCTATCGCGGTCGATGCCGACCTTGATGCCGCCTATGCCCTCAAGAGATTGAACGGCCGCGATGCGCTCTATCGCGTCAAGCTCGATGGCTCGATGGCGACGGAGCTCGTCTACGCCAACGACAAGGTCGACGTGGACAATGTCGTGCGAGCGGCGAATGGCCAGCGCGTGATCGGCGTCACCTTCGCCGAGGAACGGCGGCAGGTCATCTATTTCGACGAGGAGTATAAGAAGCTCGCCGCGTCCTTGTCCAAGGCGATCCCGGACCTGCCGCTAATCCGGTTCGATGGCGCGAGCGCGGATGGCAACCGGGTGCTCGTTTTCGCGAGCAGCGATTCCGATCCGGGCCGCTACTATGTCTACGACAAGGCGAAGCGCGCGCTCAATGAGATCATGCTGGTCCGGCCCAAGCTCGAAAATGTTCAGCTCGCCAGCGTGAAGCCGATCACCTACCCGGCGGCGGATGGCGTCTCCATTCCCGCTTATCTGACGTTGCCGCCCGGCAAGGAAGCGAAGAACCTGCCGGCCATCGTTCTGCCGCATGGGGGCCCGGCAGCCCGCGACGAATGGGGTTTCGACTGGTTGTCGCAGTATCTCGCCAGCCTCGGCTATGCCGTTCTCCAGCCCAATTACCGGGGATCGGCCGGCTATGGCGCGGATTGGCTGGCTAAAAATGGCTTTCAGAGCTGGCGCACGTCGGTCGGCGACGTGACGGCCGGCGGAAAGTGGCTGGCGAGCCAGGGAATTGCCGATCCCGATCGGCTGGCGATCCTGGGCTGGTCCTATGGCGGCTATGCGGCGCTGCAATCGTCGGTCGTCGCGCCGGACCTGTTCAAGGCCGTGGTCGCGATCGCGCCGGTTACGGATCTGGGTCTGCTCAAGACGGATGCGAGATTCTACACCAATTCCAGTATCGTCGCCGATTATATCGGCAGTGGGCCTCATATCGAGGCAGGATCGCCGCTGCGCAATGCACAGAGCATTTCAGCGCCAGTCCTCTTGTTCCACGGCGACCGCGACATCAATGTCGATATCGGCCACTCGCGGGGCATGGACGATGCGCTGCGCGATGCGGGCAAGAAGAGTGAGTTGGTCGTCTATGAGGGGCTGGAACACAGCCTGGTGGACTCGAACGCCCGCCGCGACATGCTGACCAGGATCGCAAGCTTCCTCTTGGCAAATCTCGCGCCATGAAAAAAGGGGGCGAAAGCCCCCCTTCCTTTTCTTGTGACGGTGTGTCCGCTTAGCGCGAGTAGAACTCGACGACCAGGTTCGGCTCCATCTTCACCGGATAGGGCACCTCGTCGAGCGTCGGGACGCGGGTGAAGGTTACCTTGGCGGTGCCGTCCGGGGCGACATAGTCGGGAATGTCGCGCTCGGCGAGGCTCTGGGCTTCCATGACCAGCGCCATTTCCTGCGCCTTGGAGCCGAGCGTGATCTCGTCGCCGACATCGACGCGGCGCGAGGCGATGTTGCACTTGACGCCGTTGACGCGGATGTGGCCGTGGCTGACCATCTGGCGCGCGGACCAGATGGTCGGCGCGAACTTGGCGCGATAGACGACCATGTCCAGGCGGCGCTCGAGCAGGCCGATCAGGTTCTGCGAGCTGTCGCCTTTCATGCGGCTGGCGTCGGTGTAGGTCCGCTTGAACTGCTTCTCGGTCACGTCGCCATAATAGCCCTTGAGCTTCTGCTTGGCGCGCAGTTGGATGCCGAAGTCGGACATCTTGCCCTTGCGGCGCTGTCCGTGCTGGCCGGGACCATATTCGCGCTTGTTGACCGGGCTCTTCGGGCGACCGAAGACGTTCTCGCCCATGCGGCGGTCGAGCTTGTATTTGGCGCTGCTGCGCTTCGACATGAGATTACTCCAATTTGCTGCTTCCAAGATCCCGGAACCGCACCGTCAGACCGAGCATCCAACGCGGCATCCGCTTCACCGGGGTGCGGAGCCAATTGCGAAGGCGCGCTCTTGGCGGCTCGGGGTCCAGAAGTCAACCTCGACAGGGGCGAGGCGGTCGCTAAAGAGCGGGCATGACCGACGAAAGAACGAACGAAAGAACGAAACCCATCGACTGCACGACGATGGCCGAGGTCCGCCGCGGTGTCGATCGGCTGGACGAGGAGATTGCGGCATTGCTCGCCGAGCGCTTCCGCTACATGGAGGCCGCGGCGCGGATAAAGCCGGATCGCGAGGCGGTGCGCGACGAATGGCGCAAGGCCGACGTCATCGCCAAGGTGAGCTCCGCCGCCGCCCGCGAAGGTGGGCCGGCGGACCGGATCGCGCTTCTCTACGACGCGCTGATCGAGAATTCGATCGCGTACGAGTTCGAACGCTATGACGAGCGTGAAAAGCCGGGCACGAGGCTATAGGCCTCGAACCGTTTCCCAGGAACGAGCTATTATTCGCCCGGACGCGGAATGGCGGATTGAATGCGGCTCGTCGTATCCTGCTGCTGGCGGCGAACGTCCGCCCACTCGGCGGCGGTACGGCAGTCCTTCTTCACGGCAAGGCGGCTGCCTGTCAGCTCCAGCTTTTTGCAGATGACCCGGTTGGAATCGCCCATGTCGGCGGACTGATCGCGCTTGTCGTTGGCAAGGGCGGCAGTCGGCGCCAGCGATACGGCCAGAGCCACGGCAATGATTTTTCTCATCAATCTCATCCTGTCATCAATGTTGCCAGTTAATGCGAATATCCCAGTACAACTGCATAACATGACAATTCCAAGAAGTCAGCCATCGACGACTTGGTCGAGCACAAATTATGCCGCGCGGGGCCCTCGGCTATCGTTACGAAGGCCATGAGCCTCCCAGCGGGGATCAGCATTCGCCGCCCGAGGGACCGGCGCCGACCTGGCACGGCTTGAACGCCTGAACCCGGTCCGTCGTCAAGCGCTGCTGGCGGCGCATCTCGGCCCATTCGGCGGCGGTATGACATGCCCTCTCTTTGGCGAGTCGGCTGCCGGTCTTCTTGATGGTCTCACAGATAACCCGGTTGGGATCGCCCATGTCCGCCGATTGGTCTTTCTTCTTTTCGGCCATGGCGGCGGTGGCGGGCACCAAGGACAGGGATATGATGGTGGCTACGACCTTTCTCATGGCGCAACTCCTGTCTTCAAGACTGTAATGCCCCCATTAGGCTTCATCTCAATATGCGCGCGGCTTCAATTGTTGAAGTTTTTCCACCGTTTGACGCTGCTCCCGGCGAAGGAGCGCCCATTCAACGGCGGTGTGGCAGCTTCTGGACGTCACGATCCGGGTGCCTGGTTTCGAGGCCTTTATGCATATGATCCGGTTGGGATCGCCCATGTCGGGCGACTGGTCCGACTTCTTATCGGCAAGAGCGGCAGTGGCAGGCGCCAAGGCCAAGGCTACGGCCAGGGCTATGAATCTCCTCATGGGCTTCTCTCCCCTTTGTGGATTTTCGTTCAATCCTTCAACGGTTCGACATCATAACATATCATCGTGAAAATGTCATCGTCGGCGGGGATGGGCCAGCGCGCGGATCATGCCGCGCAGGGCCTGGATTTCCCGGTTCGACCAGCCGGCCTTGGTGAGGATGGTGCGCATCGTATTCTTCGTCGCGGGCGTGCGGTCGGGCGGATGATAATAGCCGGCGGCCTCCAGCGACTTGTCCAGCTGACCGATGAGGCCTTCCAGCTGCTCCTGGCTGGCGCGGGGCTCGGCCGGTTCACCCGCGGTGGGCACCATCAGGGCCGCGTGCTTCGACCATTCATAGGCGATGAGGATCACCGCCTGTGCGAGGTTCAGCGATCGGAATTCGGGATTGATCGGCACGGTGACGATCTTCTGGGCGACCGCTACCTCCTCGGTTTCGAGTCCGGAACGCTCGGCGCCGAACAGGATGGCGGAACGGCCAGCGTTCGCCCGAACCTCGCGCGCTGCCTCTTCGGGATCGACCACCGGAAGGACGAGACCGCGTTTGCGCACGGTTGTCGCGTAGACGAATGGGCAGTCGGCCACCGCCTCGGCGACGCTGTCGAACACCCGCGCCTTTTCGAGCACGACATCCGCGCCCGACGCAGCCGGTCCGGCGGACGGATTGGGCCAGCCGTCGCGCGGCGCGACCAGCCTCAGGTCGGTAAGCCCGAAATTGAGCATCGCCCGCGCCGCCTTGCCGATATTCTCGCCGAGCTGGGGACGCACGAGCACGATCGCGGGCGCGCTCACTCCCTGGCGGCCTCGCCTACAGTGACGGCGAAGTCCTCGAAATCCTTGGCTTCGCGGAAGTCCTTGTAGACGCTGGCGAAGCGGATGTAGGCGACGGTGTCGAGCGCTTTGAGGCCATTCATCACCATTTCGCCGATGGTGCTGGCCGCGACCTCGCTCTCGCCGCTGGTCTCGAGCTGGCGCTGGATCGAGGACAGCAATTTGTCGATACGCTCCTGGGCGACGGGACGCTTCCTGAGCGCCGTGGAGACCGAGCGTTCGAGCTTCATGCGGTCGAAGGGTTCGCGCCGATTCTCGGACTTCACCACCGTTAACTCGCGCAGTTGAACCCGCTCGAAGGTCGTGAACCGCGCGCCGCAATCCTCG
Organism: Allosphingosinicella sp.; assembly: GCF_036570505.1. Taxonomy (GTDB): domain Bacteria; phylum Pseudomonadota; class Alphaproteobacteria; order Sphingomonadales; family Sphingomonadaceae; genus Allosphingosinicella. The sequence continues at coordinate 53,628 of NZ_DATCYB010000015.1, read as the reverse complement.
CATTGCCGTCGTCGGCGGATGGACGCGCCGTCTTCGGTCGGGCGGCTGTCCTTCACCTGGCTGTCTTCATGGGCGCAGAAAGGGCAGCGCATTCAGACCTTCTTCTTGCCCTTCACATAGGCATAGCCCGCGCCCGCCGCCGCGCCGATGATCGGCCCGACGAACGGCACCGGGATGGCGACCACCGCCCCCAGCGCGGCCCACTTCGCCATGCTTTTGCCGAGCTGCTTGTTCTGGTCATCCACGCGCCGGTCCTAGCTTTGATAGATGGGAAAGCGGGCGCAAAGCTCGCGGACGCGGCCCTTCACCTCGGCTTCGACCGCCGGATCGCCCTGCTCGCCCTTTTTACGCAGGCCTTCGAGCACGTCGGCAATCATGTCGCCGATGTCGCGGAACTCGGCGACGCCGAAGCCGCGCGTGGTGCCGGCGGGGGAGCCGACGCGGATGCCGCTGGTCTTGACTGGCGGCAGCGGATCGAAGGGAATGCCGTTCTTGTTGCAGGTGATGGCCGAGCGCTCCAGCGCTTCGTCGGCGTCCTTGCCGGTGATGCCGAGCGGGCGGAGGTCGACGAGGGCGAGGTGGGTGTCGGTGCCGCCGGCGACGAGATCGGCGCCGCGCTCCTTCAGCTTGCCGGCGAGCGCCTGGGCGTTCGCGATCACCGCCTTCGCATAGGTCTTGAACTCCGGCCGGAGCGCTTCGCCGAAGGCGACGGCCTTGGCGGCGATGATGTGCATCAGCGGGCCGCCCTGAAGGCCGGGGAAGACCGCCGAATTGATTTTCTTGGCGATGGCCTCGTCGTCGGTCAGCACCATGCCGCCGCGCGGGCCGCGCAGCGTCTTGTGGGTGGTGGTGGTGACGACATGGGCGTGGCCGAAGGGTGTCGGGTGCTCGCCCGCCGCCACGAGGCCGGCGAAATGAGCCATATCGACCATCAGGATCGCGTCCACCTCGTCGGCGATGGCGCGGAAGCGGGCGAAGTCGATGTGACGGGGGTAGGCGGAGCCGCCGGCGATGATCAGCTTCGGCCTGTGCTCGCGAGCAACATTCTCGACCTGGTCGAAGTCGATCAGATGGTCGTCGGGGCGGACGCCGTACTGGACGGCATTGAACCATTTGCCCGACATGGCCGGCTTGGCGCCGTGGGTGAGATGGCCGCCGGCGTCGAGCGACATGCCGAGGATGGTGTCGCCGGGCTTGGTCAGAGCCAACATGACCGCGCCATTGGCCTGCGCGCCCGAATGGGGCTGCACATTGGCGAAACCGCAGTTGAACATCTGCTTGGCGCGTTCGATGGCGAGCGTTTCGACCGAATCCGACGGCGCGCAGCCTTGATAGTAGCGGCGGCCGGGATAGCCTTCGGCATATTTGTTGGTGAGGACCGAGCCCTGCGCCTCCAGCACCGCCTTGGAAACAATGTTTTCCGACGCGATCAGCTCGATCTGGTTCTGCTGGCGGTCGAGCTCGGCGGCGATCGCGTCGGCGACCGCGCTATCGGCGCGGCGCAAGGCGTCGGTGAAGAAGCCCGCCGGCTGGACGTCGTGCAGGTCGTTGGCGGGGCGGCTGCTCATGCGGGTTCCTTGGCGAAGCTGGGGTTGGAGAGTTTTTCTACACGTCGATTGTGGCGGTCGCCGCCGAAATTGGTGGCGAGGAAGGCGTTGAGGCAGTCCTTCGCCATTTCCGTGCCGATGATGCGCGCGCCCATCGCGATGACGTTGGCGTCGTTATGCTCGCGGGCGAGGCGGGCGGAGAGTGGCTCGGACACGAGCGCCGCGCGGGCGGCGGGATGGCGGTTGATGGCGATCGAGATGCCGATGCCCGAGCCGCACAGAGCGACGCCCTTGTCGACATCACCGGATGCGATGGCGTCCGCGAGCTTGTAGCCATAATCGGGATAATCGACCGATTCCCCGGTCTCGGGCCCGAGGTCGACGACCTCATGGCCTAGGACGCGCATATGCTCGACGAGCGCCGCCTTCATCTCGATGGCTGCATGGTCTGAAGCGATGGCGATGCGATAAGCCACGCCTGAATCTCCACGGTGGGTTGGAACCCATCCTCTAGGGGAGCGTCAGCGGATTTGCCACCGGATATTGCGTTTCGCCTAAGCCGCCAGCCTCATCTCCATGCGGTCCCAGATCTCGACCAAAGCCTTGGCTAGATCGTGCATCATCTTTTCCGTATGCGCCGGCCCCGGGGTGAACCTCAGGCGTTCGGTGCCGCGCGGGACGGTGGGGTAGTTGATCGGCTGGACGTAGACACCGTATTCGGCGAGCAGGATGTCGCTGATCCTTTTGGCCTTGACCGGGTCGCCGACCATCAGCGGGACGATATGGGTCGTCGAGTTCATCACCGGCAGATGCGCCTCGGCAAAGATCGCCTTCAGCTTCGCCGCGGCGGCCTGCTGCCCCTCGCGCTCGACACTGGAGGCCTTGAGGTGCCTGACGCTCGCCAAGGCTCCGGCGACCAGCACCGGCGATAGGCTGGTGGTGAAGATGAATCCGGGCGCATAGCTTCTGACCACGTCGATGATGTTCCTGTCGGCGGCGATGTAGCCGCCCATCACGCCGAACGCCTTGCCCAGGGTGCCTTCGATGATGGTGAGACGATCGGCGACGTCGTCGCGCTCGGAGATGCCGCCGCCCCTTGGCCCGTACATGCCGACGGCATGGACCTCGTCGAGATAGGTGATAGCGTTGTACTGGTCGGCGAGGTCGCAGATATCCGCGATCGGTGCCACGTCGCCATCCATCGAGTAGACGCTCTCGAACGCGATCAGCTTGGGAAGCTCGGCCGGGGTCTCCTTCAGCAGCTCTTCGAGGTGCGCCAGATCGTTGTGGCGAAAGACGCGCTTCTCGCAGCCGGAACTGCGGATGCCGGCGATCATCGAGGCGTGATTGAGCTGGTCGGAGAAGATGATGCAGCCGGGGAGCAGCTTGGCGATGGTCGAGAGCGTCGCCTCGTTCGAGATATAGCCCGAGGTGAAGATGAGGCCCGCCTCCTTGCCGTGGAGGTCGGCGAGCTCGGCTTCCAGCTCGACATGGTAATGGCTGTTGCCCGATATGTTGCGGGTGCCGCCGGAGCCCGCGCCGACGTCGTGCAGCGCCTCCTCCATCGCCGCCGCCACCTTCGGGTTCTGGCCCATGGCGAGATAGTCGTTCGAGCACCAGACCGTGATCGGTTTCGGACCATTATGGCCGGCAAAGCAGCGCGCGTCCGGAAACGATCCCCGATTGCGCAAGATGTCGATGAAGACGCGATAGCGGCCCTCGGCGTGCAGCCGATCGATGGCCTGCGCGAAGATGCGCTGATAATCCAATTCAAAAGCTCCCGGTGCTCGGGAGTCCTTTAACGGATCGAGGGTGGAAAAGGCCAGTGAGAACGGTTCGCATTAAGGACCTAGGAAGGTTAGAGCGCTTCCACTTTCGTCAGCCCGTACGATGCCAGTCCCGGTCGGTAAGCCTCTATCTCCGGCGAGCGGCGAGTGAAGACCGCGACGCCTTCGCCCGGCTCGTCCGGCCATTCATGATCGCGGGTCAGCCAGGCGGTCCGGCGGGCAATGCCTTCCTTCCCGTCCACGAAAGCGATGGGGCGCGGCGCGGTGGCGGCGAGCTCCTCCTCGACCAGCGGGAAATGCGTGCAGGCGAGGACGATCGTATCGATGCGGTCGCCCTGCGGCTGGGAGAGGAGGCCAGCCAGTATATTCGCAAAGGCGCGAGGATCGGTGCGTTCGCCGCGCAGCTTCGCTTCGGCCAGCCCGACGAGCTCGGCGGAGCCATGCCGCAGGACCGTGCAATCCGAAGCGAACTCCGCCGCGAGCCGATCGACATAGGGCTGGCGGACGGTGGCGTTGGTGCCGAGCACGCCGATGACCCGGCTCTTCGACAGGACGGCCGCCGGTTTGATCGCCGGCACGGTGCCGACGATGGGCAGGTCGAGCGCGGCGCGGACCGCGTCGAGGGCAATGGTCGAGGCGGTGTTGCAGGCGATCACGATCAGTTCGGGATCGAACCGCTCCGCGAGCCGTCCGAGCAGGGCCGGCACCCGCGCCGCGACCTCCGCTTCGCTCTTCGTGCCATAAGGATAGCCCGCATTGTCGGCCGCATAGACGATCGGCGCGGTCGGCAGGAGCGCGCGGATCGGCCGCAGCACCGAAAGGCCGCCGACACCCGAGTCGAAGATCAGAAGCGGCCGTTTTCTCGCCATCGGTGCTGCTTTAGCGGTGCAACGCGGGGGCGCAACCGGTTCAGAAGAAACCGCGCTGATCCAAATCATTGCGCACCCGTGATTTATTGATAGTCTGGTGTTTTCGGGGATTGTTCCGGTGACTGTATCCACGCTGGCGGAGCCGCTGCTGTCTTTGCTGCTCGGCTACATTCTGGGCTCGATCCCCTTCGGCGTGCTGCTGACGCGGCTGACCGGAGCAGGAGATCTGCGGTCGATCGGCTCCGGCAGTATCGGCGCGACCAACGTGCTGCGGACCGGCCGCAAGGGCCTCGCCGCGCTTACCTTGCTGCTCGACGGTGCCAAGGGCGTGGTGGCCGTACTGCTCGTGCGGGAATTCTTTCCCGGCCATGAGCAAATGGCGGCGCTCGCCGCGCTGATCGGCCATCTCTATCCCGTGTGGCTCCACTTCCGGGGCGGGAAGGGCGTCGCCACATTCTTCGGGCTGATGGTGGCGCTGCATTGGGAATCGTCGGTCTTTTACGCGGCGATCTGGCTCGGAATGCTGGCGCTGACGCGTTTCTCCTCCGTCGCCGGAGTGACAGCGGCGCTCATGGCTCCTCTCGCCGCGGCCGCCTTCGGGAAATTCGACCTGGTGCTCCTTTATCTCGGTGCTGCGCTCCTTGTCCTCTGGAAGCACCGCGGCAATCTGGAGCGGCTGATGGCTGGGACGGAACCCCGGGTCGGGGGCGAACGGGGCAAAGCGCCAGATGCTTGAGCCGTCCGCGTCGGAAGACCAGATCGCGCGGCTCCGGCTGATTCGATCCGACAATATCGGGCCGGTCACCTATTCCAGCTTCTCGCCCGCTTCGGCTCGGCGACCGCAGCGCTGGACGCGATTCCGGACCTAGCGGCGCGGGGCGGCGGGCGGGCACCGAAGCGCGCCGAGGGTTGTCGTCGAGCGCGAGGTTGAAGCCGACGCGAAGCTTGGCGCCCGCTACCGCGCAAGGTTGTAACCAGCTCATTCGCGAGGGGGCGATCCTGGTCCAGAATGCCGAGGATGTGATGGAAACGATCCGGCCTTTCCATCTCCGGCCCCTGGCCCAGAAGAGCCTCGATTATGACGGTCCGGCGGCGGCTTCCGACGCCAGCGAGAGCGAGCGCCGCGCCATTATCGACCTGCTCAGCCCAACGCCGACGCCTGTCGATGAAGTGCTCCGCCAGTCCGGCCTCGCACCGACCATCGTCCAGACAATCCTGCTCGAACTGGAACTGGGCGGGCGGCTCGAGCGTCACGCCGGCGGCAGGGTGAGCCTCGTCGGCTGATTGCGCTTGACGGCGGCTCGCCGGCCTCACCACCCTACGCGTACACGCATGAAGGACAATTGATCGCCCTATGAAGCTCGTCGTCGTCGAATCTCCGGCCAAGGCCAAAACCATCGAAAAATATCTGGGCGGGGGCTATCGGGTCCTCGCCTCGTACGGCCATGTCCGCGACCTGCCGCCCAAGGACGGGTCGGTCGATCCCGACCAGGGCTTCGCCATGGAATGGGAGACCTATGGCGACAAGGCGAAGCAGCTCAAGTCGATCACCGACGAGGCCAGGAAGGCCGACAGCCTGATCCTCGCGACTGATCCCGACCGCGAGGGCGAGGCGATCAGCTGGCATGTCCAGGAGGTGCTAGCGAAGCGCAAGGCGCTGCCCGCCCATGTCGAGCGGGTGACCTTCAACGCGATCACCAAATCGGCCGTCACCGAGGCGATGACGAAACCGCGCGCGCTCGACGAGGATCTGATCGATGCCTACCGCGCCCGCCGGGCGCTCGACTATCTCGTCGGCTTTACCCTCTCGCCGGTTTTGTGGCGCAAGCTTCCCGGCGCCAAGTCGGCCGGCCGGGTGCAATCGGTGTCGCTCCGCCTGATCGTCGATCGCGAGCGCGAGATCGAGCTGTTCCGGGCACAGGAATATTGGAGCGTCTCTGCGACCTTGGAGGCGGACGGGACGGAGTTCCTGGCGCGTCTCGTCCGATTCAAGGGCGAGAAGGTCGACCGGCTCAGCATCGGCGACGAAGGCACCGCCATGGCCGCGAAGACGGCGGTCGAGGCCGGTCGCTTCACCGTCCAGTCGGTCGAGACCAAGCCGCTCACCCGCAATCCGCCGCCGCCCTTCACCACCTCCACCTTGCAGCAGGAGGCGGCGCGCAAGCTCGGTTTCTCCGCCAGCCACACGATGCGCATCGCCCAGCAGCTCTACGAGGACGGCGCCATCACCTACATGCGGACCGACGGCGTCGACATGGCGCCGGAAGCGATCTCCGGCGCGCGGCGGGCGATCGCGACACGCTACGACGCCGGCTACGTGCCGGACAAACCGCGCGTCTACACCACCAAGGCTAAGAATGCGCAGGAGGCGCACGAGGCCATCCGTCCCACCGATTTCGGCCGCGACCGCGCCGGATCGGGCGACCATGCCCGGCTCTACGCACTGGTCTTCAAGCGGGCTCTCGCTAGTCAGATGGCTTCGGCGCGGCTCGAGCGCACCACCGTCGAAATGACAGACGGTACCGGCCAGACGGCGCTCCGCGCTACGGGCCAGGTCGTGCTCTTCCCCGGCTTCCTCGCTCTGTACGAGGAAGGCCGGGACGACGATCAGGATGAGGAAAGCCGCCGCCTGCCGCGCCTGGGCGAAGGCGATGCGCCGGCCAAGAAAGCAGTCCATGCCGAGCAGCATTTCACCCAGCCGCCGCCCCGCTATTCCGAAGCGAGCCTGGTCAAGAAGATGGAGGAATTGGGCATTGGCCGCCCCTCCACCTATGCGGCGACGCTCCAGACGCTCAAGGATCGCGACTATGTCACGGTGGAGAAGAACCGCTTCTTCCCGGCAGAGAGCGGGCGGCTGCTGACCGCTTTCCTTGAGCGCTTCTTCGAACGCTATGTATCCTATGATTTCACTGCCCATCTCGAGGACGAGCTGGACGACATCTCCGGCGGCCGGGCGGAGTGGCAGAAGGTGCTCGAAGCCTTCTGGCGCGACTTCAAGCCCAAGACCGCCGAGATCATGGAGCAGAAGCCGTCGGAGATCACCGCGGCGCTCGACGAGTTCCTCACGCCTTTCCTGTTCCCGGACAAAGGCGACGGCAGCGATCCGCGCCTCTGTCCCGCTTGCGGAGAGGGGCGCCTGGCGCTGCGCGGGGGGCGCTACGGGGCCTTCGTCGCCTGCTCCAACTATCCGGAATGCAAGTTCACCCGCCGCTTCGCTCAGGGCGGCGAGGGCGGAGCGGAAGACAATGGCCCGGCAATTCTCGGCCAGCATCCCGAGACCGGCGAGGACATCACCCGCAAGAGCGGCCGCTTCGGGCCCTATATCGAGATGGGAAGCGGCAAGGAGGCGAAGCGTTCATCGATCCCCAAGGACGCCGGCGAGCTCGATCTCGACCTGGCGGTGAAGCTGCTGTCGCTGCCCCGCACGATCGGCAATCACCCGGAAACGGGCAACCCGATCACCGCCAGCATCGGCCGCTACGGCCCCTATCTCGCCCATGACGGCAAATATGCGAAGCTGGCCTCGACCGGAGAGGTGTTCGAAACCGGCATGAACACCGCGGTCGCCAAATTGGCCGATGCAGCGAACAGCAAGGGCCAGGCGCGCGGTTCGCGCGAGCCCCTGAAGGTGCTCGGCGCCCACCCGCGAACCGAGGCGGAGATTCGGTTGATGGAAGGGCGCTACGGCCCCTACGTCACCGACGGCACGACCAACGCGACCCTGCCGAAGAGCCTCGCGCCCGACGCGCTGACCCTAGAGGAAGCGGCCCAATTGATCGACGACCGCGCCGCCAAGGGGCCGGCGAAGAAGAAGGGTCGGGCCAAGAAATCTCCCGTGAAGAAGAGTGCAGGAAAAAAGGCACCGGCCAGGAATGCTGCCGCCAAGAGGGGTTGACGCCGAACGTGTGCTCGGAAGGATGGTGCGACGCCGAGGCTCGATTGTCGCCCGACGGCAAGACGCTCTATTTCAGCAGCGAACGGCTCTCGCCCGCGCATCCGAACGAGGGCGAAGAGGGCTGGAACAACGGCAAGTATAATATCTGGTCGATCGGGCTTGACGACGCGCGCATGGCCGCCTGGCGCCAGGCTTCGATCAGCGAATAAGGGAGACGGCATTCATGACGGGTTTGAAATCCATGTGGGCGGCCGTGGCTGCGGCCGGGCTGGTCTCCGTCATCGCGATCGCTCAAGTGCCCGAAGCACCCTTGAAGAAGGATGCCGAATGGCACAATCAGCAGGCCCTCTACCTGCTTGAGCTGAAAAGCGAAGATGACTGGCGTACAACACCGAGCGGGCTTCGCTACCGCCGCGTCAAGGAAGGGCTCGGCGACGCGCGGCCGAGCCCGACGGATACCGTCACCATCCACTATACCGGCACGTTCATCGACGGCACCGAGTTCGACAGCTCCGTCTCGCGCGGCGAGCCGGCGACCTTCCCGCTGCCGAAGCTCATCAAGGGCTGGCAGGAAGGCGTGCCGCTGATGACGGTCGGCGACACCTACGAGTTCGCCATCCCCTACCACCTTGCCTATGGCGCCAAGGGCAAGGGACCCATACCCGGCGGCGCGACCTTGTTGTTCACGATCGAGCTGATCGGCATCGGCGGTCAGTAGGCTAACGAGCGCCGCAGGTCTTGCAAGCGGGATCCTTCGCGATGCGGATGGTGCGCATCTTTGGGGTGATCCCATCGAAGATGTGGAGCTTGCCGGCCTGATCGGGGCCGAAGCCGACGATCTGACGGACGGCTTCCATCGCGGCCCAGCCTCCCATGATGCCGGCCATCGCACCGAGCACGCCCAGCTCCGAGCAGCTGTCGCAATCGTCGGCATCGAAGGCATCGCCGACGAAGCAGCGGTAGCAGGGCAGGTCCGGCTCCCATCCCCGGAAGGTGCCGATCTGCCCCTGGAACTGGCCGAGGGCCGCCGAGACCAGCGGAATTCGTAAGCGCGTGCAGGCGTCGGCGACGGCCAGACGCGTCGCGAAATTGTCGGAACCGTCGACCACGATATCGGCGCCGGACAGTAGTTCTTCTGCATTGTCGGCGCCGATCCGTTCACGGACCGCATGGGCCTGCGCATCCGGATTGAGAGCGACGGCCACGGCTGCCGCGCGTTCGGCCTTGGGCGCACCTACATCGACGGTCGCGAACAGGGTCTGGCGTTGGAGGTTCGACAGGGTCACGACATCGTCGTCGATGATCGTCAGCCGGCCCACCCCGCCGGCGGCGAGATACTGGATGACGGGCGATCCGATGCCTCCCGCGCCGATCACGGCCACATGGGAAGAAAGCAGCTTCTTTTGCCCTTCGCCGCCGATCTCGCGAAGCACGATGTGCCGGGCATAACGGTCAAGCTGGGCGTCGGTGAGCTGCATTACCTACCACGAATATAATATCCGAGTACGGAACCAGCTTGGCTCCGGTCCGGGTCCTGCCACCGCGATCCCCTCGCTTATGCGCCTTACCGTCTCAGCCGTGTAAGCCTCGACCGACGGGCACACCACGTCAGCCGGAATCGTCGCGAGTATTTCTCCGCCGGTGGCGACGAGTACGGCCACCTTGACGTTGATCTCGCGGTGTCCGTCATCCGCGACCGGCACATTGCACCGGCCGTCCCGCTGTTCCCTCATGACAAAGCGCGTTAGTCGCGCTCTGAATTTGGGTTGTTCGGTGTGCTTGAGCTGGGGGAGCGTGTTCCAGTCGTGCGGGAGGGGCGGTTGCCCTGTGCCAGTCACAGCCTGCAGCATAAGGGCGAGATGAATAATGCTCATCATGGCTACATTCCGGTCGAGCCGAACCCGCCGGCTCCGCGCGTCGTGTCGTCGAGGCTTGCGACTTCGGCGAAGGCGGCGCGCTGGACGGGCGCCGGCACGAGTTGGGCGATGCGCTCGCCGCGCGCGATCTCGAATGGTTCGGCGCCCAAGTTGGCAAGAATGACCTTTACCTCGCCCCGATAATCGCTGTCGATCGTGCCGGGCGTGTTGAGGCAGGTGATGCCGTGTTTCAGGGCGAGGCCCGAACGGGGTCGTACCTGCACTTCATAGCCATGTGGGATCGCGATGGCGAAGCCGGTCGCTACCGCGTGGCGCGCGCCGGGCGCGAGAGTCAGCTCCTCCGCGGCCACCACGTCGAGTCCGGCGGCGTGTTCCGTGGCGTAGGTAGGAAGGGGCAGGCCCTCGCCATGGGGCAGGCGCTTTACCTGTATGTCGATCATCGATCCTCGCCTGACGCAATCTTTGCGTCGAGCGCGTAGCGGCCCGGGCCGAGCGTCGCAAACAGGAATCCCAGGAAGATCAGGATCAGCGCCGGCCACCAGCCTGGGAAAGGCTCCGGCCAGTGCACCATCCAGCCTGGGAAAGGCTCCGGCCAGTGCACCATCCAGACCGCGATGATGAAGACGAAGGTGGCGACGAGGCCGGCCCAGCGGGTGAGGTCCAGGATGAAGGCGATGCCGCACAGAAACTGCGCCCAGACGCAGAGCGGCGCCATCAACTCGGGCGCGGGGAAGCCGAACTGGGTCAGGAATTCCACGAACTCCCGCATCCGCGCGGCGCTGAAGATATTGTCGTGGCTTTGATAGATGAGGAAGGCGCCGGTCACCCAGCGAAGCGCCAGAAGGCCGAGGTCGCCCAGGCGCGACAACGGCGAGAGCAGCAGCAAATCGGTCCGCATCTATCCCCCCAGTTCGTCGGCGATCCTCGCGGCGAGGCGGCGGGCCACCTCCTCTTTGGGTGCCCGCTCCCAGCTTTCCGTGCCCTCGCCCGTGATGAGGTGCACCGTGTTGCTGTCGCCGCCCATCACATCGCCCGACACGTCGTTGGCGACGATCCAGTCGCAGCCTTTTCGGACGCGCTTGGCGCTGGCGGTTTCGACGACATTCTCCGTCTCGGCCGCGAAACCGATAAGGAGGCGCGGGCGGCTTGCGCTCTTGGCGAGGCCTGCGAGAATGTCGGGATTGGGCCCCCAACTGAGGGTGGGCGGGCCGTCGCCTTTTTTGAGCTTGATGGGAGCGGGGTCCACGCGCCAGTCGGCGACGGCGGCGACCAGGACCGCCGCGTCTGCGGGAAGGGCGGCGGAAACGGCCGCCTCCATCTCGCGCGCCGTTTCGACGTCGATGCGATCCGCGCCGGCGGGCGTGGCAAGGCTCACCGGCCCCGCCACCAAGGTCACCTTGGCGCCAAGCGTCGCGAGCGCCTCGGCGATGGCGAACCCCTGCTTGCCCGAGGATCGGTTGGCGATCACGCGCACCGGATCGATAGGCTCATGGGTGGGGCCGGCGGTGACGATGACGTGCTTCCATGCCAACCGTCCGTTTGTCGGCACCAACGATACTTTGATGGCTTCGAGGATCACCTCAGGCTCCGGAAGGCGCCCCGGGCCATATTCGCCGCACGCCATCTCGCCTTCGTCCGGCTCCAGCACGGTGACGCTGTCGCGGCGAAGCAGCGCGACGTTCCGTTTCGTCGCCTCATGCTGCCACATGCGGACGTTCATCGCAGGCGCGGCGAGCACCTTCTTGTCGGTGGCGAGGAGGAGGGTGGTGGCGAGATCGTCGGCGATGCCAGCGGCCATCTTGGCCATCAGGTCGGCCGTGGCGGGACAGACGACGACGAGGTCCGCCGCCCGCGAGAGCTGGATATGACCCATCTCGACCTCGTCCTTGAGATCGAAGAGGCTGGTATAGACTTTGTTCTCGGACAGCGCCGCCAGGGTCATCGCGGTCACGAACTGCTGGCCGCCCTCGGTCAGCACGCACGTCACCTCGCCGCCCGCCTTGCGGATCAGCCGGACAAGCTCGCAAGCTTTGTAAGCCGCGATCCCGCCGCCGACGATGAGGAGGATGTGCTTTCCCCGCATGGCCTCAATCTAGGAACAAGACCGCCGCCGCGCCAGCCGCCGCCGCGAGCACCGCCGTCAGCATATAGCGCCAGACGCGGAAAGGCTGCACCACGACGATGTCCGGGAGCGGCGGCGGCGGTGGGGCGGCGCCGGGCGGCGGATAATGCGCTTCGATGCGGCGGATGAGGTCGGGGAGTTTTCTGAGCGTGCGGAAGTTGCGGATCAGCTCGTCGGCGACGGCTGCTTCGGGCCCCATCTCGCTTCGCAGCCATTCGCGCAGGAACGGCTCCGACGTCTTCCACATGTTGATGTCGGGATCGAGTGCGGTGGCGACGCCTTCCTCCATCACCATCGTCTTTTGCAGCAGCAAAAGGTGCGGCTGGGTCGGCATGTCGAAATCGCGGGTGATGGTGAAGAGGCCGTCCAGCATCTGGGCGACCGAGATGTCCTTGACCGGCAGGCCCCGGATCGGTTCGCCGACGGCGCGGAGCGCGGTGGCGAATTCCTCGACGCTATGATGGGGCGGGACATATTGCGCCTCGAAATGGATCTCGGCGACGCGGCGGTAGTTGCCGGTAAGAAGACCGTAGAGGATTTCGCCCAGCCACACCCGCGCCTGACGGTCGATCCGGCCCATGATGCCGAAGTCGATCGCGGCGAGGCGGCCGTCGGGAAGAGCAAACAGGTTTCCCTGATGAAGATCGGCGTGGAAGAAGCCGTCGACCACCGCCTGGCGCAGAAAGGCGCGGACGAGGATAGCAGCGAGTTCCTTCAGGTCATGGCCGGCGTCGATCAGTGCCTGGCGGTTCGTGAGCTTGATGCCGTCGATCCATTCGAGCGTCATCACGCGCCTGGCGCTGCGGGTCCAATCGATCTGGGGGACGTAGAAGCCGCTTTCCGCCTCCATGGCTTCGCGCAATTCGGACGCGGAGGCCGCCTCACGGCGCAGGTCCAGCTCGCGCATCGTCCATTGGCGGAAGGTGGCGACGACCAGGCGGGGGCGGAGGCGCGCCGCCTCGCCGCCCATCGCCTCGACCTGCGCGGCGGCCCATTCATAGGTGTCGATGGCGCGGGCGAAATCGTCTTCGATATTCGGCCGCAAGACCTTGATCGCGACGTGGCGGCCGTCGGTGGTGACGGCGCGGTGGACCTGGGCGATGGAGGCGGCGCCGATCGGCTCGGGGTCGATCTCGGAGAAGAGCTGGTCGATGGGTTTTTCCAGCGCCTGCTCGATGGCGGCTTTGATCTGGTCGAAGGGCGCGGGCGGGAGGCGATCCTGGAGGAGCTGGAGGTCATGCGCCGCCTCCTCGCCGACGAGATCGGGGCGCGTTGCTAGCGCCTGTCCGAACTTGATCGCGGCCGGGCCGATCTCCTGGAACGCCTCGCCATAGGTCGGCACCTTGGGCACGCGCGCGCCGAAGCGGGCGATGCGGGCGAGGCGGCGGACCGGCGGCGGCGTGTTGATGTCGTGCTCGATGCCGCGGAGAGCCCCGTGACGCGCCAGCACCCGGCCCCATCTGAGGAGCCGCCAGACATGAATCGCGGGAGCGGTCAAATCTTCCAGCCGCTGTGAATGGCGACCGCGCCGCCGAGGATGGGTTCAACGGTCACTTGAGCCAATCCGGCGCGTTCTATCATGCGCTTTAAGGTCGGCATGTCGGGAAAGCGGCGGATTGATTCGACGAGGTAGCGGTAGCTGTCCTCGTCGCGAGCGACCACCTTACCGATCCTGGGGACGACATCGTGGCTGTAGCGGTCGTAGATTTCCTTGAAGCCGGGCCAGGTGGACGTCGAGAATTCGAGGCACAGGAATCGCCCGCCGATGCGCAGCACGCGGTGCGCCTCGGCCAGCGCCTTGTCGATATGCGTCACGTTCCGGATACCGAAGGCGATCGTGTAGGCATCGAACGTCTGATCGGGGAAGCTCAACTCCTCGGCATTCTCCTCCGCCCAGAGCAGGCCTTCGATGCCGCGCCGTTTCGCCCGTTCCTGCCCGACAGCCAGCATTTCCGGATTGATGTCGGCGACGGTCACCTGGGCGCCGCGCTCGGCAATGCGGAAGGCGATGTCGCCCGTGCCGCCGGCCATATCCAGGATATGCTGGCCCGGCCTCGGCTTCAGTTTCCGGACGAACTGGTTCTTCCAGACGCGGTGCATGCCGACGGACATGAAGTCGTTCATCAGGTCATAGCGCGAGGCGACGTTGGAGAAGACGCCGCGCACCCGGCGCGTCTTTTCCGCGGGGGGCACGTCCTCGTAACCGAAAGAAACCTTGTCCATGGCGCGTGCCTCTAGCAGGGGATGATCATGATGTGCAGTCACGATCTCATGCCGAAACGACATGCCTGAGCTCCCCGAGGTCGAAACCACGGTGAGGGGACTTGTTCCCGTGCTGGAGGGGCTGCGGCTGGTGTCGGTCGAGGCGCGGCGGGCGGATCTGCGTTACGCCTTCCCGCCCGATCTTCGCCAGCGGCTGACGCGTGCGAAGGTGATAGGGCTCGGCAGGCGGGCCAAATATGGGCTGATCGATACCGATCGGGGCGACACGCTCATCTTCCACCTCGGCATGTCCGGCAAGTGGCGGATCGATCCCGGGGAGATCGGAACGCACGACCATCTCGTGCTCGAGACCGAGGAGGGAAGGCGGCTCGCCCTTAACGATCCGCGCCGTTTCGGCTCGATCGACATCATTCCCACCGAGGCGCTGGGCCGCTTCCCGGCCTTCGCCAAAATGGGGCCGGAGCCGCTCGGCGACGCTTTCTCGGCCCGCTATCTCGCCGAAGCGCTGGAGGGGAGGAGCGCGCCGATCAAGGCGCTGCTGCTCGATCAGCGGATCGTGGCGGGCCTCGGCAATATCTATGTCTGCGAGGCGTTGCACATGGCGAAGGTCGCGCCGGGCCGCGCCAGCGGGCGGATATCAAAGCCGCGACTCGCCGCGTTGGTGGACGCGATAAGGACGGTGCTTGTTTCGGCCATCGAGGCCGGCGGCTCATCGCTCCGCGATTATGCCCGCCCGAATGGAGACCTCGGCTATTTTTCCAGCCAATGGCGCGTATACGGGCGCGAAGGAGAGGCCTGCCTGTGCGGCGCGCCGATTCGCCGGAGGACCGAGGGCGGTCGATCGACCTTCTATTGCGCCGCTTGCCAGCGCTAGACGGTTGACCATCCGCCTCTTCGTGCGTAGAGAGCGCGCCTGACCGGTGCGGGCCCCGATTCCGCGCCGTTTTCATTTTACCGATATCTTCTGTTTCGAGACGAGGGCAATTGACGATGGCGAACACGCCGCAAGCAAAGAAACGCATCCGCCGCAACGATCGCCGGGCGGAGGTCAACGGCGCGCGCGTCAGCCGCATCCGCACCTTCGTGAAGCAGGTCGAGGCCGCGCTCGCCGCCGGCGACAAGGATCAGGCCAGGGCCGCCTTCCAGAAAGTGCAGCCGGAGCTGGCCCGCGGAGTCGCCAAGGGCGTTTTCCACAAGAACACCGCGGCGCGGAAAATCTCCCGCCTGTCGAAGCGCGTCGCCGCCCTCGGCTGAGCACCTTTCCCGTACTGAAACACATGACCCGCCGGCTCATGCCGGCGGGTCTTTTTTCGGCCTTTTGCGAACGAAGAATGAACCCCTAGGATTCCCGGCGATTCGCGGTCGTGCGGCAGTATCGTTACAATTTGAAGACACTGAAAAGCCGCTGATTTTCGCGGTTTTCCGCGCCGGGCGCCCTTTTGCGTGTCAACCGCCTTTATTTCTCCCAGATCAAATTTTCACCGTTGATCGAGCGCCGATCAAGCCCCTACAACACTCATTCCGGCGGACGAATCTCCAACGGAACAAGACGGCAAGACGACGTTCCGAGTCGGCGACACTGAAGGGTGTTCGCCGGGGAGAGAATCGCTTGCCCAGCACATGGCCGCGGCGGAGCGGTAGGCAATCGAGGGGGTGCTCGCGTGAACCATACGCCAGCCAGTGGGGGAGCTTTAGCCATCGAGACCGACGCGGCCGATCCTGTCGCTGAGGCGTGGGAGCAAATTCGCGGCGGCCTTCGTCGCGACTGCGGCGCCCGCACCTTCGACGGCTGGCTGCGGCCGATCGCCCTGGGTGGATTCGACCCGGCGTGCGGGACGGTACGCCTCGAGCTTCCGTCGCAGTTCATGGCGGACTGGGTCCAGACCCATTTCGCGGAGCGACTCGCGCTCGCCTGGCGGGGGATGCTTCCGGCCGTGCGTCACGTCAGCGTCGGCGTTGGCGCCAATGCGCAGCGCAGCGCCGTGCTGGCCGATATTCCGGCGGCGCCCGAGCCGAGGCTGGAATCTGCCGAAGGTCCGGAAGAGCTCTATGCCGCCTCGCTTGAGCCGCGCTATCGGTTCGAGACTTTCGTCGTCGGCAAGGCCAACGAAGTCGCGTTCAACGCCGCGCGCACCCTTGCCACGGCCGAGAATGTCGCGTTCAACCCACTCTTCCTCCACGGCGGTACCGGGCGCGGCAAGACGCACCTGCTGCACGCCATCGGCCACGAATTCCGGGCTCGGCGTCCGGGCGCGAAGATCATCTACATGTCGGCCGAGAAGT
The DNA here is from genome assembly GCF_036570505.1 of Allosphingosinicella sp. Classification (GTDB taxonomy): domain Bacteria; phylum Pseudomonadota; class Alphaproteobacteria; order Sphingomonadales; family Sphingomonadaceae; genus Allosphingosinicella. The sequence goes on along the minus strand of NZ_DATCYB010000015.1, from coordinate 37,025 downwards.
TCATGGTCGAGTTCGTCGCCGCGCTCCGCGCCAACGAGACGATACGGTTCAAGCAGCAGCTGCGCTCCGCTGATCTCCTCATGATCGACGACGTCCAGTTCATCGCCGGCAAGGAATCGACCCAGGAAGAATTCTTTCACACGATGAACGAGATCATCTCGGCCGGACGGCGGCTGGTGATCAGCTCCGACCGGGCGCCGCAGGATCTGGACGGCATAGAGCCGCGCATCCTCTCGCGCCTCAGCTGGGGTCTCGTCGCCGACATCAACGCCGCCGACCTCGAGCTTCGCCTCAACATCATCATCAAGAAGCTCGAGGCGCTGCCGGATGTGAAGGTGCCGCAGGAAGTGGTGATGTTCCTCGCCAAGAGGATCAGCTCCAACGTGCGCGAGCTGGAGGGCGCGCTCAACCGCATCGCCGCATATGCGGCGATGAGCGGCCGCGCGATCGACCTCGACTTCTGCAACGAGGTTTTGGCCAACATCCTGCGCGCCAATCAGCGCCGGATCTCGATCGACGAGATCCAGGGCCGGGTGTCGGACCATTATCGCATCCGCAAGGCCGAAATGACCTCGGCTCGCCGCGCGCGTGAGGTCGCCCGGCCGCGCCAGGTGGCGATGTATCTCTCCAAGCAGTTGACTCCCCGGTCACTACCCGAGATTGGGCGGCGCTTCGGCGGTCGCGACCACACCACCGTGATCCACGCCGTTCGCCAGATCGAGAAATTGCGGCAGAGCGACGCCGAGCTCGACGCCGATATCCGCCTTCTGACGCGCCAGTTGGAAAGTTAGGGCGGGGGCCGATGGGAAGGGGAGAGACGGTCCGCCGCCTCTCCCCTTCTTTTTGCGCCTAGCGCTCTTCGGGCGGCGGGACCGTGATCTTCACCGTCTCGCCAGAGCGGCCGGGGAAGCCGGTGAACATCGCTTCGATGAGGTTCGGGACGAGCGCCTGGAGTTGGTCGGTCCGTGAGCGGGCCTGGGCCGTGCCCTCGAACAGCGACTGTCCATCGGCGGCGCGCCGGATGTGCATGTCCACGAAGCTCGTAAAGACGGTGTACGTGTCCACGTCATAGGCGAGCGGGCGGTACCAGAAGGGATCGTGCCATCCATAGAAGAAGGGATGGGAGCGATGGCCGAAATAGCCCCAGCGCGAATAGAACGGGTCGTAGAAACCGCCATAGCCGAAGCGACTGGCGGGCCAGGTCCGCACGGCGGTGCGGCCATTGTCGACGCCATAATCGAGCGTCACCACCAACGTCGCGGCCTCGGGCGACGGCGCCTGGCTATAGCCCTCCGCGATCAGGTTGCGGCGGACGAGATCGGCATATTGGGAGAATTCCAGCCCGCCCCGATCCTCGGGATCGGCGGCCTGGATGACGAAGCTCTGGCCCTGCGGCGCGGGCATGGCCTGGAAGCGCGAAACCTGGGCGGGAAAGCCGGTCGCGCAGGCGCTGAGCGCCAGCAGTGCCGCTGGCGCGGCGAGGGCGAGGATTTTCTTGGAAAGGGACATCGGGTGGTGGCCTTTCGAAAACGGCGATTACACTTTGTACAGAAGTGCTTATCCTAACATCATTGTCGCTGAATGGTTGCTGAAGGGTGACGAGTCGAGTCAGCGGCCGATCGGCAACCCCAGGGCCTGGTAAGCCGCCGCGAGCGTCGGGCGTGCCAGCATCGCCGCCTGTCCGGAACCGCGCTCGAGTATCCGATCGATTTCGTCGGGATGAGCCATCAGCTCGCCCAGCCTGGCCCTGATCGGTCGCAGGGCTTCGATAGCCAGCTCGGCGAGCGCCGGCTTGAACGCGCCGAAACCCTGCCCGGCGAATTCGCTCAGCACCTCCTGCGTCTCGCGTCCGGCCAGCGCCGCATAGATGCCGACGAGGTTCTTCGCCTCAGGCCGCGAATCGAGCCCTTCGAGAGTTTCCGGCAAGGGTTCGGGATCGGTCTTCGCCTTGCGGACCTTCTGCGCGATGGTGTCGCTGTCGTCGGTGAGGTTGATGCGGCTCATGTCGGACGGGTCGGACTTGGACATCTTCGCCGCGCCGTCCCTCAGCGACATGATACGCGCGGCGGTATCGCCGATCAGTGGCTCCGGGAGGGTGAACAGCTCGACGCCATAGTCGGCATTGAATTTGGTGGCGATGTCCCGGGCCAGCTCCAGATGCTGCTTCTGGTCCTCGCCGATAGGCACATGGGTTGCCTGGTACAGGAGGACGTCCGCGGCCTGGAGCACCGGGTAGGCGTAAAGGCCGACGCTGACGCCTTCGCGGTTCTTGCCTGATTTCTCCTTGAACTGGGTCATCCGGTTGAGCCAGCCGACCCGCGCGGTACAGTTCAGCAGCCAGGCGAGCTCGGCATGGGCCGGAACGCGCGCCTGGTTGAACAGGATCGCCTTTTCGGGATCGATGCCGCAGGCGATCAGGGTCGCTGCGGCCTCGCGAATGGTGGCGGCGAGCTGGGCGGGGTCGTTATAGACGGTGATCGCGTGCAGATCGGCGAGGAAGATCAGGCACTCGGTCTCGTGCTGCATCTCCGCCCAGCGCTTGATCGCGCCGAGATAATTGCCGAGATGCGGATTGCCCGTCGGCTGGATTCCGGAAACGACGCGCATCAGGCGGCCGCCTTTCGGCTCTTGAGCATGTTCAATTTCTCCCGGTCGACGGCGCCAATGAGGAACGCGGTGCCGAAATAGACCAACGCCCCGGCGCCGACCAGCGTCGCGATGGCGATCGCGCGCTCGAAGATCGAACCGGAGAACCAGGGCCAGAACCAGGCCCGGAGCGGCCAGAGCGCCGCGACCATCAGCGCCGTGGCGACAAGCTGGCGCAGCAGCCGTCCGCCGAGCACGGCGTCGATCCGGTAATGGTCGCGCCGGACGAGGATCGCATAGAGCAGCAGGCTGTTGAGCCAGGCGCCGACGGCGGTCGCACCGGCAAGGCCGACGATGCCGAAGCGTTCGATGAAGAAGGCGTTGAACAGCACGAAGACGAGCAAGGCGGCGATCGCGGCATAAACCGGCGTCCGCGTGTCCTTGCGCGCGAAATAGGACGGGGTCAGCACTTTGATCAGCACATAAGCAGGGAGACCCGTGACCAGCGCGACGACGACATTGGCGGTGATGGTCGCATCGGCGGCGTTGAAGCGGCCGCCGAGGAAGAAGGCGTTGACGAACGGCGCAGCGCACACCGCCAGCGCGGCGGCGGCGGGAAGGGTGAGCAGCATCGCCAGCTCGATCGCATTGGACTGAATTCGATCCGCGCCCTTGCGGTCCTCGCTCCCGATATAGCGGGACAACATTGGCAGGATCGCCGTGCCGAGGGCGATGCCGATGATGCCGAGCGGAAGCTGGTTCAGCCGGTCGGCGAAATTAAGGTAGCTCAGCGATCCGTTGGGCAGCCGCGTGACGAAGAACAGCTGGACCAGCTGGTTGATCTGATAGACGCCGGCGCCGAACACGGCCGGCACAATGATGATGCCGAGCTCCTTCACCTCCGGCGTCAACCGCGGACGGTGAAGGGTGAGCCGGATGCCGGCGCGATGCGTCCAGAACCAGAGCCAGAGGAGCTGAAGGACGCCGCCGATCGCGACCGCGATGGCGAGGACGTAGGCTACAAGCTCGTCATTGCCCGTGCCGGCGCGCCAGTGGTCGCCCAGCAGCAGCGCGACGATCAGCACTAGGTTGAGCAGGATAGGGAAGGAGGCTCCGGGCGCGAAGCGTGAGAGGGAATTGAGGATGCCGGCGAGGAGCGAGACGAGGCTGATGAGCAGGATATAGGGGAAAGTGATCTGGGCCAGCGCGACGGTCAGCTCGAACTTTCCGGGAACGTCCTGATATTCGCTCGCCATCACCCAGATGACGCCCGGCATGGCGATCTCGACGAGGGCGGTGAAACCGATCAGCAGCGGCACGAACACCGACAAGACGTTGCTGCTGAATTCCTCGGCCGACGCCTGACCGCCTTCCCCATGAAGGCGCCGGCTGAACATTGGCACGTAAGCCGATGAAAAGGCGCCTTCCGCGAACAGCCGCCGGAAGATGTTGGGTAACTGGAAGGCGAGCAGGAAGGCGTCGGACGCCGTGCCGGGACCCAGGACGCGGGCGAGGATCATGTCGCGCGCGAAGCCGGCGATGCGGCTGACCATGGTCAGGCCGCCGATCGTGCCGGTGGCTTTGATAAGGCTCATCGCGCCTCGTGCTCGCCCGGGTTCAGGCTCAGGCCTGGCCGACGACTTCCGTGGGCTGGCCGCCGGACGATTCCGCCTGGAGCTGGGCCGCGCGCTGCATGTAAAGCGCTCCGAAATCGATCGGATCGAGCCTGAGCGGCGGGAAGCCGCCATCCTGAACGGCGCTGTCGATAACCTGGCGGGCGAAGGGAAAAAGGAGCCGGGGCGCTTCGGCGAGCAGGAACGGCTGGAGCTGCTCCTCGGGGATGTTGCGAAGCGCGAACAGGCCTGCATAGACCAGCTCGACCTGGAAGGCGGTACGGTCGTCGGACTGGGCCGTTACCTCGATTCTCAGCACGACTTCGTGAACGTCGTCGCCGACCTTCTGCGAGCCGATGTTGAACTGCACCTCGATCTTCGGCTGGGTCTGCCACTGGTAGACGGCCGGAGCGTTGGGATTCTCGAAGGACATGTCCTTCACATATTGAGAGATCACGCCGACCTGGGGGGCGGTATCGCCGCCGTTCGTCGCCTGATCCTGCTCGTCCGTAACGCTTCTTACCTCGGCCATTTTTCGATTGCCTTCATGGATGTGGAAAGGTGTCGCGCCCGAAGGCCGCAACCGTCGGCGCGCGGGTAGCAGGCGTGGGGGACTCGCGCAACATGCGGGCGACAAGCCCCCGCGGCGGAGACGGTATTTGAATCGTGGACCCTTCGGGCCTATGTAGGCGTTGGATTTGACGGAGAGACATTGCGTGACGGTCGAGATTGTCCTGCTGGCGCTGGTGGCCCTGTTCGTGGGCCTGCGCCTCTATGCCGTCCTCGGCCGACGCACCGGACACGAGCAGCAGCCGGTAACCCGCCCTGAAACGGTGCCCGGCGCGGATCAGCCGGTCCCGGTGACCGATGTCGCGCCGGATCGCAATCAGAGCAGCGGCCTCGTCTATGAAGAAGCCGCGGCGGGCGGCATCCGCGCGATCGTCTCTGCCGATCCAGGCTTCGACGTCGCCCGCTTCCTCGAAGGCGCGCAGATGGCGTATCGCATGATCCTGGAAGCCTTCTGGAAAGCCGATCAGGACGAGCTGTCCGATCTGGTCGGCGAAGACGTCGGCGCCTCGTTCGCCCAGGCCATCGCCGATCGCGAGGCCGCGGGCCACAAGCTCGACAACCGCCTGGTCGCGATCGAACGCGCCATGATCGAGGATGCACGCCTCGACGGGCGCACGGCCACGATCACCGTCCGTTTCGACGCCGATATCGCGGCGGTGACCCGCAACCAGGAGGGCGAGGTCGTCGCCGGCTCGCTCAGCGACGCGGTCGAAACCCACGATGTGTGGACTTTCCGCCGCACGCTCGGCAGCGACGATCCCAACTGGCTGCTCGTCGAAACCGACGAGGCATAAGGGCAACACCGCTCGCCCGGCTTGGCCCGTCAGGCCAGCTTCTCCTTTCCCCGGCCCGGACCCCGCGGCTATAGTCCGCGGGTGCGGGATTCGGGCTCAAGACGCAGATTGGGGCGCAGGGCGCGCTTTACGGCGCTGGGGGCAGCGCTGGTCGCGCTCGCAAGCTGCGCCCCCACCGTCATTCCGCCGTCTCGCCCGCCAGCGCCTCCACCATCGCCTCCCGTCGCCCCGACCGCTCTCTCGGTGGGAGTCGGCGCCGGCCCGGCCGTGACCAGCCTCGGCATCACCCCGGCGTCGGCGGCCAAGGCGCTCGCCGCCTTCCAGATCAGCTGTCCTTCGCTGCTGCGACGCAGCGACGCCTCGGGGCTGACCCAGCCGGAAGACTGGTCGGCCGCCTGCGCCGCGGCGGCGCGATGGCCGGCGAGCCAGGCCGAAGCCTTCTTCCAGGGCTATTTCGAAACCGCGGAGGTCGGCGCCGGCGAGGCCTTCGCCACCGGCTATTTCGAGCCCCAGATCCTGGGATCGCGCGTTCGGCGGTCCGGCTATGAAGTGCCCGTCTACGCCAAGCCCGCCGATCTGCTTGAGGTCAATCCGCTGACCGGTGAGAAGGGCCGTGGCCGTCTCGAAAACGGCGACTATGTCCTTTATTACGACCGCGCCCAGATCGCCGACGGCGCGCTCGCGGGGCGCGGGCTCGAGATCGGCTGGGCCGCCGACCCGATCGACCTCTTCTTCCTCCACATCCAGGGCTCCGGCCGCCTGCTCCTGCCCGACGGCGGCGTGATGCGCATCGGCTATGCCGGCCAGAACGGACGCGATTATGTCGGGATCGGCCGGCTGATGAAGGAGCGGGGGCTGCTCGGTCCCGGCGAGACCAGCATGCAGGGCATCGTCGCCTGGCTTCGCGCCCACCCCGAGGAGGGGCGCGCGATCATGCGCGAGAACAAGAGCTACATCTTCTTCCGCGAGTTGACCGGACCGGGCCCGATCGGCGCGATGGGCCATCCGGTCACGCCGCGCGCCACCATCGCCGCCGATCCGAACTTCGTGCCACTGGGGGCGCCGGTGTTCCTCGCGGTCGACAAGCCGGTCGCTTCGGGCCTCTGGGTCGCCCAGGACACGGGCGGGGCGATCAAGGGCGCCAACCGCTTCGACACCTTCTGGGGCGCGGGCGCGGAGGCGAAGCGGATCGCCGGCGGCATGCAGGCCAATGGCGACGCCTATGTGCTTCTTCCCAAGGGAACGGTGTCCCGGCTTAATTCAGACTATGCGGCGTCTCGGCGCTGAGGAAAAGGCGCTGTGGGAGAAGGTGGTCGCGAGCGTTCGCCCTCTCCACGCGCACACGGGGGCGCCCGCTGACGAGCCGGCGTCGGTTTCGCCAGAGCCCCGGCGTGCGGCGACGCCGAAGGCGAGGGTGATTGCCAGGCCGGAGCCGCGAACGACGGCCCCGAAGCCGGGCGTCACCCTCGACGCGGGATGGGACCGCCGTCTCGGCGGCGGGCTGGTCCAGCCCGACATCGTCGTCGACCTGCACGGCCACAACCTCGCCAACGCTTACCATCTGCTCGACCTGAAGCTCGAACAGGCCGTGGCGATGGGCGCGCGGGTGATGCTGCTCATCACCGGCAAGCCGCCGACCGACGAGCGCCGGCCGGTCCAGAGAGGTGCGATACGCTCGGCCGTGGGTGACTGGCTCGCGGCCTCGCGACACGCCGCCCATATCGCGGCCGTGCGCAACGCCCATCCCCGGCATGGCGGGGCAGGCGCGCTCTACATCGTCCTTCGTCGACGCAGGAACGCATAGACGGAACGTTAAGGCCGCGCGGCTAAAAGTGAATCGTTGGGCAATCGAATATTTCGTACCCGCAACGAGACCGCGTCTGGAAACCTTTGGGACCATGAAGGAAAAGCTCCAGAGAATCAGTAATATGCTGCTGTCGTTATGCGCGGGCTTTGCGTCGTTCGCGTTCACGCTGGTGGCGGTGCTCATGATGCGGGATCTGGACGAGCAGATCGCCGCATCGCTCACCATGGGGCTGTTCGCGCTGCTTATCGTCTGGGTGGCGGCGGAAAGGCCCAATAGCGCGCACGCTCGCGCTGTCGCGGCGCTGATCGATCGGCTGCTCGCCGTCGATGCGGGGGACCTCACCTCTCCGGCGCCGGCCGCGGTCCGGAACGGGATGCCGGCGCTCGCGGCGGCGGTCGACAATTTGTTCGCGCAGGTCCGCTCCAACCTCGACAATGTCCATGTCATGGCGCTCTACGATCCGGTCACGGCGCTGCCGAACCGCATCCACTTCAAGCGCGAGGCCGATCGGCTCCTCAAGGCACGAGGGCCCGGTGAGCGGGTTGCGCTGCTCTTTATCGACCTCGACGGCTTCAAGGAGGTCAACGACAATCTCGGCCACGCGCAGGGCGATCACGTGCTGATCATGGTCGCCAATCGTCTTCGCGAGGTGGTGAAGGCGGAAGCGCGGGACGGCGCACCGGTACAGCCGCTGCTGGCCAGGCTGGCCGGCGACGAGTTTACATTGCTTTTCCCTGCCGTCGGCAACGCGCAGGAGGCGGAGCTGATCGCGGGACGTGCGCTCACCGCCCTCAACGAGCCTTACCAGATTGCCGAGCAGACGGTTCACATGGGCGCCTCGATCGGCGTCGCGATCGGCCCGCGTCATGGCGAGGACCTGACGAGCCTGATGAAAGCCGCCGACACGGCCATGTACGATGCCAAGGCGGCCGGGCGGTCGCGGGTGTCGCTCTTCCGGCCGGAAATGGCGGCGGCGGTCGAACAGAAGGTCATGACCGAGCGCGCCCTGCGCGAGGCGCTTGCCAAGGGCCAGTTCGAGCTCGCCTTCCAGCCGCAGGTCTGCGCGCGGACCGGCGCCGTGATCGCCGCCGAGGCGTTGTTGCGCTGGAACCACCCGACCGAGGGCATGCGGCTTCCCGGCAGCTTCCTCGGCGTCGCCGAGGAAAGCAGCCTGATGGTCGACATCGGCGACTGGGTGGTCGGGGAAGCCGTGGCGACGCTGCATCGCTGGCGGGCGGCGGGCATGACCCAGAGACTGACCTTCAACGTCAGTCCGCGTCAGGTCGATCGCCCCGATTTCTTCAGGCGCCTGCGCGAAACGCTGGCGAAGAGCGGACCGCCGCCCTGGCCGCTCGAGATCGAGTTCACCGAAACGCTCGCGATGAAGTGCGGCGACGCCGTGATCCTGGAGCTGGCGGCGCTGCGGGAAGAGGGCGTCACGATCGCCATCGACGACTTCGGATCAGGCTATTCCAATCTCTCGCGGATGAACGACATGCCGCTCGATCGGGTCAAGCTGGACCGCGGTCTTGTCCAGGGAGTCGACGTTTCGGACGGCGCGCGGACGATCGTCTCGGCGGTCATCCACCTCATCCACGGCCTCGGCTGCGAAGCGGTCGGCGAGGGCGTGGAGCGCGGCGAGCAACTCGACGTTCTTCGCGCCATAGGTTGCGACATCCTTCAGGGATTCGCCTTCGCGGAGCCGATGGGCGAGACCGAGTTCGTCGCCTGGGTGCGCGACAATGCGCCGAGGCGGCGGCTGCCGCGGATCGCTTAATCCCGGCCGAGCGCCGAACGGATCACCCGCCCGTAAATCGCCTGGAGGGTTCCCAGGTCCTGCACCGCGACGGCCTCGTCCAGCTTGTGCATCGTCGCGTTCGGAAGGCCGAATTCGATCACCGGGCAGAGTTTGGTGAGGAAGCGCGCGTCGGATGTGCCGCCGCTGGTCGAGAGGGCGGGGGTCAGGCCTGTTTCGGCCTGGATGGCATCGGTCACTATCTCCGACAGCGGCCCCGGCTCATTGAGAAAGGCCTCCCCGGAAATCCGGGCTTCGAAGCGCGCGCCTGGGGCGTGATCCTCGACAATCCCGCGCACCCGTTCGACCAGCTCCGGTCCGCGCTGGCGATCGTTGAAACGGATGTTGAGACGGGCATGCGCGTCGCCCGGGATGACGTTGCAGGCCGGATTGTCGACCTTGAGGTCGGTCACCTCAAGGTTAGACGGCTGGAACCATTCCGTGCCTTCGTCCAGCGGCATGGCTTCCAGCGCGGCGAGGATGCGGGCGAGGCGCGCGATCGGATTGTCGGCCAGGTGAGGGTAGGCGACATGCCCCTGCGTTCCCTTGACGTCGATCCAGATATTGACCGAGCCGCGCCGGCCGATCTTCACCGTATCGCCGAGGCGATGTTCCGAGGTCGGCTCGCCGATCAGGATCATGTCCGGCCGGATCGATCGCTCCGCCATCCATTCCATGATCGCGGCCGTCCCGAAGACGGCGGGGCCTTCCTCGTCGCCGGTGATGATGAAGCTGAGCGTGCCCGCATGATGGGAAACCTCGGCACAGGCGGCGACGAAGGCGGCGATGGCGCCCTTCATGTCGACGGCGCCGCGCCCATAGAGGAGATCGCCGCGTATCTCGGGCGTGAAGGCGTCGGACGACCAGCCGTTACCGGCGGGGACCACATCGATATGGCCGGCGAAGGCGAAATGCGGTGAGCCTCGCCCACGCGAAGCGAAGAGGTTCTCGACAGGGCCGTCCGGAGCGCTTCCGGAGAGGAAGCGGTGGACCTCGAAGCCGAGGTCCTGCAGCGCCTCGCCCAATATGGTGAGCGCGCCCGCCTCCTTCGGCGTGACGCTGGGGCAGGCGATGAGGCGGGCGGCGACGTCGACGGGATCGATTGCGGTCGTCATGGCCGGGGCCTAGCAAGGGCGCCGCGCCTTGCCCAGCGGAGTATGAGATGCCCAAGCTCGACCTCGACACGATCGAACCGACCAACCGGACCGGCTACCCCGAACCCTTCGCGTCGGATGTGGCCGGGCGCTGGTATCGCCGTATCGGCGACGCGGCGGAGTTCAAGGATTTCGGCGCCAGCCATGTCGTCCTGACGCCCGGCGCGACGTCCGCCCAGCGCCACTGGCATGAGGATGAAGACGAGCTCGTTATCATGCTGGCCGGCGAGGCCGTGCTGGTCGAGGATGACGGCCGCGAAACCATGCAGCCAGGCGACATCGCCATCTTTCCGATGGGCGCGGCCAACGGCCATCACCTCGTGAACGAGAGCGAGGCCGATTGCGCTTTTGTCGCCATTGGACGGCAAGGGACGGGCGTGGTCCACTATCCGGACATCGATCTGGTCTGGAACGGCCCGGCCCGCCGCTACGAACATAAGGACGGCAGCCCCTACTGAGAGGGCGCGCCCTCCGGAACCTTCGTCGCCTGGACATGGACGGCCTTCCATTCGCCATCGACGCGGCGGAAGGTGTCGGCGAAACGGATGCGGCTGGCGAAGCGCTCGCCGTTGGCGATGCCGCTGAGGACGACGTCACCGCCGACGATGCCGGCATCGGGACCGAGCGGCACGATGACCGGATCGACTATCTTTATCGGGTCGAAGGCAAGGTCGGGGTCGATGAAGCCGTCGATGAACTCCCTCTTTCCCTCCCGAACGCCGCCGCTCCCGACGAAGACGAAATCGTCGGCGATGAGACGTTCGAGCTCATCCCGGTTCTGTTCGATCTGCGCCTTGTCGAACCTGTCTCCAACCGCCCGAAGCGTCTCGCGCGAAACGTCGCCCGATGCCGAGGGTTCTCCCGAACAGGCAGCGAGCATCGCCGATCCGATCGCCATGGCCAGCACCTTTCTCTTTGTCAGTCTCATCATACCGCCGGCACCTCATATTGCTCGATGATCCAGGGTTCCTCCTGGGCCGCGTCGATCCATTCGCGCATCCAGGGATGGTCGAGGATCGCCTCGACATAGGTCGCGGCAAAGCGAGGCACGGCGATCGAGTAGGTGACAAACCGGGTGACGATCGGCGCGAACATGATGTCCACCGCGCCGAACGTGCCGAAGAGGTAAGGGCCGCCCTTGCCGTGCAGGGCGCGCGCCTGGGCCCATAGCTCCATGATGCGGACGATCTCGGCGTGCACATCCTGCGACAGTTCCGCGGCCGTATATTGCTTGCGCACGTTCATCGCGTAATCGCGGCGGAGGTTCTGGTAGCTCGAGTGCATCTCCGCCGCCATCGACCGGGCCATGCCGCGCGCGGCATCTTCGGTCGGCCAGTAGCGCGCGCGGTCGGTCTTGTCGGCCAGCCATTCGATGATGGCGAGGCTGTCCCAGATGACGGTCTTGTCGTCCCACAGGATCGGCACCTTGCCGCCCGACGGCGCGAACTCGTCTCCTTCGCGACGCCGGTTCCAGTCCTCGTCGAACATGGGAACGGTGATTTCCTCGAACGGCAGACCCGACTGCTTCACCGCCAGCCAGCCGCGCAGCGACCAGGACGAATAGGCCTTGTTGCCGATGATGAGCTTGAGCAAAGCGTCGTCTCCCGTCGCGTCAGCCTATCGCCTCGATCACGGCGCGCCGCAATCCGTCGATGCCTAGCCCGGTTTCGCTGGAGGTCGTGATGATTTCCGGATGAGCCGCCGGATGCTTGCGCGCCTCCTCGGCCGTTCGCTGCTCGACGTCCTGAAGCTCGCTCGCCTTCACCTTGTCCGCCTTGGTGAGGACGAGATGATAGGAGACCGCCGCGTCGTCGAGCATCTTCATGATCTCGAGGTCGATCTCCTTCAGGCCATGGCGGCTGTCGACCAGCACCAGCGCCCGCTTCAGCACCTGCCGGCCCCGAAGGTAGTCGTTGACCAGGTAGCGCCATTTGCGGGCGATATCCTTGGGCGCCTTGGCGAAGCCGTAACCGGGCATGTCGACGAGCCGGAAACGGAGCGGCTCGCCGATATCGAAGAAATTCAGCTCTTGCGTACGGCCCGGCGTGTTGGACGTCCGAGCTAGGTCGCGGCGGTTGGTGAGCTTGTTGAGGAGCGACGACTTGCCGACGTTGGAGCGCCCGGCGAACGCGATCTCCTCGACCTCCGGCTCCGGCAGGAACTGGAGACCGGGCGCCGACTTCAGGAAGGCGATCGGCCCGGAAAAGAGCTTCCGCGCGATCTCGTCCAGATCCGGCGCCGCGTCGCTCACTTGGCCGCCTCGACCGCTTCCTTCATCTGCGGATGCCGGCTGTAAAGCCACTTCTGCTGGGCGATGGTGAGGATGTTCGACACCGTCCAGTAGAGCTGCAAACCCGCCGCGAACGGCGCCATGATGAACATGAAGACCCACGGCATCAGCGAGAAGACCTGCTTCTGCACCGGGTCCATCGGCTGCGGATTGAGCTTGAACTGAAGCCACATGGTGATGCCGAGCAGGATCGGCAGGACGCCGAGCGCCAGGAAGGCGGGAGGCGTGAAATCGAGATAGCCGAACAGGTTGACCGGCGTCATCGGGTCCGGCGCCGACAGGTCCTTGATCCACAGGACGAAGGGTTCGTGCCGCATCTCCACCGCCAGCATCAGCACCTTGTAGAGCGCATAGAAGATCGGGATCTGGAGGACGATCGGCAGGCAGCCCGCCATCGGGTTCACCTTCTCCTCCTGATAGAGCTTCAGCATCTCCTGCTGCAGCCGCGGCTTGTCGTCCTTCCACTTGTCCTGGAGGGCCTTCATCTTCGGCTGGACGACGCGCATCGCCGCCATCGACTTGAACTGCTTCTGTGCGATCGGGAAGAGCAGCAGGCGGACGATCAGCGTCAGGCAGATGATCGCGAAGCCGAAATTGCCGAGCTGGGCGAACAGCCAGTTCAAGAGCGCGAAGATCGGCTTCATGAACCATTCGAAGTACCCCCAGTCGATCGCCTTATCGAACATGGTGACGCCGAGATCGTCCTCATAATGGTCGAGCAGCTCAACTTCCTTGGCGCCGGCGAACAGGCGCGCCTCATGGGTGATCGCCTTGCCCGGCGCGACGATGGTGGGCTCGACCGTGTAATTGGCCTGGAAGCCGCCATTGGCGCCGCGCCGGAACGCGGCGGAGATGTCGGCCGACTGAGGCGGGACGAGCGCCGTCAGCCAATATTTGTCGGAAAAGCCGAGCCAGCCGCCGGTGCTGGCGAAGCGCTGGTCGCCTTCCTCGACGATGTCCTCGTAGCTCCAGTCGTAATTGGCGGCCTCGTGGAAGACGCCGATCGGGCCGACATGCATCGTCCAGCTGTCGGGATCCTCGGACTCTTCCGCGCGGCTGATGAGGGCGTAGGGGCGCGCGGCCACGGCGCCGGTACCGGTGTTGGTCACCGTCTGATTGGCGGTGAACATATAGCCGTCGTCGACCGAGAGGCGGATATCGAAGCGCTGTCCCTGGCCGTTGTCCCAGCTCAAGGTCACCGGCCGCCCCGGCGCGAGGCGGGTGCCGCTCGCCGCCCAGACGGTGTCGGGGCCGGGTAGCACTAGGCCTTCACCGGTCCAGCCGAAGCTCGCGAAATAAGCCTGGGGCGAGCCGGAGGGCGAGAGCAGGCGGATGAAGGGCGAGTCTTCGGCGAGGCTCTGGCGGTATTCGGTGAGCACGAGGTCGTCGATGCGGGCGCCGCGAAGGTTGATCGAGCCCTCGAGACGCGGCGTCTCGATGGCGACGCGGGGGGTCTCGGCGAGCACGGCCTGGCGATCGCGGACCGCCACCGGCGCGTCGGCCGTGGGGTCTTCGTCCGGCTGGGGGATCGGCACCTGCTTGCCTTCGACGATTCTGGTCGAAGGTTCGCTCGCCGTCGGGAAATAGCGATCCGAAATGAAGCTCCAGCCGAAGAGCACGATCGCCGAAAGGACGATCGCCAGGATCATGTTGCGGTGGTCGCTCACTTAATTCCCCTCACGGTACTGGGTCATAGCCGGATCCCCCCCAGGGGTGGCATCGGGACAGGCGCCGGGCGGCCATCCAGCCGCCGCGAAGCGCCCCATAGCGTTCAATGGCGGTGATTGCATAGGCCGAGCAGCTGGGATTGTAGCGGCACGACGGCGGCAGGATCAGCGATGGCCCCAGCTGCCAACCGCGCGCCAGGAGGATGAGGAGCTTGCCGATCATCGGCGAAGCTTCGCGAGAGCCTTCGAGAACTCGGCCTTGAGCGCGGGGAAATCCCGCTCGATCCCGCCCGCCCGGCCAATCAGGATATGGTCGGCGCCGGCGAAGCCCTGCTCCGGCAATATCTCCCGCGCGAGAGCCCGGAAGCGGCGCTTCATGCGGTTGCGGACGACGGCGCCGCCGATCTTCTTGGTGACCGTGATGCCGAGCCGCATGGCCGGATCGCCGTCCTCGCGCTCGCGGACCAACAGGACGAAGCCGGGCATGGGCGCGCGCCGGCCGCGATTCGCCGCGAGGAAATCCGCGCGGCGGCTGATTGTCCGGATGTCGCCTGAAGCGCTTACGCCGACAGGGTCTTGCGGCCGCGGGCGCGGCGGGCAGCCAGAATCTTGCGGCCGCCGACGGTCGCCTTGCGGGCGCGGAAGCCGTGACGCCGCTTGCGCACAAGGTTGCTCGGCTGGAAGGTGCGCTTCATCGCTCATACCTCGAAAGAAATTAAAAGGGCCGCCGGTTAGGTGGCGGCCTCGTTGGGGGCGCGGATAGGCAAAAGCGGGGGCCAAGTCAATCATCAACCGCCCGCATTTGCTGCTCCTTGCGCAGCTTTTCCCGCCGCCGGGCGCTGGGACGACGCAGCCCCCAGTCCGCCCAGGCGCCCTTGCGCGGATGCTGGCGCTTGAACTCCACATATTTGCGCTTTGCCCACTCGCTATATTTGAGGGTGAGTGCGAGGCCCGCGCCGAACACGATGACGCCGCCAGGGCCGGGGAGGACGCCCACCAGCGGCGTCGACAGCATCAGCAGCAGGCCCAGCACGAAAAGACCCGTGCGGACGGCCGGCACCTTTCCCAAGGCTTTCCATTTGCGGCGAAGCTTCATGGCCGCTCATGTGGGTTCGCTGTGTTGCAGGCTCAAGACGCCGAGAGGCGCCCTATCGACATATCGGACCGGTCCCTCCACAGCAGGATGGCAAAAAAGGGGCCTTTTCGCATGGTCGCGCATGTCGCCACGGTGGCGTTTCTGGGGCTTGAGGCGCGCGCCGTCGAGGTGCAGGTGCAGATCGCGAGCGGCCTGCCCAAATTCCTGGTGGTCGGCCTCCCCGACAAGGCGGTGGGCCTCGACGGCAGGCTCACCCCGTCGCCCGGCGTGCCTGCCTGCGGCGATGCCGCCTCCTCGCGCAATCTGGGTTGATCTGCCCGGCGGCGCAGGGCTCGGAAGCCGCCTGGGCCAGCGATGTCGAGGTGCTCGCGGCGCCCCGACCTCATAGCGCTCCTCAACCATTTTCGCGGCAGCGCCGCCCTTTCGCCACCAGCGCCGGGGGAGGCGGACCCGCCGGGCTTCGGTCCCGACCTTGTCCAGGTGAAAGGGCAGGCGACGGCCAAGCGGGCGCTGGAGATAGCGGCGGCCGGCGGTCACAACCTGTTGATGAACGGTCCGCCAGGGGCCGGCAAGTCCCTGCTCGCCGCCTGCCTGCCGGGGTACTACCCGAGCTGACGCCTTCGGGAGCATTGGAAGTCTCGATTGTCGCCAGCGTCGCCGGCTCGCTGGTCGACGGGCGGCTTATGCGCAACCGGCCTTTCCGTTTCCACCCCACGCCAGGCCGCACGACGGACTATTTCTGCCGCGGCTGATCCAGATCCTCGCCGGCGCTGATCAGGCGGCCTGATCGCCGGGCCTGCACCGCTTCCAGCAGGGTTCGCGCCGCGTTGCGGACTTCCTCCTGGATGGCGGTGTCCTTGTCGAGGGCGTCGTGGCTGGTCGCATAGGGCTGCCAATAGCCGATATAGCGGTCGAGCTCGGCCGGGACGCCGGCGGGTGCGAGGCGCATGAAGCGGAGCCAGTCGACCAGCGAGCGGCGGACACTCTCGGCGCCCTCGACGTCGCCATGGACGCGACCACCGCGAAGAGCCGGCCTTCGAGGTGGCGCGGATAGGGCAGCGGCGTCAGGATCGAGCTGCTTGGCCTTCTTGGCATCCTTGCCGTGGGTCGAAGTCGGATCGGGTTTGCCGCCATCGGCGCAAACCAGCCGGTCGATCATCAGCTTCATCGGGCTCGACGTATGATACCAGTTGACCGGCGTGATCAGCATGATGCCGTGCGCCCGAACCCAGAGTGGGTAGATGTCGTTCATCATGTCCTGCGTCTGGCCGAGCGCGTAGTTGGGGTAGCAGGAGCAGGGCCAGTGGCAGAGCGCCGGCGCGGTCGAGAAGCAGGCTTTGCAGGGGTGGATGTGCCTCCCATACTCGGCGGCCAGGCGCGAAAGGTTGAGCTCCTCCACCTTGACGCCGTCGACTCCGCAAATCTCGGCGGCAATCTCCGTCAGGCGCCAGCTCTTCGACATCTCGCCCGGACAAGTATGTTCGCTGCGTGACGAGCCGTTGATGATAAGGACGCACGGCGGCTGGGCGGGGTCCTCGTATTCGGACTGGGCTCTGCACACCGCCTCGTGGGCGGCGAGCCAGTCCGTGGCGAGGTCGTAGTCGGGATCGACGAACCCTTCGCCAGCCTTGCGCGTCCGCGGTGCCTTTCGATGATGTCTGTAGGCGTCCCAGGCGGTGCCCGCGATGCGGTCCAGATCACCGCGCAGAGGGATCGAAGGCGGGATCGGGAAATTGAGAGAGGAAACGGCGGCGGAATTCGCCTTCGTCGAGCGCGACGTCGGGCATGCCTTTCCTCGGTTCCGGCGCTTCGATGGCCATGATTTTTCCTTCCGACAGCGTAACAGGCGGCCGCGGCCCGCGTTCCGGCGCGGGCGCGATTGACTGGGGGACGATGCCGTGGAAGCAAGGCGCGACATCGAACGACTCCGAAACGGAGCGCAGGGAGGGAAATTCATGGATCGTCGGTCATTCATCCTGTCGGCAAGCACTGCCTCCGCCATCGCCCTGATGGGCGGCGGCTTCGCGCGCGCGGCGTTGGCGCAGGGCGCGGCCCAGGCGGGGCCCGCCGACGCGAAGCTCGCGTCGCTGATGGATCGCATGTTCGATAATTTCATCGACACGACGCCGGAGCTCGCCACCGTGCTGGGCCTAGACAAAGGCCCGCGCGCGGCGCTGAAGTCGAAGCTCTCCGATTATTCCAAGGTCGAGGCCGCCCGGCAGTTGGCCGTCGCCAAGGGCTTCCAGACGGAGCTGAAGGCGATAGATCGTGCCAGCCTGTCGGAGGCGAGCAAGCTTCATTATGACTGCGTCACCTATCTTGGCGACAATATCGTCGAGGGCGGCGAGCGCTTCCCCTACGGCAATAACGGCGTCGGCTACACGCCCTTCGTCATCAGCCAGCAGGACGGCGCCTATCAGGGCGTTCCGGATTTCCTCGATTCCCAGCACGCCATCAAGGATGCGGCGGATGCCGACGCCTATCTGGCGCGTCTCTCGGCCTTCGCCGTGGCGCTCGACCAGAATAGCGAGAGCGCGCGCGCCGATGCGGCGCTCGGCGCCATCGCGCCGTCCTTCTGCCTCGATACGGCTCTCGATCAATTGAAGGCGCTGCGCGGGCAGCCGGCGGCGGAGACCGTGCTGGTCTCGTCCATCGCTCGCCGCGCGAAGGAAGCCAACGTCGCCGGCGATCATGCCACCCAGGCGGAGAAGATCGTGGCGGAGAAAGTCTTCCCCGCGCTCGATCGGCAGATCGCGCTGGTCGAGGAGATGCGGGGCAAGGCGACGGAGGAGGCGGGCGTCTGGCGTCTTCCCGACGGCGCCGAATATTATGCGGCCTCGGTCCGCGCCTCGACCACGACGAGCATGACGCCCGACGAAGTGCACAAGCTCGGCCTCGATCAGGTGGCGGACATCACGGCGCGCATCGACACCATCCTCAAGGCGCAGGGGATGACGAGCGGGACCGTGGGCGAACGCATGATCGCGCTCAACAAGGATCCGAAGCAGCTCTATCCCAATACGGACGAGGGCCGCGCCGCGCTCCTTGCCAGCCTCAACGTGCAGATGAAGGAACTGGATGCCATGCTACCGCAGGCGTTCGCGACCTTGCCCAAGGCCAAGATCGAGGTCGTGCGCGTTCCCGAGTTCATCCAGGACGGCGCGTCCAACGGCTATTACAACGTCGCCGCCCTCGATGGCTCGCGCCCGGCTTATTATTACATCAACCTCAAGGACACGCACGACTGGCCGAAATACACGCTGCCCTCCTTGACCTATCATGAGGCGTCGCCCGGCCATCACCTCCAGATCAGCCTCGCCATGGAAAGCCCGGCGACGCCGATGCTGCTGAAATTGAGCCCGTTCGGGGCCTATACCGAGGGCTGGGGCCTTTATGCCGAATCCCTGGCCGACGAGATGGGCGTCTATGAAGGCGATCCGCTGGGGCGCGTCGGCATGCTCCAGTCGCTCCTGTTCCGGGCGGCGCGCCTTGTCGTCGACACCGGCATCCACCACAAGCGATGGGGCCGCGACCAGGCGGTCGACTATATAGTCTCGACCATCGGCTTCCCGCGCCCGCGCACCGTGCGAGAGATCGACCGCTACTGCGTTTCGCCGGGGCAGGCGACGAGCTACAAGGTCGGCCACACGCAATGGATGAATGTGCGCGGGAAAGCCAAGGCGGCGCTCGGCGATCGCTTCGATATCCGCCAATATCACCAGATCCTGCTCAAGGGCGCGATGCCGCTGACCGTCCTCGAGCGCGAGGTCGACGATTGGGTGAAGACGCAGGTCGCATAAGCCGACGGCGGTGGGCGCCGGCTCAACAGGGGGGAATGACAATGGAATGGGCACTCTTGCCAATCAGGCGCTATTCCGAGTTTAGCGGCCGGTCACGGCGCAAGGAGTTCTGGTCGTTCCACCTCATGTTGTTCATTCTTTCGCTGATCGCTTCGGCGATCGACGGCGCCCTCGGCATGAGCGCCCTGGTGCTGGGGCTATATGGTCCGTTGACCTTTCTCCTCGTCGTCGTCGTGATTACGCCGCAGCTGACGGTCTCCATCCGCCGGCTGCATGATACGGACCGGTCCGGCTGGTGGCTTCTGCTCGGCCTCGTGCCGATGGCCGTGATGGGTGTGATCGCCTTCGTGCCGCTCGGCTGGATGGTCGTCGGGCTCGCCACCGCCGTCGTCGCGGTCGTCTTCATTTATTTCTTCGTCCTCGATGGGACGGCGGGCCCCAATCGATACGGCGCGGACCCGAAGAAGGCCGAGCGAACGGCTCCCGTCGGCACGGCCTGACTTGCCGGTTGCCCGGGGCGCTGCCCTCGGCTAGGCAGCGCCGCGTGCCCCTGTGGCGGAATTGGTAGACGCGCTCGACTCAAAATCGAGTTCCGCAAGGAGTGCCCGTTCGACTCGGGCCAGGGGCACCAATTCCCATTTTCCTACACGCCCGCTTTCGGGCATGATGGCCGTCCAATGGTTCGAGGTCTTTCCTTCGCTGTTTTGGGTGGCGTTCAAGCCGACCCTGAAAACATTGTTTTTTCGGGGCTGATCCGTGTGACGTTCGTAAACTTTCGAAATCGGCCGGGCCCGGACCTCGGAGCCGCTGCGTGAACAAGCACGAGCGGCATATTCATGACGAGGATCCGCTGCACGAGGTGACCGAGGCCGCCTATCGGCGTGACCGGCTGCTGGCGGCTCTGGCTCTGATCGCCGGCTGCGGTCTTGCCCTTGCGCTTCCCTTCGCGCTTCGGGCCGGGGCCGAATTCTTCCTTCCGGTCACCGCGGCCCTGGTGATCGCCATCGCCCTCGTGCCCCTGCTGGAATGGTTCGAGCGGCGGCGTATTCCTTCGGGCCTCTCGGCGCTGATCTGCGTCCTTCTCTTCATCGCCTTCGCCAATATCGCGGTCGCCTCGATCGTGCTGCCCGCGACCGAATGGGTGATGCTGCTACCCGAGCGCATCGGCCGCATCCGCGAAACCCTGGCACCGATCCTCGACGTTTATGCGAGCCTTGAGCGTTTCATCGACAATGTCGTGGTCGAATTCGGAAGTCCCGCCGGCCCCGAGCAGCGCGTGACGGTCGAAACGCCCAATTCGATGCTCGACCTGATCGCCAGCTCGGCGCCTTATGCCGCGATCCAGATGTTCTTCGCGGTTCTGGTGATCTTCTTCTTCCTCGCCGGCTGGACGCGCATGCGCAAGCGGACCATCACGACCCGGGCGAGCTTCGATGGCGCGATGACGACGGCGCGCGTCATCCAGCAGGTGGTCGATGCCACGTCGACCTATCTTGGCACGATCACACTGGTGAACATCTCGATGGGTCTGGTGGTCGCCCTGATCCTCTGGCTGCTCGACATGCCGACGCCGTTGATGTGGGGCGGCATCGTCGCCGTTCTCAACTACATCCCCTATCTCGGCCCCATCGCGTCGACCTTGCTGCTGGCATTGGGCGGACTGATGGCTTTCGCCGACCCCTGGTATGCCTTCCTTCCCGCGATCAGTTTCGCCGTCATCCACCTCATCGAGGCCAATGTGATCACGCCTTCGGTCGTGGGGCGCCGGCTCACCATCAATCCGCTGCTGATTCTCCTGGCGCTGAGCTTTTGGGCCTGGGTCTGGGGGACGACGGGAGCGCTGCTCGCCGTGCCGCTGCTCATCATTCTGAAGACCGTTCTCGATGCCGCGGGCAAGCCGGACATCGCCGGATTCCTGTTCGAGGAAGGCACGCTTACCGGGCCCCATCACGACGATCCGATCGAGGAAGAGGGGCCGCGAAAAAATAGCCGGTAGCGTTGCTTGACAGCCTATGGGTGCTCGCCTAGGTCGCGCCCCACACATCCACGCGGGTGTAGCTCAGTTGGTTAGAGCGCCGGCCTGTCACGCCGGAGGTCGCGGGTTCGAGCCCCGTCACTCGCGCCATTCTCCCGTCCGTCCGATCCGGTAAGCGACCTCGCCAGTGCGTGTCGTCCCACGGGCGCCCTTGCCAAACCCCGCATCCTATAGAACAGTCTCAAGCCGTTGCGACCCAGGGGGAGGTCGAATGCCGCGCTTGCAGCTTACCAATGAGGAAATCTTCGACTCTCTGACCGATGACGACTGCTTCGCGGAGCTTCCCCGGAAGCTGGAGCAGGCTTTCGGCGGAGGATCGGCGCTGCTCCACTGGGCTCATGCCGACGGCGGCGGAGAGATATTGCAGTCGAGCAACCTCAGCCAGGATCTCCTGGCTCGCTACGCCCAGGAATTCTCGCCCCATGATCCATGGCTGAAGGCCACCGATTGCGGGCGGTTCAACAACCATGCTCTCAGCCTTGAAGAGCTGGTCCCGGTCAGCGAATACGCCCGAACCTTCTTTTATAACGAGTTCATCCGCCCGATGGGCGGCGACATGTTTCGATGCCTGGGCATCAGGGTCGATAACCGCTGGGGTACGGGAATAGTCGCCATCCATCGGGGGCGAAATCAGCGGTCCTTCGATCCGGAGGCCATCAAGAGCCTCGACCGCTTCGCCCCCTCCCTTCGTCGCATGCTGGCGGTCCGGGGTCGGCTCGCCGCGACTGACCGGCGGATGGAATCGGTGGAGGCGATGCTCGACCGCGTGGGTCAGGCGGCCCTGTTGGTGCGGGCCGACGGATCCCTCGTCCATGCGAATGCCCTGGGCGAAGCGCTGCTCCGCCGGGGTGACATTCTCGTTCAGCGCCAGGGAGTTGTGGCTGGCGTCTCCAGCCGCTCAACGATGCGGTTGAGGCAGGCCGTCGATGCCGCCTGCGCGTCGGCCGATGTCGGCGCGAGCGCGCTGCTCGTCGAACGTCCGGTCGGGCGGCCGCTGGCGGTTTCGGTCGTGCCTCTCAGGATGGACCATGGCGGTCGTTACGCGCTGCTGATCATTGATCCGGGCTCGACCGTCGAAGGCGCCGTGCCGAAGCTTCAATCCCTCTATGGCCTGACCCCGGCGGAAGCGGAAATCGGCCTCAGGATAGCCGACGGCGTCCGCCCGCAGTGGATCGCGGACGAGCGCGGCGTTTCCGTCGAGACGGTGCGCTCCCAGATCAAAGCGCTGTCGGCCAAGCTCGGCTGCACGCGCCAGTCGGAGATCGTCGCCCTGATCAAGGCGCTTCCTGCTACGAACCTTGTCCGCCGCGAGCCGTCCGGCGGCTCTTTCTGATCGTCGCGGTTCTGCAACGATCGGCCTGTGGATGGTAGGCAAGGGCCAAAAAATCGTCTATTTACCCAAAATGGGGGATGCCGGAATCCGCGACCCCCTCTAGATGGTCCGCGGACTAGTTGAGCTAAGGGAAGAAAAAAAATGAAAAAAATCATCGCCGCCGTGGCAGCCACCGCCGTCCTTGCAGCGGCTCCGGCCGTAGCGCAAGCTGCGGCCGCACCTGTGCCAGCGGTCGAAAGGACCTCCGGAAGCGCGCAGTTCGAGGACATGGGGCCCGAAATGTGGCTTCTGGGCGCCGCGGTGCTCGGCCTCGCCATCTGGGGCATCATCGAGCTCACCGATGACAACGGCGACGATCCGGTCAGCCCGTAACCGATACGGAGCCTCTTCCGAGGCTTCTCTCCGGAGCGTCACCGTCAACACGGTGGCGCTCCTTTTTCCTCGAGCGCGCCGATCAGGCGCGCCATTTCCCCGTTTCCATCCACCGAAGCAGCGGCTTCAGCGGCAGGATCCAGACGATCCCCGCGATGATGTAGTAAAGCGCGTGCACCGGCCAGGGCAGTCCGTCCAGCAGGTCCGCTAGGCTGACCACGATCACCGCCCAGATGATGATCAGCAGCAGAATCAGGATCACGCCGAAGGGCTTGCGCCAGCTGGGCTCGCTCATCGGCAATCTATCCATTCGCTGGGGGTGGCGATCGCGTCGAGCCTCATGTCCCACGGGTCGGCCGGAATCGGATCTTCGCTGATCTGGATGTCCCAGGCGATGCCGATGGCGAGCACGGCGCCGCCTTCCCGGAGGTGCGAGAGGGCTCGGTCATAATGGCCTTGGCCATGGCCGATGCGGGCGCCCGAGCGGTCGGCGAGGACGATCGGGACGAGGACGACATCAGGGGCGACCGCCTCCGCTGCAGCCTTGGGCTGAAGGACGCCCCAGGGCGCGGGCTCTGCGGCGAGGCCTTTCCGGAAGATCATTAGGGAATCGCGCGCGGCGAACCAGGGGAGGGCTGCGGTCTGGCCGTCGCCCAGCGCCTCCAGGATCGGGTACGGGCTGATCTCGTCCCTGAGGGGATGATATCCGGCGACCACTCGAGCACCGATGAGGCGCGGCAGCACCAGCCGTGCGAGCTCCGCTTCCAGTTCGGCGCGGAGCGGCGCACTCAGCGAGCGCGCGAACGCCCGGCGCTCGCCGAGGGCGTCAATGCGAAGATCGCTCTTGGAGGGTGACGGGACCGCCATGGCCGTTTGCTGGAATATCCTCTGACGCGTCAACGTCAGGTGGGGACCATGTGCGCCGGACCAGGATCCGGGCAGGGACAGCCCCCGAGGATGTCTTATCGCCTCAGGGATGTTCTCAAAAGCTCGTACCGGGCAGTACCCGTCAGGCTCTATCTAGGTGTTATGGGGCGCGGCCTCAAGTGTGGAGGCCAGCGCCTCCATCCGCTCCGCCAGCCGCTCCAGCGCCTGGGCGACCGCGGGATCGGGCGCGGCTTCTACCGGCCCGCCGCCACCCTCGCGTCGCTCCTTCAATTCATCGGCGAGAAGGAGCGCGGCATAGAGAAGCTGACGGGATTCGCCGAGGCCGCCCAGCGCGCCGGCGGCGTCGCGGGCCTTGCGGTCGACGATCGCGGCGACCGAGCGCAGATGCGGCTCCTCGCCGTCGCGGCAGGCGACCGCATATTTGCGGGAGTCGATCTCGATCTCGACGGAAGCCATGGCTACGCTCCTTCCCCGGCGACGAGCATCCGGTCGATCCGTTCGATGGCGCCTTCCACCTGGGCGCGGAGGGTATGGTGGGCGTGGCGAAGCTCAATCAGCTCGCCGTCGGCCTGCAACGTGGCCGCCGCTCTCTTCGAAGTGGCCTCGATGCGCGCCAGGGCCCTTTCGATCCGGTCGATTGCCTGCATCGCCAGTTCATCCGCCATGGTAAAGCCATAGCATGACCGTCGGGCGCGGCAAGGGTTTCGACGAGGCCCGCCAGAACTGGGGTTGGGGCGGACGGTGTTGACGGGGCCGCCCCCGCCTATAAAGGAGCCGACTAGGCAAGCGCCACGAGTCGCCCAGCGCCGTCCCTTTCGGGACAATCCATCTTAAGGGAAGCCGAATGTCCGCCGAACCGAGACTGCTCGCCAATGCCATACGCGCACTGGCCATGGATGCCGTGCAGGCGGCGAACAGCGGGCATCCCGGCATGCCGATGGGCATGGCCGACGTCGCTACCGTGCTCTTCACGGAATATCTGAAATACGATCCGCAAGCTCCCCATTGGCATGACCGGGACCGGTTCGTCCTCTCGGCCGGTCACGGCTCGATGCTGATCTACGCCCTCCTTCACCTCACCGGCTACGAGAAGCCGACGATGGAGGACATCCGCAACTTCCGGCAGCTCAATTCGCCCTGCGCCGGACATCCCGAAAATTTCATGCTGCCGGGTGTCGAGGCGACGACGGGACCGCTGGGACAGGGCTTCGCGATGGCGGTCGGCATGGCCATTGCGGAGCGGCACCTCAGCGCCGTATTCGGCGACGATCTGGTCGATCATCGTACCTGGGCGCTCGCCGGCGACGGCTGCCTGATGGAGGGCATCAACCACGAGGCCGTCGGCCTCGCCGGCCATCTGAAGCTCGGCCGCCTCAATGTCCTGTGGGACAACAACAAGATCACGATCGACGGCTCGACCGACCTGTCGACGTCCGAGGATGTGCTGGCCCGCTATCGCGCGTCGGGCTGGCACACCGTCTCCTGCGACGGTCACGACTTCGCCGACATTCGCCGCGCGATCGACGAGGCGCTGGCCGATCCGCGCCCGTCGTTGATCGATTGCCACACGATCATCGGCTATGGCGCCCCCAATAAGCAGGGCACGGCGGCGACGCATGGCGCCGCGCTCGGCCATGACGAGGTGGCTGCCGCGCGGGACGAGCTTTCCTGGGAGCATGACCCGTTCGACCTCCCCGGCGACGTGGTCGACGCCTGGCGCGAGGCTGGCCGCCGCGGCGCAGATGAGCATGGGCAGTGGCGCTCGCGCCTCTCCGCCAGTTCCCAGGGACAGGAATTCCTCCGCCGAATGGAACGGCGCCTTCCCGAGGGCTTCTCTTTGGATGGCTATCTGTCTGACCTTATCGCCAACCCGCAAAAAGTCGCTACCCGCAAGGCCTCGGAGCTGACGCTAGGCGCCATAAACGACGCGCTGCCCGAGACGATCGGTGGCTCGGCCGATCTCACCGGTTCCAACAACACCAAGACAAAGGCGACCAGGCCTCTGACGGCGGCCGATTATTCGGGTCGCTACGTCTACTACGGCATCCGCGAATTCGGCATGGCCGCGGCGATGAACGGCATGGCGCTCCACGGCGGCGTCATCCCCTATGGCGGCACCTTCCTCGTCTTCTCCGACTATTGCCGCCCCGCGATCCGCCTCTCGGCTCTTCAGAATGTCCGCGTCGTCTACGTCATGACTCACGATTCCATCGGTCTTGGGGAGGACGGCCCGACCCATCAGCCGGTCGAGCATGTGATGAGCCTGCGCATGATCCCCAACCTCGCGGTGTATCGCCCGGCCGACGCGGTCGAGACCGCCGAGTGCTGGGCTCTGTCGTTGGAGCGGCAGGACGGCCCGTCGATGCTGTGCCTCACCCGCCAGAACCTGCCGCAGCTGCGCACGGAAGCTGGGGAAAACCTGTCGGCCAGGGGCGCGTATCGACTCCGCGCCGCCAAGGCCGCTCGCAAGGTCGTGCTGCTCGCCACCGGCTCGGAAGTGGAGACCGCCGTGGCGACCGCCGATGCCCTCGAAGCGTGGGGCGTCGGTGCCGACGTCGTCTCGATGCCCTGCTGGTCGCTATTCGATGCGCAGGACGCCGCCTATCGCGCCGACATCCTCGGCGGCGGCGATGCGCTGCGCGTCTCGATCGAAGCGGGCACGACGCTCGGCTGGGCACGCTATACCGGCCTCGATGGCGTCAACATCGGCCTCGACCGCTTTGGAGCCTCCGCTCCGGCGGAAGACCTTTTCAAGCGCTTCGGCTTCACCGCCGAGGCCATCTTGCCGCAAATCGTTGCGGCTTTGAGTCAGGGAGATCAATGACATGGCGACCAGAGTTGCGATCAATGGTTTCGGGCGGATCGGCCGCCTTGTGGCGCGCGCGATCCTTGAACGGCCGGATTGCGGGCTGGAGCTGGTCGCGATCAACGATCTCGCCGATGCCAAGTCGAACGCCATGCTGTTCAAGCGCGACAGCGTCCACGGTCCTTATCCGGGCGACGTGAAGGCAGACGGCAACGACCTCATCATCGACGGCAAGCGCATCAAGGTGACCGCAGAGCGCGATCCCGCCAAGCTGCCGCACGCCGAGAACAAGATCGACATCGCCATCGAATCGACCGGCTTCTTCACCGACCGCGCTTCGGCCCAGAAGCATATCGATGCGGGCGCCAAGCGCGTGCTCATCTCGGCACCCGCCAAGGGCGTTGACCTCACCGTCTGCTACGGCGTCAACCATGAGAAGCTGACGGCCGAGCACACGATCGTCTCCAATGCGTCCTGCACGACCAACTGTCTGGCCCCGGTCGCCAAGGTGATGAACGACACGATCGGCATCGAGCGCGGGTTGATGACGACCATCCACGCCTACACCAACGACCAGAAGATCCTCGACCAGATCCATCCCGACATGCGCCGCGCCCGCGCCGCCGGCATGTCGATGATCCCGACGTCGACCGGAGCCGCTCGCGCCGTCGGCGAGGTGCTGCCGGAATTGAAGGGCAAGCTCGACGGCTCGGCCGTGCGGGTGCCGACGCCGAACGTCAGCCTGATCGACCTCACTTTCACGCCGAAGCGCGACACCACGCTTGAGGAAGTGAACGGCGTCCTCAAGGCGGCGTCGGAGAGCGGGCCGCTGAAGGGCATCATCGCCTACACCGACGAGCCCCTGGTCTCGATCGACCTCAACCACAATCCCGCTTCATCGACGGTCGACAGCCTGGAAACGGCGGTGCTGGAGGGCAAGCTGGTCCGCGTCGTCTCCTGGTACGACAACGAATGGGGTTTCTCGAACCGCATGGTCGATACCGCCGGCGCGATGGCGAAGCTGATCTGATCTGCGTCAGCCCGGCGAAAGTCGGGACCCAAGGACACAGTGCGTTTCGAGTAAGCCCGTGTTCTTGGGTTCCGGCGTTCGCCGGAATGACATGAGGAAGCGAATGGCGAACTTCAAAACCCTCGATGATCTCGGCGATGTCTCCGGCAAGCGCGCGCTGGTGCGCGTGGATTTGAACGTTCCCATGGCGGACGGCTCCGTCACCGACGACACACGGCTGCGCGCAACCCTTCCGACCGTGACCGAACTGGCCGACCGTGGCGCCATCGTCCTGCTGCTGGCGCATTTCGGTCGGCCGAAGGGTCAGCAACGGCCGGACATGTCGCTGTCGCTCGTCACTCGCGCCTATGGCGGGGTGCTCGGACGGCCCGTCCGCTTCGTCGAGGATTGCCAGGGGGAGGGGGCCAAGGCCGCCGTCGCGACGATGAGTCCGGGCGATGTCGCCATCCTCGACAACACCCGTTTCCATCCGGGCGAGGAAAAGAACGACCCCGCGCTCGCCGCCGCCATGGCCGAGCTGGGCGATTTCTACGTCAACGACGCCTTTTCCGCCGCCCATCGCGCCCACGCCTCGACGGAAGGTCTGGCGCATTTGCTTCCCGCTTATGCCGGCAGAGCGATGGAAAAGGAGCTGACAGCGCTCGAAGCCGCGCTAGGCAATCCGGAGCGCCCGGTCGCGGCGGTGGTCGGCGGTGCCAAGGTCTCGACCAAGCTCGACGTGCTAAAGAATCTCGTCGCCAAGGTCGATCATCTGATCATCGGCGGCGGCATGGCCAACACCTTCCTCGCCGCGCGCGGCGTCGATGTAGGCAAGTCGCTCTGCGAGCATGATTTGAAGGACACGGCGCTGGAAATCCTCGACGCGGCGGACCGGGCGAACTGCACCGTCCATCTCCCCTACGATGTCGTCGTCGCCAAGGAATTTGCCGCCAACCCGCCGAGCCTTCGGACCTGCAATGTGCATGAGGTCGCGTCCGACGAAATGATTCTGGATGTCGGGCCGGCCGCGATCGAGGCGCTGGCCGACGTCCTGAAGACTTGCCGCACCCTCGTTTGGAATGGCCCCCTCGGAGCCTTCGAGACCCCGCCTTTCGACTGCGCCACCGTCCAGCTCGCCCGGACGGCGGCGGCGCTCACCAAGGAAGGATCGCTCGTCTCGGTGGCGGGTGGCGGCGACACGGTAGCCGCGCTCAACCATGCCGGGGTTGCCGACGACTTCACCTTCGTCTCCACCGCCGGCGGAGCCTTCCTCGAATGGATGGAAGGTAAGGAACTTCCCGGCGTTAAGGCGTTGGAGCAGGCATGATCACGATCCAGGCCATAGACCATGTCGTTTTGCGCGTCATCGATCTGGACAGCGTGGCCCGCTTCTACATCGACGTACTGGGCGCCCGCTGGGAGAAGAAACAGGAAGCCGTCGGCCTCTACCAGCTCCGCGTCGGCACCGCCTTGATCGATCTCGTGCCGGTCGACGGCAAGCTCGGCCGCATGGGCGGCGCGGCGCCGGGGGCGGAAGGCCGCAATGTCGACCATGTCTGCTACCGCGTGCTGCCGTGGGACGGGGAGGCGATAGTCGCGGAACTGAATTCGCACGGCATCGCGGCCGAGATCGTCTCGCGCTATGGCGCCGAGGGCGAGGGCCCGTCCATTTATCTCGCCGATCCTGAGGGCAACACCCTCGAGCTCAAGGGGCCGCCCTGGGCGCCCGTCCCCGCACCGACCCAAAAAACTTAAGGACAATCCGATGCAAGACCCCGAAATGATGGCGAAGATGAAGGACGGCAAAGGCTTCATCGCCGCGCTCGATCAGAGCGGCGGCTCGACGCCCAAGGCGCTCAAGGGCTACGGCATCGAAGAGGGTGCCTGGTCGACCGACGAGGAGATGTTCGGCCTCATCCACCAGATGCGCTCGCGGATCATCACGTCGCCCGTCTTCACCGGCGACAAGGTGATCGGCGCGATCCTGTTCGAGCGCACGATGGACGGCAAGATCGACGGCAAGCCGGTGCCCCAGATCCTGAAGGAGCGCGGCGTGGTGCCCTTCATCAAGATCGACAAAGGTCTCGAAGCGGAGGCGAACGGCGTCCAGCTGATGAAGCCCATGCCGGAGCTGGGCGCGCTGCTGACCCGCGCCAAGGGGCTCGGCGTGTTCGGCACCAAGGAGCGTTCCGTCATCAACCTCGCCAACCGCGAAGGGATCGCCGCGGTCGTCCGCCAGCAGTTTGACGTGGCGCGGCAGGTGCTCGCGGCCGGCCTCGTTCCGATCATCGAGCCCGAGGTCAACATCAAGAGCCCGGAGCGCGCCGAGGCCGACCGCATCCTGCTGGAGGAGCTGACCAAGGCGCTGGACGCGCTCCCCGGCGACGGCAAGGTGATGTTGAAGCTGTCGATTCCCACTCAGCCCAACCTCTTCAAGCCGCTGGTCGATCATCCACGCGTGCTTCGCGTCGTGGCGCTTTCGGGCGGCTTCTCGCGCGAGGAGGCCTGCCGGGAGCTTGCGAAGAACGACGGCATGATCGCCAGCTTCTCGCGCGCTCTGCTCGCCGACCTGCGCCACCAGATGAGCGACGAGGAATTCGACCGCACGCTGGGCCAGGCGATCGACGAGATCTACCAGGCTTCGACGGTAAAGGCATAAAGCTGGCTCTCGTCCGCCGCTACCTGGCCGGTCAGTTCGCGCGCCCAAGCGGCTGGTCAGGGCGTTGGCTGATCGGGCCATGGCTCGACCGAATCGGCCGGGAGATGAACCGGCTGACGCTGAAACAGCTCGATCTCCAGCAGCATGATAGCGTGCTGGAGGTCGGCTTCGGCGGCGGCGGATTGCTGGCGATGATCCTCGCCTCCACGTCGGGAGAGGTCCACGGTGTCGATATCTCCAGACCTATGGTGCAGCGCGCCAGCCGGCGCTTTCGCCGCCATGGCCGCCTGCATCTTCATCGGGCATCCGCCGAAGCCTTGCCGCTGCCCGACGCAGCCGTGGACAAGGCGTGCAGCGTCAACAACATCTACTTTTGGGGCGACCCGGCGGCGGCGATGGCGGAATTCGCGCGCGTGATCCGCCCCGGCGGCCGTCTCGCCATCTGCTTTGAACCGGCGGACGAGCTGCGCAAATGGCCAGGTCACGAATATGGCTTCCGACTCTATGAGGGGCATGAAGTGCATCGGCTTTTTGCCGAAGCCGGTTTCGATAAAGTCGTGGGAAGATGGGCCAGCGGCCGTAAGCCCGACCGCTTTCTCTGCTTGAGTGCGATCCGGCTTGGTGCTGAGAGGGGCGCATGACCGAAGAAGACGATCTAGGGCTGGACCCGGAGTTCTCCGCCCGCTTCGAAGGTCGGGAGCGCGCGCCGTGCCAGTTCTACCTGATCTCGCCGCTAGAGGTAGGCGGCGACTTTCCGGACCGGCTCTCCGCCGCCTTTGACGGCGGCCCCGTCGCCGCCTTCCAGTTCAGGGTAAAGGGTGTCGATCAGCACCAGGCGGCGCGGCTCGCCGAGCCGCTGCAGCGCACCTGCGCCGATCATGAAGTCGCCTTCATCGTCAACGATGATATGAGCCTCGCGAAGCGGCTCGGCGCCGACGGCGTCCACCTCGGCCAAAGCGACGGCGATCCGCGCGAGGCGCGGGCGCTGCTCGGCCCCTCGGCCCAGATCGGCGTCACCTGCCACGATAGCCGCCACCTCGCCATGGAGGCCGGCGAAGCGGGGGCCGATTATGTCGCGTTCGGGGCCTTCTTTCCGACGACGACCAAGGAGGTCATCCACCGCCCCGATCCCTCGATCCTTGGCTGGTGGTCGACCCTGTTCGAAATTCCCTGCGTCGCCATCGGCGGTATCACGCCAATGAACGCGAAGACGCTGGTCGACGCCGGCGCCGATTTCCTCGCGGTGTGCAGCGCGGTGTGGAGCCATGACGGGGGGGCAGGGACGGCCGTCGCGGCTTTTCATGAAGCGATGAAGCGTTCGGGATAACGTTCAGGGAAAGAAGTTTCGATTGTGACGTTAAAGCTCCGAACCGAGATGGAGTTCAGGCGTGCGTGACGAGAAACTTCTGGCCGCCCTTCTGGGCGCCCTATGTGTCGTGGCCGGCGCTCCCTTTGCCAGCGCCGCGCTGGCGCAGGAAAAGACCGACGAAGCCCCATCCGCCCCCCGCGACAGCGGCATGGACGGCACCATCTTCCACGCCCAGGTCCTGCTCGACCGCGCCGGCTTCGCGCCGGGCGTGATCGACGGCAAGAAGGGCATGTCGTTCGAGGAAGCGATAAAGGGCTTTCAGACCGCTCGCGGCCTGGACGTGACCGGCGTGCTCGACACGCCCACAAGAAAAGCGCTCCTGACCGACCAGGCGCCCTCCACCCGACGCCTGCGCATTGATGCGAGCGATGCGGAGGGACCGTTCGTAGGGCCCATCCCCGACGATCCGGCCGATCAGGCGAAGATGGAGCATCTCGGCTATCGCAATCTCCTCGAAAAGGTAGCCGAGAAGTTCCACACGACACCCGCCGCCATCATCGCGCTCAACCGACCCGACATGGTGCTTCGCGCCGGCACCGTGTTGCGGCTCCCCAACGTCCTGCCGAGCTCGCGCGACTATGGCGACGTGCCGGCCGAGGCGGCGAAAATGCTGAGCGACCTCAACGTCAGCGGCGATCTCCCCGAGGCCGAGCGGATCGTGGTCGACAAGTCCGACGGCGTCCTTCGCCTTTATGGAGAGGGCGATCGGCTTCTCGCCCAGTTCCCCGCCACCATGGGAAGCACGCACGATCCGTTGCCGCTGGGCAACTGGCGGGTGACCAGCATCGCCTATAATCCGCCCTTCCATTTCCAGCCCGAGCTCTTCTGGGATGTGGCCGACGAGGAGGACGAGCAGCGCATCCCGCCAGGCCCCAACGGTCCGGTCGGCGTCGTCTGGATCGACCTGTCCAAGGAAAATTACGGCATCCACGGCACCGGCGCGCCGGAGACGATCCAGCGCGCCCAGAGCCATGGCTGCGTCCGCCTCACCAACTGGGACGCCGCCCGCGTCAGCCAGATGGCGAGCGACGGCATGCCGGTGACCTTCCAGGCTTGAGCAGGTTCAAGCTCTGGGCGACCAACATCGCCACCGCGATCGTCGTCGCCTTCCTGACCAGCGCGTTCTGGATCATCGCCTACAGCAATGGCGCCGATGACGAGGATGTCGAGGCGGCGGGCGACACCGCCGTGGTCGAGACGGAGCGGGGCGGGGAGGTGGAAATTGCCGAGGGGCTCGTCGTCGGCCCCACGGGCCTCGCCATTCCAGTGGCGGGTGTCAGGCCGAACCAGTTGATCGACACATATACCCAGGCGCGCGCCGCCGGCGCCCGCGTCCACGACGCCATCGACATCATGGCGGACCGGGGGACCCCCGTCGTCGCGGCCGCGCCGGGCGTTGTCGAGAAACTATTTTTCAGCGATGGCGGCGGCGGGATCACCGTTTATGTCCGGTCGCCCGACAAGCGCTGGACCTACTACTATGCCCATCTCGCCAGCTACGCGCCGGGCCTCAAGGAAGGGCAGCGCGTGACCCGCGGCACGCCGCTTGGCCGCGTCGGCAGCACCGGCAATGCCAACCCCGAAGGGCCCCACCTCCATTTCGCCATCCACCGCATGCAGCCGGGCGAGGGCTGGTGGGAAGGCTCGGCCATCAATCCCTATCCCCTCCTTGCCGGGGACAGAAGGGGCGGTTAAAGCGCGCCCGGCTCTTTTTCAAAATTGTGAGACTGTCATGAAGATCAGCGGCGTGGACATTCGTCCCGGCAACATCATCGAATATGAAGGCGGCATCTGGCGCGCCGTGAAGATCCAGCACACCCAGCCCGGCAAGGGCGGCGCCTATATGCAGGTGGAGCTGAAGAATCTCATCGACGGCCGCAAGAACAATGTCCGCTTCCGCTCCGCCGAGACGGTCGAGCGCGTCCGCCTCGACACCAAGGATTTCCAGTTCCTGTTTCGCGACGGCGATGCGCTGACGTTCATGGACAAGGACAATTACGAGCAGGTCACCTTGCCCGCCGACCTGCTCGGCGACGTCGCCGCCTTCCTCCAGGACGGCATGGACGTGGTGATGGAACTCTATAATGAGCGCCCGATCTCGGTGCAGCTTCCCGACACGATCGAGGCGATGATCGTAGAGGCCGATGCCGTGGTGAAGGGTCAGACTGCTTCGTCCAGCTACAAGCCCGCCATCCTCGACAACGGCGTCCGCGTCATGGTCCCGCCGCATATTTCGAGCGGAACGAAGATCGTGGTCGATGTCTACGAGCAAACCTACGTCCGCAGGGCGGATTGAGACTTCCCCTCCCGCTTGCGGGAGGGGCTAGGGGAGGGCGTGTTCCGGGCTTCGCGCGCTCCGCTTCGAATTAACAGCCCCTCCCCCGACCCCTCCCGCAAGCGGGAGGGGGGAGAAGAACATGGTATCCCATTCCGGCCTCATAACCGTCATGCAGCGCGCCGCCCGCAAGGCGGCGCCGCGCATCCGCCGCGATTTCGGCGAGGTCGAACAATTGCAGGTCAGCCGCAAGGGGCCGGCCGACTTCGTTTCCATGGCCGACAAGCGCGCCGAGCAGACGGTAATGGAGGAGCTCCGCCACGCCCGCCCCGATTGGGGCTTCCTGATGGAGGAGGGCGGCACGATCGCGGGCGATCCGACCAAGCCGCGCTGGATCGTCGATCCGATCGACGGCACGTCGAACTTTCTCCACGGCATCCCCCATTTCGCCATCTCGATCGCTGTGCAGGAGCCGAAGCCCGGCGGCGGCAGGGGCGAGGTGACGCAGGGCCTCGTCTACCAGCCGCTCACCGACGAGAGCTTCTGGGCGGAGAAGGGCAGGGGTGCCTGGCACAATGAGCGACGCCTTCGCGTCTCGGCGCGCCGCGACCTGTCGGACGCCCTCATCGCGACCGGCATCCCCTATAAGGGTCATGGCGACATCGCGCGCTTCGAGAAGATCCTCGGCGCGGTCGCCCCCGAAGTCGCCGGGATCCGCCGTTTCGGCTCCGCCGCGCTCGACCTCGCCTGGGTCGCCGCCGGCCGCTACGACGGATTCTGGGAAGAGAATCTGCAGGAATGGGATGTCGCCGCCGGCATCCTGCTGGTGCGCGAGGCGGGCGGCTTCGTCACCGATTTTCGCGGCGGCGACAGGATGATCGAACGCGACGAATTCCTCGCCGCCAACGACCAGCTCCACTCCAAACTCCACAAGCTCATCGCCAAGGCCGTGCGCGCCTAATTCGTTTGTCATGCTGAACTTGTTTCAGCATCCATTTTCGTGCCGCCGAGAGGATGGAGAGCTGGACCCTGAAACGAGTTCAGGGTGACGCGGGGTCTCCAACTCTAAGCCTCCGTTCCTGCGAACGATTCTCACCGCCTCCAAGCCTTGCCTCATCGCGGCACGGGTCCTAGAAGCCGCCCCAACTTGCGTGTCCCTGGAGAATCTCGATGGCGTCCGTCGCCGCCGGTTATCTGCCTATCCTTTTGTTCCTCGGCGTGGCCCTGGCGCTGTCCTTCGCTTTCGTCGTGTTGCCGATGATCGTTTCGCGCTTCACCGGCGCGCACAATCCCTATGCCGACAAGGTCGCCGAATATGAATGCGGCTTCCCGGCGTTCGAGGACAGTCGGTCTATGTTCGACGTGCGCTTCTACCTCGTCGCCATCCTCTTCATCATCTTCGACCTCGAAGCCGCCTTCCTCTTTCCCTGGGCGGTGTCGCTGGGCGGCATCGGGTTCGCGGGTTGGGCGGCGATGATGATCTTCCTCGTCGAGCTCACCATCGGCCTCGTCTATGCCTGGAAGAAAGGAGCGCTCGAATGGGAGTGATCCTCGATCCCCGCCACGAGAATCCGCGGCCGACCGACCTTCAGCAGCCGGACCCGGACTATTTCAACCAGCTCCAGGCGGAAGTCTCGGATAAGGGCTTCCTCGTCACCTCGACCGAGGACCTGTTCCAGTGGGCGCGCACCGGCTCGCTCTGGTGGATGACCTTCGGCCTCGCCTGCTGCGCGGTCGAGATGATCCATGTGAACATGCCGCGCTATGACCTTGAAAGGTTTGGGGCGGCGCCGCGCGCGTCCCCGCGCCAGTCGGACGTGATGATCGTCGCCGGCACGCTCTGCAACAAGATGGCCCCGGCGCTCCGCCGCGTCTACGATCAGATGTCGGAGCCGCGCTATGTCATCTCGATGGGGTCGTGCGCCAATGGCGGCGGCTATTATCATTACAGCTACAGCGTCGTGCGCGGCTGCGACCGGATCGTGCCGGTCGACATCTACGTCCCCGGCTGCCCGCCGACCGCCGAGGCCCTTCTCTACGGGATCATGCAGTTGCAGCGGAAGATTCGCCGCGTCGGCACGATAGAGCGTTAAGCGATGAGCAATTCGGCACCGAAGATCGCGCCCCGCGAAGGGATAATCGACGAGGTAAAGGCCGCGCTCGGCGACGCCTTCCTTGAGGCGAAGGATACCGTCCAGGAAGTCTCGATCACGGTCCGGCGCGAGGCGCTGGTCGAGGTGATGACGATCTTGCGCGACCAGTTCCAATATCAGCAGCTGATGGAGATCGCCGGGGTCGACTATCCGGGCCGCGAGGAGCGGTTCGACGTCGTCTATCACCTGCTCTCGGTCACCAAGAACCACCGCATCCGCGTCCATGTCTGGACCGACGAGGAGAAGCCCGTGCCCTCGGTCACCGGTCTCTGGCCCGTCGCCGGCTGGCTGGAGCGCGAGGTTTTCGACATGTACGGCGTGCTCTTCTCGGATAATCCGGACCTTCGCCGCATCCTCACTGACTACGGCTTCCGCGGCTTCCCTCAGCGCAAGGACTTCCCGCTCACCGGCTATGTCGAGATGCGCTATTCCGAAGAGCAGAAGCGCGTCGTCTACGAGCCCGTCCGCCTCGCCCAGGATTTCCGCGATTTCGACTTCATGAGCCCGTGGGAGGGCGCCGAATATATCCTTCCCGGCGACGAGAAGGTCCACCCGCAGCAGGCCGGCGCGCCCAGCCCGATGAAGGCGGACGAGAAGGCCGCCGAGGTGAAGAAATGACAATGGACTGTTTCCCGGCGAACTCCGGGACCCAGATTTTTCTTCTTAGCTGGACCTCGGCTTTCGCCGGGGCACAGGTGGCGCATGGCTGAATATCTCGAAGAGATCAAAGGCAAGGCCGATGCCGCCGACGCGACCGTCGGCGATGTCGAAGTCGCCAACTACACGATCAACTTCGGCCCGCAGCACCCCGCCGCGCACGGCGTGCTGCGCCTCGTCCTCGAGCTCGACGGCGAGATCGTTGAGCGCGTCGACCCGCACATCGGCCTCCTTCACCGCGGCACCGAGAAGCTCTGCGAATACAAGACCTACCTCCAGGAGCTGCCCTATATGGAC
>NZ_DATCYB010000014.1:0-32997 GCF_036570505.1 Allosphingosinicella sp. | reverse complement strand
TGCTCGCCGCGGTCGACCGCACCGTCACCGGGGCCGGCGCGCGCCTGCTCGCTGCGGACCTCGGCGCGCCGCTCCTCAATCAGGATCTCATCGAGGCGCGTCTCGACCTCGTGTCGTTGTTCGAGGGCGATGCGGGCCTGCGCGACGCAGTGCGCAAGCAGCTCAAGGCCCTGCCCGACATCGGCCGCGCTTTGGGTCGGCTCGCAGCGGGCAGGGGGAGCCCTCGCGATCTTGGCCAGATGCGCGACGGCCTCAACGAAGCGCGCCGCCTCCACGACCAGCTGGCGCGCGAGGCCGAGCGTCCACCGCTTCTTGTCGAGCTTCTTTCTACGCTGACGGGCCATGGCGCGCTGGTCGATCTCCTCGCGCGCGCGCTGGTCCCGTCGCCGCCGATCGATACCGCCCAGGGCGGCTATATCGCCGAGGGTTATGACGCCGCGCTCGACGTCCTGCGCGCCACCGGCGGCGAGGGGCGGCGGGCGATTGCCGGGCTGGAGGCCCGCTACCGTCAGCAGACCGGAATCGCCGCGCTCAAGATCCGCCACAATGGCGTGCTCGGCTATCATATCGAGGTGCCGGCCAGGCATGCCGATCGGCTGATGGCGGCCGATTCGGGCTTCACCCATCGCCAGACCCTGGCCGGCGTCGTCCGCTTCAACGCGCCCGACCTGCACGACCAGGCGATGCGGGTCGGGCAGGCAGGGGCCCACGCGCTCGCCGCCGAGGCGGTGCATCTGGAGGAGCTGATCGGCGCTGCCCTGTCCAAAGCCAACGAGATCGCGGCGGCGGCGGATTCGCTGGCCCGGCTCGATGTCGCCTCGGCACTGGCCGAGCGGGCGGCGGAGGGCGGCTGGTGCCGCCCGCATTTCGCGCCCCATAGCTGTTTCGAGGTCGAGGCGGGACGGCACCCGGTCGTTGAGGATGCCCTCCGCGTCAGTGGCGAGCGCTTCGTCGCCAATGACTGCGTGTTGTCGGAGGAGGCGCGCCTCTGGCTGGTGACCGGCCCCAATATGGGCGGTAAGTCGACCTTCCTCCGCCAGAACGCGCTCATCGCCATCCTCGCCCAGGCCGGGTCCTACGTGCCGGCCGCGAAAGCCACGCTGGGGCTGGTCGATCGCCTGTTCAGCCGGGTCGGCGCCTCGGACAATCTGGCGCGCGGCCGTTCGACCTTCATGGTCGAGATGGTCGAAACCGCCGCCATCCTGTCCCAAGCAACCGAGCGCAGTTTCGTCATCCTCGACGAGGTCGGCCGGGGCACCTCCACCTATGACGGCCTCGCCATCGCCTGGGCGGTGGTCGAGGCGGTGCATGATCGCAACCGCTGCCGCTGCCTGTTCGCTACTCATTATCACGAGCTGACGCGCCTCGCCGAGCGCCTGGACGCCCTCTCGCTCCATCATGTCCGCGCCCGCGAATGGAAAGGGGAACTGGTCTTCCTGCATGAGGTCGCCGAAGGCCCCGCCGACCGCAGCTACGGCCTTGCCGTCGCGAAGCTGGCCGGCCTGCCGTCCCCGGTCGTCGCCCGCGCCCGCTCGGTTCTCGCCAAGCTCGAGGAGGGCCGCGCCGCCACTGGCGGCATCGCCGCCGGCCTCGACGATCTTCCTCTCTTCGCGGCGGCGGTCGCGGCGGAGCCGGAGGCGGATCCGCTCCGCGACGCGCTGGAGGCGATCGAAGCGGACGCGCTCAGCCCGCGCGAGGCGCTCGACGCGATCTACCGTCTCAAGCGGCTGGCGGGGGAGGAGCCGTCTCCGGCGGACGGGAATAGTCGCTGATCGCCTCGAACATCACGGTAAGCGCTCGCTGCTCCTCGGAGGTGAGTTCCGGCCGCCAGACCTCGAACAGCAGGATCGCCCGGATCGCATCACCATCGTTCCAAGCCTCATGCTCGATGCTGTCGTCGAACAGCAGCGGACGGCCTTCCGCCACCGTCCTCGTCTCGTTGCCGACGCGGAGGCGACAGCCCTGCGGCACGATCAGCGGGATGTGGCAGATGAGGCGGGTGTTCACCATGCCGCAATGGGGCTCGATGTGCGTTCCCGGCCTCAGGATCGAGAAGAGCGCATTGGGCCACCGCCCCTTGATCCGCGGCATCGGCGATGCTTCGAGCGCTTTCATCGTCGCCGGGCAGCGCGCGGCATTTTCGGCGACCGGCTCGCCGTCCCGCCATAGGTGAAAAGCGCTCCAGCTGGGGTCGTTCAGCAAGGGATGCGTCGTCTCCGGCCTGTCTTTCGCCCGCTGGACATAGGGAGTGACGCCGCTCTCGCCCGCCAGCACCGCCTCGGCCTCGGCGCGGATCGCCGGCAGGGCGGTCAGCATTTCGGCGAGCCAAGGAAAATCCTCGGCCTCGTAGAAAGCGATCTGCGGAAGTCGGGGATAATAGAAACTCGTCGGCTGCTGGAGTTGGGGCGCCTTGGCCCCCGACAATATGTCGAGCGCCTCCGCAAAACGCCCGTAGCCGTTGCCCGATGAGACGCCGGCGGCCGCGAGCCTTTCCCGCAGATGGTCCTCGAACCGGCCGGCGGCGGCCAGGCTCGCCGCCTCCGCGCGCCGCAGCCCTTCGGCGAGGTCAGGCGGCAGCTGAATCGTCGCCGCCGGGGCCAGTCGCAAGGCGCGATCGTACCAGGAAATAGCGGCGCGATCGTCACCGTCCCGCGTCAGCAGGTCGCCTTTCATCAACAGGGCCCGCAAGTCGCGCTGGTTGTTCGCCAGGATGCGATCAAGCGCCGCGTGCGCGGCGTCGCGGTCGTCGAGCACGTCGCATGCGCGGGCCAGGAGAAATGAAATCCGCGGCGTGTCGTGGCCGAAGGCCACCATCCGCTCGAATATGGCGCGCGCGGTGGGCAGGTCGCGGCGGCGGAGCGCCTCGAATCCCGCCTGCTCCAGTGCCTGAGCGTCCGCCTCCTGCATAGGCCGCAATCATAACGGGCCCTTGGCCGGCTGCAATGCGTCTGATGACGCGCCCTCTCGATTTTCCTATCTCTGGGCCATGGACTCCCGCTTCGCCACGATCAGCCACCGCCGCGCGATCATCGATCGCAAGGCCCTGGCCGATCAGCTGGGAGGCCTGGGCGCGCGCGGCAAGGCGAAGGCGACCAGGTTGCTGAAACAGGCGCTGAGTGCCGGCCGCGCCGAAATCGCCCGGCGGCTGGAGGAAAAACCCTGGCAGGGCAGCGAGACCGCCGCCGCCTACGCCTTTCTCACCGACCAGATCGTCCGCCTCGCCTATGACTTCGCGACCGAACATCTCTATCCCGTCGCCAATCCGACGGCGGGGGAGCGTCTCACGCTGATGGCGGTCGGCGGCTATGGACGGGGCGAGATGGCGCTCCATTCGGACGTCGACATCGCGTTCGTCACCCCGTGGAAGCCGACCAGCTGGGCCGAGCAGGTCATCGAGGCAACGCTCTACCTGTTCTGGGACCTGGGGTTGAAGGTCGGCCATTCCAGCCGCTCGGTCGACGATCTGATCCGTATCGCCGCCGACGATCATACCGTGCGCAGCGCCGTCCTGGAGTCGCGTTATCTCTGGGGTGACGAGGCCCTGTTCGACGAAGTGCAGAACCGCTTCTGGAAGGAAGTCGTCGCCGGCCACGCCAAGGCCTTCGTCACCGAGAAGCTGGAGGAGCGCAACGCGAGGCACAAAAGGATGGGCGACAGCCGCTATGTCGTCGAGCCCAATGTCAAGGAAGGGAAAGGCGGGCTTCGCGACCTCCACACGCTCTTCTGGATCGGCAAATACGCCTACCGGGTGCGCTCGGTGCCCGAGCTGGTCGAAAAGGGGCTGCTCACCAAGGCGGAGCTGAGGCAGTTCCAGAAAGCGGAGCGCTTCCTGTGGGCGGTGCGCTGCCACCTCCATCTCGTCGCCGGCCGCGCCGACGACCGGCTCACCTTCGATTATCAGCGCGAGATCGCCGGGCGGCTGAACTATGCCGACCGGCCTGGCAAGTCGCCGGTCGAGCGCTTCATGCAGCATTATTTCCTGCATGCCAAAGCGGTCGGCGACCTGACCGGCGTCTTCCTCGCCCATCTGGACGAGCAGTTCGCTCGGAGCGGCCGCCGGTTCGGCCTGCCCGCACTTCGGCGCCGACCGCGCAAGCTGGAAGGCTTCGTGCTCGACCGGGGACGGCTCGCCCTGCCGAACGAGAAATTCTTCGAGGAAGATCCGGTCCGCCTCCTCCAGATGTTCGCGCTCGCCGACCGGCACGAACTGGAGATTCACCCTCTGGCGATGCGGGCGGCGAGCCGCGACGCGAAGCTGATCGATAACGACGTGCGCGAGGATCCGCGCGCCAACGCGCTGTTCCTCGATGTTCTGACTTCGCCGCGCGATCCCGAAACGGTGCTGCGCTGGATGAACGAGGCCGGCGTGTTCGGCCGTTTCGTTCCGGACTTCGGGCGCGTCGTCGCGCAGATGCAGTTCGACATGTACCATCATTATACGGTCGACGAGCATTCGATCCGCGCGATCGGTCTCATGGCGAAGATTGAGCGCGGCGAGCTCAGGGCCGACCATCCGATCTCGACGGCGATCATCCAGCAGATCTCCTCGCGCCGGGCGCTCTATGTCGCGGTGCTGCTCCACGATATCGCCAAGGGACGTGGCGGCGATCACAGCGTGCTGGGGGCCGAGGTCGCGCACCAGCTCTGCCCGCGCCTCGGGCTGGACGAAGCGGAGACGGAAACGGTCGCCTGGCTGGTGCGCTGGCACCTCCTCATGTCGGCGACCGCCTTCAAGCGCGATCTCGCCGATCCCAAGACGATCGCCGACTTCGTCGGGCGGGTGAAGAGCCTGGAGCGGCTGCGCCTGTTGTTGCTGCTGACCGTCGTCGACATCAGGGCGGTCGGTCCCGGCGTCTGGAACGAATGGAAGCGCCAGCTGCTGCGCGAGATATTCGAGGCGGCCGAGGAGATGCTGCGCCTCGGCCACAAGCAGAAGGGTCGCCAGCATCGGGTGGCGGCCATACAGGAGCAGCTGGCGGAGCGCCTCGGCTGGGACGAGAGCCGCTTTGCCCGGCTGGGGTGGCGGCTTCCCGATTCCTACTGGCTGGCCGAGCCGATCGAGGTGCTGGAGGTGAACGCCCGCTTCGTCGACACGGCGGACCGCGATCCCGCCGCGTCACGCCCGCTCTGGACCGGCGTTCAGCCGGAGCGCGGCGGCACGCTCGTCACCGTCTACGCCAAGGACCAGCCCGGCCTGTTCTACCGGGTCGCGGGCGCGATCAGCCTCGCCGGGGGCAACATCATCGACGCTCGCATCCACACCACCAACGACGGCATGGTGCTCGACAATTTCCTCGTCCAAGATCTGCACGGGCTCCCGTTCGACGACCCTCACCAGCTCGAGCGGCTGGACGAAACGGTGACCGCCGCCGCGGCGGGTGAGGAGCCGAGGATGGACCGGCTGGAGGCGAAGGCGCTGCCGCTGCCGCGCGCCGAGGCTTTCCCGATCCGCCCGGCGGTGTTCATCGATAACAAGGCGTCGAACCGCTACACCGTCGTCGAGGTCAATGCGCGCGATCGGGCCGCCCTGCT
This sequence comes from Allosphingosinicella sp., assembly GCF_036570505.1. GTDB lineage: Bacteria > Pseudomonadota > Alphaproteobacteria > Sphingomonadales > Sphingomonadaceae > Allosphingosinicella. Next base: position 27,465 of record NZ_DATCYB010000014.1, on the reverse strand, counting down.
GAGCGGGCTTGCCCAGGCGCTGTCGCAATCGAAGGTGACGATCCATTCGGCCCACATCGCCACTTATGGCGAGCGGGCGGTCGACGTGTTCTACCTCACCGACCTCCACGGCGCCAAGATCGAGCGGCCGGCGCGGCTGAAGACGATTAGGGAACGGCTGCTGAAGGCCGCGGATTGTCAGGTGGCGGCGGGGCGTGTCGCCGCCTGAGCGGCCTTCTTCTCGCGCCGCTGGACGGCTTTCTCCGGAGGTACATAGCTGATCAACACGTCGCCCGCCTCCGTCACCGGCCGGGCGTCGGTCGAGAAGAAGAGCAGGCGCTTGTCGGGCTTCAGCACGGCGAGGCTCTCGGCGTTGTCCGGGCGCGCGGCGAGATGATCCTTCAGGCTGAATTCGTCGGTGAGCTTTGTGCGGCTGAACTGCCAACCGGCCGCCTCGCGCGTCACCAGCTCCTCGATCGAAGGCCCTCCCGGCATCAGCACGCGGCCGCGGACGGGCCCGCGTTCTCGGTCGGCGCCGATCTGACTGACCGATTCAAAGCCGATCTCCGGCCCCAGATCGGCGCAGATGAGGGCGTTATAGGCGTCGTTGTCGGTGGCGGCGACGAGTTGCTGGAACTGCTTCATGTCCAGATGATCGTGAGTCACCTCGTCCAATATGTCGCCGCGATAGACGTCGATGTCGGCCTTGCGGGCCGCGCGGAGGGCGAGCTTGCTGGTGTCGGCGACGGTGACGGCGATCTCGAGCTGCTCCAGCATCCGGCCGAACGCGATCGTCCAGCTGTTGGCCCCGATCAGCAGCACGCCGCGGCCGGGTCCCTGGTCGATGCCCAGCCGTTCCGAAAGCTTCTGGGCGGTGAAGCCATGGGCGAAAATGGTCGCGACGACGACGCCGAACGATAGCGGGATAAGCGCCTCCGCGTCCGGCACGCCATATTCGGTGAGGCGCAGCGAGAAGAGACCGGTGATGGCGACCGCGACGACGCCGCGCGGCGCGATCCAGGCGATGAACAGCCGCTCCCGCCACGGCACCTTGGAGAGGAACAGGCTGACGAGCACCGTCACCGGCCGTACGACGAACAGGAGGAGGATCAGGAAGACGAGGAAACGTGCCTCGAACGCCCTCATCGTTTCCCAGTCGAGGGTGGCGGGGAGAATGATGAACACGCCGGAGACGAGCAGCACGCCCAGATCTTCCTTGAAGCGGCGCAGCGCCTGGAAGGAATAGATGGGCCGGTTCGCCATGGTGATGCCCATCACCGTCACCGTGACGAGTCCGGTCTCATGCTGGATGAGATCGGCGACGATGAAGCCGGAGATGACGACGACGAGCAGGACCGGCGCCTTTAGGAATTCCGGGACGTAGCCTCGCGGGAAGACCCAGGTGACAGCGTAGGCCAGGCCGAAGCCTATCAGGCCGGCGATGACCGAGGAGAGAGCAACGTCGAGCGCGATCGCGCCGACGCTCACCTGCTCGCCCTGATAGGTTATGTACGCGAAGATGAAGACCGCGAGCAGCGCGCCGATGGGATCGTTGACGATGCCTTCCCATTTGAGGATGTTCGCCGGCCGCTGACCGATCCGAAGGGTGCGCAGCATTGGCCCGATCACGGTCGGACCCGTCACTACCAATATGCCGCCGAACAGCGCCGACACCGGCAGCGAGAGCCCGGCCCCATAATAAGCGGCGGCGGTGCCGAGCGCCCAGCCGATCGGCACGCCCAGGATGACGAGCCGCAGCACGGCCGGGCCGGCATGGCGAAGCTCCCGGAAATTGAGGCTGAGGCCGCCGTCGAACAGGATGACGGCGACGGCGAGCTTGATGATCGGCTCCTGCAGGGCGCCGAAATCGCGTTCCGGATCGATGATGCCGAGCACCGGCCCGGCGACGAGGCCGGTCAAGAGCATCAGCGCGATTGCCGGCCGGCCGGTGCGCCACGCGATCCACTGCGCGCCGACGCCGAGGATGCCGATCAGCGCGATCTTCACCATCAGCGAGTCGACGAAAATCATCCCGCCTCCATGCCTAGATGGAGCGCAAATGAGAAGGGCCCCGCCATCTCTGGCAGGGCCCTTAAGGTCATTGTCCGCAGCGGCCCTAGAAGCGCGTGCGCACGGTCACGCCATAAGTGCGCGGCTCCGCGAGGAAGGAGCCGAACAGCTGGGTGGCGCGGTTCGGGGTCGGTGAGCAGAAACCGTTCTGTGCCCCTCGGATCGAACATGAGCCCTGGATCGGCGCGTCGAAGGCGACCTGCTGGTAATTCTCGTCGAGCAGGTTCTGCGCCCACAGCTCGATCCCCCAGCCGTCGTCGGGACCGCGCAGGCCGACGCGGGCGTTCAGGACGAAATAATCGTCCTGCATCTTTTCGAGGTCGAGGTCGGAGCCCGTGTTGAACTCGCTCTGATAGCGGCCATCGACATAGAAGAGTCCGCTAAGGCCGCTGCTCCCGATCGGCGGCGTGTAGGTGAAGGCGCCGGTCAGCGTCCACAGCGACGAGTTGGAGATACGCCGCCCAGGAAGCTGGAACAGCGAATTGGAAAGCGGCTGGCCGTCGGTGCCGACCAGATTGTTGCGGTATTGGGTATCGGCCACGGTCGCGCCGAGATTGACGCCGACATTTTCCATCGGCCGCATAAAGGCCTCTACCTCGACACCCGTGCTCTTGACACCGCCCTTGACGCCGCCCGGGCAGGCGCCCGTCGTCGGATCGTTGTCGGTGTCGGCACCGCCCAGATCGTCCTTGCAGGCGTTCACGTTGGCGACCTCGAAGAACAGGCCGTTGAAGGTGTTGAGCTGGAAGTCGTCGAACACCTGGTGGAAGGCGGTGACGTTGAGGTCGAAGCCGCGACCATTATATTTGGCGCCGATTTCGAACGCATCGACATTCTCCGGCTCGAAGATCAGATCCTCGAGGCTCGCCGTCCCCAGGACGGGCCCGATGCCGCCGGCGCCCCGGGCGAGCGCCGAGCGGTCGAGGTTGAAGCCGCCCGCCTTGTAGCCGCGCGAGTAGCTGACATAGGTCAACAAGTCGTCGGTCGGCTTGAAGCTCAGCACGGCGGTGCCGCTCAGCGCGTCCTCCTTGCTGTCGATATCCTCCTGCGTGAAGCTGCCGCCCGGCACGCTGGGCACGACGCAGGGAAGCTGGGCCAGAGCCGCTAACGGAGAGGCAGCGATGACCTGGCAGAAAAGATTGTTGTCGGTCAGCGTCGCGTCGAGTGTCTTCTTCTCGTTGGTGTAGCGAAGGCCGAGCGTCAGGTTCACCCGATCGGTGATCTCGAAGATATTGTGGGTGAAGAAGGCGAAGTTGCGGCTCTTCTGCTCGAACAGATCGTCCGTCATGGCATTGTTGAACGACAGCGGCGGCAGGCCGAGCCCGGCTCCCAGCGCCGCGCCGATCGCGTCATAACCGCCGAGCGGTACGCCCGGCGCCAGGCCGCCCAGAAGGGCAATCAACTGGCGCTGCTCCGGCGGCACCAGCGGATTGGAGGCGATCGCGCCGGCGACCGTCTGGTTGAAGCAGCCGACCCCGCCGATCGGCTGGGTAAGGTTGATCGGCGCGCCGAAAGCCTGGCTCAGCTGGCCGCTGATGTTGGCCGCCAGAACGCAATTGGCATAACGCTGATAGTCGGTGCCGAAGCTCAGATTGTCGCGGACGGTCAGCTCTTCATTGGCGTAATAGGCACCGACCAGCCAGTCGAGCCGCCCCTCCCAGGCTTCGCCCTGGAGCCGAAGCTCCTGGGTGAACGTCCGGAACTTCTGCTTCGATCCGCCGTCATCGTCGCGATAGAGGATATCGAGATTGTTGAAGTCGGCGTCCTGGCCGCGGACATAGTCGTTGCCGCGATAGGCACTGATCGAGGTCAGCTCCGCGCCGCCGAAATCATAAACGACCTCGGCCGAGATGCCGTAATCCTCGACATCCTGGCGATAGGTGCGGCCCGGCGTGATCGACATCTGCCGCTCGAACGGGTCGTCGATGATCACTCCGCCCAGCGCGCGCAGTAGGGCGGCTGCGGAGGAGGGCCCGGCTGTGATGTTGCCATCGGCGCCAGCGACTGAATCCTGCGCCGGCAGATAGACGGCGCCGCAACATTCCTCGTCGCGATTGGCATAGTCGCCGATCACCCGCACGGAGAGCGCGTCGGTTGGCTCGAACAGCAGCTGGCCGCGAATGAGATAGCGGTCGCGATCGTTGACCTCGCGGCCCGAGATAACGTCCTCGATGAAGCCGTCCCGCTTCAGGTACACGCCATCGAGGCGATAGGCGACCGACTCCGAAATCGGGCCGGTGAAGCCGAGCTCGAAACGGCGATAATCGTGGTTGCCGATGCTGGCTTCGGCGCGGCCTTCATTCTCGAACTTCGGCCCCGCGGTGATGACCGAGATCAGGCCGGCCGAGGCGTTGCGGCCGAACAGCGTCCCCTGCGGGCCGCGCAACACTTCGACGCGCTCCACTGGCCCGAGTTCGGTCAGAGCGGTGCCGTTGCGCGAACGGTAGACGCCGTCGATGAAGACGGCGACCGAGCTTTCGAGGCCCGGATTGTCGCCGACCGTGCCGACGCCGCGAATGCGGGCGCTGCTCGCACCGGCTTCCGACTGGGTCGAGGAGACGAGGAGCGAAGGCGAAAGCTGCTGGAGCTGGCGAATGTCGGCCGCGCCCGAATTTTCGAGCGCCTGGCCGGTCACGGCGGAGACCGCGAGAGGTACGTCCGACAGCGCCTCGTTGCGGCGGGTGGCGGTGACGATGATATCATCGGTATCCTGCGCGCCCCCTTCGTCCTGGACGACTTCGTCGACCGACGCCGCTTCCTGGGTGGGGGTGGCCTCGCCGACCGGGGGCACCGGCTCCTGCGCGAAAGATGGCGCCGCCAGCGCCGCCATGCCTGCCGAGATCAACCAGAACGACTTGCGCATTTTGTCCCCTCCCCAATTTTTCTGATTTACGTTTGCGTAAAGGCTAGCCCAAAGACCCAAGCGCCTCCACCCAAAAACCGCAGTTTCCCTTAGGTTGAGCGGCTTCATTGCAATTCCGCAACAAACCCGTTGCACAATAAAACCAATGCTGCGGACACGAGTCCGATTGCCGTTACGGAAAGCTGGGAAAGAGGCGAGACGGCCCCAGACATGGAAAAGGCGGCCGGCGCCCTTCGGCACCGCCGCCTTCCATATTCGGGGCCGTTTCGGTGCCGCTTGCGCCTATTTCGGCGCGAGCACCATCAGCATCTGGCGGCCTTCCATGCGTGGATGCTGCTCGACCTTGGCGGTCTCGGAAACATCTTCCTGGACGCGCTGCAGGAGATTCATGCCGAGCTGGCCGTGGGCGAGCTCGCGGCCGCGGAAGCGCAGCGTCACCTTCACCTTGTCGCCTTCCTCGATGAAGGCGAACACCTTCTTCATCTTGGTGTCGTAATCGTGGTCGTCGATGTTGGGACGCATCTTGATCTCCTTGATCTCCTGCGTCTTTTGCGACTTCCGCGCGAGGTTGGCCTTTTTCTGGGCCTCGTACTTGTATTTGCCGACGTCGAGGAACTTGGCGACGGGCGGATCGGCGTTGGGAGAAACCTCGACGAGGTCGAGCCCCACTTCGGCGGCCTGCTCGATGGCTTCGGCGGTCAGCAGAACCCCCAGATTCTCACCATTTTCATCGATCACGCGCACTTTGGGCGAGACGATGAATTCATTATAGCGGGGGCCGTGCATCGGCGGCGACTGAGGGCGCCGGGTCATTGGGGGACGTATAGTAGCTTCTCCTTATGTGCCTGATAGGGCCCTCCACCTAGTGAATTGCGGCGGCAAATGAAAGACTGGGCGGCGACAGGCCGCCTTTTTTGGGGTCTCTGTTGCGGCTCAGTCGCGAAGATCGGGCGGCGTCGCCTCGACCCAGAGGCGCTGGACCAGCTCGTCGAGGCGGATCACTTCCTGGCGGGCGTCGGTTCCGAGCGGGCGGAGCGCCACCGTCCGCTCCTCGGCCTCCCGCTTGCCGACGACGAGCAGATTCGGAACCTTGGCGAGGCTGTGCTCGCGCACCTTGTAGTTGATCTTCTCGTTGCGAAGGTCCGCCTCCACGCGGATTCCCGCCTCGCGCAGCTTCTCCTCGACCTCGCGCGCATAATCGTCGGCGTCGGAGACGATCGTCGCCACCACCGCCTGCACCGGCGCCAGCCACAGCGGGAACTTGCCGGCATGATGCTCGATCAAAATGCCGATGAAGCGCTCGAACGTGCCGAGGATGGCGCGGTGGAGCATCAGCGGGCGGTGCTTCTCGCCGTCCTCCCCGACATAGCTCGCGTCGAGCCGCTCCGGCATTTGCGGATCGAGCTGCAACGTCCCGCATTGCCAGGTGCGCCCGATCGCGTCGTCGAGGTGGAATTCGAGCTTGGGGCCGTAAAAGGCGCCCTCGCCCGGCAGCAATTCGTAAGGAAGGCCGGTCGCCTTCAGCGCAGCTTCGAGATCGCCCTCCGCGCGGTCCCAGGATTCGTCCGAGCCCACACGCTGGTCGGGTCGCGTCGCGAGCTTCACCCGATAATCGGGAAAGCCCAGATCGCGATAGATCGTGTCGAGCAGCGCGCAAAACGCCTTCGTCTCATCGACCACCTGGGCGTGCGTGCAGAAGATATGCGCGTCGTCCTGCGTGAACTGGCGGACACGCATGATGCCGTGCAGCGCGCCGTGCGGCTCGTTCCTGTGGCAGCAGCCGAACTCGGCCAGCCGCAGCGGCAGGTCGCGATAGCTGGTGATGCCCTGCTTGAAGACCTGGACATGGGCCGGGCAGTTCATCGGCTTCAGCGCCATCAGGTCGCCCGCGCCGGTCAGCACCGGCTTGTCCGGATCCGTCCCCGGCACCTCGTCGGGCACGACGAACATGTTCTCGCGGAACTTGCCCCAGTGGCCCGACGCCTCCCACAACTTCGCGTCGAGAAGCTGCGGCGTCTTGATCTCCCGATAGCCCGCCGCGTCGAGCCGGCGCCGCAAATAGGCTTCGAGCGCGCGCCAGATCACCCATCCCTTGGGATGCCAGAAGACCGAGCCGTGGGCTTCCTCCTGAAGATGGAACAGGTCCATTTCGCGGGCAATGCGGCGATGATCGCGCTTCGCCGCTTCCTCCAGCCGTACCAGGTGGGCGTCGAGCTGCTTCTTGTTGAGCCACCCCGTACCGTAGATGCGGCTCAGCATCGCGTTCTTCTGGTCGCCTCGCCAATAGGCGCCGGACACGCGGGTCAGCTTGAACGCCTGCGGATCGAGTTTCCCCGTCGACGCCAGATGCGGCCCCCGGCAAAGGTCGATCCACTCGCCGGAGCGATACATGGTGATCGCCTCGTCGGCCGGGAGCTCCAACACCCATTCGGCCTTGAACGTCTCGCCGCTCTTCACGAAGAATTCTCGCACGTCGTCGCGCGTCCAGACCTCGCGGATCAGCGGGTCGTCGCGGGCGATGATGCGCCGCATCTCCTCCTCGATGGCGGGCAGATCTTCTTCCGTGAACGGCCGCTCCCTGGGCGCGAAGTCGTAATAGAATCCGTCCTCGGTCGCCGGCCCGAAGGTGATCTGCGTTCCCGGAAAAAGATTCTGCACCGCCTCGGCCAGCACGTGCGCATAATCGTGTCGGACCAGCTCGAGCGCATCCGCTTCGTCGCGCGACGTGATCAGCGCCAGTTCGGCGTCGCTCTCGAACGGCCGTCCGATATCGCGCACCTCGCCATTCACCCGCGCCGCGATCGCCACCTTGGCCAAGCCCGGCCCGATCGCCGCCGCCACATCGGCGGGCGTAGTCCCGCGCTCGACCTCGCGCACGGAGCCGTCGGGAAGAGTGATCTTGAAGTGCTTCGTCATAGCCCGGTCATGTAGCGAGCCCCGCAATGAACCTCCAGCCCTTCGCGCGACATGCCGAGATCGATCCCGGTGCGGCCATTTCTCAACCGGAGCGGCCCCATGCTAGTCGCCCTTCCATGATTCGCTGCAAAACGGCTCCTTCGACCAGTTCGCCGACGCATGACTGAGATCCGGCATCTCAATATCGGCGGGGATCGCAGTCTCGCCTACCGCCATCGCTCCGGCCGCGGCCCCACGCTGCTCTTTCTCCCCGGCTATATGTCCGACATGGAGGGCGGGAAGGCGACGGCGCTGGACGCCTGGGCGGAGGGGCAGGGCCGCGCCATGCTGCGCTTCGATTATGCGGGGTGCGGCGGCAGCGAAGGCGATTTCGGCGCGCAGACGCTCGGCGGCTGGCGGGACGATGTGCTCGCCCTGATCGACGAGATTGTCCAGGGACCGGTGGTGCTGGTCGGCTCGTCCATGGGGGGCTGGCTGATGCTGCTGGCGGCGCTGGCGCGGCCGGAAAGGGTGGCGGGGCTGGTCGGCATCGCGGCGGCGCCGGACTTCACCAGCTGGGGCTTCACCGAGGATCAGAAGATGACGATCCTGCGCGAGGGGCGGCTGGAAGAGCCGTCGCCTTATGGCGAAGCGCCTTATGTCACGACGCGCGGCTTCTGGGAGAGCGGCGAGGCGCTGCGGCTGCTCCATTCCGACGTCGCGATCGACTGCCCGGTCCGGCTGCTTCACGGCCAGGCCGACACCGACGTCCCGTGGACCTGGTCGCTCGAGCTGATGAAGCGGCTTCGTTCAGCCGACGTGCAGACCGTGATCGTCAAGGACGGCGACCACCGCCTCTCGCGCGAGAGCGACATCGCGCTCCTGATCGGGACGGTGCAGACACTGCTGGAGGCTCTGTGATTTCCTTGTTGCTGGCGCTTGCCGCCGTCCAGGCCGAACCTCCGGCTCAGTCTCAAACCCAGCCCCTCTCGGACCAGGAAGCCTCCGCGAAATGCGCGGGCCTGGTGAAGAGCGACGCGGAGCAGGCGGTCGTCATCGCCAATGACTGGCTGGTGAAGGGCGGCGGCATGTTCGCACGCCAATGTGCCGGCCAGGCCTATGCGGCCCTGGGCCGCTGGGAGGCCGCCGCGGGGGCTTTCGCCGAGGCCGCCAAGGAAGCGGAAACCAGTGTCGATCCCCGTCGCGCGGACTTCTGGGTTCAGGCCGGCAACGCCTGGCTCGCCGCCGGAAACGGCGCGCGGGCGCGGGAAGCCTTCGACAAGGCGCTCGCCACGGCGCTGCTGACACCGCAGCTTCGCGGCGAAGTCTATCTGGATCGGGGCCGGGCCGGCGTCCTTTTGAACGACATGGCCGGCGCCCGCTCCGATATCAACGAAGGGCTGCAGCTGGTGCCCGACGACCCGTTCGGCTGGTATATTTCGTCGGCCCTAGCCTTGAAGGAGGGGCTTCTCGCCCGCGCCCAGGACGATATCGCCGAAGCGGTGCGGCTGGCGCCGGAAGACCCCAACCTCCTCGTTCATGCGGGCAATGTCGCCGGCATTTCCGGCGAAATCGAGGCGGCGAAGGGCCTCTATGCAAAGGCGATCCGGGTCGCGCCGGATTCCGATGCCGCCAAGGCGGCCCGCGCGGCGCTGGCGGCCAATGCCTCGCCGCCCGACAATCCGCCCCAGCCTCAGTCGAGATAGAAGTCGATCGTCGTCACCACCCGCACCTTCTGGAAGGGCGAGTCATTGCCGGAGCCGCTGTCCTCGCCATCACGCGCGCCGATCGAGAAATAGCCCTGGGTGGCCTGCTTGATGCCGCCGACGCTGGTGCCCGAATCCTCGGCGAACTGCTCGGCGCCGCGGCGCGCATCCTTGGTGGCCTCGGCGATCATCGCCGGCTTCACCTCGTTCAATTTGGTGAAGCTGTAGACCATGCCCGATCCCTCCTCGATGGCGACGCCGGCGCGGATGAGGTCGAACTGGCGGCCAAAGGCGGCGCGTGCCTTCATGACGTCATTGGTGCGAAGCTGGAGGCGGCGGCGGACCGTGACCGTGTTCACCCCGCGATTGCTGTCGTACCATTGATTGACGCCCACCCCGGCGCTGGTCACGTCCTCGTCGCGGAAGCCCGCCTGACGGAAGAAATCCGTGATGGCCCGCGTATCCTCGCCGATCGCGGACTGGACCGCGCCGAGCTCCGTTCCCTGTTCGGTATAGGCGACGGTCCATGTGGCGAGGTCCGCGGTCACATCGCGCTCGGCGAGGCCGCGCACCGTCACGGAACGGTCCGCCATCCGCGCCCGCCTCAGCCCATCACCCAGGAGATAGCCGCCGATGATGACGCCGAGAGCAAGGATGCCGGCGGCGATGAGGCTGTGATGGCGGTTCATGGATATCGTCCCTCAAGGTGGCGAACGCGCCGCCCCATCCCCATAGTAAACGCTTGCCGCGCTGTCGGACAGATGAACGATTGAGGAGCCGGAATGAAATATCTCCACACGATGATCCGCGTGTCCGACCCGGAGGAAACGATCCGCTTCTTCAATTTGCTCGGTCTCCGCGAGCTCAGGCGCATGGACAATGAGAAGGGCCGCTTCACCCTCATTTTCCTCGCCGCGCCGGGCGATGAGGACGCGCAGGTGGAGCTCACCCATAATTGGGACGAGCAGGGCTATGGCGGCGGCCGCAATTTCGGACATCTCGCCTACCGCGTCGACAATATCTACGAGACCTGCCGGCGGCTGATGGACGCGGGCGTCACGATCAACCGTCCGCCCCGCGACGGCCATATGGCGTTCGTCCGAACGCCCGACGCCATCTCGATCGAATTGCTGCAGGCCGGCGCGGCGCTGGCTCCGGCCGAACCGTGGGCGTCGATGCCGAGCAGCGGCGAGTGGTAACGGCGATGCCCCGCCTCCTCCTCAACATCGACGTTCCCGACATCGCCGCCGGCGAGGCTTTCTATACGACGGCGCTGGGGCTCCATGTCGGGCGCCGCTTCGGCCCCGATTTCGTCGAGCTGCTGGGCGCGCCCTCGCCGATCTACCTTCTGAAGAAAGAGAGCGGGACTTCGATCGGCCCGGCAGGCGGCGACACGCGACGATACGACCGACACTGGTCGCCGATCCATCCTGATTTCGTCGTCGAGGATATGGATATGGCGATCGAGCGCGCCGTCGCCGCGGGCGCGGTGCGGGAGGGCGAGACGTGCGACGCGCCTTATGGCAGGCTCGCCATGTTCGCCGACCCGTTCGGCCACGGCTTCTGCCTCATCGAGTTCAACGCGGAGGGCTATGATGCCATCGTCACTTGAGATCGTCCGCATTCCGGCGCTCAGCGATAATTATATCTGGCTGGTGCACGATCCGGCCTCGGACGAAACCATGGTCGTCGATCCGTCCGTGGCGGACCCGGTGCTCGCCGAGGCCAAAGCGCGGGGCTGGCGGATCAGCCAGATATGGAACACCCACTGGCATCCGGACCATACCGGCGGCAACGCGGCCATCAAGGCAGCGACCGGGTGCACGGTCACCGGCCCCGCCGCCGAGGCCGCGCGCATCCCGACGCTCGACCGGCTGGTCGCCGAGGGCGATGTCGTCAAGCTGGGTGCGATCGAGGCGACGGTGATGGAAGTCCCCGCCCATACCGCCGGCCATATCGCCTACTATCTGCCGTCGGAGGAAATCGTCTTCGTCGGCGATACCCTCTTCGCCATGGGCTGCGGCCGCCTGTTCGAAGGTGAGGCGGCGCAGATGCACGCCAACCTCCAGCGCCTGGCGCGGCTTCCGGAGGAGGCGAAAGTCTATTGTGCGCATGAATATACGCTCGCCAATGGCCGCTTCGCGCTGACGGTCGAGCCCGACAACGAGGCGCTCCGACAGCGCATGGCCGGTGTCGAGGCCATGCGGGCTGCGGGCGAGGCGACGGTGCCGACGACGATCGCGCTGGAACGCGCGACCAACCCCTTCATGCGGGCGGAATCGGCGGAAATGCTTGCCGAATGGCGCCGCGCGAAGGATAATTTCTAGTTCCGAAAGGGGGGCGACTCGGACGCTCATGCGTTGAGCACAAGAGGAGGTCGCCATGAAGAAACTCCTATTATCGTCCTTCGCTCTAACCGCCCTGCTTGCCTGCGCCGCTTCCGGCCCGGTCGAGCGGAGCGCCCGCGCCGAAGCGGAGCTCGCGGATGAGCTGGAAGGCCGGGTGGCGGGAGAGCCCGTCTCCTGTGTCGACCAGCGTGATATTCGCGGCCAGGAAGCCGTGGGCGATGGCCTGATTCTCTTCGAGGGAAGAGGCGACGTCGACTATCTCAACCACCCGCGCGGAGGTTGCCCGACACTCAATTTCGGCCGGACCCTGGTTTTCGACAGAACGACCAGTCGCCTGTGCGAAGGCGAAATCGCGAGTGTGGTCGAGGCGGTCAGCGGCGGTAGCTACGGCTCCTGCATCCTGGGCGAGTTCACGCCCTATCGCGAAGCCGACTAGCGTTTGTAGAGCGCGTCGAGACGCGCGCCGTACGTTTCCTTCAGCACATGGCGCCGGATCTTGATCGACGGCGTCAGTTGCTGGTTCTCGACCGTGAAGGGTTCGTCGGCGAGGACGAAGCGGCGCACCTTTTCGATCACCGACAGGTCGGCATTGACCCGGTCGACGGCCCCGGACAGCGCCCTGAGATATTCCGGATCGCGCCCCAGTTCGGCGAAGTCGAGCCGCTTGCCGTTCGCTACCGCCCATTCGGCGGTCCAGTCGCAATCGGGGACGATGAGGCCGACCAGATAGGGTCTCTTGTCGCCGACCACCATCGCCTGGACGATCTCGGGCTGGAGCGTCAGCATGCCCTCCACCTTCTGCGGCGCGACATTGTCGCCCTTGTCGTTGATGATGAGGTCCTTCTTGCGGTCGGTGATAACGATGCGGCCCACCTCGTCGAGGTGGCCGACGTCACCGGTATGCAACCAGCCGTCGACGACCGTCCGCTCGGTGAGCGCCGGATTGCGCCAATAGCCCGTCATCACCAGCTCACCCTTGACGAGTATCTCGCCGTCGTCGCCGATCCGCACTTGCGTATTCTTCAGCGGCGGACCGACCGTGTCCATCTTGAGGCCCGTCTTGGGCCGGTTGCAGCTGATCACCGGCGCGGCTTCGGTCTGGCCGTAGCCCTGGAGCAGGGTGAGGCCGAGCGAATGGAAGAAGATGCCGACCTCCGGATTGAGCGGCGCCCCGCCCGAAACCATCGCCTTGATCCGGCCGCCAAAGCGCTTCCGGATCTTGGGTCTGAGGGTTCTCTCCAGCACGAAATCCATCGGTCGGTCGCGGAGCGGGGTCGGCCCGGCATAGCTTTTTCCGCCGATGTCCAGCGCCCGATCTAGCAGGAAATTGGTGAGCCGCCCCTGCTTCTCGATCGCTTTCAGGATACGCTGGCGCAGCACCTCGAACAGCCGCGGCACGACGACCATGATGGTGGGCCGCACCTCCTCTATGTTGGAGGCGAGCTTTTCGAGACCTTCGGAATAGTAGATCTGCGCGCCGAGGCCGATCGGGAACATCTGCCCGCCCGAATGCTCATAAGCGTGGCTGGCCGGGAGGAAGGAAAGGAAGATCTCGTCGTCCCAGCCGAAGTCCTCGGAGATGACGTCGGCGCAGCCCTCGACATTGTGGAGGATGGCACCGTGGTGCAGCATGACGCCGCGTGGCGCGCCGCCGGTGCCGCTGGTGTAGATGAGGCAGGCGAGGTCGCCCCGGGCGAAGGTGGCGCCGGCGGCGCCGGCGGCGACGTCCGGCGCATGGCCTTCGACCAGCCTCTTCCAGTCGTGGAAATGGACGGTGCCGCTCTGGCCGATGGCGAACGGCTCGATGCCGATGACATGCTCGCAGGCGGAGCTTCTGAGCACGGCCGGCAGCAGCGGCCTCGCCAGCTTCTGGCTGGAGACGATGACGGCGCGGGCGCCGCTGTCGTCGAGGATATGCTGGTGGTCGCGTTCGGTATTGGTGGTGTAGGTCGGCACGGTCACGCAGCCCGCCGCCATGATGGCGAGATCGGCGATGCACCATTCCGGCCGGTTTTCCGAGACGAGCATCACGCCGTCGCCGGGCTTGAGGCCGATGCCCTTCAATCCCGACGAGAGCGAAGCCACCGCCTCGGCGGCCTCGCGCCAGCTCGTCGAGCCCCATTCGCCGTTCTTCTTGGCCCAGAGGAACGGCGCGTCGCCCTTCTCCGCCGCGCGGGCGAAGAACATCGCGACCAGGTTGGGGAAATGTTCGAGCTGACGCGCCATGGCTACTCCCTCAGCCACACGCCTTCGCTGCGCGGATCGGCCGCGCCGCGCCAGCCGTCCGGCGTCCATTCGATCGCATTGGCCTTGAAGCCGGCAGCTCGGGGTGTGGGTTTCAACCCAAGCGCGGCAAGTTCGGGGATCATGCCTTCGAGCCACGTGCCCTGCTCCACCGACACCCGGTCGCGCATGCCGATGATCTGGGGGAGCGCGATCGCCTCCTGGGCCGACAAATTCCAGTCGAGCACGCCGATCAGCGCCTTCGCCACCTGGGCGATGATGGTAACGCCGCCCGCCGCTCCGATCGCGATCCGGACCTTGCCGTCGGGTCCGTAGACGATGGTCGGCGACATCGAGCTGCGCGGCCTCTTGCCGCCTTCGACGCGGTTGCCGACCGGCTGGCCGTTCACCTCGGGCACGATGGTGAAGTCGGTGAGCTCGTTGTTGAGGAAATAGCCGTTGGAGGTGAGGCCGGAGCCGAACGCCCCTTCGATCGTCGAGGTGACGCTGGCCACGTTGCCGCGACTGTCGACGGCGACCATGTGCGACGTCGAAGGCACCTCCCCGTCTGCGACGGCCGGCATCGGCTTGGCGCCGGGCGGATGGCCCGCGGTCACGCGCGGGATGGAGCTGTCGGGCGAGATCAGCCGCGCGCGCGCGGCGAGGTAGCCGGGGTCGATCAGGCCCGCGACCGGCACGTCCATATAGTCCGCGTCCGCCTGATAGACCTCCCGATCGGCGTAGGCGAGCCGCATAGACTCGGCGATGAGGTGCCAGGCGACGGGGCTGTCCTTGCCGAGCGCGGAGAGATCGAAGCCTTCGAGCTGCTTCAGGATCGCGAAAACCGTCGTCCCGCCGGATGAAGGCGGACCCATGCCGCAGATTCGATATTCGCGATACATGCCGCAGACCGGCGGGCGTTCCTTGGCGTCGTAGCTGGCGAGGTCGCCGAGGGTCATCGGCGATGGGTTGCGTGACGCGGTGCGCACGGTCTGGACCAGGTCCTGGGCGGGCGGGCCGATATAGAAATAGTCCGCGCCCCGCGCCGCCAGCGTTTCGAGAAACTGCGCTAGCTCGGGATTTTTGAGGATCGTGCCCACCGGCTTCGCCGTAGCGTCGGCACCGAAGAACTGCTCGCGCGCCCAGGGCGAGGCGATATGGTCGCTTCGCGCCAGCGCGTTGTGCAGGCGGGGTGTGACCTCGAAGCCGTCGCGGGCAAGCCGGATCGCAGGCTCGAATAGCCTGGCCCAAGGGAGCTTTCCCTGCTCTTCATGGACCAGCGCCATCATGCGCAGATTACCCGGAACACCGACGCTCTTCCCGCCCGGGACCGCCGCGGAATGGGACATCGGCTCACCATTCTCGAAGAAATAGGTCGGTGTGGCGGCGGCCGGCGCGGTCTCGCGCCCGTCGTAGGTCTCAATCTCGCGACCTTCGGCGTCGTGGTGGACGAAGAAGCCGCCGCCGCCGATGCCCGAGGATTGCGGCTCGACCACGGTAAGCGCCAGCATCATCGCGATCGCGGCGTCAGCCGCGCTGCCCCCGGCCCGTAAAATCTCGCGCCCCGCCTCGCTGGCGCGGGGATCGGCCGACGAGACGGCGCCGCGCGCTTCGGAAGGCGTTTCGGGCGAACGGGCGGCGGTCGAGGGGGCTACGCAGGCCGAAAGGAGTAACAGAGGCAGCGCCAGCCGGGTCAGGACATTGAGCATGGACGGGGACACTAGCCAGCTTTGGCCCGCCCGCAAGCGTCAAGCGCCGACGGCGTCCGCCAGGCGGGCGAAGCCGTCGCGCCGCAGCAGGCGTTTGAGCTCGGAGGCGATCGATCTGGCGAGACCCGGCCCCTGATAGACTAAAGCCGAATAAATCTGAATGAGGCTCGCCCCCGCGCGAATGCGGTCATAGGCGTCGACACCATTCTCGATGCCGCCGGCGGCGATCAGCGGCAGGGACGGCCCGGCGGCCATGCGGAAGTTCTTGAGCCGCTGGAGCGCCAGCCCCTTGAGCGGTGCGCCCGAGAGGCCCCCCGTCTCGCCGTGATGCTTCGATTTGAGATGTGGGCGGGAAATCGTCGTGTTGGAAACGATGAGGGCATCGATCCGCCGCGCCATCGAGACCTCGACGATATCGCCGATCTCCGACGAATCGAGATCCGGCGCCACCTTGAGGAAGACGGGCGGTCCCGCGCCTCGCGCCTCCGTCACCGCCGCCAGCAATTCGTCCAGCGCGGCCTTGTCCTGGAGCGCGCGCAGCCCCGGCGTGTTGGGCGAGGAGATGTTCACGGTAAGATAATCCGCCACGCCCATCATCGCGGTCACGCCCGCCGCATAATCGGCGATGCGGTTCGCGCTGTCCTTGTTGGCGCCGATATTGACCCCGACGATACCGCCCTTCCGCCGCCGCGCCTTGAGCCGGGCCAGAGCCGCCGCCTGCCCGTCATTGTTGAAGCCCATGCGGTTGATCACCGCCCGGTCCTCGGCGAGGCGGAAGAGACGCGGCTTGGAATTGCCGGCCTGGGGCAACGGCGTCAGCGTGCCGACCTCGGCAAAGCCGAAGCCGAGCCGCAATATCTGGGCAAACACCTCGGCATTCTTGTCGAAGCCGGCGGCCAGGCCGACCGGATTGGGAAACTGGAGCCCGGCCACCTTGATCGACAGCATTGGGTCCGGCGCCAGCGGCCGGCCCGTCGGGAGCGCCTTGAGCGACGCCAGCGTGAGATGATGCGCGCGCTCGGCGTCGAGGCTGAAAATCAGCGGGCGAAGGAGGGGGTAGAGCGCCATTGCCGGCGCTATGGCACCGGCCGCAAGGCTGGTCAAAGCGTGTCGTTTCTCTAGGGTCCCCATAACGATTCACGAAAAGAGGATGCCGCGCCCCATGACTCGAATTCTCCTGTTCGCCTCCACCGCCCTCCTCGCCGCCTGCGCGACCGCCCAGGATATCGCGCCCGTCGAAACCGCCTCGACGGCTCCCCCCGCTGAAGCAACGCCCGCCGTGCCCGCCGAGGACAGCGCCGAGCTCGCCGCCTTTTTCGAGGCCTATGATCAGGCCCAGCTGGAGCTTTCGCCGCTCTCCAAGGCCTATCGCGGCATCGTCGACGAGGATTACGGCACGTGGGGCGAGTTCACCGACGCCGCCGCCGTCAAGGAACACGAGCTCGACCTGCGCTACCTCGCCGACATGAAAGCCAAGTTCGACCGCGAGGCGCTGTCGCCGGCCGACCGCCTCTCCTACGAGCTGTTCGAGAATATGGTGATGCGCAGCGAAGGCGCGTTCAACTTCCGCAAGAACCACTACATCTTCGACCAGATGAACGGCGCGCAGAGCCAGCTTCCCGCCTTCCTCATCAACATCCACAAGGTGACCGACCTCGCCACCGCCGAAGACTATGTCAGCCGGCTTGAAGGCATCGACGAGGTGATGGACCAGCTCGTCGCCCAGGCGAAGGAGCGGCAGGCGATGGGCGTGCTCCCGCCCGACTGGGTCTACCCCTACGTCATCAGCGATTCGAAGAACGTCATCACCGGCGCCCCCTTCGGGCCCGGTGCGGATTCGGCGCTGTTCGCGGACCTCAAGAAAAAGGTGAACGCGCTTTCCATCTCCGAGGCCGAGAAGGAGCGCCTGATCGCCGAAGGCCGCACCGCGCTCGTCGAGAATGTGAAGCCCGCCTATGAGAGCATCATTGCCCTCATGGAGGCGCAGCAGAAGGTCGCGCCCACGGACGACGGCATTTGGCGCCTCGCCAACGGCGCCGATTATTACAACGAGCGCCTCGGCTACTACACGACCACCGACTACACCGCCGAGCAGATACATGATATCGGCCTGCGCGAGGTCGAGCGCATCCACGGCGAGATGCGCGAGATCATGAAGCAGGTCGGCTTCGAAGGCTCCTTGCAGGACTTCTTCCAGCACCTGCGCACCGAAGATCGTTATTATTACGACACCGAGGAAGCCTATCTCGCCGAGGTCCAGCGCAAGGTGGACGCGATGGAAAAGGCGCTCCCCGGCTATTTCAACACGCTGCCCAAGGCATCTTTGGTGGTGAAGCCGGTCGAGCCCTTCCGCGAGAAATCGGCGGGCAAGGCCTTCTACAGCAGCCCCGCCCCGGACGGCTCGCGCCCCGGCACTTATTACGTGAACCTCTACAACCTGCGCGACATGTCCAAGACCGAGCTGGAGGCCCTGGTCTATCATGAGGGCATTCCTGGCCATCACCTTCAGCGCACGATCCAGACCGAGCTGGGCGGTAAGGTGCCGCCCTTCCGCCAGTTCGGCGGCGTCACCGCCTATACCGAGGGCTGGGGCCTCTATGCCGAGGAGCTCGGCAAGGACATGGGCTTCTACGACGATCCCTATTCCGATTTCGGCCGCCTCGGCATGGAGCTGTGGCGCGCCGCCCGCCTCGTCGTCGACACCGGCATCCACCACAAGCGCTGGACCCGCGAGCAGGCGATCGAATGGCTGAAAGAGAACACGCCCAACCCGATCGGCGACATCGAAAAGGGCATCGAGCGCTACATCGTCTATCCCGGCCAGGCGACTGCTTACATGATCGGCAAATTGAAGATCATGGAGCTGCGCGAGGAGGCGCGGGCGAAGCTTGGGGACGAGTTCGACATCAAGGCCTTCCACGACGCGGTCCTGCTGTCGGGTCCGGTGCCCCTCGACGTGCTGGAACGCAATATCGACAAATGGGTGGCGGAACAGTCATAGTTCCCCGGCGAAAGCCGGGGTCCAGTCGGGCACTGGAGGGACTAGAATTTGGGAGTCATGCACTCCCCCTCATCCGGTAATGAGCCCCGGCTTCCACCGGAACAAGCGCTTGACCTCCCTCGCACTTGCCCCCACATGCCCAATCGGAACGAATCGATCCGATTGGAGCTTATGCGCCTTACGTCTCTCGCCGATTATGCCGTCGTGATGATGGCCGCAGCCGCCCGGCATACCGAGGCGGGGGGCGGCGAGGCGCGGTTGTCGGCGGCGTTGCTGGCGGAGGAGACGGGCGTGCCCCTCCCCACGGCGCAGAAGCTGATGGGACGGCTCGCCAGCGCCGGCCTGCTCAGCTCCGCGCGCGGCACGGGCGGCGGCTTTCGCCTCGCGCGGGACGCGGGCGGAATCACCCTTGCGGACATTATCGAGGCGGTCGAAGGGCCGATCGCCATGACCAACTGCATCGAGGCCGGCGGCCACGAATGCGCCATCGAAGGACATTGCCAGGTGAAGCCGCATCTCCACGCCGTGAATGGCGCCGTGCGCGGCGCGCTCGCGGGCGTGAGCCTTGCCAGCCTGGCGGAGGTGAATTGACGTGACGGACGTGCGTAACAAGGAAGCCCATGAGGCCGCCGAGCGCGCCTCGAAATACGAATGGGGCTTCACCTCCGACATCGAGCAGGAATTCGCGCCCAAGGGCCTGGGCGAGGACACGGTCCGCTTCATCTCGGCCAAGAAGGGCGAGCCGGAATGGATGCTGGAGTGGCGGCTCAAGGCCTATCGCGCCTGGCTGACGATGGAGGAGGTGACCTGGGCGAAGCTCGACATCCCGCCGATCGATTTCCAGGACGCTTATTATTACGCCGAGCCCAAGGCGAAGGAGAAGCTTGGATCTCTCGACGAGGTCGATCCCGAGATCCTGCGCGTCTATGAAAAGCTCGGCATCCCGATCGAGGAGCAGAAGGTGCTCGCCGGCGTCGAGGGCGCGCGCAAGGTGGCGGTGGACGCCGTGTTCGACAGCGTCTCGGTCGCGACCACCTTCCGCGAGGAGCTGAAGAAGGCCGGCGTCATCTTCCTCTCCATCTCGGAAGCCATCCGCGAGCATCCGGAGCTGGTCCGCAAATATCTCGGTTCCGTCGTGCCGCAGCGTGACAATTATTTCGCCTGCCTCAACGCCGCGGTCTTCTCCGATGGCACGTTCGTCTACATCCCTGAGGGCGTGCGCTGCCCGATGGAGCTTTCCACCTATTTCCGTATCAACGCCGAGAATACCGGCCAGTTCGAGCGGACGCTGATCGTCGCCGACAAGGGCAGCTACGTCTCCTACCTGGAGGGCTGCACCGCGCCGATGCGCGACGAGAACCAGCTCCACGCCGCCGTGGTGGAATTGGTCGCGCTCGACGATGCCGAGATCAAATATTCGACCGTCCAGAACTGGTATCCGGGCGATGCCGAGGGCAAGGGCGGCATCTACAATTTCGTCACCAAGCGCGGCATCTGCAAAGGCGACCGCTCCAAGATTTCGTGGACGCAGGTCGAGACCGGCTCCGCCATCACTTGGAAATACCCGTCCTGCATCCTCAAGGGCGAGGGCAGTGTCGGCGAATTCTATTCGGTCGCGCTCACGAACAACCGCCAGCAGGCCGACACCGGCACCAAGATGATCCACATCGGCGCGGGCAGCAGTTCGACCATCGTCTCCAAGGGCATCAGCGCCGGCAAGTCCAACAACACCTATCGCGGCCTCGTGCGGGTGAATGCGGGCGCCGAGAATGTCCGCAACTTCACCCAGTGCGACAGCCTGCTGCTCGGCGATAAATGCGGCGCCCACACCGTCCCCTATATCGAGGTCAAGAACCCCTCGGCGCAGATCGAGCATGAGGCGACCACCTCGAAGATCAGCGACGACCAGATGTTCTACGCCCAGCAGCGCGGGTTGAACGCGGAGGACGCCGTGGCCCTCATCGTCAACGGCTTCGCCAAGGAAGTGCTGCAGCAGCTCCCGATGGAGTTCGCGGTGGAAGCGCAGAAACTGCTGGGGATCAGTCTGGAGGGAAGTGTTGGCTAACCCTCACAATCTCTACCGTGAACACCGGGTATATGCCCGCAAGGCCAACGAACTTGTCTTGTTCGTATGCTTGGAGCGGCTGTCGGACGGCAAGTTTGCCGTTAGCCAAGCGGAGTTTCTCCGCGAAGGAGATGACCTGAAGGAGCGGATGGCTCAGATCGCCGCGACGGTTGTCGAGCTGATGTTGGACGAGGATCCCGTAGAGAGGGTCGAATTCTTTGACACAATTGTCGAGGCGGTAAGCTCACATGAGCACGCCTTCGCCGACATGGACGAGTGGGTAGCGAATGCTCAAAATTGAAAACCTCCACGCCGAAGTCGACGGCAAGCCCATCCTGAAGGGCCTCAGCCTCTCCGTGAATGCGGGCGAGGTGCATGCGATCATGGGGCCGAACGGGGCGGGCAAGTCGACGCTCGGCTATGTGCTGGGCGGCCGGCCCGGCTATGAGGTGACCGAAGGCTCCGTCACCTTCCTGGGCCAGGACTTGCTGGAGATGGAGCCGGACGAGCGCGCCGCCGCCGGCCTGTTCCTTGGCTTCCAATATCCGGTCGAGATTCCCGGCGTCTCCAACGTCCAATTCCTGCGCACCGCGCTCAATGCCCAGCGCCGCGCGCGGGGCGAGAACGAGATTGGCGCCGGCGATTTCCTGCGCCTCGCCCGCGAGCAGGCCGACGCGCTCGACATCTCGATGGACATGATGAAGCGCAACGTGAATGTCGGCTTTTCGGGCGGCGAGAAGAAGCGCAACGAGGTCGTCCAGATGGGCCTCATCGCCCCCCGCCTCGCCGTCCTCGACGAGACCGACAGCGGCCTCGATATCGACGCGCTCCGCATCGTCGGCGACGGCATCAACCGCATCATGCGAGCGTCCGACAAGGCGGTGCTGCTCATCACCCATTATGAGCGCCTGCTCGAATATGTCCGCCCCGATTTCGTCCACGTCCTCCTGGACGGCCGCATCGTGCGCTCCGGCGGCGCAGAACTCGCCCGCGAGCTCGAGCGCGAAGGCTATGGAGCGATGGCGGCATGACTCCTCTCCGCGCCGAAGGCGCCATCCTTTTTCTCTGCGTTTCTGCGTCTCTGCGCGCAAAAAGAAATTGGTTCGCGCGGAGACGCAGAGGCGCAGAGAGGGAAGGTGCCAGATGAGCCTTCTTTCCCTTCCGTCTGCGCGTGAGGAAGCGTGGCGCTGGAGTGATTTGTCGGCTTTGCCGGCGATTGCCGGGCGGCAGCCCTCCGGTCGTTTGCCGGACGCGCTGCCGTGGATCGACTGCGCCTGCGACAGTCCGCGCCTGCTGTTCGTAGACGGAAGACTCGACCGGGAGCAGAGCCAACTCGGCCCCGTAAGCATCGGCCCCGTTACCACCCAGCCCGGCGATCACGCGCTGGCTCGTCTCGTTGGGCATGAAGGCTGGTCGCTGAAGCTCGGCCGCGATCATGCGCCCGCCGGCCTGGTCCAGATCATCCACGTCTCGACCGGCGCCGCCGACCATCTCGCCGCCGAGGTTTCGCTCGACTTCGACGCCCAGGCCTCCATCGTCGAAACCTATGTCGGCGAAGGCTGGGCCAACCGCCTGACGCGGATGTCGCTCGCCAGGGGCGCTCGCCTGATGCTGGCCCGGCGGCTGCTCGGAACCAGCGGTTTCGTCAGCCTCACCGACCGCGCCGAGGTCGGCGAAGGCGCGAGCCTCACCCTGACCACGCTCGCCGCCGGCGGCAGCGACAGCCGCCTCGACGGAGAGCTCGCCATCACCGGCGAAGCGGCCTTCGTC
Organism: Allosphingosinicella sp.; assembly: GCF_036570505.1. Taxonomy (GTDB): domain Bacteria; phylum Pseudomonadota; class Alphaproteobacteria; order Sphingomonadales; family Sphingomonadaceae; genus Allosphingosinicella. The sequence continues at coordinate 4,836 of NZ_DATCYB010000014.1, read as the reverse complement.
GAAGCGGGCGGTGCCTTGCTCGCCCGCGAGCGCCAGCGTCATGACGCCAATCTCGTCGTCCGCCACGACGCCGTCGGAGGCATGAGCCGCCAGCTCTGGCGCTCGGTCGCCGACGATCGCGCCACCTGCTCGGTCGCCGCCCGCGTCGAGGTCGCCCGCGATGCGCAGAAAACCGACGGCGAGCAGTCGCTGAAGGGCCTGCTCCTCGCCCGCACCGCGACGGTGAACGCCAAGCCCGAGCTCGAAATCTTCGCCGACGACGTCAAATGCGCCCACGGCGCCACCGTCGGCGAACTCGACAAGGCCGCCCTCTTCTACCTCGCCAGCCGCGGCGTCCCGCCGGAGGAGGCGAAAGCCCTCCTCACCCGCGCCTTCATCGCCGACGCGATCGACCGGATCGGCGAAGAGGCGGTGCGGGAAGCGTTTCATGGGGATGCGGGTGATTGGTTCGAAAACCCCTCTCCCATTTCGGGAGAGGGAGGGGCCCGCCGCGAAGCGGTGGGAGGGTGAGGGCATGGACGCCGTGACAGACCCTCACCCGACCTCGCTACGCTCAGCCACCCTCTCCCGAAATGGGAGAGGGGCTGCCGCGCCCCTTGACCGCGTTGCCGATTTCCCGGCGATCCCGGCCGGCTGGGCGTATCTCGACACCGCCGCCACCGCTCAGAAGCCGAAGCCGGTGATCGAGGCGATGAATCGCGCCTATGCCGAAACCTATGCGACCGTCCACCGCGGCGTTTACCAACGCTCGGCGGAGATGACGATCGCTTTCGAAGCCTCGCGCCGGCGCGTCGCGGACTTCATCGGTGCTGCCGCGCCCGAGGAGGTCGTGTTCGTCCGCGGCGCGACCGAAGGCATCAACCTGGTCGCGCAAAGCTGGGGTGGAACGAACCTCAAGCCCGGCGATCGCATCATGCTCTCGGTGCTGGAGCATCACAGCAACATCGTCCCCTGGCAGCTCATCGCCGAGCGCACTGGCGCAGAAATCGACGTAGTTCCGCTGACCGAGGATGGCCGCATCGACCTCGACGTCATGGCCGCCATGCTCACCCAACGCCACAAGCTGGTCGCCCTCGCACACGTCTCCAACGTCCTCGGCTCCGTCCTCGACGCCCGCCGCGCCGCCGATCTGGCCCATCGCGTTGGCGCGAAGCTTTTGCTCGACGGCTGCCAGGCGGTGCCGCGCATGCCGGTCGATGTCGCCGCCGTCGGCTGCGACTTCTACGTCTTCTCCGGTCACAAGCTTTACGGGCCGACCGGCATCGGCGTCCTCTGGGCGCGGAGCGACATCCTCGAGGCGATGCCGCCTTGGCACGGCGGCGGCGCGATGATCGACAAGGTGACGTTCGAGCGCACGACCTACGCCCCGGCACCCGCCCGCTTCGAGGCTGGAACGCCGCATGTGGTAGGCGTGATCGGCCTTCACGCCGCCATCGACTATGTCGAGGAGATCGGGCTGGAGGCGATCGACGCCCATGAGACCGCGCTCGTCCGCGAGGCGCGGGACGCACTCTCCGCCCTCAACAGCGTCCGCCTGTTCGGGCCGGAGGATTCGGCCGGGATCGTCAGCTTCGCGATCGAGGGGGTTCATCCCCACGACGTCGGCACCATATTGGATGAGAGCCAGGTGGCGATCCGCGCCGGCCATCATTGCGCCCAGCCGCTGATGGCGCATCTCGGCGTCGACGCCACCGCGCGGGCGAGCTTCGGGGTCTATAACGGCAAACAGGATGTCGAGGCTTTGGTTCGCGGCATCGAGCGAGTGACGAGAATTTTCGGATGAACGAGCAGCGCAAGATCGAGATCGAGGAAGTGAGCGAGGCGGTAAAGCCGCCCAAGGCGCGCGTCGGTGAGACATTCGAGCGCAAGCGCGACTATCTCGCTGGTTTTCTTTCGCAAAAGCCGGAGGAGGAGTCCCCGGTGGAGCCTGGCGGCGACCTTTACGAGGCGGTGATCGACGCGCTGAAGGAAATCTACGACCCGGAAATTCCGGTCAATATCTACGATCTCGGTCTCATTTACGACGTGAAGATCAGCCCGGAAAACCACGCCAAGGTGCTAATGACCCTGACGACGCCACACTGCCCCGTCGCGGAATCGATGCCCGGCGAGGTCGAACTTCGCGTCGGTGCGGTGCCGGGTATCGGCGACGCCGAGGTGGAGCTGGTCTGGGACCCACCCTGGGACCCGCAGAAAATGAGCGACGAAGCCAAGCTAGAACTGGGAATGCTGTGATGCAGGTGGGCTTCAACAGTTGCCGTTCGTCCCGAGCGAAGTCGAGGGGCGTATGTGATGAGTCCGTGCGAGCGCCCCTCGACTACGCTCGGGACGAACGAAAATCTTGGAAACTGATATGAGTACGACCACCACCAGAGCCCGCCCCGCCGCCCTGATGCTCACTCCCGCCGCCGAGGCGCGCATCGCCGAGCTGATGGGCAAGGCCCCCGACGGCACGATCGGTGTCAAGCTGTCGACGCCGCGCCGCGGCTGCTCGGGGCTCGCTTACTCGGTCGACTATGTCCACGAGGCCAAGCCCTTCGACGAGGCGATCGAGACGCCGGGCGGCACCTTTTATATCGACAGCGCGTCCGTCCTCTACCTCATCGGCAGCCGCATGGACTGGAAGGAAGACGATTTCACCGCCGGCTTCGTCTTCGACAACCCCAATGCCAAAGGCGCCTGCGGCTGCGGCGAGAGCTTTACGGTCTGATCAGAAGCCGAGCGTGTAGCGGATCGCCGCCCCCAGATCGTCGTCCGCCGCCTCAATATGGCCGGGCTCGGTCCGATAGAAGGCGTTGAGGCCGAGATCGCCGCCCATCAGACCCACGCTGTAGGCCGCCTCGAAATCGATCTCGCGACCCGTCGGGGCAAGATTGAAGAAACGCCGCTCGTATCCCACCGCGCCGGTCGCGTAGTCGTAGCTGACGGGAAGCGTGAGGTCGAAGCCGCCCGAGGTGACCCGTAGCGGCTGCATGATGCGAAAGGCGATCTTATCGCCGCCCAGGAATGCGCCCCGCTTCGACAGGTCCAGCGCCCAGGCGTCGGTGGAGAGGCGACCACGATCGACCAGCGCGCTCGTTCCGGGAAGCCTCGTCCAGCCGCGCCGGTAGCTCGCAAAAGCGCCCCAGCCCCGGCCGAGGTCGAAGGACGCGGTGCCGTCGAGAAAATGGCTGGTTGCCCCGCCGCTCGTGAACGCCGGACTGAAGCGGCCGCCGAGCACCGTCGCCTCTTCCTTGAGACGCGATATTCCGAGCGACAGGGTGGCGGGGCCGATGCGACGGTCCGCCGTCACCGCGCTGATGCCGTAGCCCGGCTGGTCGAGGTTGCGGCGAGGACCCGCCTGCCAAACCTCGCCCGCCTCGCGGGTGACCGTGAGCGAGACCGGTCCGACATTCTGACGAACGCCGATGCTCGTGCCCGCGTCGGCGAAGAAGCCGGTCCGCGCCAGCGGGTCGCGGGCGACGAGGAACGCATTGTCCTGATGGCTGGATAGTCGCTGCTGCAAGGTCCGGCCGCTCTCAGAAATCCCGAAGGCCACCGCCGTTTCCGGCGTCAGCCGGGTGAGAGCTGAACCGGCGATCACCTTCGCCCGCCGCGCATCGTCATGGGTGAGGCCCATCTGCGCGAAGCCCACCCAAGGCTGCCCCTGCATCTCGCGGTTGACGGTGAGCGTGACGGCCGTGGCGCCATTCGCCGCCACGGCCGAGCGCACGTGGCCGTGGAGGGCTTGGGTCAGCGGGCGGTCCTGGGGTGCTCGCGCCAAGGTCTGGGCGAGGTCGATGGCATAGGCACGCGAATAGCCGTCGAGGATGATGGCGCCCGTCATCTGTCCGGTCGCATCACCCATGGCGCCCGAAGTCTGGCCATTGTCGTTGAGCGAGACCGGCTCCGCGCTGCCGGCCAGGCTGGTCCGGCCCTGCGGCTGGAAGGCGCGGGCGATGTTGAGGATGCCGTGGCCGAACACGGCGTCGCGCCCGCTCACGCCCGCATCATCCGCCGTGCTTAGCAGCAGCTCGACGATCTGGGCGCCGGTAAGGTTCGGGAAGGCGCTCGCCAGCAACGCGGCGGCGCCGCTGATCACCGGCGCGGAATAGGAGGTGCCCGAAAAGAGGAAGGCTTCCCCGGTGTGGTCGAAGGAGAGGACGCGGTCGCCAAGTGCCGTCAGGTAATAGGCCGCGCCGGCCCCGGCCATGTTGGAGAAGCCTGCCATCTGGCGACCGGCGTCATGCGCGCCGGCGATGATGAAGGCGCCGTTCCCCGCTTGCTGCGCGGAGGACAGGGCCAGCTCGCTGGGGCTGGCGGCGCTGTCGTTGCCGGCCGACATCACCACGACGATACCCGCCTGGGTGGCGCGGCTGATGGCGCTTACGAGCGTGCTGCCGGGCGTCGATCCGCCGAGCGAGATGTTGATCACTTTCGCGCCATTGGCTCGGGCGAGGTCGACGCCCTGGGCGATGTCGCTGTCATAGTGGGCACAGCCGTCTTCCTCGCTGCAATCGGCCGGGTTGGACGAATTGAAGGAAAGAATCGTTGACTCGAAGGCGACGCCCATGATCTCCCGCCCGTTCCGGCCGGCCGCGGCGACGCCGGCGACCGACGTGCCATGGCCCTCGTTGTCGGTGACGCCGCGATTGGCGACGACGTCTTGGCTGGCCGGGTCGATCCGGCCGGAGAATTCGGCGAGGTTCGGATTGATGCCGCTGTCGATGACGGCAATCTTCACGCCTTGCCCTGTCGCGCCCGCCTCATAGGCGGTGAGAGCCTGCGCGGAGGCTGCTCCGTTCGAGCGCTGATATTCGGCATCGTCATAATCGGTGGCAGTCGGCGGCGGAGGCG
>NZ_DATCYB010000013.1:0-2996 GCF_036570505.1 Allosphingosinicella sp. | reverse complement strand
GAGGATCTGGAGCGCATCTATCAACTCCACGACCTCGCCAAGGGCGACGTGATCTTCGCCGCGACCGGTGTCACGGACGGGTCGCTTTTAGAGGGGGTGAAGCGGCGCAAGCACTGCGTCACCACCGAAAGCGTCGTGATGCGCGCCAGCACCGGCACGGTGCGCTGGGTGAAGGGCGAACATCGGCACAGTCACGCGCCGGGCTGCCATTGAGCCCGGTCGGCGTTAACCAAACGACAAGCCTCCCGGGTTTAGGTCCAGCCTGGGGGAGTGACCATGGCAACCCAGCAGAAGAAGATTTTCGTCCCGCGCCCGCCTCGGCAGTGGATCAACGCCGAAACCGTCGTCGACGACGGCAACGGCCGCCTGCTCGACAGCCGGATCTGGAACATCTCCAAGGGCGGCTTCATGGCCGAATGCGAGGAGAAGCTCCCGATCGGCGCCCATATCGTCGTGGAGCTGCCCAAAAGGGGCAAGGTCCGCGCCGAGATTCGCTGGGCGGTCGGCTGGCGCTTCGGCGCGAAGATACTCGGCGAGGTCTGAAGGCCGCCGCAATTTCAGCAGAAGGATAAAGGATCGGCGCGAAGCTGGATTCGGGCCGGGAGGGTGGCGACGATGTCGCCATCCGCCTGCACCGGCAGTGGGGCGTCGGACTCGGCCGTGAGCGCGGTGCATGTGAAGGCGGCGACACCCCGCAGCCCTTCGAGGGACGTGCCGCGAAGCAACGCCCAGGCGAAGCGCGCACAATCGCGCCGGCGAGCCCGCGTCAGGGCAATCCCATGCAGCAACGGCGCTGAAAGTCGTGCCTCGGGGGCGAAGCTCCAGGGACCTGCGAAATAGCGGCCCTTGGCGATGTAGAAGGCCTCGCAGGCGATGTCGCGCCCGTCGCAGCCCAGCCGGATCGAAGGCCGCTCCCATCGCGCCAGCACGCCGAGGAAGGCGACGACATAGGCAAGCTTGCCGAGCCGGCGCTTGAGGGCCGGCGTCACCGCGGCGACGGCGCGGCTGTCCGGGCCGACGCTGGCGCAGGCGAGGAACAGGGTGTCGTTGATCTCGGCGGCATAATGGAGGCAGGCGGCCTCGCCGCTGAGTGTCCGCCGGGCATGAGCGGCGGGATCGGCCGGCGAGGCGAATTCGCGGTGGAGCAGATTGACCGTGCCGCCGGGATAGATGCTAAGCGGCAGCGCCCGGCCGCAGCGCGCGAGGGCCAGCGCGACATGGCGGACGGTGCCGTCGCCGCCGATGGCGCAGACATGGCTCGCATCCTCATCGATCGCCAAGGCGAGACCGGGGCCGCTTTCCGACAGGATGACGCGGGCGCCGCCGGCCTCGAATCCCAGGCGCAGCGCCGCCAGCCTCTTCGGACAATGCCGCCCCGCCGTCGGATTGTAGATCAGCTGGACGATCTCGCCCGCGCTCGTCGCCATTCGCCGCTCCTTCAACGCGAGCGCGGTAGCATGGCCGGGGTAATGGGCGGTTAAACAGGCTTTTCTGTGGATAAGGGGCTCAAGGCCTTCGACAGGCGGAGCGCTAACGGTCTAGGGTCGCCGGCGTGAACCTTCACCGGCCCCCCTCCGACTTCGCCCATGTGTGCGGCGTCTCGCACTCGATACTCGGCCAGCCCTGGCGGTGGCGCGGGGCGGCGGGAGAGGGGGCGGACGCGGCGTTCGTGCCGGACGATCTGGTCGACCAGCTGCTGCTCGCAAGGGGCGTCGTGGGCGAGGAGCTGGAGCGCCATCGGGTGCCGACCATTCGCGGCTTCATGCCCGATCCGTCCGTTTTCCGCGACATGGACAAGGCGGCGGAGCGGCTGGCCGATGCGGTCGAGCGCCAAGAGCCGGTCACCATTTTCGGTGATTATGACGTCGACGGCGCGACCTCGGCGGCTCTCCTCATTCGCCTGCTTCGCGAGCTCGGCTGCGACCCCAAAGCCTATATCCCCGACCGGTTGATGGAGGGCTACGGGCCATCCGGCGAAGCGCTGGTGCGGATCGCCGAAGGCGGCGCCAAGCTGATCGTCACCGTCGATTGCGGCGCCCAAGCCTTCGAGGCGCTTGAAATGGCCCGAGCCGTCGGCGTTGACGTGATCGTCGTCGATCACCACAAGTGCGCGAGCGCGCTTCCCATCGCCCATGCGCTGGTCAATCCTAACCGCCTCGACGAGAGCGACGAGGGCGCCGTTCACGGCCATCTCGCCGCCGTCGGCATGGCCTTCCTGCTCGGCGCGGCGTTGGTGCGGACGCTTCGGGAACGGGGTTTCTTCGCGGGTCGCGAGGAGCCCAGACTGGTCGAGCTGCTCGATATCGTCGCGCTCGGCACGGTCGCCGACGTGGCGCAATTGAGGGGCCTCAACCGCGCCTTCGTGACCCAGGGGCTGAAGGTGATGGCCGGGCGGCGCAATACCGGCCTCGCCGCACTGATCGAGGTGTCGCGCCTCACCCGCGCACCGACCGCGACCGATCTCGGCTGGGCGCTGGGACCGCGCATCAACGCCGGAGGGCGGGTCGGCAGGTCTGACCTCGGCGTGCGGCTGCTGACCACCGAAGAACCGGAGGAGGCGCGGGAGATTGCGGCCGAGCTGGAGCGGCTCAACGAGGAACGCCGCGCGATCGAGATGCTCGTCACCGAGGCCGCCGAGGCGCTCTGTGCTGCGCAGGGCAACCGCGCCGTCGCGCTGGTGGCGGGGGAGGGCTGGCATCCAGGTGTGATCGGGATCGTCGCCGGTCGGCTGAAGGAAAAGCTCGGCCGCCCCGCCATCGTCGTCGCACTCGATGGTGATGGCGTCGGTAAGGGGTCGGGCCGGTCGGTTTCTGGCGTCGATCTCGGCGCGGCGGTGCTGGCCGCGAAGGACAGCGGCCTGCTCATCGCGGGCGGCGGTCATGCGATGGCGGCGGGCCTCACCGTCGCGCGGGACAAGATCGACGCGCTGGCCGACTTCCTCGACGAGCGACTGTCCGGCGACGTGGCGGGAAGCCGCGACGGCCGCGCGCTGCTGC
>NZ_DATCYB010000012.1:0-10131 GCF_036570505.1 Allosphingosinicella sp. | reverse complement strand
CGGCTCATCACATCCTGGGGCTGGAGCAGGTCCCAAGGGTTTGGCTGTTCGCCAATTAAAGTGGTACGTGAGCTGGGTTCAGAACGTCGCGAGACAGTTTGGTCCCTATCTGCCGTGGGCGTCGATAATTGAGAGGAGTTGACCCTAGTACGAGAGGACCGGGTTGAACATACCTCTGGTGGACCTGTCATTGCGCCAGCAGTGCAGCAGGGTAGCTATGTATGGACGGGATAACCGCTGAAAGCATCTAAGCGGGAAGCCTCCCTCAAGATAAGTTATCATAGAGCCGTCGGAGACCACGACGTTGATAGGCCGGATGTGGAAGCGCAGTAATGCGTGGAGCTAACCGGTCCTAATTGCTCTATTCGCGCTTGATGAATCCCACCATCAACGACAACATTGGATGTTGTCATTGTAAGGCAGCAGATAACTTTGTGCACGATTTCTAGAATTTCCTATGCGCCGGCCCCATAGCTTGGTGGCCATAGCGTCTGTGACCCACCCGATCCCATCCCGAACTCGGCCGTGAAACCAGACAGCGCCGATGGTACTATTGCTTAAGCAGTGGAAGAGTAGGTCGTCGCCAGGCTTTGCGGCCGGCGCATCAGGAAAAACCCATTCACAATTTCGCCTCCGGAGCCATGGCTCCGCAAGGCCGACCGGCCGCCCGGACCCCGGACTCGATCCGGGGGAGGATAGCCAAGGCCACGGATACGGCCGCCGGCGCTTGAGGCAAAAACCAGTGTCGCGGGGTGGAGCAGCCCGGTAGCTCGTCAGGCTCATAACCTGAAGGTCGCAGGTTCAAATCCTGCCCCCGCAACCACCTTAACCTGTTCGATCAGGTCAGCCGTCCGGAAATCCGGGCGGCTTTTTGTTTGTTGCAGGACAAGGCGGTTGCGCACTCCCGCAACCAATTTTCCTTGTCAGTTTCTGATTTCTTCGTACCTCCTGCGGCTCAGGGGCCTGTGGCCGCACGTGGCTCCGACCCCTCCCCCGTTCAGGAAGCAGCTCCTTGCCGCCTCGCACTCTCGATCGCTTGGCACATGCGCTTGTAGCCCGGCAGGCTGCGGCATTTAGTTGCACGCTCATGGCCAATGAGCGCGAGTATGCTGTCGCGCTGCTCCAAGCGAACGGACATGTTCGCGCCCTGCAATGCTGACCAAACAGCATCCGCACAGGCATCTCTTCCCATCTCATTTTGAACATGGTCGTGCAGCAGCAGGTCCACGGTTGTTGCTGCCGAAGCGCTTGGCGCAATCTCAGTCAAACGGCTGCGTGCCTTTCTCTCGTCAATGACCGGTAGTAAGCGTTGGTCCAGCGCGATCGCGAGCGTGGCAGCTTCGCCGTCCCCAAGGGACCGGGGGCCGGCGACGAGACGTGCATACATGTCGAAACCGGCTTCGCTGAGTTCGAGAATATCCAGGCGTGCTCCCGAAATGAGGCCCTGCAAGAAGGCGAGCTCGTGACGTGCTTCTTCGGTGCCCTTGCCCAGTTCACCCGCGGCAATCTGCGGAACGAAAATTCTGTGCGGCAGCGCGTCAAGTATATCCTCTGCCCTGCCGCAGGCGTAGAGATTGATCACTACACTCGTATCTAGCACCAGCGGAGACTGGGGACAGTCAATGAGGCAGCTTGAGTAGCTCATCAGCCTCATCCTCATCCTGATCTATGCTGTAGAGCCAGTCCCTCAATTCTATGCGCCCCATCTTGAGAAGGTTCGCGAGCTGGCCTTCGCTGAGCAGCTCCCGCTTCCAGGCTTCGTAAGCCATTGTGCCCATCCGAAGCGAAAGCGGCCGGTCGGCATCCTCCTTTCCGGGGTCCGACCGGTTGGCGGCCGGGCCGACGGCAGCAACCACGTCTTCCCGCGTGATCCGTCCGTTGCGTTCAAACCAATGCCACGTTCCCGATCGTGCGAGCCCGAGCTCCTCAAGCCGCCTGACCATCGCTTCGATGGAAACGCCGAAGTAGTGAGCAACCAGAATGATGTGGCGGCGCTTCAGCCGGTCGGAGCCAGCCGTCAGTTCTTTGAATTTTCTTTCGACCGCCTCTCGCGGAGTGACAAAGCAGCGCCCGAAGGTGTTTGCGTAGCGCTCGTCTCGCGAAATGAAACGCTCGTCCACCTCAAGCACCTCAGGAGCCCGGCGCGTTCCATAGAAATGGCCTAGCTCGTGACTGGCGGACTGCACGCGACGCTCCCAAGGATGGTTTGCATTCAAGAGAATGGCAGCGCCAACCGAGGCGTCATAGGCGAAGAGGCCCGACACCTTCGAAGAGGAGGAGAGGCGGCGCTGATAGAGCCGGATGCCAAGCCCAACTTCAATCAGCGTGAAGATGTCAGCGATTGGGGCAAGGCCGAGACCGAGAAATTTCCGAAGCTCGTTGGCGTGTTGCTCGGCTTGGGTATTCACGTCGCCGGAACTTAGGAAACGCTCATCCGGATAGTGCGTCTCATGCTTGATGCCGAGCACGTTCTCGAGCTCGACCTCAGCGGTGACGAGATCGTTGAGAAGCCGAACCGCTTCCTCCACGTGTGGATTGCTCGTTTCGCTGAGCCTCCGGAACCGCGGCACCAGATCGACATGTACTGACTCTTGCCGCAGCAGAGCGTTGACAGACGTGCCATAGAAACTTGCGAGCTTCTGAAGCTCCTGAATTCTTACGCGCCGCTCTCCTTTTTCCATCGCGACCAAGGTCGTTCTCGCGACCTCGATCTCACTGGCCGCATCAGCCTGGGTTATCCCGGCCGTTTCGCGCGCTAGCTTCAGGCGCTCTCCAAGCTCTTGTGGGCTGATGTCCAGCCTTGCGGTCATTGCTACGCTCCCCGAATCCATTGTTTCACGAAGGAATCGTCGCCTAGTGCTCCCAGGTAGGCGTTCCACTGGGCCGCATGGCGCGCGATGAGATCGTCCAGATTACGACGCGCTTCCGCTTGATCGATTCCGAGGGCGCCGGCAATTTCGAGTGCATGGCTATTAAGAAGAGGGTCCTCTCCACCCTTATCGCCGATTCTCACACGGACCAGGGCGTTCGGACCGTCCTGTTTCCGTACGATGGCCTCGACGCTGCGGGAGTCGAGGCCATCGCTGTAAGACATGATGCATGAGCCCTCAGGCTTGAGCTCTAGATGGCTTTGAGTCGGGCCATGATAATCGGATTGCCGGCCGACGAACTCCAGGTCCCACGCATCACCAGTAAGGAGACGTAACGCGGCGTGGAGGGCGGAACTCACCGCATCTTCCGCCCATTTGTCAGGTTCGTGCACCGGAATGCGTAGCTTGAGTTCACGCGACCAGTGCTCGTTGCTGCGGTTCTTTTTCCGATCGGCAAATTCGACGGCCGCCGCAACAAGCATAAGATCATAGATGACCGGCTCCCAACTCGCGAAGCAGTAGGTTTCCAGAGCGGCCGTATCGAAGCGGATATGCTCGTCTATGTGACAGACTGCGGTGTCGGGGGAGGATGCGGTGCCGGTATGTTCGGCAACGTCAACAGAAAGACTGACGCGGCTGCGCTGGAGTGGTTTCAATCGCATAGCGGCGGTCCCTCTTCGAGCCTTTCGTCGGGATTCTCGGAAGTGGGTGGCGAGGCCTTCGCCCCGGCCATGAGGCGGGCAGCTATCTCTGCCGGTTCAAGGCGGAGTAGCGCTTCGCCGCAACGCTGCCTCGTATATTGCAGTACCGCCTGATCTTCCGCTCGGGCAGTGTCGTGTTCTCGGATGCTTTGAAGACCGGCATTGGCCGCTTCAGACACGGCTTGCGTGAGCGCTTCGCTCAGGCCGGCTTCAGTGTTGCGTCCCTGGGCAAGTGCGAGAGTCGCATGCCTCGCAAGGCAGGCGTTGAACGGCGATGAATTCGCCGCTGCGATTTGCTCAAGGTATGAAGATGGATCAGCGGCGAAGAGATGCGACTGCGGAGTCGTACCGAAAATGTCCTTCAGCTCTGCAAGGAGCGTGACTCCGTTCTGGTTCACCACATCATTCGTGATCGCTTTCGCGAGAAGCTCGCAGGCTTCCGGAATAGTCGTCGCTTGTTCGGACAGCGCTTCTGCTGCGTCCTTCCAAGGCCGATTCAGCTTTAAGCTTCGATATGGTCCGTCCGTCATGGGAACCTCCTGTCGGATATTAAACCATAGCAAGCTGACATCGTCAACCTTCCAACATAGTAAAGCTGACACTGGCGCAGAGGCGTGGTTCTCACTAAGCTTTGATTTCGTGCTGAGGGTCCACCCCTATGTCGCGTTTTTTCGGAATTGCCCCACCTTAACCCGCAAAAATTCTCTGTAGAGCTGGCTGAGGAACTCTTAATACGCGGGCCACCCACTAACCTGCACTTTTTCCGGATTTCGCTTCCTTAAATCGCAAAAATTCCATATGATGGGTTGAAAGGGAGGCTTAATGCCAGATTTTTCCGTCAATGCGCTTCCAGAGGTGTTCGTATCGGACACCAGCATATCCAAGCCCGTCTCAGAGGCGGTCGATCGCGGCGAGCTACGCAAAATTGGCTCGCGCCTCTACACGCGTAACCTCGCAGAGGATCCCGAGCGGCTGGTGCGCCGCAACTGGTATCACCTGATCACCAGTTACTATCCAGATGCTTTGATCACCGACCGCACGGCTCTTGAAAACCGGCCAGCCGACGATGGCTCCGTATTCCTCATATCCGACAAGACCCGTGAAACCGAGCTCCCCGGGATCACGCTGCGTCCGCGGAAAGGGCCGGGTCCGCTCGACACAGACAAGCAGTTCATTGGTGGCGCGTGGCTTGCGTCCATGCCGCGCGCATATCTCGAGAATATGCGCGAATCCCGTGCGCGTGGCGGCCGTATTCCCCGCACCCTTTCCCGCGATGAAATGGAGAACCGTCTCGACGCGCTGATCAGGCGAAGCGGCGAGGGCGCGCTTAACAAGCTGCGCGACGATGCGCGCGCGCTCGCGCCCAAGCTTGAGCTCGAAAAGGAGTTCGAAGAGCTGAATGACCTCATCGGCGCCTTCCTTGGCACCCGTGACGCCAAGCCCGAAAGTGCTATCGGCAAGGCTCGCGTCGCTGGTCAGCCGTTCGATCCGGATCGCATCCCGCTGTTCGAGGCGCTCTTCGTCGCGCTCCGGGAGGCGCTCCCGTCACCGCGTCCGGCGCCGGAGAGGGGCGGGGAGGCCAACGCCAACCTCGCCTTTTTCGAAGCCTATTTTTCCAACTTCATCGAGGGCACCGAGTTCAGCGTTGGGGAGGCCCGCGAGATCGTCTTTGAAGGTACGATCCCACCGGAGCGGCCGGAAGACGCCCACGATATTCTAGGAACCTTTCGGATCGTTTCCGACGTGCGGGAGATGAAAACGGTTCCGGGCAGCTATGAGGAATTCGAAGCTATCCTGCGCCGACGGCACGCTTCCATCATGGAAGCCCGTCCGGACAAGAACCCCGGCGTTTTCAAATCGAAGATCAACCAGGCAGGCAGCACTGTATTCGTTGCTCCCGAGTTGGTGAACGGCACCCTCCAGAAGGGCTTTGAGTTCTACCGCGCCCTGGAGGAGCCGTTTCAGAAAGCAGCCTTTATGATGGTACTGGTCAGCGAGGTACATCCATTCGCCGATGGCAACGGGCGTGCAGCGCGGATTATGATGAATGCCGAGCTGGTAGCCGGGGGCGAGGAGCGTATCATCATCCCAACCGCCTATCGCACCGACTACCTCGGGGCGCTGAAAGCTTTTTCGAAGAACAGCCGCACCGAGCCGCTGATCCGGATGCTGGACGCGGCACAAGGCTACACTGGCGGGAACGACTGGAGCGCCTTTGAAGGTGCTCGTCAGATGCTGGAGGATACAAACGCCTTCGCAGAAGGAGAGGATGCGAAGCTCAAACTGCGGCCAGCCGAAGCAGCGGAGTAGACTAAAATCCCGCTTGAGCTGATCCGCGGCTCTGATAGGATCATTGGAGAGGGAACGAAAAAAATTCAGCCGCCGAAAGACGCGATTCGGGGCTATATTCTCTCACAAAATCTCACACACATTTTCATACATCGCGATTATCCATTAATTATCAATGGGATATTGTGCGGCTATTCCGTCTCATAACCTGAAGGTCGCAGGTTCAAATCCTGCCCCCGCAACCACCGAATTCTCTCCTGCCTTTCGCTTCACATCGAAGCTCAATCAAGGTCGTCCCATGCGGGGCGGCCTTTTTTTGTGCCCCGACCAGATGCCCGCCGGCGGGCTCACAAAGCGGGTGCCGGGTCGCCGGCCCCAGTCTATCTCATTTGGCCTCGACCATTTGGATGATCCAATAAATACATAGCCTTGCACAATCGGATGAATTAGAACCTCGAGCGGGGATCTCTCCTCCTTTTCGGGGATCGAGTGTGGGCAATCCAGGCTTGTTCATGATCATGGGCGCTGTCGCCCTCGCGCAGTCCGGCTCGCCGCTGACGGCGCCGGCGCCGCCAAGCTTTCCCGTCGCCCAACCGGTGGAGGATCTTCCTGCCCCCAGCCGGGATCCGCTGGGTATCGATCTCAGCGCCGACCCCGTTCTCGCCCTGGCCCGCGACGCCGCGGCCGACGATGCCTTTGTCGGGCTGATACAACTGGCGGTCGCGCGTCATCCTCGCGTGGATGAGGCCCAGGCCGGCATCGCCGAGGCCGAGGCCGCGGAAGATGAGGCCCGGTCGGCGAGATTTCCGACGGTCGATCTCAGTTTCCTCTCGCAGCGCACGCTCGCCCGCGAATTCGACAATGATCCGGACAATATCATCGAAAGGTCCCGGTCGGAGGCACGCAGCGATGTGCTCCTGGACGCCCAGCAGACGATTTGGGATTTCGGCGCCACGTCGAGCCGGATCGCCGCGGCAGGGGCGCGGCTTCGGGCCGCCGCCTACGAGGCGGAATCGGCCGCCGACCAGGTGGCGCTGAGGGCGATCGCAGCCTGGTACGATGTGTTCGCCTATCGCGCCCTCGTCGGCCTGGCCGAGGCGTTCGTCGATAATCAGCGGGACCTCAGGAGCGCCATACAGATCCGCATCGATCAGGGCGTATCCGCGCCGGGCGATCTGCCGCGGGTGGAAAGCTATATCGCTTCCGCCCAGGCTGATCTCGCCGGCTATCGGCGCCAGCTCGCCAATGCCGAGGCGCGGTTCGAGGAAATGTTCGGTGCCCCGGCCCCGCCCGGCCTAGGGCGCGCGCCCACGATCGATGTGGCGACCATGACCAAGGAGGCCGCACAGTTCCTTGCGCGCTCGACGCCCGATGTCGAAGGCGCCGAAGCGCTCGCCCGCGCCGCCCGGCGCGAAGCCAGGGCCGGGCGCGCCGCGACCCTGCCCAATCTGGGCGTGGGCCTCAATGCCGGCAAATACGGCCTGTCGAGCCCGGATTACGACGTTCGCGGGTTGGCCACGGTGACCTACCGTTTCCTGGGGCCCGGCGATGCGCGCGCCGACCAGGCGGAGGCTCGGGCGAGCGCGGCTCAGGCCAGCGCCACCCGGGTCCGCAGCGAGGCGGAACGGGAGGCGGCGATCGCCTGGTCCGACGTCGTCGCGCTCGAACAGCAGCTGGCCGCGCTCCAAAACAGCTATATCGCCAGCCGGCAGTCGCGCGACGTGCTCGCCGAGCGTTTCCGGGTCGCTCGCGGCACCTTGTTCGATCTCCTCGAATCCGAAAGCGGCTATTTCGACGTCGCCGCCACCTACATCCGCAGCATCACGGAGCTCGACGCGGCGCGCTATGTGCTCCTGTCGCGGACCGGCCGGCTTTTGTCGACGCTGAGCATCGATCCGCCCACTTTGGAGGTGCAATGAGCGCCGAGAATATCGTCGACATTCCCAAGCAACGGTTCGCGCCGTGGCTGATGGGGCCGATGCTCCGCAACAAGGGGATCTATTCCCGGGTCGCGGTCGCGGCGGTGATGATCAACGTCTTCGCCCTTGTCACGTCGATCTTCACCATGGTGGTCTACGACCGCGTGCTGCCGAACAACGCGACCGCGTCGCTGGTGGCGCTGTCGATCGGTCTCGCCATCGTCATCATGTTCGATTTCGCGCTGAAGACGGTGCGGGCCTATTTCGTCGACGTCGCCGGGGCCCGGATCGACCGGGAAGTCGGAGAGTCGGTGTTCGCCCGACTCCTGGCCATCCGCCTTGACCAGAAGAAGGGCTCGACGGGCGCGCTCGCCGGTGTCGTCCGGGAACTGGAGACGTTGCGCGATTTCTTCGCGTCGGCGACGCTCACGGCCATCGTCGACGTGCCGTTCATCTTCATCACGCTGGCCGTGATCGCCATGATCGGCGGCGCGGTCGTGCTCGTGCCGCTGGTGATGATCCCGCTGGTGGTCCTTGTCGGCCTCGTCACCCAGCCGGCGATGGACAGGCTGTCGGCCCAGTCGATGGGCCAGGGGCTGCTCAAGCAAACCGTGCTGGTCGAGACGATCGGAGGGCTGGAGACGGTGAAGACGTCGGGCGCCGCCCCGATCCTCACCCGGCGCTGGCACGCCGCCATCGAGGAGCACAGCGCCATCAGCCTCAAGCAGCGGCTGGTCGCCAATATCGGCATCACCATCGCCGGCTCGGCCCAGACCATATCCTATGCCGGGGTCGTTATTGTCGGCGTCGGCCTCATCGCCGAGGGCGTGATGACGATGGGCGGGCTTATCGCCTGCTCGATCCTCTCCGGCCGCGCCGTCGCGCCGCTTGGACAGATCGCCACCCTTCTGTCGCGGATGACGGCCACGCGCACCGCCTATCGCCAGCTCAACGGCCTGATGAACACGCCGGCGGAAGGCCCGGAGGGCGAGCCGCTCGTGCTCGCCGCGACTGAGGGGCGCATCGAGTTCCGCAACGTCCATTTCCGCTATCCCGGCGCGCCCGAAAAGGCGCTGGAAGGCGTGAGTTTCACCCTGGAGCCCGGCGAGCATGTCGCGCTGCTCGGACGGGTCGGTTCGGGAAAGTCGACCGTCGCCAGGCTGCTGCTCGGCCTTTACGAGCCTGAAGAGGGCATCATCCTCCTCGACGGCACCGACATCCGCCAGCTCGATCCTATCAGCCTGCGCCGCAAGATCGGCAGCGCCATGCAGGAAACGCTGCTCCTGTCGGGATCGGTGCGCGAGAATATCGTGCTGGAGCGCGAAGGGATCGACGACGAGGAGATGGTCCGCGCCGCGGAGCTTTCCGGAACCCACCAGTTCATTGGCCAGATCGCCAACGGCTACGATCGCCGGCTCGCCGACCGGGGCGAAGGCCTGTCCGGGGGTCAGCGCCAGTCGATCGCCATCGCCCGTGCCCTGACCGGACGTCCATCGGTGCTGGTATTCGACGAACCGTCCAGCGCCATGGATAATCAGACGGAAAGCGGGCTTCTCGACCGGCTCGGCACGGAACTGGAGGGCCGAACCTTCCTCGTCATAACCCACCGCACCCCGTTCCTGCGCCTGGTCAGCCGGGTCATGATTCTCGACCAGGGCAAGCTCATCGCCGACGGACCGCGCGATCAGATATTGGCCAAGCTCAATCGCCCGAAGGTCGCCGCGATATGAACCACAGCACGCTCGAAGACTATATCGAGAAGGTCCGTCCGGCCACGGCATCCAACATCCTTTTGTGGATCATCGCCGCGTTCGTCCTGATCTTCATCATATGGGCGTCTGTGACGGAACTGGACCGCACCGTGCGCGGCCAGGGCCGCGTCATCCCGAGCTCGCAGTTGCAGGTCGTCTCCAATCTCGAAGGAGGCATCGTCGAGGCGATATTGGTGAGGACCGGCGAGCTGGTGAAGCGCGGCGCGGCGCTGGTGCGGCTCGACAAGACGGCGACCGGCTCCGAATATTCGAGCAACCGGTCGCAATTCGATGCTCTCCGGGTCAAGATCGCCCGGCTGGAAGCGGAAGTGGCGGGTCGGTCACCCGACTTCCCGCCCGCCACCAACTCCAGCATGGCCGAGCAGATCGGCATCGAGCGGTCGCTGCACACGTCGCGCATGGCCGACTTGAGCAGCCTGCTCGGCGCCGCCAGCGCCCGCGTCAATCAGGCCGGGCGCGCCGTGGAGGAAGCCGAAGCCGCGCTCGCCTCACGTCGGTCGGCGTTGACCGCCGCCCGGACCGAGCTCAACCTGATCCGCCCCCTCGTCGAACGAGGGATCGAGCCGCGCCTCTCGCTCGT
>NZ_DATCYB010000011.1:0-25807 GCF_036570505.1 Allosphingosinicella sp. | reverse complement strand
CCCAAAGCGGCGTTGAGGATGACGACGCGGACGCGGTTCATGGGAGCGAGGCCATATCGTCGTTTCGTGATCCTGCAAAACATAGCCCTGAACCGGCCCGTCCCAAGGTCGGCTCAGGCGAGCTCATAAACCCTGCTGATGTCACGAACGCGGGATTCTGTTTGCCCGGCAGGGTTCGATCGCTAGGTTCTGTGCAGGATCAGCGTCCCGAGGACCCATCCTGAGTAGGAGACGATACGCTGTGATTGCGCGCAGGTGGCATGGCCGGATACCGACCGCGAAGACGGAGGCGTATCTGAAGCTGATGCGCGAGGTGGCGCTTCCCGACTATCGCGCGACCGAGGGCAATCTCGGGGCCTGGTGCCTGCACCGCGCCGACGGTGATGTCGTCCATGTCGAGATGTTCACGCTCTGGCGGGACTGGGACTCCATTAGCCGTTTCGCCGGCGAGGACGTGGTGGCCGCCAAATATTACGACTTCGACGCCGACTATCTGCTGGAGCTCGAGCCGACGGTGATTCACTTCGAGGCGATTAGCGGCTAGTCCATCACGAATGGACAGTCCAATTTCCAGACGCCGCCTCGTCGGCGCCGCGCTCGCCCTTCCATTGCTCAGCCTTTCCGCCTGCGCCGGCTTCGGCGGATTCGGGATGGAAGACGCGATCCGACGGCTGCTGACCCTGTCGTCGCAGCGGGCATTCGCGCAGCTGCTGGAGGAGAATGGCTTCTTCGCCCATGACGTGGCGCGGATCGCGCTCCCGCCCGAGCTCGGAGGGAACGCGCCGACGACCTTGCTGGCGGCGCTGCTCCGGCAGCCGCCCGTGCGCGAGCGCCTGATGCGGCAGGTCAACAAGGCGGCGGGGGAGGCGGCGAACGTGGCGGCGCCGATCGTGCTCGAATCGATCCGGGGCATGACCATCGCCGACGCGCTGTCGATCGTGCGCGGCGGCTCGACGGCGGCGACCGACTATCTCCAGCGCCGGATGGGCAACGCGATCTTCGATGCGATGCTGCCCGAAGTCGACGAGGCGCTGCGGCTGTTCGACAACGACATCGTGACGCAGGCGCTGCGGGCCGCGACCGGGATCGACTTTGCCGGGCTGCGGCACGATGTGACGCTGAAGGCCAGCCAGGGCATCTACCGCGCCATCGGACAGGAGGAGGCGGCGATCCGCGCCGATCCCGCGGCCACCGGCGACCCCGTCCTGACGGCCGTGTTCGGGGTGCTGCGCTAGGCCGGGAATGTCGCCCGCCGGAGCCTGGGCAGCAGCAAGGCCTGCCCGGCCGCGCGGGCGACGAAGAAGAGGCTGAAGGCGAGCCAGAGCCCGTTATTGCCGAGCGAGCCGGCGGCCCAGAGCACCAGGGCGTAGGTCGCGAAGGCGGCGACCATCGTGATCAGGAGCGCGCGCGTCCAGGTCGCGCCGACATAAATGCCGTCATAGACGTAGGACGTCACGCCGATCAGGGGCAGTCCGACAGCCCAGGGCAGATAGGTGAGGGTCGTCGCGACGACGGCGGGATCGGTGCTGAAGCTCCCGGCAAAGGGCGCGCCGAAGAGGGCGTACACACAGGTTATGAATGTACCGAAGGCGAGGCCCCAAAGAAGCAGGGCGCGGACCAGCCGGTCGAAACGCTGACGGTCATTCCCGCCGACCGCCTCGCCGCACAGCACTTGGGCCGAAGCCTCGAAGCCGTCGAGGATGAGGGCCGACAGGATGAACAGCTGGTAGAGGATTCCGTTGGCCGCGAGCACCAGCGGACCCTCATGCGCGCCGTCGCGGGCCATGAGCAGGATCGCTCCGGTCAGCAGCATGGTGCGCAGGAAAAGGTCTCGGTTGATGCGGAACAGCGCGCCGAGGGATGCGCTGTCCCAAGTCGCCCGGCGGAAGGCGAG
The DNA here is from genome assembly GCF_036570505.1 of Allosphingosinicella sp. GTDB lineage: Bacteria > Pseudomonadota > Alphaproteobacteria > Sphingomonadales > Sphingomonadaceae > Allosphingosinicella. Next base: position 23,913 of record NZ_DATCYB010000011.1, on the reverse strand, counting down.
GCGCAGCGCCATCCCGGCCGGGGTTTCCCAGGCCACGACCCCGATCAGGGCGGCGAGCTTCAGGCCTTCCGACAGCAAGGTCGCCGCCGCGACGCCCGCGACGCCCCAGCCGAAGCCGAGGACGAAAAGGAGGTCGAGCCCGATGTGGCCGATATTGGCCGCGACCTCGACGGCGAGCACGGCGCGCACCTTCTTGCGTCCGATCAGCCAGCCGACCAGAACGGCGTTCACCAGCCAGAGCGGTCCGCCCCAATAGCGTATCTCGACATAGGTCCGCGCCTGCTCCGCAAAGGCGCCCCGGGCATTGAGGAAATCGAGGCCGACCGGGATGGCGAGCGGCATGAGGGCGAGAAGCAGGGCGCCGATCAGCAGCGCCGCTCCGGTGGCCCGTGCCAGTGCGGCCGCCTGGGCCGCCTGATCGCCCCGTCCCGCGGCCTGAGCGGTGAGCGCGATCGTGCCTGTCCTCAGGAAATTGAAGACGACGAGCAGCCCCATCATGAACTTGGCGCCGAGTTCTACCCCGGCCTGGGCGGCCGGGACGCCCAGCTGGCCGATCACCCACAGGTCGGCGAGGCCGAACAAGGCGGTCGCGACATTCGTCAGCATGGCCGGAAGGGCGATCGCCCAGATCGCGCGGTGCAGCCCGTCGCCGTCCTTTGAAGCCGTCGCCATCCGCACCCTCATGACTCGCGCGCGCCGGCTCGTCTGGCTAGAAGGGCGCGCGAATCTCCAAACCGCTCGAAGGCATGCCCCAAATGAAATTCTTCGTCGACACCGCCGACACCGCCGAGATCCGCGACCTGGCTGAAACGGGTCTGCTCGATGGCGTCACCACCAATCCCTCGCTGGTCCACAAGTCCGGCAAGAACTTCCTCGAGGTGGTGAAGGAGATTTGCGGGATCGTGTCGGGGCCAGTCTCGGCCGAGGTGGTCGCCACCGAGCATGGCGAGATGATGCGCGAGGCGGAGATGCTGCGGAAGATCGCCGACAATATCGCGGTCAAGGTGCCGCTCACCATCGACGGCCTCAAGACCTGCAAGAAGCTGACCGAGAACGGCACGATGGTGAACGTCACGCTCTGCTTCACCGCCAACCAGGCCCTGCTCGCGGCCAAGGCCGGGGCGACCTTCATCTCGCCCTTCGTCGGCCGGCACGACGATATCGGCTTCGACGGCATGCAGATCATCTCGGAAATCCGAATGATCTACGACAATTACGATTTCGATACGCAAATATTGGTGGCAAGCGTGCGTCATCCCATCCACGTCCTCGAAGCCGCCAAGATCGGCGCCGACGTGATGACCGCCCCGCCCAAGGTGATCCGCCAGCTCTTCAACCATCCGCTGACGGACCGGGGGCTCGAAGCGTTCCTCGCCGACTGGAAGAAGACCGGCCAGAGCATCTCATAGTACTGGCCGCGCGATAGCGGGAGGACCCGCAGGTCATTTCGCCATCGCATCTTAACCATATCAGGGCTAAGCTTCCCGGCATGGGTACGGTGATCAACTTCGAGGATCGGGCGGTGGCGCACCTGCAGGCGCGGGTCGCGGCGGCGGAAGAGGCCAACCAGGACCTCATCGCCTTCGCGCGCGGCCATTCGGGCGCGGTCGCCTCGATCCATGCGGCGGTGCTGGCTGCGGTCGAGGCGGAGGGCTTCGATCACCTCATCCATATCGTGACGCAGGAATGGCCGCAGATATTGGGGCTGGACGCGGTCGCCGTGGCTTTGTTCGTCGGAGACAAGGGGATGCGCGCCGATGCGTCGGGGATGCAGTTCGTCGACCCGCGGGTGATCGAGCGTTCGATCGACCAGTTCGAAGGGGTCGTGCTTCGCGGATGCGAGCAGGGGCACCCGCTGTTCGGGCCGGCCTGCGGGCTGATCCGGGCCGAAGCTTTGGTGCGGCTCGACAGCGATTCGCCGCTGCCCAAGGGGCTGCTCGCGCTCGGCCAGCGCGGCGCACAGGGCTTCGAGACGCGCCATGGCTCGGAGCTTCTCATGTTCCTCGGACGCGTGCTGACGCGCTGCATGGGCCGGTGGCTGATCCCCTGACTGATCACCCCGCCCGCGCCATAGCCGCGCGCTGGCGGGACCATCTCGCTCGCGATCGCCGCCGCTCGGAGCACACGGTGCGCGCCTACCTGGCCACGGCGCATCGGCTGGTCGACTTCCTCGGATTTCATCGCGGCGAGGCCGTGACGGGCGATGTGCTCGCCAGCCTCCAGGCCGTCGACCTTCGCGCTTTCCTGACCAGCCGCAGGGCTGGCGGGCTCGGCAACAGCTCGGCCGCGCGCGAGCTGTCGGCGATCCGCGGCTTCCTAGCCTTTGCCGCGGCGGAGACGGGGCGGGAGTCCGCGGTTCCGCGCCTCAAGGGCCCGAAGAGGCCGCGAAGCGTGCCCCGCCCGATTTCACCGGACGAAGTTGCGGCGCTTGCGGAAGATGTCTCCGAAGACGCGTCCGAGGAATGGATCGCGGCGCGCGATTTCGCGCTTCTCACCTTGCTCTACGGGTCGGGATTGCGCGTGGCGGAGGCGCTCGGCCTGGTCGGCTCAGCCCTGCCTCTGGGCGAGGCCCTGATAGTGACAGGGAAGCGCGGCAAGACGCGGATCGTGCCCCTGCTGGCGCCCGTTCGCGCGGCGATCGAGCGCTATCTGGCGCTCTGTCCCTATCCGCTGGCGAAGGACCAGCCGCTGTTCCGGGGCGCGCGGGGCGGACCATTAAGAGGCGAAATCGTACGTCGCGCCGTACGGCGGGCGAGGGTGCGGCTGGGCCTGTCCGACCGGACGACGCCGCACGCGCTGAGACACAGCTTCGCGACCCACTTGCTGGGGCGCGGCGCGGACCTTCGCTCGCTCCAGGAGCTGCTCGGCCACGCCAGCCTGTCGTCGACGCAAATCTATACGGCGGTCGACGCCGCCCATCTCATGGACGTGTATCGGAACGCGCATCCTCGGGCCTAGGGCTCGGTTTCCAGGTAATCACCCGGAAGAGATACCAGAGCACCAGCACGACGATGACACCGATCGAGACGGGGCCGAGATATTTGTCGATCTCGGTATAATTCTGACCGAGCAGATAGCCCGCAGTGGCGAGGAGGGTGGTCCAGCCGAAGGTGCCGATCGTCGAATAGATGAGGAACGGCTTCCAGCGCATGCCGAACAGGCCGGCGGGAATGGAGACGAGGGAGCGGATCGTCGGCACCATGCGGCCGAAGCAGACGAACCAGCGCTCATATTTGTCGAAGAAATGGTCGGCGCGCTTCATTTCCTTCCAGTCGACGGTGAGGTAGCGGCCGAACTTGTCGATGAAGGGATGGAAGCGCTCGATCCCAAGCGCGCGCGCGACGACATACCAGAAGGTGTTGCCGACCATCGCCCCGAAGGTGCCGGCAAGAATCACGCCCCAGAGCGTTAGCGTGCCGCGCGAGGCCTGGAGACCGGAGAGGGACATGATGACCTCCGACGGAACTGGCGGGAACACCGTCTCCAGGAGCATCAGCAGCGCGACGCCGAGATAGCCCGACTGCTCGATCAATTCTCTTATCCACTCACCCATTCGTGGGGGCCTTTCTCTCGATCGCGTCCCAGATGAGGCCGGGTGTGTCGGTGCCGTTGAACTTGTCGATGGCGACGATTCCGGTCGGCGAGGTGACGTTGATCTCCGTCAGCCATTTGCCGCCGATCACGTCGATGCCGACGAAAAGGAGGCCGCGCTTCTTGAGCTCCGGCCCGATCGCCTCGCATATCTCGCGCTCGCCTTCGGTTAGCTCGGTCTTGGCCGCGAGCCCGCCGACAGCGAGGTTGGAGCGTATTTCGCCTTCGCCCGGGATGCGGTTGACCGCGCCCGCGACCTCGCCGTCGACGAGCACGATGCGCTTGTCGCCCTGGGCGATCTCGGGGAGGAAGGCCTGGACCATGTGCGGTTCGCGGTAGGCGGTGTTGAACAGCTCCATGAGCGAGGCGAGATTCGTGCCGTCGCGGCCGATGCGGAACACCGATCCGCCGGCGAAGCCGTGCAGCGGCTTCACCACGATCTCGCCGTGTTCCGCCAGGAACTTGCGCGTCAGACCCAGGGATCGCGTGACCACGGTCGGCGGCATGAAGCGGGCGAAATCGAGGACCCACAGTTTTTCCGGCGCGTCGCGGACCGCCGCCGGGTCGTTGACGACCAGAGTCTCGCCCTGGATGCGCTCGAGCAGGTGGGTCGCGGTGATGTAGCCGAGGTCGAACGGCGGATCCTGGCGCATCAGCACCACGTCGACGTCGCGGCCGAGGTCGAGGAGCACCGGATCCTCGAAGCGATAATGATTGCCGGCGACATCCTGGACGGTAACCGGATGCGCCATGGTCCAGAGCCGCCCGTCGGCGTAACTCAGATCCTCGGGCGCGTAGTGGAACAGCCTGTGCCCGCGCGCCTGCGCGCCGAGCATGATCGCGAAGGTCGAATCGCCAGCGATGTTGATCTTGTCCATCGGGTCCATCTGGACGGCGACGCGGAGCGGCATGGGTGATCCTTTTGATTCGGTGCCTCGAACTAGGGACCGTGGACGGGAATGTCACCCGTGCCAGACATTCTCCAGGTGGCGCGGGAGGCGGCGCGGGAGGATGAAGATGGCGTCGATCCGCACATCATCGCCGTCGCGCAGGAAGCGCGGCGCCAGCGCTTCCGCGGCGGCGGCGACGCGGCGGAGGCGATAGTCGTCGAGCGACAGGGCGATGTCGGCTTCGGTGGCGCGCGCCTCTACCTCGACGAAGGCGATAATGCGGCCACGCCGCGCCACCAGGTCGACCTCGCCGCGTGGCGTGCGTACGCGGCGGGCGACTATCGCCCATCCCTTCAGCCGCAGCCAGAGCGCCGCGAGGGCCTCCGCCCGCCTACCGCCACGCTCCGCGCGTCGTCTATTTACTTTGGGCCGCTTCATTTGAGCGCAAGCGCCCGCTCGTAGACGGTTCGGCGTGGTAGCCCGAGCGTTTCGGCGACCTCGGCGGCGGCACGGGAGGCAGACAGGCGGGTCATCGCTTCGCGCAAAGCCGTGTCGATGTCCGTGTCGCTGGCGGCTTCCGCCTCGCCGGGCGGACCGACGACGATCACAATCTCTCCCTTGGGCGGCGCATCAGCGTAGCGGTCGGCGAGTTCGGCGACGGTGCCGGTGACCGTTTCCTCGAATTTCTTGCTGATCTCGCGCGCGACCGCCGCGTCGCGGTCACCGAGGCCTTCACCCAGTGCCGCGAGCGTCGCGGCGAGGCGGGAGCCACTTTCGTAGAGGATGAGCGTGGCGCGCACCGAAGCGATCTCGGCAATCGCGGTGGCGCGGGCGCCGGCCTTGGCGGGGAGGAAACCGAGGAAGAGGAACCGGTCGGTGGGAAGACCCGCCAGGGTGAGGGCGGCGATCGCCGCGCAGGGACCGGCGACCGTATGGATGCTGACGCCCGCCGCGCGCGCGTCGCGGACCAGCTTGTAGCCGGGATCGGAGATGAGCGGCGTCCCGGCATCCGATACAAGCGCCACCGCCTTCTCCGCCATCTGGCCTATCAGCCCCGGCCGCACGCGATCGGCATTGTGATCGTGATACGGCGTCATCGGCCGCTTGACGCCGATATGGGCGAGGAGCTTGGCCGTCACGCGGCTGTCTTCGACGGCGATCAAATCGGCTTCCGACAATATCTTGGCGGCGTGCGGGCTGAGATCGGAGAGATTGCCGATCGGGGTCGCGACGATGTAGAGGCCGGGGGGAAGGGACATAAGGGGTAGTCATGGCAGACCGGATCACTCGCCCGCAAGCGCGGCGCTCATTCCTCGGGCTGGCGGCGTTGGCGGGGCTCAGCCTTTTTATCGCCGGTTGCCAGATGGTCCCGAGGCCCCGCCCGGCGCCGCCGGAGCCGGTGCCGACGCCGACTCCCGAGCCGACTCCCGGCCTTCCGACCGACACGGACCGCAACCGCGTCGCCGTGCTCGTTCCGCTCAGCGGCGAGAATGCGGGGATCGGCCAGTCTATCGCGAACGCCGCCAACCTCGCCATTCTCGACACGGGTGGCCAGCGAATCCGCATCACCGTCTACGATACGGCCAAGGGCGCCGCGGTCGCCGCCAATGAAGCGCTGGCGGACGGAAACCGCCTGTTCCTGGGACCCCTGCTGGCCGAGAATGTCCGCGCCATCGCCCCCATCGCCGCGCGCGCCGGCGTGCCGGTCGTCGCCTTTTCCAACGACGCCAGCGTGGCCGGCGACGGGGTCTATCTGATGGGCTTCGATCCCGCCCAGTCGGTCGATCGGGTGGTCGGCTATGCCCGGTCCCAGGGCCTGGAGCGCTTCGCCGGCCTCATTCCCAATGGCGACTATGGCCGCCGCGCCAGCCAGGCGCTGATCGCCTCGGTCGAACGCGGGGGCGGCAGGATGGTGGCGATGCAGACCTATGACCGGAGCCGGGAGGCGCTTCGCGGCGCCGTCACCCGGCTCAACGCCCAGTCCGGCTATGACGCCGTGCTGATCGCCGACAATGGCCGCATCGCCATGGGCGCCGCGCCGATGGTTCGGGAGGGAACTTCGGCCGACGCGCGCATCCTTGGCACCGAATTGTGGAAGAACGAGGAGGGCCTGGGCGCTACGCCGGCGCTGCGCGGCGCCTGGTTCGCCAGCGTGCCGGACAACATGTTCAACCAGTTCCGCACTCGATACCGCGCCCGCTACAGTTCGAATCCCTATCGGCTCGCGAGTCTCGGCTATGACGCGGTACTGCTCGCCGTCAGAGTCGCGCAGGACTGGCCGATCGGCCGGCCTTTCCCGGAGAACGAACTGAGGAATCCGGAAGGCTTCATGGGCGTCGACGGAGCCTTCCGCTTCGGCTCCGGCGGGGTCGCCCAACGTGTGTTCGAAGTGCTGCAGGTGACGCCCGTCGGCTTCACCACCGTCTCGCCTGCGCCGAAGAGGTTCGGGGGTTAACGCACGATCTCGGCCAGGATCGCGTCGAGCAGGAGCATTCCCGCCGCGGTGACGCGAAGGCGGCCTTGTTGCCGATCCATCAGGCCCTGATCGATAAGGCGGCCGACCACGCGGGTGTCGACCAGGGTGTCGAAAGGTGCATTCCCAAGCCACTCGATGCGATCACTCTCGATGCCTTCCCGAAGCCTCAGCCCCATCAACAGCGCCTCGACCGCTGCTGAATCGGAGTCGATCGGCACCTCATCGACGACGCCGTGGCCGTTCCTCTGGAGCGCCGACAGCCAATTCTCCGGCTTCCTGTGCCGCTGCGTAGCGCAGCCGCCGCGCCGGCCGTGGGCGCCGGGGCCGATCCCGAGATAGTTCTGATAGCGCCAGTAAGCGAGGTTGTGCCGGCTCTCCTCGCCGGGACGGGCGTGGTTGGAGATTTCATAGGCCGGAAGTCCCGCCGCGTCGGTCATTGCCTGGGTCAGTTCGTAGAGGGCGGCGGCATGGTCGGGATCGGTGACCGGCAGCGCGCCCTTGGCGGCAAGGGCGGCGAAACGGGTGCCGGGCTCGATGGTGAGCTGATAGAGCGACAAATGGCCAGTGCCGAAGGAGAGGGCGCGCGCGAGTTGAGCCTGCCATTGCGCTTCGCTCTGCTCCGGTAGCGCATAGATGAGATCGAAACTCACGCGGCGGAACTCGCCCTGCGCCGTCTCCAGCGCGGCCAAACCTTCCGTCACGCCATGGGCCCGGCCGAGGAAGCGGAGCGCGTCGTCGTCCAACGATTGAAGACCGAGCGACACGCGGTTGACGCCCGCCGCAGCCAGATCGGCGAAGCGGGCGGCTTCGACGGAGGAGGGATTGGCCTCCAATGTGATCTCGATGTCCGGTGCGAAGCCCCAGTGCCGCTCCGCTGCTTCGATCAGACGGGCGACGGTTTCCGGAGGCATGAGCGAGGGCGTGCCGCCGCCGAAGAAGATCGAGCCGACCTTTCGGTCCGGTTCCATCCGCGCCTCATAAGCCAGGTCGGCGAGCAGGGCCTCTTGCCACAGCGCCTGATCCACCGAAGTGCGGACGTGGCTGTTGAAGTCGCAATAGGGGCATTTGGAGACGCAGAACGGCCAGTGGATATAGAGGGCGAGTGCGTCCTCTTCGGCCCGTTCGTTCCGAGCGAAGTCGACGGGCGCTGGCACCGAGTTCGAGAAACGCCCCTCGACTTCGCTCGGGACGAACGAGTCCATCGTCAGTTCGCTTCCCTCATATGACCAGTGCCGCCACTAGCTTGCGGAAGGCGGCGGCGCGGTGGCTGATCGCATATTTGTCGGCGGGGTCCATCTGGCCGAAAGTCATCTCTCGGCCGATCGGCTGGAACATGGGGTCGTAGCCGAAGCCGTTCTCGCCGCGCGGCGGCCAGACGAGGAGGCCGTCGACCCGGCCTTCATAGCTTTCGATATGGCCGTCCGGCCAGCACACGGAGAGGGCGCAAATGAAATGGGCGTTGCGGCCTGCCTCGTGACCCTTGGCGAACAATTCCTCCTCGATCCGCTCCATCGCGACCATGAAATCCTTGCCCTCGCCGGCCCAGCGGGCGGAGTAAATACCGGGGCGCCCGTCGAGCGCATCGACGCAGAGGCCGCTGTCGTCGGCGAGGGCTGGGAGGCCCGAGAGGTCCGCCGCCAGCCGCGCCTTCAATTCCGCATTGTCGATGAACGTGTTGCCGGTTTCGTCGGGTTCGGGAAGGTCAAGGTCGGCGGCCGAGACCGGCTCTACGCCGTGGGGACCGAGCAGGTCGGCGATCTCTCGTACCTTGCCGGGATTGTGGCTGGCGATGACGAGCTTGCCGGGCTCGAGGCGGCGGCTCATCGGCCGGTCGCCTTGTCCTGCGCGGCGAAAATCTCGTTGCAGCCGATGCGGGCGAGGCGGAGGAGGCGCAGGAGCCCTTCCTCGTCATAGCATTCGCCTTCGGCCGTCACCTGCGCCTCGACGATGTCGCCGTTCGAGGTCAGCACGAAATTGCCGTCGCAGCCGGCCGAGCTGTCCTCGTCATAATCGAGATCGAGCACCGCATTGCCTCCATGGATGCCGCAGCTCACTGCCGCGACCTTCTTCTGGATGGGGTCGCTTTCAAGCAGCTTCTGTTTCAGGAGCCTGTCGACCGCGATGCGGAGCGCCACCCAGGCGCCCGAGATAGCCGCCGTGCGCGTGCCGCCGTCCGCCTGGATGACGTCGCAGTCGAGCGTGATCTGGCGCTCGCCCAAAGCTTCGAGGTCGACCACGGCGCGCAGGGACCGGCCGATCAGACGCTGGATCTCCTGGGTGCGGCCCGACTGCTTGCCGCTCGCCGCCTCGCGGCGTCCGCGGGTGTGCGTGGCGCGCGGGAGCATGCCATATTCCGCCGTCACCCAGCCCTTGCCCTTGCCGCGCAGCCACGGAGGAAGCTGAGTTTCGACCGAGGCGGTGCAGAGCACGCGCGTGTCGCCGAAGCTGACGAGGCAACTTCCCTCGGCATGACGGGTGAAGCCGGCTTCCATGGTGATCGCCCGCATCTGGTCGGGCGCGCGTCCGGATGGGCGCATGATTTTCCTTTCGATGGTTCGGCCGGGCACTTAGCGAGCCCTCCCTCGTCATTCCAGCGAAAGCTGGAATCCATCTGAAGGTCCGGTTCAGGAGCGGACTCTGCTAGGGCCCCAGCTTTCACTGGGGTGACGGGAGGGCGGAGGCTGATTACATAAATGCCATGTCCGCCACGCCCATAGCCGAAATGACCGACCGCGCCCGCGACGTGTTCCGGCTCGTCGTCGAGGGCTATCTGGATTCCGGGCTGCCGATGGGTTCCCGCACCATCTCCAGGTTGCCCGGCGTCAACCTCTCGCCCGCCTCGATCCGCAACGTCATGCAGGATCTGGAGGAACTGGGCCTGCTCAGCCATCCGCACACCTCCGCCGGCCGCGTGCCGACCGAAGGGGGGCTCCGCCTGTTCGTCGACGGCATGATGCAGGCGGCGGCGCCGAGCGCGGAGGAACGGGCGGCGATCGAGGGGCGGCTGGATCGCGGCGGCCCGATCGAGGAGGTGCTGGCGGCGGCGACCGCGGCCTTGTCCGGCCTTTCCGCCTGCGCCGGCATCGTCCTGGTGCCCAAGCGAGAGCCGGTGCTCCGGCAATTCGGCTTCGTGCCGTTGTCGGCCGATCAGGCGCTGGCGGTGATGGTCGGGCACGACGGCAGCGTCGAGAATCGGGTGGTCGAGTTGCCCGCCGGCATCACCGCCTCCACGCTAGCCGAGGCCGGCAATTATGTGAGCGCGCGTTTTTCGGGCCTGACCCTCGCCGAAGCACTGGCGCGTCTCAATTCCGAAATCCGCGCGGGAGAGGCGGCGCTCGACCGCGTCTCGCAGGAACTGGTCGCGCGCGGCCTCGCCATCTGGTCGCGCGATGGAGCTCAGCGCCCCGTGCTGATCGTGCGCGGCCAGGCGAACCTGGTGGAAAGCGACGCGGCGGCCGATCTGGAGCGCGTCCGCCAACTGCTCGACGAGCTGGAAGGCAAGGAGGAGATCGCGCGCCTGCTCGACAGCGCCCGTGCCGGACGGGGCATGAAGATCTTCATCGGCTCGGAAAACAAGCTCTTCGCCCTCTCCGGCTCTTCGGTCATTGCCGCTCCTTATCGGGGCGCAGACGGCAAGGTGGTCGGCGTGGTGGGCGTGATCGGCCCGACGCGGTTGAACTATGCGCGCGTCGTGCCCATGGTGGATTTCACGGCACAGGCACTATCGAGATTGATGGCATGAACGACGAACAAAAGGTTGAAGGCGAAGCGAAAGAGCTTCCGGAAGAGGCATCGGGCGAGACGAAGGAGCTCGACCGGCTGGCGGAGCTGGAAAAGGAGCTTGAGGAGGTTCGCCAGCACGTCCTCTACGCTCAGGCCGAGACGCAGAATGTCCGCCGCCGCCTCGAGGCCGAGAAGCAGGCCGCCTCCACTTATGCCGCGACCGGCTTTGCCCGCGACATGCTGAGCGTGAAGGATAATCTCGACCGCGCTCTGGCCGCGATCCCGGAGGAGCTGCGCCAGGACGACAAGATGAAGGGTCTTATCGCCGGCATCGAGGCGACCGGCCGCGAGCTCGACACCGTCTTCCAGCGCAACGGCATCACCCGCGTCGAGGCGATGGGCCAGCCGCTCGACCCCAATCGCCATCAGGCCATGATCGAAATCCCGAACGACGAGGCCGAACCCGGCACCATCGTCCAGGAAATGCAGACGGGCTACATGATCAAGGACCGGCTGCTGCGGCCGGCGTTGGTGGGCGTGGCGAAGAAGTGAGTCCTCGGGGAGGACCGCGACCTTCATCGCCCCGGCGGCCCGACTAGGTCATGGCCATGGCGCGCGCGGTCCTGGCCATCCTGCTCGCCCTGACGGCGGGCTGCGCGAATCCTCCCCGCCCGGCGCCGCCATCGACGGCACCCGCTTATGTCTGGGTCACTTTCGATGAGTCGACACTACTGAACAGCGGAGCTTCGGGGCTTGCCGACCGGCGGACGGGGCGGCCCCTCACAATCGATGACCCGGTTCGGATCGCGTCCATCTCCAAGTTGGTCGTCGCGTTGGGGGCTATGCGGCTCGTCGAGCAGGGGGTGCTCGATCTCGATCGGGACGTGTCGGACTGGCTGGGTTGGCGGCTGCGCAATCCGGCGTTTCCCGACGACCCGATCACGCTTCGGCTGCTGCTGTCCCACACGTCGAGCCTCAGGGATGGGATCGACTACGCGATTCCGCTCGGCGGAAGTGTGCGAGAGGCTCTGAGTGATCCCGCGGCCTTCGATGCCGAGCATCGGCCGGGCGGCTATTTCACCTATTCCAACCTCAACTTTCCGGTGATCGCCTCCATCATTGAGTCGGCGACGGGCGAGCGGTTCGACCGGTTGATGGAGCAGCTGGTGCTGGACCCGCTGGGGCTCGACGCCTGTTTCAACTGGACGACGTGCAGCGACGGGGCGATCGATCGGGCGGTGGTGCTTTACGATACGGACGATTCGGTCCTCCGCGACGATCTGGGCGGGGAATGGCCCGACTGTCCGGTCGTTCCCGCGGCCGATGGAAGCTGCGATCTCGGTGGCTACAAGCCGGGAACCAACGGAGCGCTCTTCTCGCCTCAGGGAGGGCTCCGGATTTCGGCCCGCGATCTCGCCACGGTGGGCCGATTGCTCCTCAATCGCGGGACTCACGGAGGCGAGCCGTTTCTGAGCGAGACCAGCATCAACCAACTCCTGGAGCCGGCCTGGCGCTTCGATGGGGCCAATGGCGATACCGGCGACGGCTTCTATTGCGCCTACGGCCTTGCCAGCCAGAGCCTGCCGGTGGCGAATCCCGGATGCCGGGACGATATTTTCGGCGACGGCACCGCGGTCGTCGGCCATGCGGGGGATGCCTACGGCCTTCGCTCCGGCTTGTGGATCGACCGTCGCAGCGGGACCGGCATCGCCTATTTCGCGACCGGCAATGGCGACGATCCGCCGCGCGGGAAATCGGCCTACCGCGCCATCGAGGAGTGGCTCGCCGGCCGGCTCGGCCGGTGAGGGCGAAGCGATAGCTGGAGAGCCCTTTCAGGGCGACCCGTTTCCCCTGAGGAACGATTCCGGCGGGTTGGTCGTTGGGCCGGTGCTGATGTGAGTTGCTCCTGCGCGAGCCGGACAGACTGGCATCACGGACCTTCTCAGGGAGATGTGATATGAGCAGGGTAATGTTGGCTGTATTGGCCGCCGGTACCGTGACCCTCGGTGCCTGCACGTCCTATGAAGATCGGGAAACCTTGGAAAGCGCCGGAACGGGCGCGGCGATCGGCGCGGCTGCCGGCGCCGGCGTCGGTGCGGTCGTGGGCGGCATCAGTCCGCTCGAGGGTGCGGCTGCGGGCGCGGTCGTCGGCGCTATCGCCGGCACGATCGCGGCCGATCGGGATAACGATGGCAGGGCCGACGGATACTACACCCAGGATGGCACCTACTATCCTTATGAGACGACACCGCCTCCGGCCTACACGGCTCCGCCGCCGACCTACCGGTCGGGAGAACGGGGCTGAACACGCCCGTGGTTGTTAGCGTATCGGATCGTGCCGGTGGACAGCGTCCGCCGGCACGGCTGTCCCTTTTTCATGCCTGCGTCGCGGGCGCCTTGTTCGCCGCGGCTGTTCCGGCGCCCATCCTCGCGGCGCCGCAATCGCCCGTTGCGGCGGAGATCAAATCGTCCGGCAGGCTGAACCGCGACCTCAAGGCATTCTACAAGGCAAGGGATTACCGCCCCTTGTGGATCAGGAACGGGACCATCGGTCCCGGGGCGGCGCGGCTCGTCAACCTGATCGGAAGCGCTCGTCTCGACGGGCTCGATCCCGACGATTATGATCCCGAAGACCTTGTGCGGGCCCTCCGGCGAGCGGAAAGCGGATCGCCGAGGGCCCTGGCCCGGGCCGAGATAGAATTGTCGCGCGCCTTCGCCGATTATGTGCGCGACGTGCGCCGTTCGCCGCGGGTCAATATCACCTATATCGACAAGGAGGTCGAACCTGTCCCGCCCAGTAGGGCCGAAGTGCTGAGGGGTGCGGCCGAGGCGCCTTCGCTGATGTCCTACCTGGAAAATTACGGCTGGATGAGCCCGGTCTACGCGGAGCTGCGCCAGGGGCTTGGCGAACACCACGCCAGCTGGTCGGGCCTTCCGCAATTCACGTTGCCGGCGGGTCCCGTGCTGCGTCCCGGTTCAACCGGAGCCCGCGTGGGCATGCTGCGCGTGCGGTTGGGCCTGAGCCCGGGAGAGAAATTCGACAAGGAGCTGGCTTCGCGGATTCGCGAATTCCAGTCGGCGCATGGGCTTCCGGTCGACGCCATTGTCGGGCCGACCACGCTCGCGGCGCTCAATCGCGGCGCCGACCATCATGAATGGCGGATCCGCGTGAACATGGAGCGGGCCCGCGCTCTGCCTGGTCGCTCGGAGGATCGCTACATCCTCGTCGACACCGCCTCGGCGCGACTCTGGCTTTATGAGGATGGCGAGGCCGTCGATTCGATGAAGGTCATTGTCGGCAAGCCGGCCCAGCAGACGCCGATGCTGGCGGGTCTGGTGCGCTTCGCCGCGGTCAATCCCTATTGGAACGTGCCGCCGGACCTGGTTCGCGATCAGATCGCGCCGGAGGTGCTCGACAAGGGCGGCTCCTACATCCGTTCGAAGCGTTACGAGATACTTTCGGACTGGACGGAGAATGCGCGCGTTCTCGACCCGAAGGAAGTAGACTGGGCCGCCGTCGCCGCCGGGCGCCGAGAGCTTCGTATCCGTCAGCTTCCGGGCGCGCACAATGCCATGGGCGATGTGAAGTTCATGTTCCCCAACGACCGCGGCATCTTCCTTCACGATACGCCGGATAGGGCATTGTTCAAGGATGACGAGCGTCGTTTCAGCTCGGGATGCGTACGGCTGGAGGATGCCGGGCGATTGGGCAAATGGCTATTCGGCCAACCGATCCGCACCAAGTCCGATGCTCCGGAGCAATGGCTCAAGGTGCCTGAACCGGTTCCGATCTACATCACCTACCTGACCGCCGCGCCGGCCGAGAACGGCATCGCCTTTCGCGAGGATGCCTATGGGCGTGACGAGGCTCAGTTAGCGCAGATTGCCAGCCGGTAGGCACGCATTTCCGTTATCCGGGAACGCCTTCAACCCGAAACGCGAACGGCAGCAGGCCGGCATATTGCTCAATAGGCGGCGCGCCCGACACCTTTGCCCCCTCGCGCAGCAAAAAGGCGTGCCGCACGATCTCCGCCTGCTGCTCGATGCCGTAGCGCTTGAGCGGCCAGCCGGGCTTCAGGGCGTAGCTGTAGCGGCAGAAGGGATGGCGGGCCAGCGGCAACCAGACCCCGCGCTGATGCTGCCAGACATGGGTCATCTCATGGATGAAAAGGCCTTGCGCCTGCAGCGAGCGGTCGCAAAAATCCTCGCACCACAGGCCGCCCTTGGGGTGGAACCAGATGTGCCCGTCGGGCGCCATGGTGACCCGCCTCGGCTGGAACGGCCACCATCTGCGATGGCGGATGCGGACCGCCGAATAATCGATCGCATCGCCGAAGATGGAGGCAGCGAGATTGCGTTCCGCTTCGGTCAGGGGGCGGGAAGTCACGCCAAGTTCCCGACCATCATTATATTGTCTTTGTCACTCGGGCGCCGGATCGCCCGCGGCGATCACTTGCGCCTGGACCGTCACCGGCTGCGCCCGGGAAAAGGCGAAGGTGAGGGCTAGGGTGTCGCCCGGCTTCACGGTGGGATCGAGGCTGAACAGCATGAGGTGCTTGCCGCCCGGCTCGAACATCAGGGGCTCGCCTGCCTCGAAGGGCACGGTCTCGATCTGCCGCATCGATGACATGCCGCCGTCCGACATGCTCTCGTGCATCTCCAAGCGCCCCGGGGACGGGCTGGTGACGTTCACTATCGCTTCCGGCATCGCCCCCGCGGCGGCCGTGAAATAACCCGAAGCCGGCCTTCCGCCCACCGCCGGGAGCCGTATCCAGGCGTCGGTGACCGACACGGCATGCTCGGTGGGCTCGGCCATCCTGGTCGCCGATTGAGGGGCTGGATCGCAGGCGGCCAGCGCCAGGCAGATGGCGGGCAAGGCGAGGAGCAAGATGCGCATGGGCCGTCCTTAGGCGGGACGACTTCTTGTCGCAAATGAAAGCGCCCCTATATCGCCTCCGTAAGCACCCGCGTGCCCATGCGAGCGCGCGGGCAGGTATTTTATTGGGGCATAAGAGGATCATATGGCAAAAGTTATCGGTATCGATCTCGGCACCACAAACAGCTGCGTTGCTGTCATGGAAGGCAGCAAGCCGAAGGTGGTCGAGAACGCGGAAGGCGCGCGCACGACGCCGTCCATCGTTGCCTTCGCCAAGGACGGCGAGCGGCTGATCGGCCAGCCCGCCAAGCGCCAGGCCGTCACCAATCCCGACAACACCATCTTCGCGGTGAAGCGCCTTATCGGACGCCGTTTCGACGACCCCATGACCAAGAAGGACATGGAGCTCGTTCCCTACACCATCACCAAGGGTCCGAACGGCGACGCCTGGGTCAAGGCGGGCGGGGAGGATTATTCGCCCAGCCAGATTTCGGCCTTCATCCTCCAGAAGATGAAGGAAACCGCCGAGGCCTATCTCGGCGAAACCGTGACGCAGGCCGTCATCACCGTTCCGGCCTATTTCAACGACGCCCAGCGCCAGGCGACCAAGGACGCCGGACAGATCGCCGGCCTCGAGGTGCTGCGCATCATCAACGAGCCGACCGCGGCCGCGCTCGCCTACGGGCTTGAGAAGCAGGACGGCAAGACGATCGCCGTCTACGACCTTGGCGGCGGCACGTTCGACATCTCGATCCTGGAGATCGGGGACGGCGTGTTCGAGGTGAAGTCGACCAACGGCGACACTTTCCTCGGCGGCGAGGACTTCGACGCCAAGGTCGTCGAATATCTCGCAGCCGAGTTCAAGAAGGCGGAAGGGATCGACCTCACTAAGGACAAATTAGCGCTCCAGCGTCTCAAGGAAGCGGCCGAGAAGGCGAAGATCGAGCTGTCGTCGGCGCAGACGACCGAAGTGAACCTTCCCTTCATCACCGCCGACCAGAACGGGCCGAAGCACCTCGTCAAGATGCTGAGCCGTTCGGATCTGGAGCGCCTCGTCGCCGATCTCATCAAGCGCACGCTGGACCCTTGCAAGAAGGCTCTCGCCGATGCCGGGATCAAGGCCGACGCGATCGACGAGGTCATTCTCGTCGGCGGCCAGACCCGCATGCCCCGCGTTCGCGAAGTGGTGAAGGACTTCTTCGGCAAGGAGCCGCATGTCGGCGTCAACCCTGACGAGGTCGTCGCCATGGGCGCCGCGATCCAGGCGGGCGTGCTGCAGGGCGACGTCAAGGACGTGCTGCTCCTCGACGTGACGCCGCTGTCGCTCGGCATCGAGACTTTGGGCGGCGTTTTCACCCGGATGATCGACCGCAACACGACCATCCCGACCAAGAAGTCGCAGACCTATTCGACCGCCGACGACAACCAGAACGCAGTCACCATCCGCGTCTTCCAGGGCGAGCGCGAGATGGCGGCGGACAACAAGATGCTCGGCCAGTTCGACCTGGTCGGCATCCCGCCAGCGCCGCGCGGCGTGCCGCAGATCGAGGTCACTTTCGACATCGACGCCAACGGCATCGTCAACGTCCACGCCAAGGATAAGGGCACCGGCAAGGAACAGCAGATCCGCATCCAGGCTTCGGGCGGCCTCAGCGATTCCGACATCGAGCAGATGGTCAAGGACGCCGAGCAGTTCGCCGACGAGGACAAGAAGCGCCGCGCCGCGGCCGAGGCGAAGAACAATGCCGAGAGCCTCATCCACACCACGGAACGTCAGCTCGAAGAGCATGGCGACAAGATCGACGACGCGCTGAAGGGCGAAATCCAAACCGCCGTCGACGAAGCGAAGAAGGCCGTCGAGGGCGGCGACAGCGACGCCATGACGGAGAAATCACAGGCGCTCGCTCAGGTCGCGATGAAGCTCGGCCAGGCTATTTACGAGAAGGAGCAGGCCGCGGCCGCGTCTCCGGAGGCCAGCGCCACCGAAGGCGCCGAGGCCGGCAAGGACGAGGAAGTCGTCGACGCTGAATTCTCCGAGGTCGACGACGAAAAGAAGGGCTGAAGATGAGCACGACCGTCATTCCGGCGAAAGCCGGAATCTCGGGGAGGAAAGGCCCGGCCCTTCCCCTTGAGACCCCGGCTTCCGCCGGGGTGACGGCCTGCGGGGGCCGTCATGCTTGATACCGATTATTACGAACTGCTCCAGGTTTCGCGGTCGGCGGACGAGAAGACGATCAAGTCCGCCTATCGCCGCCTGGCCATGGAGTGCCATCCCGATCGCAATGGCGGCTGCCGGGACGCTGAGGCCAAATTCAAGGCGATCAGCCAGGCCTATGACTGCCTGAAGGATCCGCAGAAGCGCGCCGCCTACGACCGCTTCGGCCACGCCGCCTTCCAAAATGGCGGCATGGGCGGAGGCGCGCAGGATTTCGGCAGCTTCTCCGACATTTTCGAGAATATCTTCGGCGAATTCATGCACGGTGCGCGGGGCGGCGGGCAGAGCAATGTCCTGCGCGGCTCCGACCTTCGCTACGACCTGGAGATCACGCTGGAAGACGCCTTCAACGGCAAGGAGGTCGAGCTCCAGATCGACAGCACCGCCGCTTGCGAGCCTTGCGGTGGCAGCGGCGCCAAGCCGGGCACGGCGGCGCGCACTTGCAACATGTGCGACGGCCGCGGCCAGGTCCGCGCATCCCAGGGCTTTTTCGTGGTCGAGCGCACCTGCCCCGGCTGCCGAGGTGTTGGCGAGGTCATCGCCGATCCCTGCCCGTCATGTAGGGGCGAGGGGCGCGTCGAGAGGCGCAAGTCGCTCCAGGTCCGCGTTCCTGCCGGCGTCGACCAAGGCACCCGCATCCGCCTGTCCGGCGAAGGCGAAGCCGGTGCGCGCGGCGGACCGCCGGGCGACCTCTACATCTTCGTCCATGTCGCCCGCCATGCGCTCTTCCAGCGGGAAGGGACGACGCTGTTCGCCAAATGCCCGGTGAGCTTCACCACGGCGGCGCTCGGCGGCGTGATCGATGTGCCCGGCCTCGATCGCCAGCATCACGAAATCCGCATTCCAGCCGGCATCCAGTCCGGCAAGCAGATCCGCCAGCGCGGCGCCGGGATGCCGGTCCTCAACGGCCGCGGCCATGGCGACATGGTCATTCAAGTGGAAGTGGAGACACCGACCCGGCTGTCCGCCCGGCAGAAAGAGCTGCTCGAAGAATTCCGCGAAACCGAGACCGGCGAGGAATGCCCGGCAAGCTCCAGCTTCTTCAAGAAGCTCAAGGGCTTCTGGGAAGACGTAACGGGCTGATTTTCCTCCCCATCGTCACGATGGGGATCGCATGGTCTCCCTCCCCATGAGCTTCGCTCACGGGGAGGGCCAGCTATCCGAAGACCCGCTCGAAAATCGTGCCGACGTGCTTGAAGTGGTAGCCGAGGTCGAAGCGCTCCTCGATTTCATCATCGGACAACAGCGCCGATACTTCGGGGTCGGCTTTCAGCAGTTCCATCAGCGACAATTCACCGTCCGAATCCCACACCTTCGTCGCGTTGCGCTGGACGAGGCGATAGGCATCCTCGCGGCTGGCGCCCGCTTGGGTCAGGGCCAGCAGCACCCGCTGCGAGTGGACGAGGCCGCCCATGCGGTCGAGATTCTTCTGCATCCGCTCGGGATAGACGACCAGCTTGTCCATCACGCCGGTGAGGCGGGCGAGGGCGAAGTCGAGAGTCACCGTGGCGTCGGGGCCGATATAGCGCTCGACCGATGAGTGGCTGATGTCCCGCTCGTGCCAGAGTGCGACATTCTCCAGCGCCGGCGTCACATAGCTGCGCACCATGCGGGCAAGGCCGGTGAGGTTTTCGGCCAGCACCGGATTGCGCTTGTGCGGCATGGCCGACGAGCCCTTCTGGCCGGGCGAGAAATATTCCTCCGCCTCCAGCACCTCGGTGCGCTGCAAATGACGGATTTCCGTCGCCAGCCGTTCTACCGAGGATGCGATGACGCCGAGCGTCGCGAAGAACATGGCGTGGCGGTCGCGCGGAATGACTTGGGTCGAGACGGGCTCGACGGTGAGCCTCATCTTCTCGGCGACATGGGCCTCGACGCTGGGGTCGATATTGGCGAATGTGCCGACCGCGCCGGAAATGGCGCAGGTGGCGACATCGTCGCGCGCGGCGATGAGACGGGCGCGGTTGCGAGAAAATTCGGCATAAGCCTGGGTGAGCTTCAGGCCGAACGTGACCGGCTCGGCGTGAATGCCGTGGCTGCGGCCGATGGTGGGGGTCAGCTTGTGCTCGAAGGCGCGGCGCTTCAGCACCTCCAGAAGCTCGTCCAGATCCTGGATGAGGAGGTCGGCCGCCTGCTTCAGCTGCACCGCGAGGCAGGTGTCGAGGACGTCGGAGCTGGTCATGCCCTGATGGAGGAAACGCGCCTCGGGCCCGACATGCTCGGCGACGTTGGTCAGGAAAGCGATGACGTCGTGCTTCACCTCCGCCTCGATAGCGTCGATGCGGTCTACCTCGAACGCCCCCTTTTCCCACACGGCCTTCGCGGCTTCCATCGGCACGACGCCGTTCTCGGCCATCTTGTCGAGCGCGTGCGCCTCGATCTCGAACCAGATGCGGAATTTGGCTTCCGGCTCCCAGATGCTCGCCATCTGGGGCCTCGAATAACGGGGGATCATGGGTGCGTCCTGTCGGTGAAATATGTGCGCCCGATAGCAGGGCCGCGCCGGGGCTTCAATCGGACGAAGGGGGGAACGCGCCCGTTCGTAAGGTGTTTGGTGGCCCGGGGCTGAAAAAGGCCGATAAATTATCCGCGTCGAGCAAATTTGCTCCGTGAGATGAACCATTTAGGAGACAAGCTGGCAATTATATACTTGACGTAGGGATGCCAGATGTCGGATGATTCGAAGGGACAGGCCGGCGCTAAGGATGAGCTAACCGAAGTGGTTATCACTCCTGAGATGATTCAGGCGGGGGTGTCCGCTTACGTGGATTGGGATTCCAAGGATGATTGGTCTCTCGGTAGACTCGCAGAATCTCTGTATCGGGCAATGCGTGAAAAGGCCCCTCTACCTCACCGAAGCTCTTGAAGGCCATAACGAGGTCTGCCGTCAGATGAGAGATATCGTGATAGAGCTTCTTTAGAACGTCAGCATCGAAACGAAATTCATCGCCGCTTTCATGATTCACTGCCCTGCAATTGGTAGCGACGGAGGAATGAGGCGGTATCGTGTACGCGTAGGAGCCATGAGCGATCAGATTGCGCTTCCAGCTCAGATCTCCAGATGTATCTGCAATGGCAGCCAGCGCTTTAGCCTCATTTGGCTTCCAGGGAGCTAGCCATTCTTCGCAGATCGTTTTGAATAGGCGTCGGCGGCTCGCGAAACGCAGTCTCTTCCACTCTGTGGTGTCACGTGTTCCGGAGCCCGCCCTCTCGCCCTCAATCAAGCCGGAGAGACAGGCATTGAACACCGTTTCAAAGTTGCCCCAGTAGGCGATGACAAGCCCGACAGGGGCATGGTAATCTTGGGGGAGGAGCAACAGAACGCTGTGCTTGCCTTTGCGCATGAAGCGGCGATCGAAGGATATTGCGGCAGCAGGAGCGGTTTCGACCATGACAGATAATAGTCCCACCAAAGACACCCACTCCGAAGCGGAGACGGCGGCTCGTGCAGAGGCGGCGTTAAAGCGGATGCTCTCGGCCCCTCCCAAGCTGCACAAGGATAGCAAGCTTGGGAGGAAGCGGGAGTCTCATTCGGAATAGCGCTTACGGCGTGTGCCGATCTGGCGCGGCCCAACGTAGTAGTTAGGCGGCGAGCAGATTAGACCGCCGATAGGTCAGACGCTTGCCGACAATGCCACGCAGGATCGCGTCGGAGCGCTCTTTGTCAGTGTCGGCCTTGGTGGAATAGCGGAAGTCGAATTCGGCCAAGTAGCGGTGCATGTGGGCCTCGCTCATATGATGATAGGTGCCGATCACGCCGCGCTTCAGGATCGAGAAGAAGTTTTCAGCGGTGTTGGAATGCGTCTCACCCTTGCCGAACTTGCGGCTAGCGTGGAGCGTGTGACCGTGGCTGGCGAACTCGCGGCCAACGGCCCAGTAGTGGCGAGCTTCGTCCGTCATGAGCGTAGAGGCGCGGTCCACGTTGGATACGAGAACCGAGCGGACGTTGTTCGCGTGGATATTGGCAATGTGGAATGAGCGGGCGCGACCGTTGCGCTCGACAAGAGCAACAACTTTCTTCTTAGGAGCGGTCTTGCCGGAGAGGCGGTTCTTCTTCTTGCCGCCAACGAAAGCTTCATCGGACTCAACGACCTTGCCGGGACCGCCCAGCGGGCCGCTATCGTCCTTCATGGCCTCGCGAACGCGGTGCATCATGAACCAAGCGGTCTTGTAGGTGACGCCTAGCATACGGTGAAGCTGGTGGGCGCTCATGCCCTTCTTGCTGGACGCGAGAAGGTAGGTGGCAAGCATCCACTTATTGAGCGGCACCTTGGAACGCTCGAACACGGTTCCAACCGTAACGGTGAAGTTTTTCAGGCAGGAATTGCACTGGATAAGGCCGGGACGGTGCGACTTGCCCTGAAGGCGGTGGACGTTCTCGCACTCGCCGCAATGCGGGCAGAACGGGCCTTCCGGCCAGTTGATGCTTTCCAGATGTTCGCGGGCCTTGTCGGCGTCGGTGAAGATAGGGTTGGTGAGATCGAACATCGGGCGCTTCCTCTTGATGCACCCTTATCGCCCGAACAGGTTTCTACGTCAAGTATATAATTGCCGACAAGCTATGTTACGTCCGTTATTGCTCGCGAGCGTGTTCGCGCTGGCCGCGCCCGCCGGGGCGCAGGAAGTGATCGACGATATGGCGCCGCCGGTGACCGAAGGCGTCGCCGCGCCGGGCGCTCAGGATCAGACCGACCCCAATCTCCCTCCGGGCACGGTGCCGACCGGAATTGAGGAGGATACAACCGACGAGACGGTGGACCACAGCACGATGGGTCATGCCACGATCGCCACAGGCTCGACGTCGGTCACCACGGACAGTACGACCGAAACCGGCACGACCGGTACCACTGGAACTATGACCAGACGGGGGATGGTGAGGGCGAGAAGATATTCGACCAGCTCATGATCGAGCAGCGCGCCGGGTCCGCCCTCGAACAGGCGCCGGCGAAGCCTTGCGCGATGCCCGCTTCCATCGATCGACGTCTCATAAGCCTGGATTAAGCTTGATCCTGTTCCTAGGCAAACAGGGAGGCTAGGGCGGTCCACAAGGCCGAAGGTGACGGATGCGGAACGCTCGCCAGTAATGGAGGTTAAGGGACGATGGTTGCCGGACTTGTGACAACAGCAGTCCCTGCTTTCCTGCGCTGAGGCGGCGCGGTGGAGGAGGAAGAAGAAGTAGTGCGTCGGCGCCGGCCGCGATGGCAGCTGGTGCTGATCGGCTTCCTGCTTCTCATCCTGCTGCTCATCGTCATTGTCTGGACGCAGCGGCGGCAGATCGCGACCGACTATATCGAGGGCGAGCTGGCGCGACGGGGCGTTCAGGCGAGCTACGACGTCAAGCGGATCGGGTTCAGCCAGCAACAGCTTGAAAACCTCGTCATCGGCGATCCGGCCGATCCGGATCTCACCGCCCGTTTCGTGGAGGTGAGGATTCGCCACACGCTGCGAGGACCGAAGGTAAGCCAGGTGACCGCTCGCGGCGTTCGGCTCTTTGGCGGCGTCGTCAAAGGCAAGCTCACCTTCGGTAGCGTCGATCGCTTGCTCCCGCCGCCGACGGGAAAGCCCTTCGCGCTTCCGGACCTGGATGTGAACCTGATAGATTCGGCGATCGGTCTGACGACGCCGCTTGGCCGGATGGGCGTCGCGCTGGAGGGCAGGGGAAATCTCGCGGACGGCTTCAAGGGGACGGCCGCCGTCGTGTCGTCGTCGCTGCTCGTCTCCGGCTGCGCCATCGGCAAGCCGTCCGCCTATCTCAAGGTCGCGGTCGACGACCGCCGGCCGAGCCTCCAGGGTCCGGTACGGGCGGAGCGTGTGGTGTGCGAGAAGGACGATGTCGAGGTGATCGATCCGATCGCCATCCTCGACGCCGATTTCGCGGAGGACGTGCACAACTGGAACGGCGAAGGCGCGGTCCGGGTCGCGCGGCTCCGCTTGGGCGACAAGCGGGCGTCGGGTCTGGTCGGCACGCTCGGCTTCCGGGGTAATGGCGACCTGACGCGCGGCGACGTGACGCTCGCCGCCGCCGAGGGAGAGTTGGCCGGGGTGCGGGCCGGCCGCATGACGATCGACGGGCGATACGCCTATGCGGCGAGGAACAATCGGTTGTCCGTGGTCGGCGATGCCGGCGCCGAGAACATTGTCG
>NZ_DATCYB010000010.1:0-5712 GCF_036570505.1 Allosphingosinicella sp. | reverse complement strand
GGAGAACCTGCGGCGCGGGCTGCTGCTGGCGCGCGGCGACTACTACCAGCTCCTGGCGCAGCCGATCACCGGCTCGATTCTGAGCCTGACGCTGCTCCTTGTCCTCTGGTCGCTATGGAGCTCCCTGCGCCGTCGCCGGCGGGTGACAGTCGAAGGGGAGTAGGCGGCCCAAGGTGAGGGTGATGCCCCAGCCGACCTGATAGGCCTCGAACGGCGGCGCTGCCGGTGCCGCTGCCCCGGTCCGGTCTGCCGCGCGGCGGTTCCACATAGCCTGGAGCGGCTCTTCGTCCCCCGTACTAGCCGAATAGCGCGAGCACCGCACTATCGAGGTAGCCGAGCGGAAAAACGAGGCCGATATAGCCGCCGAACATGGACATGAATGCTGCCATGGCGACGGCGAGTCCCAGCGCGGCGACGGGGCGCATTCCCGCGCCCTTCCACAGCATGAGCACCAGATAGACTATGGTCGCACTGAAGAAGCCGAGTACCATCATGGCGACGAGGTAAAGCGCCAGGCCGGCCAGATACCCGACGCCTCCTGTCAGATGCTTCGTGAACTCGGCATCCTCCTCGTCGTCCTGCGCCGTCGGTGGATCGGTGACCGCCCTGCGTGACAGCCCCAGTTCGATGAAGGCCAATGCAACTCCGAGCGTTGCGACCGTGATCGGAAAATAGGCCGCGAGCTTGGCGAAGTCCCGCGCCGTCCATGCCATCGCGGCCAGGAGCAGCATCAGCACTGCCAACAGTGCGTAGGAAACTCTCCGTTTTAGCATCGTCACGCTCCGGATTTTTCTGAAAGGGAGGACATGGAAGGTTCCTCCAGAGACGCCCCGCGCTGGGTGAGGATGACCGCTGCTACGATGACGATCAGGATCAACGCGCCGATGATGAGAACCATCGGACGTGTCATCCAGTCATATCCATAGCGGGACATCGAGATGAAGAGATAGCGTTCGGCGCCGGCTGACAGCACGAAGCCGATGACGAACGGAATGCGCGGCCAGTCGAGGATTCGCAATATCCAGCTAAAGACGCCGATCCCGAAGAGCAGCAGCAGATCACCCCAATGCTGCGTCGACTGATATGCGCCGATGCTGATGATCACAATCAGGAAGGGAGCGAACTTGTTCGCGTCCATCGTCGTCAGCCGGCTGATCGGCCTTGCCATTGCGAAGCACAGCATGGTGCCGAAGACGTTGGCCAGCGCCAGGCTCCAGACGATCGAGATCGTCAGCGGAAGCTGCTCGGTGACCATGCGCGGACCCGCTTCCACGCCCAATATGGTCAGTCCGCCGAGCAGAACAGCCATTGAGCCGCTTGTCGGCACGCTGAAGAGCAGCGTCGGAATGAGACTGCCGCCGTCCTTGGCGTTGTTGCAGCTCTCGGGTGCGATGACGCCGCGTATGTCGCCCTTGCCGAACTGGCTCTTGTCCCGGGCTGTCGCCTTGGCCAGGAAATAGGTAAGCCATTCCACCGTGCTGCCGCCCAGGCCGGGGATGATGCCCATGAAGGCGCCCAGCGCCGACGACCGAACGATCAGGAACCAGTGCTTCAGCACATCGCGCACGCCCTGTAGCGCGCCGCCTGTCAACTTGCCGGTCCGTGCGATCTTTCCCCCGCTCGTCAGGAAGGTGATCAGCTCGGGAATGGCGAAGAAGGCGGCAACCGCAACGGGAAGGGGAATGCCGCCGAATAGGTAGAGCCAGTCAAAGGTATAGCGGTATTCGGGGGTCGAGGCCGCGCCACCGACCGTTCCAAGCGCCAGGCCGAGGATGCCGACCAGGATGCCGCGCAGCGGGTGCTTGCCCGCCATGAGGCTGATCATGCTCAGGCCAAACAGCGTCAGCATGAAAAGATCGGGCGTGCGAAAGCTCAGAATGATCGGACGGGCTACCGGAATGGCAAGAAGCAGGATCAGCGCGCCAACGAGGCCGCCGATCATCGAAGCGATGAACGATGCGGAGAGCGCGCGGGCCGCTTCGCCACGCTGCGCCAGGGGATGTCCGTCCATGATGGTCGCCTGGGAGGAGGCGGAGCCGGGAATGCCGAAAAGGACGGAGGTGAACGTGTCGGACGTGTTGTTCACGGCGACAATGCCGATCATCAGCGCGAGAGCGCCATACGGATCCATCCCGAACAGCAGCGGCAGAAGCAAGGCCATGCCGGCGGTGCCGCCTATGCCCGGCAGAAACCCGACGGTAAAGCCGATCGCCACTCCCAGCACCAGATACATAAGGCGGACGGGGTCCGCGAGGATCACCAGCGCTTCAAGCGATGCGTCGATCATGTCGGGATTTCCTCCTCTTCCTCGCCGGCAGTTCGTTCACCCTCACAAGGCATGAAAAAGCTTCCTTTTTGAAGCGAATTTTTTTTCACTTAGCGAAGATTGCGGGGGAGGGTGAACCCCGCGACAACCTCGCTCCGCGAAAAGGAGCGGGTGCAGGTATCGATCTGCCGCGCGTGGACAGGCGTCTTTCCGTCGAAGCCGCAGGCCACGCCCTCGCGGCGTCCACGCGCGACGAGCGGCACGCTGGGACGATGTCGTCGAAATTCCGCACGGCGCCGCAGGTCTCGATCATCGCCCGGGGCCGGTGGCCGTGCAGGGCGGCCGCATCCGTGGATCGAGGGCCGCTACCTTAGGGAGCAGGGTGGGAATCTGATATGCCGAAGCGCCGCAACGTCGTCGCGCCTCCGAACGAGGCACCCGACGCTTGCGGCAGCTCAACCGGTTGTTGCGGGGCCGCAACGACGGCGGCCCCGCGAAACGGTCAGTCAACCGACAGTTCGAGATCGTAGGTTTCGTTCAGGTGATTGCGCAGCCAGGAAAGGACGTCGTCCGATACCGAAAGCATGGCTTCGGCATTGCGTTCGAGCGTTTCACCCACGATGGGCTTGTAGCCGGCCAGGATGTCCTCGCCCTGCGCGTAGAACTCGTCGCGCTCGACCACGCATTGCGTCGCCTCCTTGAGCGCACCCAGTGCCTCCTGCGGTATGTCCTGGTGAACCCAGACTTGGCGCTGAGCCGAGACGCCGGAACTGACGAGCGCCAGGTAGGCGTCCCAGACCTGCCCGCTCGGCTCCTTCCCGAATGCTTCACGGTACGCCTCCAGGAAGGAGGGAAATTCGGGGAATGCCGGGTCCCGGATCAATTCGCCATCCTCGACCATTCCGGCGGTGTAAAGCGGTATCGCGGTGCCCGCTTCGACCTGCGGCGCGACAAGCGAAATGTAGGCGGGGGTCGTCTGGTAGTCGATGTTGACCTCGCCCTGCTGGTAGGCGATCTGCACGGGACCCTTGCCCGCGTAGCCCAGCACCGCCTGCACATCGAGTCCAAGGATCTCGAAAGTCAGGAGACCCAGCAGGTCGAGCCCTGTCGCGCTGATGCCGCCGAAGACCAGTTCGGCTTCGGTCGCGACCAGCTCCTTGACATTGGTGACGCCGGTTTCGGGATTGACATAGACCACGCCGCCGCCCGGCAGGCCGAGGATCGGCGTCCAGTTGCGCGGCGAATAGCGCACGCCGTCCTGGCCGAGCATCCACGCGTAGGACGTGGTGCCTGCCGTAACGAGAATGGACAGCCCGTCGGGCTTGCGCATCAGCTCGAATTCGTTGGCGCCGATGACGGTGGCCCCGCCCGGAATGTTGATGACCCGCACGGAGGCCGCGTTTGGCAGGCAGGCCGCATACTGAACCTGAAGCAGCCTTGCGAAACTGTCGTTGCCGCCACCCGGCGCATAGGGAACGATCAGTTCGATGTCCTTGTCGTCATAGTAGTTGCTTTGGCCGGATGCCGGCACGGCGCTGATTGCGATTGCAGCCGTTGCGGCCAGAAACGCGGCCGAAAACCTGCGGCGTGGATTGCTCATACTGTTTTCCTCCCAAATATGAAGCTTGTTTGGTACCCGTTTGTGTTCACGTGCGGTTTGCCGCCGATTGCAAGGCGGTTACTGGCCGCTTGGGCGTAGCGCCGGCTTCGACGATCGCATCGACGAGCGGGGCGATACTGGTCAGGGTCTCCAGCCGATCGACCGCTTCGACGACCTGTCGCGGGTCGCCGCCGCTGAACTGCTCCAGCTTGGAAACGGCGATCTCCCGCCAGCTCGACTCGCGCGGCGGATAGATGCAGTCCAGCAGCTCGGTCGAGCCGTCTTTGAAACGCAGCTCGATCTCCTGCTTGCCGATGGCGAATCCGCTTTCGCCATCGCGGGCCTCCACGATGACACTGCCGGCCAGATCGATGATGTCGGCGTCACCCCATCGGCCCGTAATCATCGCCGACGCGGACAGGCCTCCGTCGAGAAGGCCGGCCGCGACAGCGAACGGCAGGCTGTGGTCCGCAGCCTCGCGGCTGCGCGGACGGAACTTGGCCGGATCGGCCGTCCGCTCGGCGGTGCGTGTCGAGACCCGGACGACGATCTGCGAGATCTCGGAGAGCTGTCGCGCATTGCGTCTGTGGAAGGCGCTGGCGGCGGCGATCAACGGCTGCAACGCGTATTGTGCGGGATAAGTCTTCAACCAGATGTCGGCCACGTCATCGCATCCGGTGTTCGGCACAAGTGCACCGGCATCGATGGCGCGCCCGCAAATCCGCGACAGGAGCTCGACGACCTCGTCGCAGGCGCCATCCTGCGCCGCCAAGCCGTCCCGCGCCATCAGTGTCATGTTCACGCCGCGGCTTGCGATGAGGCCATATGCAAGAGCTTTCACATTCGCCAGATGTCCGCGGCTGAAGCCGTCCGGCGCGATGAACGCCGGCGCCGAGAGGTTGACGGCGCGTGCGGCGGTTTCTTCGCCATACCCAAGGAGCCTGGCGGCGAGGAGAGGCGCGACCCACGCGGCATGGCCGACGTGATGCAGGCCATTGTCGTGCAGGGACAATTGCCGCGCCAGCCAGGCGTGCATGCCGAACGCCGCTATCAGTCCCGAGAGGAACTCCCGGCCGGTCGCGCCGCCTGCCTCCGCGCACGCGATCGCCACCGGGACGGCTTCGCTCGGATGGCTGACGTCGGCTTCGGAATAGACGTCCATGAAGTCCAACGACCGCACAGCCGCGCAGTTGGCCAGGACAGCGACGTCCACGGCAACCTTGCGGCCGTCGACAAGTGATGTCGCTCGCAGCGCCTGTTCATGTGAACTGCCGGCCTGCCGATCCGCGATCTGGACGATCTCCGTCGAGACGCCACCCAACATGCAGGCGATGGCGTCGATCAGAAGTGTCTTCGCATGGCTGGTGAGGAATGGCGACATGCGCTCGCTGTCGATCCGATACATGTATCGACCGAGCGCGCCTGCGAGACTCATAGGCCTGCCGTCCTCCAACAAAGGCGGTGTGCGCATAGCGAAAAATACTTTGCAGAGTGAAAATGATGCCAGAATAAGCGGCTGCCGTCAACCGCTTGCCGGGCATGTTGGAGGGGCTTGACGGCGATCCCCGGGCACCGCGACTATATCGAAAATATTTTCGTATAGCGAAGGAACAGCTATCATGCTCAACAGTTCGAACCATGACGTAATCGTCGTGGGGGCAGGCAATGCGGCGATGTGTGCCGCGATCACGGCTGCACAGAACGATGCGCAGGTGCTCGTCCTGGAGCGTGCGCCGGAAGCCGAACGCGGCGGCAATACGCGCTTCACGGCCGGCGGCATGCGCTGCGTATACGATGGCCTCGACGACCTCCTGGCGTTGATGCCGGATCTTAGCGAGGATGAGAT
>NZ_DATCYB010000009.1:0-8629 GCF_036570505.1 Allosphingosinicella sp. | reverse complement strand
TGCACGGCGGCAACGGCATCAGCGCCGAATTCCAGGTGATGCGCCACGCGGCCAACCTGGAGACGGTCAACACCTATGAGGGCACGCACGACGTCCACGGCCTGATCCTCGGCCGCGCGATCACCGGTATCCCGGCTTTCTAGTGGACAAGCCCCTCGCCGGCATCCGCGTCGTCGAACTCGCCCGGATCCTTGCTGGACCGTGGGCGGGACAGCTGCTCGCCGACCTTGGCGCCGACGTCGTCAAGGTCGAGCGGCCCGGGGCCGGCGACGATACGCGCGGATGGGGACCGCCTTTCGTCGAGAAGGATGGCAGCGCGGCCTATTTCCATGGCTGTAACCGGGGCAAAAGCTCGGTTGCGATCGATCTGGAGAGCCCCGAGGGGCAGGAACAGGTGCGGGCGCTGGTTGCCGACGCCGATATCCTGATCGAGAATTTTAAGGTCGGCGGGCTCCAGAAATACGGGCTCGACTATGCGAGCCTTTCGGCGCTGAACCCGCGTCTCGTCTATTGCTCGATCACCGGTTTCGGCCAGGACGGCCCCTATGCCGCCCGCGCCGGCTACGATTTCATGATCCAGGGTATGGGCGGGATCATGGACCTGACCGGCGATCCCGAGGGCGAACCGCAGAAGATCGGCGTCGCCTTCGCCGACATCTTCACTGGCGTCTATGCCTCGACGGCTATCCTGGCGGCGCTGAGGGGGCGCGAGACGACCGGCAAGGGCTGCCATATCGACATGGCTCTGCTCGACACACAGGTCGCGGTGCTCGCCAATCAGGCGATGAACTATCTCGTCTCGGGCGAGGCGCCCCGCCGGCTCGGCAACGCCCATCCCAACATCGCGCCCTACCAGACTTTCGCAGTTGCCGACGGCCACGTCATCATCGCCGTCGGCAATGACAGGCAGTTCCGCAAGCTCTGCGACCTATTGGGGCTGACAGCGTTGGACGAAGATCCCCGCTTCATCACCAATGCCGATCGGGTGCGGAACCGTGGGGCGCTCGCCGCCGCCCTCTCCTCTGCCCTGCTCCAGCGGCATCGCGACGAGTTCCTCGCCGCGCTGGCGTCGGCCGGCGTTCCGGCGGGGCCGATCAATGACATCGCCCAGGTGTTCGCCGATCCACAGGTCGTGGCGCGGGGGATGCGGCTGGAGTTGGACGGCGTGCCGGGCGTGGCCTCGCCCATAGTCATCGACGGCAAAAGGCAGGTGGCGCAGCGGGCGAGTCCAGCGCTTGGAACTGGCGGCGATGACGGCAGCCCGCGTCGCGGTTAGAGATTCAACCCGGGCAGCATTTTAACCAAATATTAACGCCTTAACCGGATGGTAAGAAACATAGCTACCAGTCATTTCACAGGGTGGTATTGGCAGTGAGCGCATACTCCCAGATTCAGAAAGACCTCCCCGTTCAAGTCGGCTGGCGTCCCATTTCTTACCTTCCGCCTAAGCAGGAGGTTCTGATCTGGTCCGGAGGTCGCCCAGTCGTCGGTCTCCTTCTCTCGGGGACTCAGGATGGCAAGGATTGGCGCGACTTCATCGATCCCCGCACCAATGACAGACTGGAATGGCCTACCCACTGGATGATGCTGCCCGGATCTCCCACCGACTGATCGATCCGAGTAAGTTTGCTCGCGTCCACTCATGACCGGGCGCCGGCGCCGATTGTCGTGGCGGCGATCAATGCGCTCGACACGGCGAGGACCGCGGCCGCAAACATCACCAGCCGGTAGGGCGCGAGCAAGGTATCGCCTCCCAGATCCGCCGCGCCTCCACCGACGGCCAGCCCGAGCGCGGCCACAGCGACGAGACCTCCGGCCCGGGCCGCGGCATTGTTGATCCCCGATGCGGTGCCGCTTTTCTCCTCGGGGGCGGAATCGAGGACCGCGGTCGTCAGCGGTGCCACGCTCAGCGTCATACCGATACCGATGATGGCGAGTCCGGGAAAGAATCCGGTCCAGTAGCTCGGCTCCTCGCCCGAGAAAGCGAGCAGCGTATAGCCCGCCGCCGTGATCGAAGGGCCGACGATCAGCGGCAGCCGCGCGCCGTATCGTTCAACAAGTCCGCCCGACCAGCGCGATCCGAGACCCATGATCGCGGAGAACGGCAGGAAGGCCGCGCCGGCCGCCGCGGCGCTGTAGCCATGGACCTCGATGAGAAGAAACGGGAGCAGGAACAGGCCGCCGCTCAGGGCTGCGTAGAGGAGGATGGTCAGGGTGTTGGCACCGGCGAAATCGCGGTTTCGGAACAGCGACAGGGGCATCATAGGCGAGGCCGCGCGCGCTTCGACACGGACGAATAGCCAGAATACAGGAATGGCGGCGGTGATGGCGATCACGCCCGCCTGGCCTGTCCCCTGCCCCAGCGAGATGAGGCCGTAGCTGATCAGTCCGAGGGCGAGCACCGCGAGGAGCGCACCGCCGACGTCGAGAGATTCGGGGGATTGTGCCGGCCTGTCGGCCGGAAGCTTCAGCGCCAGCAGCAGCGCCGTCGCGGCGACGGGCAGGTTGATGAAGAAGATCGCGCGCCAGCCGACGCTGTCGACCAGCCAGCCGCCGAGCGGAGGACCGAGCGCCGTGGTGAGCGCTCCCGCCGCCGCCCAGGTGCCTATCGCCGGACCGCGCGTCTCGCCCTCATAGGCCGCGCCGATGATCGCAAGGCTTGCCGGGATCAGCAGGGCGGCGGCCGCGCCCTGCAGCAGCCGGGCTCCGATCAGCCAGGCGGCGGAAGGCGCGAGCCCACAGCCAAGCGATGCAAGCGCGAAGCCCGTGAGACCGATCAGGAAGATGCGCCTGCGCCCGTAGCGATCGCCCATCGAACCGCCCAGCAGGATCAGGCTGGCGAGAGTCAGCATATAGCCGTTCACCACCCACTGCATGGTGGCGATGCTCGTGCCCAGTCCGCGCTGCATCGCCGGAAGAGCGACGTTGACGACGGAGCTGTCTATGAACCCCAGGCTCGAGCCGAGGATGGTGACGGGAAGAACCCAGGGGGAGGGCGACGGCGCGCCCGCCTCCGCGCGGTGGATAGCGGGCGTTTCGCAAGGGAGGCGATGCGGACCGACCATGGTTCGCTTTCGCGAACGTCCCGTCCCTCGCCGGCGTTCCGGAAGAAGAGCGGGGCGCTACCCCGGCCGACCCTGCCGGATACGCAGCGCCACGCCGGCGCTGCCGAGAAGGGCGGCCAATATGGCCACCGGCGCCAGCGAAGGATCGAGGGCCGACCATGAGGCCGCCGTGGACCGGATAACGGGCTCCACGGCTTCCGCGGGCGAAGCGGCGGACAGGTACAGGCCCACGACGATAAGGGCGGCCAGAATGGGAGGGCGCGGTAGCGGTGATGCGATGCGGAACATGGTAGCTCCCCGGCTTGTTGCCGGGCTTTTGGTCCAGCGGCACCCTTCCCGCCACGATAAAGAGCCGCAATGTTCATCCGCCACCGTGCTGGCGCGTATGGATTTGTCCGCTCCTGTGAACATTTGTGCGGAAATGTGAGGAAGCATCGCACGATTATGATATGAATCGCGCCGATGCAGGGAGATCTGGATAGCCGCTCGAGCGAAGAGATCGCCACCACGGTGCGCGAAGAGCTGGCGCGCCTCCGGCGGTCGCGCCAATGGCTGGCCGACGCAGCCGGGCTCAGCATTTCTACGCTTGAGAAGGCTCTTTCCGGCCGGCGTCCGTTCACGCTCGCCACCGTCGTGCGACTCGAAGAGGCACTTGGACGCCCGCTTCGAGGGGGTGCCGCGCCCCGGCTTTCGAGCGAACCGCCCATCCTGGCGCCCGCGGAACTTGGCGCCTATGCGAGGGCCGGCGTGAGCTGGCTCGAGGGCGACTATCTGACGCTCCGTCCTTCTTTCAACAATCCCGGCGCCATTTACGCCTATCGACTGCTGATTGAATGGAACACGGACTGCCACTGCCTCACCTTCCAGGAATCCGCCCGACTGGACGCGGCCTTCACCCAAGCGGGCCGGGTGTCGTTCCCGCACCTCTCCGGCCACATCTATCTGGTGACGCAGGAATCCGGCCAGTATCGCGTCGCCATTCTCGGGCGGCCGACGATCAGCGGCGAGCTCAACGGCATCCTCACCACATTGATAGTCGGCGAAGGTTCGCAACTGGTCCCGGCGGCGACGCCGCTGGCCCTTGTGCCCTGCCGGCAGGATATTGAACCGGAATTCGGCCTGATCGAACCCGGGCACGTCGCCTATGAAGACTATCGAGCGCGCCTCGGCCGGATCGTCGCCGGCGGATTTGCCCGGCTTATCGGCTAGCCCGGCTCAGCGAGAGCGGCGGAAAACGAGAGTGGGGCCGCCCTTGTAGGTGGTTTCAGCCGACTGAATGAAGCCGGCTTTTTCTGCGACCTTGATCGACGCGCGATTGTCCGGATCGATGATGCAGCTGAATTCGGGCGCGCTCAATTCCGCCTCGCCCCAGCGGATCGCCGCCTTCACCGCTTCGCTGGCATAGCCGCGGCCGTGGCACCAGGGGTCGAGCACCCAGCCCATTTCCGGAATGCCCTCGATCGAAGGGGTGAAATCTCGGTGGAAATCGGCGAAGCCGACGTCGCCGACGAAACGGTCGCTGTCCCTGTCATAGACCGCCCAATAGCCGTAGCCCAGCATCGACCAGAGGCCGCGCGCGCGCAGGATGCGCGACCAGACCTCCTCGCGGGTGAAGGGCTTGCCCCCGATGTGACGAACGACCTCGGGATTGCTCCACATCGCGGCGGAGGCGTCGAGATCGTCCGCCGACGGCGCGCGCAGGAGGAGGCGCTCGGTCGTAAGGACCGGGATGCCGCCGTCACCTCCCGTCACCCCGGCGAATGCCGGGGTCTCAGTACGCGAGGGCACGACGGGTCTCTAAGAGATCCCGGCCTTCGCCGGGATGACTCCTTCGGGTCACTTCTTACCGAGCGTGAGACCGCCGAAGCGCTTGTTGAAGCGCGCGACCTGGCCGCCCGCGTCGACCATCTTGCCGGTGCCGCCGGTCCAGGCCGGGTGCGACTTGGGATCGATGTCGAGCTGCAGCGTGTCGCCTTCCTTGCCCCAGGTCGAGCGCGTCTCGAACGTGGTGCCGTCGGTCATCTGGACCTTGATCATGTGATAATCGGGATGGGTATCGGTCTTCATGGCTTCAGATTCCTGGGGTTTGGCTGGTTCCGACCAGCCTCAGTGAAAGCGAGCCGCGCCCTTAGCGCCTCATCGCCGAGTTGACAAGCCGAGGCCGCCGCGCCTAGCGGGCATTCCAGCGAAGGTGCCGCTCTTGGGTTCCCACGAAATTACTACTTTCGTGGAGTCCCTTATTGGAGCGGTGAAAAGGGAAGCCGGTTCGAAACCGGCGCTGTGCCCGCAACTGTAAGCGGCGAGCTCCCCATCCGCAAAGGATGGAGGCGCAATCGAGCCGCGAGCCAGGAGACCTGCCTCCGCCCGTCGTCCGTGTCCGGCCGGGATCAGCCGAGGCGCGTGGCATCGCGGGCGCTCCAGGCGCCGGCGATACCTCCGAGACGACATTTTGTGTGTCGTTCAAAGGAGGTCCTTTCATGAATCCCATTTTTCTAGTCGCGGCCCTCGCCGCTCAGCAAAGCCCGGCGGGCGCGGATGAGGATATAGTCGTCACCGCCTCCCGCGAACCCGTGGCGGCGGTGGAAACGGGCGTATCCGCCACGATCTTCGATAAGCAGACCTTGGACGCGCTCGCCCTCCCCGCGACGAGCGACGTGCTGCGGCTCGCGCCGGGCGTGTCTGTCTCGACCACTGGACCGCGCGGCACGCAGAGCCAGCTCCGCATCAGGGGCGCGGAGGCCAACCACACGCTTCTGTTCGTCGACGGCATCCGCTTCAATGATCCGGCGGCGGGCAATGAGGCGCGATTCGAGTTGCTGACCAATGACAGCCTCAGCCGCCTTGAAGTGGTGCGCGGGGCGCAATCGGCGCTCTGGGGATCGGAAGCTTTGGGCGGCGTCGTGGCGCTGGAGACCTCCGACCCGCTGGCCGGATCCCGCCTTTCCGCGCTGGCCGAATATGGCAGCCAGGACAGTGCCCGCGCCTCGGCCCAGTTCGCCGCCGGCGTGGGTGATGTCGGCCTTGGCGGTTCGGCGGGATGGCTGCGGAGCGACGGTATCGACAGCTTCGATGGCGAAGGCGGCGAGCGCGATGGCTTCGAAAACCGGTCGGCGAGCCTGAAAGCGGTGTACAGCCCCCTCCCCGACCATGAGATCGGCATCGTCGGGCACTGGATCGAGGGGACGAGTGAGTTCGACGGCTTCGATCCCGTCACCTTCCGCCGCGCGGATACCCTCGATTCGACTGACAATCGCGTTTTCGCGGTGCGGGGCTGGACCCGGATGGCGAAGGGCGGTTGGTCGCTGCTGGTGGACGGCGGTTATCTCGACAGCGCCAACCGCAATCGGCTGGACGCCGCGCCGCTCAACAGCACCTTCGGGGGGCGGTTCACGCTGGGCGGGCAATTGTCGCGGACAATCGGGCGCCACCGTCTCACCGCCGCGGTGGAGCATGAGGCCGAGGATTTTCGGGCCCGGGACCAGTCCTTTTTCGGCGCGACCGATCAGGATCGTTCGCGCGAGCTCACTGCATTCGTCGGCGAGTGGCGGGCGGATTGGTCGGACAATTTCGCCACCGACATCGCGCTGAGGCACGACAAGTTCAGCGCCTTTACCGATTCGACGACGCTGCGCGCGATGGCTCTGTTCAGCCCGATCGAGGGCTGGACTTTGCACGCCGGCTATGGCGAAGGCATCGCGCAACCAACCTTCTACGACCTGTTCGGATTCTTTCCTGGTTCCTTCGTTGGAAATCATAATCTTAGGCCTGAAAGCTCAAAGGGATTCGAAGCCGGCATGCGCTGGGCGAAGGGACCGGCATCGATCGGTGTCACGGGCTTCAGCAACCGGCTGGAGAATGAGATCGTGGACACATTCGATCCCGTCACCTTCCTGTCCAGCACCGCCAATGTCGAAGGAAAAAGCCGACGGCGGGGCGTGGAAGTGGACGGGCGCTACGAGGTCGGCTCGCTGACCCTCGCCGCCAATTACACGTATCTCGACGCCGGCGAGCGGCAGACGGTCGGGACAGCGGCCGTGCGCGAGGTGCGACGGCCGAGACACAGCGCCAACCTCTTCGCCACCGGCTCGGCCGGCCCTTTCGATCTTGGCATCGGTCTCGCCTATGTCGGCGA
The DNA here is from genome assembly GCF_036570505.1 of Allosphingosinicella sp. Classification (GTDB taxonomy): domain Bacteria; phylum Pseudomonadota; class Alphaproteobacteria; order Sphingomonadales; family Sphingomonadaceae; genus Allosphingosinicella. Next base: position 1,432 of record NZ_DATCYB010000009.1, on the reverse strand, counting down.
GCGAATCGATACGGATTTCGACGCCTTTCCGGCTGAAAGAGTGACGCTGGGCGATTACGTCCTGGGCTCGCTCAACCTGGCCTACCGCATCACGCCGGCCGTCGAAGCCTATGCGCGGCTGGAGAATGCCTTCGACGCCGATTACCAGGATGTGGTCGGCTACAACACGCCGGGACGGACGGTCTATGCGGGTCTTCGCCTGCATTTTGGCGATTAGCCTCGCGCTCGGCGGCGTGGCGGAGGCGGCCCCGAAACGGGTCGCCTCGCTGAATTTGTGTACGGACCAACTGCTCCTGCTGCTCGCCGCGCCGGAGCAGATCGTATCGGTGACGCATCTCTCGCATAAGCAGGCCGAAACGCCGCTGTGGAAGCGGGCGCGACACTATGAGGAGAATGACGGCAGCCTGCTTTCGGTGGTCGGCCACAGGCCCGATCTCGTCCTCACCATGGGCGGTGGAGCGCGGGACTGGGTGGGTATAGCCGAACAGCTGGATATCGCGACCCTGGACCTTCCCTTCCCCCAAGGCATCGAGGATATCGAGGCGAGCATCAGCGCCGTGGCCCGGGCTCTCGGCAGGGAGGGACAAGGACGACGATTGATCGCCCGGATCGATCACCTGCAACGCAGTCGGCCGAAGCGTCAGCACGATACGGTCTGGCTGGGCGGCGGCGGTCGAAGCGTGGCTTCCAAAGGGCTGGCCGCTCAATGGATGGCCCTGGCCGGCTTCCGGCAGCGGCCGCTCAAGGGCGACCGAATATCTCTGGAGCAGTTGCTGATACGGCCGCCGCAAATCCTGCTCCGAAGCGACTACAGGCAGGGTCAATATTCGGGCGAGCAGCGCTGGCTCAATCATCCGCTCGCCAAGGGAACGGAGAGATCGCGGACCATCATCACCGACGGGCGACCCTGGACCTGCATGGGGCCGTTGATGCTCGATGAAATCCGGCGCCTTCGTCAGGAGATGGCTGAATGAGCGGCCGGACTTCAGTGCTGCTCATCGCGGGGCTGGCCGCCCTGTTCCTGCTGTCGGTGCTGATGCCGTGGCGGGCGCTGGTCGACCTCATGGCGCAGGATCGCGAACTCGGGCTCGCCGCCCTCGCCCAGCTCCGGCTGCCGCGGGCGCTGCTGGCGCTGATCTATGGCGCGATGCTCGGCGCGTCGGGCGCCGCGATCCAGGCGCTGTTCGCCAATCCCCTCGCCTCTCCCGACCTCACCGGCACCACCAGCGGAGCCGCGCTCGGTGCGGTGGTCACCGCCTACATCTTCGGCTTCTCCGCACCTTTGGCCTTGGCGGCGGGGTCGGTGGTCGGCGCGCTCGCAGCGCTCGCCCTGTTGCTGGCGCTTGCAGGTCCCAAGGCCGAGACGGCGACTTTGCTGCTCTCCGGCCTCGCGATCAGCGCGCTCGCCGGGGCCCTGACGACGCTGGCGCTG
>NZ_DATCYB010000008.1:0-3682 GCF_036570505.1 Allosphingosinicella sp. | reverse complement strand
CCCGGCGTGCCGCCGTCGCGCGCGGCGGGCGCGAGCCCGATCCGGCGCCCGTCGTGCGCTTCTTCAACCCGGTCGGGTCGGCGACCTGGCTCGCGACCGAGATGGACGAGGACGGCATATTGTTCGGCCTTGCCGACCTTGGCTTCGGATGCCCCGAGCTCGGCAGCTTCGCGCTGGCCGAACTCGAAGCGGTCCGGCTGCCGTTCGGCCTTGGTATCGAGCGTGATCTCGGCTTCACGCCGCATCATCCGCTCTCGGTCTATGCCGCGGCGGCTCGCAGCGCGGGCTCGATCCTGCTCGGCGAGCGGCGTTTGCGCGAAGCGGCAGCGCGGATGAGCGGGCGTGGCTGCCGGATTTCCGGGTGCGGATAGGTCCGCCTGCGGCGGCCCCAAAGGGAGAGGAGGGCCGGGTTTTCGTGACGGGCTTGAAAGCCGGGAGAGTGTCTCGCGGCGGCCCGTCATGGAGAATGGCCATGGCCAGAACTGCCGCCAAAATCACCCTCAGCCCGTCGCGCGACATCCCGCTCGACCGGCTGGTCCTGTCGCAGTCCAATGTCCGGCGTGTGAAGGCCGGCGTGTCGATCGACGCGCTGGCCGACGACATCGACCGGCGCGGGCTGCTCCAGAGCCTCAACGTCCGGCCGCTGCTGGGTGCCGACGGCCAGGAAACCGGCCGGTATGAGATACCGGCCGGCGGGCGCCGCCACCGCGCGCTGGAACTGTTGGTGAAGCGCAAAAGGCTCGCGAAGGATGCGCCGATCCCCTGCGTCGTGCGCGCTGCCGACAATGATATCCTCGCCGAGGAGGACAGTCTCGCCGAAAACAGCTTTCGCGAGCAGCTTCATCCGCTCGACGAGTTTCGTGCGATGCTGGCGATGGTCGAGAAGGACACCGGCATCGAGGAAATCGCCGCGCACTTCCACACCACGCCGGCCGCGGTGCGCCAGCGGCTCAAGCTCGCGGGTGTCTCGCCGAAGCTTCACACCCTCTACGCCGACGATGCGATGACGCTCGACCAGCTGATGGCGTTCACCGTGTCGGACGACCATGCGCGCCAGGAAGAGCTGTGGGACCAGCTCGAACACAGCTTCAACAAATCGGCGGCCTATATTCGGCAGAAGCTGACCGAGAACAGCGTGCGCGCCGCCGACAAACGGACATGCTTCGTCGGTCTGGGCGCCTATGTCGAAGCCGGTGGCGGCGTCGTGCGCGACCTGTTCGAAGCCGACGGCGGCGGCTGGCTCACCGATCCGGCGCTTCTCGATCGGCTGGTCGACGAGAAGCTGAAGGCGGAAGGCGAGCGCGTCCTTGCCGAGGGCTGGAAATGGGTGACGACCTCGATCGACCTGCCGTGGGACGCCACGCGCGGCCTCCGCGAAATCGACCGCGAGGTGACCCCGATGAGCGAGGACGAGCTGGCGCGCGTCGCCACGCTCGAGGCCGAAGCCGAGGAACTCGAGGGTGAATGGGCCGATGCCCCGGAGGTTCCGGCCGAGGTCCACGCGCGTCTCGATGCAGTCGAGACCGAGCTCGGTACGCTCGCGGACCGGCCGGAGCTGTTCGACCCGGCCGAAATGGCGATCGCCGGTGCCTTCGTCTCGATCGATCGCGATGGTTCGGTGCGGGTCGAGCGTGGATTCGTGAAGCCCGAGGACGAGCCGAAGGCGGAAGCGTCCGAAGACGAAGCGCATTCGGCCGCGGACGGCGATGCCCGGTCCGCCGGCCCGGACGCGGGCGGCGAAGCCGCGGTGTCGGCGGACGCCGGGGAGGACGAGGAGGTGGAGACACTCCGGCCCCTTCCCGATCGGCTCGTGTCGGATCTGACGGCGTGGCGCACGCTCGCGCTTCAGGACGCCTTCGCGCAGGATCCGGCGACCGCCTTCGCTTCGGTTCTCCATGCCCTGGTGCTCGGCTGCTTCTATTCGAGCAGCAGGGAAAGCTGCGTTCAGGTGTCGCCGAACCGCGTCTATTTCACGAACGCGCCGACCAATCTTCGCGATTGCGGTCCGGCACAGGCGATCGATGCGCGCGCGGCCGAATGGAAAGAGCGGCTCCCGCAGTCGGACAAAGAGGTGTGGGACTATTTGCTCACGCTCGATGGCGAGGAGCAGACGAAGCTGTTCGCGCATTGCGCGTCGCTCTGCGTCAACGCGCAGGCCGAGATCGTGCCCAAATATGACAATGGCCGGATTTCGGCGCACGGCGTCGAGCGCCGGATCGCGCACAGCCATATCCTGGCGCGCGCTGTGGGGCTCGATGTTCATGGCGCGGGCTGGCGGCCGACCGCCGATGATTATTTCCGCAGCGTCACCAAGCCGCGGATCCTTGCCGATGTCGCCGAGGCGCGCGGCGAGGCCTTCGCCAGGATGATCGACCATTTGAAGAAGGCCGACATGGCGCGCGAGGCCGAGCGGCTGGTCGAGGAGACGCGCTGGCTTCCGGCGCCGATGCGCACGCCGGGGCTCGATGACGAGCCCGACGACGCGGCCGAGGCCGGTGACATCGAGCTTCCCGTCGCGGCCGAGTGATACGGCTGGCGGGGCCATGAACCCCGCCGGACCTTTCGATACGGCGCAGCGGCGTTTGGAAAGTCGCCCTTGGGCGGCTTGAAGCGACCCGAGACCGACCATCGCCCCCAGCCAGGGCGCTGATGCCGGACCCTCGCCGACCCTGCGCCATTTCCCAACAATCCAGCCCGCGCCTCCGCTCCGGGGGACGCGCGCGGCTGCGTGGAGTCATGTCCATGGCACAGTTCCAAATCTTGTGTCCGCACTCGGAAGCCGAGTGGCGGCCGATCACGATCGAATTCATTTTCGCGCCCAACGGCGACCAGCAATATCTCTGGCCCTCCTTCGAGGAAGCCGAAGCAGCGCGGAAGCAACTGCTCCTCCGCGCGCCCGATGTGCAGCTTCGTATCGCGCTTGCCGGCGCCGATATCGGCGATGTCGACTGGCCGGTCCGCGAGAAGCTGCGCTTCGCCGACGGCAGCTATGCGCCGACGCCCTGGCACGACGAGCCCTGGTACCGGGAAAAGCACGACGAGCATTTCTGCCATGTCTCGACCGAGCAGGCCGGCAAGATCGCCTTCACCGAAAATGCCGCCAAGGGCCAGATCGACCGCCAGCTCGTGATGTCACCCGGCCGCTACCTCCATCGCTTCTTCTCGGCTCATCTCGACAACAATGCGATCGAGGGCTGGTGCGCCCGGCTCTCGGTGCAGCTCGAGGAAGATGCGCTCAAGATCACCCAGGATGCCGATGAGATCGAAGATGTCTATGTCGGCGGTCCCGGTAGCTGCATGGCGCATGACGCAAGCGAGTTCGACAGCTTCTGTCACCCGACGCGCGTCTATGCCGGTCCCGATACGGCCATCGCCTATATCGGACCTCGTGACGATGCCCGGGCGCGCAGCGTGGTGTGGCCCGAGCGCAAGATCTACACCAGCCTCTATGGCGATGTGTCGCGCCTCAGGTTGCTTCTCGAAAATGCCGGCTACGCCAAGGGCGGGCTGAACGGCGCGCGCATCCGGCGGATCGTCGACGGCGACAGCTTCGTCGTTCCCTATATCGATGCGGGCGATGACCTCGCTGACGATGGCGAATATCTCATCATCGGACGCGGCAGCATCCCGTCCGAGAACACCAATGGGCTCGGAAATCGATGCTGGTACTGCCCGCGGTGCG
>NZ_DATCYB010000007.1:0-15252 GCF_036570505.1 Allosphingosinicella sp. | reverse complement strand
CGGCTCGAATCGCTGTGGCGCCTTGCCCAGCTGGCGCACCCGAACCGACCGCTGCAACGCGGTTATGCGCGGATCGAGGACCGGCAAGGCCGCACCCTCGTCTCGTCGGCCGCTGCCAGGGATGCCGGCCGGCTGCGGCTGGTGTTCGGAGATGGCCCGGTCGACGCCACCGTTGACGGGGTTGAGCGAACGCGCCGGGGATCCTATTCGGCGCCCAAGCCCGATCAACCCAAGCTGCTGTGATGGAGTCGAACCGATGCTGATGTCCAACAAGACCCGCCCCGCCAGGCTCCATTACATGGCGGGAACGTTCCGGATGCTGAGCCCCGGCGATCATGTCGTCTGCGCCGTGACCGGCAAGCCCATCCCCCTGGACAAGCTGCGATACTGGAGCATCGACCGGCAGGAGGCCTATGCCGACGCCGAGGCTTCGAACGAGGCTGAAGCGCGCGGATGAGGCGGCGTTACGTCCGCCTCCTCGCTTCCCTGTTCCTCGCAAGCTGCGTCCCTTCCGCGCCGCCGTCGCCCGCCGCTCCGGCCCCGGCTCCGAAAGAGCGGGCCGCCGCGATCGCCGAACTTGCGCGGCCGGGTTTCATCCTTGACGGCGCCTTCTCCCAAGGCGGCGTCGTCCTCGGTACCGCGCCGGGCGGAACCGCGCGCCTGACCCTCGACGAAGAGCCCGTCCCATTTGGCGACGACGGACGATTCCTGCTCGGCTTCGATCGCGATCAATCCGCGACCGCCGTCCTCGTGGCGACGCTCGTCGACGGCCGCTCGGTGCGACGCGACCTCGCCATCGCGCCCCGGGCCTGGGACATCGAGCATGTCGACGCCGCGCTTCGTCAGGGGCGGTCCAGCGAGGAATTCCTTCGCATCCGCGAGCGCGAGGTCGCTCGAATCAACGCCGCCCGCGCCGCCCGATCCCAGACGGAGGGCTGGCGGCAGGATTTCATCTGGCCGGTCACCGGCCGAATCAGCGGCCGCTTCGGCGCTCAGCGAATCTATCGCGGCGAGCCGGGCTCCTATCACAGCGGCATCGACATCGCGCCGGGGGCCGGCGCTTCGGTCGTCGCCCCGGCCGACGGCGTCGTCGTCCTGGCCGGGCCGCCGATGTTCAGCCTGGAGGGCAATCTCGTCATCGTCGACCACGGCATGGGCCTCAACAGCGCCTTCCTCCATCTCGCTACGGTCGCCGTGCGAGCCGGCCAGGCGGTACGGCAGGGGCAACTCATCGGCACGGTCGGCGCCACCGGCCGGGCGACCGGCCCGCACCTTCACTGGAGCCTCAAATGGAACGAGGCGAGGCTGGATCCACTGTTGCTAGCGGGCCCGATGATGGGAGCTTAGCGAAGGCGCTCGACGCGAATCCCGTTCTGCTCGTTCACATTGGCCATGAAGGAGCCGAGCGCGGCGCGCTTGATCACGATCGGCTGGCCGGCCTTGGGCCAGCGCGGAAGATTGCGGTCGTCGGTCTGGGCCCAGACCGCACCGTCCTCGAGCGTCATGATCCAGCGGCCGTAGGAGCCGCGTGTGACGTTCTTGATCGTGCTTTCGATCCTCGAGACGCCCTCTTCTTCCCCTTCATCGTCGCCGCCTCCGAAGATACCGAGATCGGGCAGCGCCAGCCCGAACAGGGTCCGCCGCGTCTTGCGGATCTGCTCGCGGTCCACGACGACCAACTTGTTCGCCGCCTCCGCCGCGTCGACAGCCGCCACTTCGCGGTCGAAGCAGGCAAGCCGTTCCGCCGCGTCGCCGATCGACCGGCAGTCCACCAGCTTCTTGAGGGCCGCCGAGCGCGGGGGGTCCTTCTCCTGTGCGGCCGCCGGCAGGGGCGCGGCGAGAGCGAGGGCTGAAGCGGCGATGGCGATCCTGTGGCCGTAATGCATCGAAGGTCCTCCCAACTTTCGCCGCATCGTAGAGTCACCGCCCGCCCGCTGGCAAGCGGCTGCGGGCATATCCGGCGCGGGGCGGGCCATGGCCGATGCGGATTCGGACTGTGACCAAATTGCTACATTCGCCCCGGATATCGCCTCAAGGTGCACCCTTTCCGTTGCTTCGGCTTCGCCTACTGTCATAAAGCCTGACATCGAAGACGTGCTTTTTGGGCCGTTTTTGCGATCTGCGGGGGGCGGGCCAATGCCCTATTCCGCCGGTTTCTGGGAGTTTTTAGACGGCGCGCCGTCGCTTGCTAGGGGACTTAATATGCAATCCAATTTCCGTCAGCGCCTCTTGGCGTCGACCATCATTCTCGGCGCGGCGAGCCTCGCCACGCCGGCCTGGGCGCAGGAAGCCGAGGAGCCGAATGCATCCGTCACTGGCGCGTCCTCGGTCGCTGACCAGGCTGAGATCGCGGCTGACGAAGCGGCCACGGGCGATGCCATCATCGTCACCGGTTCGCGTATCGCCCGTCCCCAGCTCGAGGGCGCCAGCCCGGTCACCGTCGTCAACAGCCAGGAAGTGAAGCTCCAGGGCATCACCCGGACGGAAGACCTCATCAACTCGCTGCCGCAGGTCTTCGCCGGCCAGGGCGGCAATATCGCCAACGGCGCGTCCGGCACCGCGACCATCAACCTTCGCGGCCTCGGTGCGCAGCGCACCCTGGTGCTGGTGAACGGCCGCCGTCTGCTGCCGGGCGACACCGGCTCTTCGGCCGCCGACATCAACATCATTCCGGCCGCGCTCGTTGACCGGATCGACGTGCTGACCGGCGGTGCCTCGTCGGTCTATGGTTCGGACGCGATCTCGGGCGTTGTCAACTTCATCCTCGACACCGATTTCGAGGGCTTCCGGCTCGACAGCCAATATTCCTTCTACCAGCATAATAACGATGCAGGCAGCCGGGTCACCGACGCTCTCGACGCGACGCGCTTTCCCTATCCGACCGGCAACGTCGTTGACGGCGGCACCTTCGACGTCACGGGCGTGATCGGCGCCGGCTTCGACGACGGCCGCGGCCACGTCACCGCCTATGCCGGCTATCGCAAGATCAACCAGATCCTGCAGCGCGACCGCGACTATGGTGCTTGCACTCTCGCCGCGGCGAGCGACACCGACGCCTTCAGCTGCAGCGGTTCGGGCACCACTGCGCTCGGCACGTTCATCACCAACGTCGGCAACTTCACGGTCGGCCCGAACGGCACGTTCATCCCGTCGACCGCGGCGACCAACCCGCCGTTCAACTTTGGACCGTACAACCACTTCCAGCGTCCGGACGAGCGTTATGTGCTCGGCGCCTTCGCCAACTACGAGATCAGCACAGCGGTCGAGCCGTACCTCGAAGTGATGTTCATGGACGATCGCACGTTGGCGCAGATCGCGCCGTCGGGCATCTTCTTTAACACCGGTTTCATCAACTGTGACAATCCGTTGCTTTCGGCGCAGCAGGTTTCTGTTATCTGCACCCCGGAAAACCTGGTCGGCTTCGACGAAACCGCAGTTGACGATCCGACGACGCCGAATATTGACGAGCGCGCGACCGTGTTCCCGGGCGGCGTGCCCGGCCTCGCCGACTTCAACCGTGCGGTCGTTTATCCGGGCCGTCGCAATGTCGAGGGCGGTGGTCGCGTCAGCGACATCCAGCACACCGATTTCCGCATCGTCGGCGGTGTCCGCGGTGATCTGAGCCCGGCCTGGTCCTACGACGCCTACTACCAGTTCGGCCGCGTCACCAACCCGAGCATTTCGCGCAACGACTTCTCGGTCCAGCGCATCGGTCGGGCTCTTGACGTCGTTACCGATCCGGACACCGGCGCGCCGGTCTGCCGTTCGGTTCTGGCAGGAACCGCCGACGGATGCGTTCCCTACGACTTTTTCTCGTTCGGTTCGGTTAACCCGGCGTCTCTCGCTTATCTCCAGACGCCCGCCATCACGCGCGGCATCACCGAAGAGAGCGTCTTCAACGCATCGATTACCGGTGATCTCGGTCAGCACGGCGTTCGCTTCCCCTGGGCCAATGACGGCGTCGGCATCAACGTCGGCACGGAATATCGCAAGGAGTCCCTGGACTTCCTGCCTGACCGTCCGTCGCAGGAAGGCGACCTTGCAGGCTCGGGCGGCGCCTCGACGCCGATCAGTGGTTCGTTCGACGTCAAGGAACTCTTCGGCGAAGTTCGTATCCCGATCATCCAGGACAGCTTCATCGAAGAATTCCTGATCAATGCGGGCTATCGCTATTCGGACTATTCAACGGGCGTCAACACCGACACCTACAAGATCGAGGCCGAGCTTGCCCCGACCCGGGATATCCGGCTCCGCGGCGGCTACAACCGCGCCGTTCGCGCGCCGAACGTGGTCGAGCTGTTCTCGCCGCAGAACGTCGTGCTCGTCGGTACTTTCGATCCTTGCGACGGCGTTCCCGATGCCACTCAGGCTCAATGCGCCCTTACCGGCGTAACCGCGGCTCAGTACGGCAACATTCCCGAAAACCCGGCCGCCCAGTATAATGGGTTGGTCGGCGGCAATCCGGACCTGGATCCGGAAGTGGCGGATACCTACACGGTGGGTGTCGTGCTGACGCCGACATTCCTGCCCGGGTTTGCGGCGACGGTTGATTATTTCGACATCACGCTCGATGGCGCGATCTCGATCCTCAACCCGGACGTGACCATTGAGACCTGCATCGACACAGGCGATCCATTTCTCTGCAGCCTGATTCACCGCGACACGCGTGGTTCGCTGTGGATCGGAAATACGGGTTTCGTCGAGGCTACCAACCAGAACATCGGCAGCCTTTCGACCACGGGCATCGACTTCAACGTCAGCTACGGGACTGAGCTGGGCTCGATGGGCTCGCTCAGCGCCAGCATCGTCGGCACCTGGCTCAACGAGCTGATCACCGACGATGGTATCAACGAGCCCTTTGACTGCGTCGGCCTCTACGGCAACGTCTGCGGCACGCCGAACCCCGAATATCGTCACAAGGCGCGTGTCACCTGGACGACTCCGAGTGACATCGGCCTGTCCGTCCAGTGGCGCCACTTCGGCAGCGTCAAGCAGGATACGACCAGCAGCCAGCCGGCACTGGAAGGAACCTCGCAGCCTGCGCATGATAAGCTGAGGGCGATGAACTACATCGATCTGGCGGCGACGTTCCGCGTGATGGACAACTATAACTTCCGGCTCGGCGTCAACAACGTGTTCGACAGCAACCCGCCGCTGGCTGGTTCGCAGGCTTGCCCGGCCGTCGTCTGCGCCAACACCTACGCCCAGGTGTATGACGTGGCTGGCCGCTACATCTACGCCGGCATCACGCTCGACTTCTAAGTCGAAGGACAGTGTTGAACTTGATGGCGGGTCCCTCGGGGCCCGCCATTTTCTTTTTGGGCCCCGCCCGATATGAGGGCGCCATGACCGGCCCGCCAACGGCAAGCGAACTCGAAGCGGACGCGGCCGCCGCCCGAAAGGATTTCGGGTCGGCGCGCGCGCTGCTTCAGCGCGCCGTGGCCGAAGCGCCGGATCGGCTGGAGGGCTGGATGAAGCTCGCCGCCATGTGCCGCGCGGCGGGCGACGTCGATGCGGCCCTGGAGGCGGTCTCGGGTGCGCTCAGGGCCGATCCCTATGATTTCGTTGCCCGCCTCCTGAGGGCGAGCCTGCTCGAACGCGCGGGCTTCGGAGCGCGGGCCCGGGAGGCTTACGGCGAGGCGCTGGCGCAGCGGCCCGATCCGATACCGCCCCATCTCGCGGCGACGGTGGCGCATGCCGAAGCGCAATATGCCCTCTTCGTCGCCGATACCCAGCAACGGCTCGCGGATGCGACCGCGGCGATAGGCGAGCAGGCCACCCCCGCCGAGGCGGCTCGGATAGCTCGATTCCGGACCAACATCGCGCGTGTCACCCACCCCTATCATTCCGAACCGACCCATTTCCATTATCCCGGCCTCGTCGAGCGCGAGTTTCATGACCGGGAAGACTTTCCCTGGCTGGAAGGCCTTGAGGCGGCGACCGACGCGATCGCCGATGAATTCGAGGCGGTGGTGAACGCGCAGCGGGCGGAGCTCGTGCCCTATATCCAATATTCGGAGGACCTGCCGCTGCGGCAGTGGAAGGCCCTCAACCAGTCGCGCGACTGGACGGCGATCCATCTGCTGCAGAACGGCCACCGGATCGAGGCCAATGCGAGTCATTGCCCGCGAACCATGGCGGCGATCGCCGCGATCCCCCAGCCACGCATCTCCGAGCGGACGCCCAACGCCATGTTTTCCCTGCTGGCACCGGGCAAGCACATCCCGCCCCATACCGGCGTCGCCAACACGCGTCTCGTCTGCCATCTTCCGCTCATCGTGCCCGACGGCTGCTGGTTTCGCGTCGGGGCGGAGACCCGCGAGTGGAAGCGCGGCGCGGCCTGGGTGTTCGACGACACGATCGAACATGAGGCGGCCAACGACAGCGACGCGCTTCGCGTCATCCTGATCGTCGATTGTTGGCACCCCGGCCTCTCGCCGCTGGAGCGCGAGGCGGTGGCGGCGGCGATGGCGGCGAGCGACGCCGGCATCGGGGAGTCGGTCTAGTGTCCGGCTCCGTCACGATCCGGCCGGCCGCAACGGCTCTCGATCCCGATGCCGCGGCCAACCTCGGTCTCGCCGCGCTGAAGGACGGAACGGAGGCCCAGGTGTTGCTGCGCGTCGAAGCGGCGGCGCGAGCCTTTCCCAGGCATCCACGTCTGTGGCAGGTGATGGGGCTCCTCTATCGTGCTCTCGATCGGCTGGAGCCGGCGACGGCCGCCTTTCGACACGCCGCCTCGCTGGCTCCCAATGATGCGCTGATCGCCCACGGCCTGGCTCAGGCGGCGTTCGAAGCAGGGCTTCCCGCGACCAGGCTATTCGACAGGGCGCTGAGGCTGGACCCAACCAAGGGGAACGTCCTGCTGGGGAGATCCGCCGCCCTGCTGGCCGAGGCCGGTCCGGACACGGTTGCCTTGGATGTCGAGGCGGCGGTGGAAGCGCATCCGGGATGGCTGCCAGGCCACGCCTTTCTGGCGCGGCTCTACTGGCTGGTGGGCGACCGGGACGGGTTCACGAGAGGCTATGAGCGCGCCCTTGCCACAGCGCCTCGCGACATCAGGTTATGGCGTGAACTTATCTCCAAGCTCATGCACGCCGAACAGTTCGGCAAGGCGCTGGATGCGATCGCGCGGGGACGCGCCGCGGTCGGCCCGCATCCGGTGTTCGACATCAACGAGGCGATATGCCTCGACGAGATCGGCGATGTCGCGGCGGCGGATCGGCTGTTCTCGGCTCTTACGATCGACCACATCCTCCTTGCGGTCCGCCACGTTCGCCACCTCCTCCGCTCACGTCGCCCGGAGGAAGCGGCGGCGGTGGCCGAGCGCTGGACCGAAGGTCCGGAGGCGGAGCTAATGTGGCCTTATGTGTCGCTTGCCTGGCGGATGAGAGACGACAAGCGCTGGACGTGGCTGGAGGGGGATCCGCGCCTGATCGGCCAATTCGATATCGAAGAGCTGCAGCCGGCGCTCGGCCGCCTCGCCGAGGTGCTCCGCTCGCTCCATAATGCAACGCATCAGCCGCTGGAGCAGTCGGTGCGCGGCGGCACCCAGACGGACGGGATATTGTTCCGGCGGATCGAACCGGAGATCCAGAAATTGCGGGCGGCGATCGTACGGACGGTCGAACGCTATATCGCCGAGCTGCCGCCGTTCGACGCCTCTCATCCGTTCCTCGGCTTGGCGCGCGAAGGGCCGGTTCGCTTTGCCGGCTCGTGGTCGGTGCGGCTGCCGCGGCAGGGGCATCATTCCAGCCACATCCACCCGGCCGGCTGGATTAGTTCGGCACTTTATATCTCGCTACCGGACGACGCGGAGCGAGGGCCGCCGCCGGCGGGCTGGCTGCAATTCGGCGCGCAATCGGAGCTGAAGCTCGACCTCGAGCCGACACGGATGGTCGAACCGAAGCCCGGCCGCCTGGTCCTCTTCCCCTCCACCATGTGGCACGGGACCGTGCCCTTCGAGGAAGGCGAGCGGCTAAGCGTCGCCTTCGACGTCGCGCGTCCGCGGCGCTAGCGGTTGGGATTCCAGCGCCCGGACCCTGCTCCCAGTAGAGGACTCGCTTCACCCGATTTCGTTCCGGAAACGCGGCGGGCGGAGGAACCAAGGCCGGCCGATTGAGGTTAATGGCCCAACCTCGTAGGGGGCTGCATCAATATGAGTATCAAGTTCGAGGACGATCGCCTGCGCGAGATCGAGCAGGCCCAGGCTTCTCTGCGCGCCAGCATCGAGGACACAAGGCGCCTCTCCGAGAAGACCCAGCAGCTTCTGGAAAAGCGCCGTGCGCCACTATCGGACGGTCGGGAATGAAGAACCCGTCTACTGGATAGTTGTCAGCAGCAGCTTTCCGTCTCCTTCCTCCACCCGAACCGTCGATCCATCCGGCACCTCGCCTTTGAGGATGGCGTCCGCCAGCGGGTCCTGGAGGTATTTCTGCACCGCGCGCTTCAGCGGGCGGGCGCCATAGACGGGGTCGTAGCCGACCCGGCCGAGCCAGGCGCGGGCGCCGTCGGTCAGGTCCAGCTTGATCTTGCGGTCGGCCAGCAGTTTTTGGACGCGGCCGACCTGGATGTCGACGATGGGGCCCATATGATCCTGGCCTAGGCGGTGGAACAGGATGATCTCATCCAGGCGGTTGAGGAACTCCGGCCGGAAATGGCCGCGCACTACCTCCATAACCTGCGGCTCGATATCCTCCACGCTCTGCCCCTCCGTCATCGATGACAGATACTGGCTGCCGAGGTTCGAGGTCAGGATGATGATCGTGTTGGAGAAGTCCACCACATGCCCCTGGCCGTCGGTGAGGCGGCCGTCGTCGAGCACCTGGAGGAGGATGTTGAACACGTCCGAATGCGCCTTCTCGACCTCGTCGAACAGCACGACCTGATAGGGCCGCCGCCGCACCGCCTCGGTCAGGACGCCGCCTTCCTCATAGCCGACATAGCCGGGAGGCGCGCCGATCAGTCGGGCAACGCTGTGCTTTTCCATGAATTCCGACATGTCGATCCGCACCATCGCGCTCGAATCGTCGAACAGGAACTCGGCGAGCGCCTTGGTGAGTTCGGTCTTGCCGACGCCGGTGGGTCCGAGGAACAGGAAGGAACCCAGCGGACGGTTCGGGTCCTGAAGGCCCGCGCGTGAGCGGCGGACGGCGGCGGAGACGGCCTTCACCGCATCCTCCTGGCCGATCACGCGCTTGCCCAGTTGCGCCTCCATCTGGAGCAGCTTCTCGCGCTCGCCCGCCAGCATCTTGTCGACCGGGATGCCCGTCCAGCGCGAGACGATCGAGGCGATGTCCTCACTGGTCACTTCCTCGCGCAGCATCGCGCCTTCGCTCGCGGCCTCAGCGTCGGCGAGCCGCTTTTCCAGCGTCGGGATCGTGCCGTAGGCCAGCTCGCCGGCCTTGGCGAGATCGCCGGCGCGCTGCGCCTGCTCCAGCTCCAGCCGGGCCGCGTCGAGCTGCTCCTTCAGTTTCGATTCCCCGGCGATCTTGTCCTTTTCGGCCTGCCAGCGTCCCGTCAGTTCGGCCGACTGCTGTTCGAGATTGGCGAGCTCGCTTTCCAGGGTCGCGAGCCGATCCTTCGACGCCTTGTCGCTCTCCTTCTTCAGCGCCTCGCGTTCGATCTTGAGCTGGATGATCCGCCGGTCGAGCGCCTCGATCTCCTCCGGCTTGGATTCGACCTCCATGCGCAGGCGCGAGGCGGCCTCGTCCATCAGGTCGATCGCCTTGTCGGGCAGGAAGCGGTCGGTGATGTAGCGGTTGCTGAGCGTCGCAGCCGCGACCAGTGCCGCGTCGGTGATGCGCACGCCGTGGTGCAGCTCGTATTTCTCTTTCAATCCGCGCAGGATCGAGATCGTGTCCTCCACGGTCGGCTCGCCGATGAAGACCGGCTGGAAGCGCCGCTGCAGCGCCGGGTCCTTCTCGACGTGCTTTCGATATTCGTCGAGCGTGGTCGCGCCGATGCAGTGCAGCTCGCCCCGCGCCAGCGCCGGCTTCAGGAGGTTCGAAGCGTCCATCGCGCCCTCGCCCTTGCCGGCGCCGATCAGCGTGTGCATCTCGTCGATGAAGAGGACGATCTCGCCCTCGGCCTGGCGGACCTCGTCGAGCACGCCCTTCAGGCGCTCCTCGAACTCGCCGCGATATTTGGCGCCGGCGATCAGGCTGCCCAGGTCGAGCGCCATCAGCCGCCGGTCCTTCAAGGTATCGGGCACGTCGCCATTGGCGATGCGCAGCGCCAGCCCCTCGGCGATCGCCGTCTTGCCGACGCCGGGGTCGCCGATGAGCACCGGGTTGTTCTTGGTGCGCCGGGCGAGGATCTGAATCGTCCGCCTGATCTCCTCGTCGCGGCCGATCACGGGGTCGAGCTTCCCATCCCGTGCCGCCTGCGTCAGGTCGCGCGCGAACTTCTTGAGCGCGTCGTAGCGGTCCTCGGCCGACGCGGTATCCGCCGTCCGCCCGCCGCGCAGCGCGTTGATCGCTGCATTCAACCCCTCCGGTATCACGCCGGCATCGGTGAGCGCCTTGCCCGCATCGGTCTTGGACATGGCGAGGGCCAGCAGAAGCCGCTCGACGGTGACATAGCTGTCCCCCGCCTTGTTGGCGATCTGCTCGGCCTGGTCGAGGACGCGGATGATTTCGCCATCCAGTGCCGGCGCGGCGGTGGCGCCGCTGCCCGACACTGCCGGCACCTTGGCAAGCGCGTCGTCGGTTTCGCGCAGCGCCGCCTGCGCGCTGCCACCGGCGCGGGCTATGAGGCCCGAGGCCATGCCCTGTTCGTCCTCGAGCAGCGCCTTCAGCAAATGCACGGGAGCAATCCGCTGATGGTTCATGCGCACCGCGACGGTCTGCGCCGACTGGAGGAATCCTCGTGCCCGATCGGTGAATTTCTCGAGGTTCATGATGGCCCCTTCTGATGGTCAGGCGCGATGTAGTGTTGCATTCACGCAACACAAGACGTCGGTGCTTAGACCTGCGAGGGTTAGTGGAGCGGCCCATAGAGATTGGCGCGGCGCGTGGTTTCCCAATGCCGCCATCCACATAGCCGGTTTCGGCCGAAATCCGGCACTTCCCTGCATCCTGCGCGCCAATCTCTAATGGTTAGCGGTTTCCCAATTCGCAACATCGCGGATTCCCGAGGTTTTGCGCGAAGTCCGCCATCGATTGGGAAACCTATTGGGAAACCGCTCTGCCACGCAGCAGCCGAGGCGACAGCACCTTAAGGAAGCCGTGCAGAACCTCGGCAGTGAACCTTTCAAGATCCTGGCCAACCCACTCTTCGAAGCGAAGTTGGTGTTGGACGAAGAGGGCCAGTCGGGCGAGGCCAGGGAGGTGACGCTGGATCAGCTCGACAGCGGCGTCCTCCAACTGCTCCTGGGGCAACCCAAACGGGTTGAAGGATGTTGCCTTAAGCAAGTGAAGAACGGGGATTAGACCGGCATGCCTTAGATCATCGCCTGGCGCCGGGGCGGTGTTGGAAAGCACCGCATACGGGAACTCATCGAAGAACCAGGTCGTGTGCGATTCGGGGATCGCGCCTCGCGTCTTCCAGCTCGAAAGCGTGGGTCGAGACACTCCCATATAGCGCGCCAGGTCCGCCTCTCTACCGCCCAATGCCTTTGCAGCACTGGACAAAAAGGCGGTCACCTCAGCCTCACCTTCCGGCCAATGTTGTGCAAACCATATTGACAAATAGTTTGCATTGATCGCAACTGGCCGTGCTGAAGCTTTTTGAGGGTGGCCCATGACAGTGAACAGTCCGGCACAGCCGAACGTTTTGCAAGCGGTTCGTGCTGCCTTCATCATGAACGGTTCAACGCTTGGCGCATGGTGTCGCCGAAACAATGTTGACCCGGCGCGCGCCTGGCGGGTTCTCCAAGGCAAGCAGTCCGGGCCAGCAGCCATTGCGCTTCGGGATCGCATCCTCAACGCCAGCTCGCGAGTTGCCGCGTGAAGTCCTCACAAGGATGGCTGAGCGTCGGCGAGTTCGCCTCGCTGCTGGACATAACGCCCCAGGCAGCACGGAAACGCGTTCGTCGGGCGCTCGTCGAGTCGACGGGCGGATTGATAGTCCGTCAGGTGGAAGGGCGAGGTGGTCGCTCTGGGGTTCGGTATGAGGTGCTACTTAGCAGCCTCTCAGAGGACGTTCAGGAGGCATTTAGAGCCGACTGCGGTGAGGCCAACAGTCAAGCAATCGTTGCCCCCGCGCGGCTGCCGCCGAAGTTCATCGCCGCGCCCAATCAGGCCGCGGCGGAGCGCCGGCGCCATGCGGCGCTCCGGCTGATTGCGCCGACCGGAAGAGGCACTCCGGAGCGGGCGCAGGCCATCCGACAGGCGAGTCTTCATCACGACGTGCCGATCCGGACCCTACAGCGGTGGGTAAAACAGTGCGAGCATCATGGCTGGGATCACGACGCGCTCGGCCGCAAGAAGCCCGCGGATGCCGGCCAGCCGCGCGTGTGGGTCTCCCGCCAGTTCGACAAGTATTTTCGCGCGGCGGGTCATGATCAAGAGGCGCTCGAAAGCCTCTCAGATTGGCTGACACGCGAACTGGCGGGGTGGTGGCAGTCGCCCGTTCAGCGTGCCGGATGGAAGCGGGTTCGGTTGGAAGCACTGACCTCACTGCGACGGGAATGCCGGGCTCGCGGCTTTGATGTGCCTCGAAGCGCCTTCACGATCTCGCGGAGACGGGTGGAGGACCTGCGCTTCCATAGCGCGGTGGACACGATGAAAAACGACGCGAAGCGCCATGACGACGCGAAGCCCCGCATCCGCCGCGACAACTCGAAGCTCCTGCCGATGGAGCAGATCGTCATGGACGTGAAGCCGCTTGATTGCGTGTTGTCGCGTCCGGATGGCTCGCTCGCCTATCCTAAGCTACTCGGCTTCCTGGACACCGGCACGAGCCGCCTGTTCGGCCGGATCATCCTGTTGGCCAAGGGAGAAGGCGTCCGGCAGGAGCATGTGACAGATGCATTCCTGGACATGGTGCGGGACCCGGATTGGGGCTTCCCGCAACAGCTCTACTACGACAACGGGTCAGAATACGCGCATTTCGAGCTGATCCGCGAAGCTCTCAAGTTGATCAACGACGAAGGCGCGCGGGTCATCATTAAGGCACGTCCCTACTCCGGTGCCTCCAAGCCCATCGAGAGCAAGTTCTCGGTAATCGACCGCCACGTCGTGTCACTCATGGACGGTTGGACCGGCTCAAATCGCATGGACAAAAAGGTCCAGCGCGTGGGTAAGGCGGCGAATCCCTACGCCGGTCCGGTTGAGACGTTTGAAGAAGAATTCTTCCTTCGCCTGACCGACTTCCAAGAATTCGCAATCCGCACCGGTCCCTTTGCCGGCCGGAGCCCGATGCAAATCTACCGCGATCACGTCGTCAACGGATGGAGGCCGGTCTCCGTCGATCCTCTCGCGCTCGATTGCGCCTTTGCCAAGCAACTCGGCGAACGGAAGATCGATCGCGGCGTGATCACCATCGGTCCAGATCGATTTCGCCACCCGGAGTTGGCGGCGTTCACGGGGCGGCGAGTCCGTGTCGTCAAGCCGTATCGGCGCTCAGCTTGGCCGCTCGCAGACCTTCCTGGTGTCGGCTGGGTAGGTCTCGAACCCGAAATGCTGACCCTACCAGGCGACATCTCGGGAGCCGTCGAAACGAGCCGCTTGCAGAAGCGCCGGAACCAGGCGGTGCGCCAGCTCAGGACAGAAGCCAACCGGGTCGATCCGCTGGCAAATGTGCGCGAACGGGTCACAAGGCTTCCCACGGCAGCGGCGCCGGCCCCCTTAATCGACGTAATGCTGTCGCCTGAAGCCGAACGCTTTGCCGGTGCACGTATCGCGGCGGAAGCGAAGCGTGCCGAACAGCCGACCGCCGAGCAACGCCTCATCGCTCGCCAACTCGCCGAAACCGAACGCCTGGAGAAATACCTTGCGAACCGGAACTAACGCCCTGCCGTTCGTCGATACCACAGTCGCGCGCCTCATGCTGTCGCGAATGGAGCTGACGCATCAGGAGTGCGGAATCTCAGTCATTTCCGGACCTTGGGGCATTGGGAAGACGACGGCGATCGACGCCTTCGCCGGAAGGCACGAATGCGAGTGCGCCGTAGTCAAGGTTGAGCCTGGCGCGACAAAGCGCGGGGCAACCGCCGGCGGTGTGATGCAACGGGTCGTCGAGGAATTGCGGCGTCTGCACGATAGACCGCTTGGCACCCAGCTAAGCAACGCGACCTGGACGCTACGCTCTATGATTTTCTCGCTGCTTTCGGAACTTTTCCTCTACAACGCTTACGACGCGGAAGCGTGGCCTAACCCGCCCAGGTTCACCTTCATTTTCGATGAGGCTCAATATCTGTCGAAAGAAGCCATCGACCTTCTGCGCTTCTGGAATGACCACGATCGCACCACCACTCCATTCCCCGTAGGCCTCATCTTCGTCGGCAACAACGAATTCGCCCTGGCGGAGAGTCTTGGCGGCGAAAGCGTTTTGTCGGGTGCGGTTCGCAGTCGTCTATTGTTTGAAGTGCCCTTGGCCTACACTCACATCAACGATACCGATCTAACGCTGTTCGCCCAATCGAGAGGCGTCACCGACGCGGGAGCGCTGCGCGAGTTCGTAGCTTATTTCAGCCAAGCACGCATCAAACGCGATCTTCGCCAGGCGGAACGCCTGCTCGACATTTGCCGCCGGGAGGCCCCCGAGGGCAAAGTTACCGCAGACGTCGTGCGCGAACTGCTGCCAGCCTAACAATCCTGCACAACTGAGAAGGGGAAAATGATGAGAATGAACCAGGAAATAGACACGCCTGCCAACCTTCTCCGCGAGGTCGACCTCCTGCTGCACGACGCCCACTCGTTTGCAATGCACTGCCGGCACCTCGCGATGCTCGTGCGGGACAACGTCAGCAGCCGCGACGAACATGCTGCGGATCAGACATTCGCTCTAGGCAAGGCCATTGAGCTCTTCGGAGAGAACGCCGAAAGGCGCATGGAAGAGGCCACACACCTTTTACACCGGCTCTCCCAAGAGTCGGACAGCGGTGCCGCCCAGGCCGCGTAGAACACGCTCAAAGAGCCTCCTGGCCCGAGGGTGCGAAAAATCGTCCAACCGGCCTCTTAAACCCACTTAAAACGGTTTAAGGGGCCATTGGATGGCTGACGACGGATCATCGGTCGTCATCCGGCCGCCGGCCTCGAATGTGTGACATCGTGTCACACATCGTCTCAGCCTCCTCATTTGAACGTCTGC
>NZ_DATCYB010000006.1:0-3998 GCF_036570505.1 Allosphingosinicella sp. | reverse complement strand
GAGAGCGCCTGGACCGCCGTCGAGGCCCGCAGCACGCCCTGGACGTCGATGACGCCGATGACGGGCGCCTCGAGCTGGGCCCGCGCCGGCGCGGGCGCCGCCGTCACCGCGATCACGACCAGGGATGCGGCAAGGCTTGGCGACCAGCGGCGAAGCCATCTCATTCGATCTAGAACTGCGTTCCGAAGCTGAAGCTGAATATTTCGGTCTCGTCGAAATCCTCCTTGATGACGGCCAGGCCGAGATCGACCTCGACCGGACCGAAAGGCGAATTCCATGAGAGGCCGGTGCCGACCGTCACGCGCGGCGCACTGGAGTCTTCGACGTCGACCGGGATGCTGTTGTCGTCGAAACCCCAGGCTGCGCCGATGTCGGTGAAGAGGCGGCCGCGGATGTCGAGATCGAACGGCAGGTCGAGGGGAAAGGCGAGTTCCACCGTGCCGGTGTAGAAGTTCTTGCCGCCGAGCGCGTCGTTGGTATTGCGGTCGCGTGGGCCGATGCCGCCGTACTCGAAGCCGCGCGGGTCTCCGCCACCCTTGAAGAAGCGGTCCGAGATCAGCGTGTCTTCGCCAATGCCGACCATGCTGCCGCCGCTGCCGCGGACGCTGACGGTCCATTCCTCGAAGACCGGGTGGTAGTAGCCGGCGCTGACGATGCCGCGCAGGAAGCTGACATCGCCGCCGAGGCCGAAGACTTCGGTGCGCAGGCTGCTGATGAATCCTTCGTGGGGATCGAAGCGCGAATCGCGTGTGTCGTAGGTCAGCTCGTTGCTGATGCCCGACCGCAGGGTCGTGCCTTCCTCCGAGCGGACCAGCAGCGAGGCATCGCTGTCGATGTCCGTGATCTTGCGATTCTCCAGCGTGTAGCGCACCACGTTGCGCAGCTCTTCGGTGATGTTGAAGCCGCCGCGCAGCGAGCCGCCGAGGCGTTCCTCCTCGTAGGAGCTCTCATCCTCGCGATCGCTGGTGATGCGGTAGAGATCGACGCCGGCGGCCAGGTTGCGGCCGAGGAAATAGGGTTCGGTGAAGCTGAAGTCGAGCTCGGTGGCCTGGCCGGCCAGGGTGAAGCCGAGCCGAAGCTCCTGGCCGCGCCCGAGCAGGTTGCGCTCGCGAATGCCGATGTTGCCGATGGGACCGTTGGCGGACGAGAAGCCGGCGCCGAAGGTGACGTCGCCGGTGGATTGCTCCTCCACCGCGACCTTCACGATGGTGCGGTCGGGCGCGCTGCCCTGCTCGTTATCCACCGTCACGGTCTTGAAGAAGCCGAGGTTCTGGACCCGCTGGCGGGAGCGGCGCAGCTTCGAGGTGTTGAAGGCGTCGCCCTCGACGATCTGGAACTCGCGCCGGATCACGCGGTCGAGCGTGCGCGTGTTGCCCTCGATGTCGATGCGCTCGACGAAGACCTTGGGACCCTCCTGGATATCGTAGACGATATCGATGGTGAGGTTGTCGCGGTCGCGCTCCACGCGCGGCCGGATGTCGACGAAGGCATAGCCGAGGTTGCCGACGGCATCGGTCAGCGCCTCGATGGTCGTGTCCACCTCGCCGGCGTCATACCACTCGCCTTCCTCCGTCGTCACCTCGCCGCGCAGCACCTCGGGATCGAGATTGCGCAGCCCCGTCTGCAGCCCGATCTTGCCGAAGCGGTAGCGCGGGCCCTCTTCCACAGTGAAGGTGACGATGAAGTCCTGCTGGTCCGGCGTCAGCTCGGCCACCACGGAGACCACGCGGAAGTCGGCGTAGCCCTCGTTGAGATAGAAGCGGCGCAGCAGCTCGCGGTCGAAGGTCAGGCGGTCGGGATCGTAGGTGTCCGCGCTGGTGAAGAAGTTCCAGAACGAGGCCTCGACGGTGGTGACCTCGTCGCGCAGGGTCGAGTCGGAGTACTCGCGGTTGCCGATGAAATTGATCGAGCGGATCGAGGTCAGCGGTCCCTCGTTGATCTCGAAGGCGAGGTCGACGCGGTTCTGCTCGAGCTGGATGACCTTCGGCTCGACGGTCGCCGCGAAGCGGCCGGAGCGGCGGTAGATTTCCAGGATGCGCTGGGTGTCGCTCTGCACCTTGGTGCGCGTGAAGACCACGCGCGGCCGCAGCTCGATCTCCTGCGCCAGGGTGTCGTCGTCGATGCGATCGTTGCCCTCGAAGGCGATGCGGTTGACGATCGGGTTTTCCGCCACCACGACCACCAGGGTGTCGCCGTCGCGCTCCAGGCGCACGTCGGCGAAGAGACCGGTGGCGAAGAGGTTCTTCAGGGAGTCGTCGAGGCGCACCGGATCGAAGGGGTCACCGGGGTTGACCCGCATGTAGGAGCGCACGGTCGCCGCCTCGATGCGCTGCGTCCCTTCCACGCGAATGTCGGCGATGCGTCCTCCCGAGAGGATCGACTGGGCGTGCGCGATCGGCGGGAGGGAAAGCCATGCTGCGCCGGACAGCAGATATGCCAAAGCCACGACGAGCAAGCGTCCGCGAAACACTGTCCCTTTGTCCTTCCCCCGTGGCGCTGGGGCGTTGTCAGGTGCCCAGGCCTTTGACGAAACTCACTAAACCGTCGATCCGCAGAAGATCGTTCCAGGTCACGAAGACCATCAACGTCAATACCAGAGCCAGCCCGATCCGAAAACCGTATTCTTGGGCGCGCTCCCCCAGCGGCCGCCCCCGCACGGCCTCGATGGCGTAGAACAGCAGATGGCCGCCGTCCAGCATCGGCACTGGGAAAAGATTGATCAGGCCGAGGTTGATCGACAGCACGGCGGCGAAGTAGATGAGCGTGGCGATGCCCATCTCGGCCGCCTGCCCCGACATGTCGGCGATGCGAATCGGTCCGCCCAGCTCGTCGGTCCCGCGCTCGCCGCGGACGATCTGGCCGAGGGCGGTAAAGGTCTGGTCGATGATCGAGAAGGTCTCGCGCGCCGCCTGCCAGACCGAGGTGAGCGGATCGTGCCGGATGAAGCCGGTGCCGCTGCGGCTGATGCCGAGCTGGCCGACCTCGTGCTCCTCGCCGAGGTGATTGGTGCGCACCACCCGCGCCAGAGTCGCCTGCAGCCGGATCTCGGCGCCGTCGCGCAGCACCGTGAAGTTGATCGTCTCCTCCGGACGCAGGACGACGATGCGCTGCAGCTCCTCGAAGCGCGCGACCGCCCGCCCGTCGACGGCGATCACCTCGTCGCCCGGCTGGAAGCCGGCGGCGTCGGCGGCCGAGCCTTCGATCACCTCGCCGATGACCGCCGGCGTGAAGGGCTGCCCGACGATGCTGAACAGGCCCGCCAGCACCACGATGGCGAAGATGAAATTGGCGATCGGTCCCGCCGCGACGATGGCGGCGCGCTGGCCGAGCCGCTTGTGCGGGAAGGCGACGGCGCGCTCCGCTTCGCTCATGCTCTCGCTGCCCTCCGCCGGCATGCTGGCGGCGTTGGCGTCGCCGAACATCTTCACGTAGCCGCCGAGCGGAATCAGGCTGAACTTCCAGCGGGTGCCGGCCTTGTCGTTCCAGCCGAAGAGCTCCGGCCCGAAGCCGATGGAGAACACCTCGACCCGCACACCGTTCCAGCGGGCCACCAGGTAGTGGCCCAGCTCGTGGACAAACACCAGGGCCGTGAGCACGGCCAGGAACGGGAGCCCGTAGCCGTAGAGTCCTCCAGAGAAATCCATGACTTAGAGCTTTGTCCTAGAGTTGTGTATCAGGATATGGACGGGCGGCTCCCGGCGCGCCCTGGAGGGTTCTGTCGGCCGGCCCCTGCCCCGGCTTCCGCGCCCCGGGCAGGCCCGGAAACACCCCCAAACGATCCCAGCTAGATAGCGCAACAGCGCTGACAAGGAAAGGACTTAGCGGCCGCCGCCTCTCCCGATTTAGGGAGCCGGCGCGCGCGCTTCAAGCAGGCCCCGGGCCGTCCGCCGGGCCGCCGCGTCGACCGCCTCGACCTCCTCCAGGCTGCCCAGCGGGAGCGCCGGATGGGCTTCGAGGGTGCGCTCGACGATCTCGGCGATGCCGAGGAAGCCGAGCCG
>NZ_DATCYB010000005.1:0-2656 GCF_036570505.1 Allosphingosinicella sp. | reverse complement strand
CGGGCATTCCGGCCGCGGTCGTCCCGGCCGGGGCTGCCGGAGCGATCCCGGCCGTCCCCGCCGTAAGCGCCCCGGCCGCCCCGACCAATCTCATCGAGAACCTGCCCGAGCCGGAGTGACCCGCATCCCCGGCGGCGCGGCGAAGGCGTTGCTCCCGTTCAGACTCGTTGTCATGCGCGGACGTCAAGCCCGGCGATGACAGCGGAAGGGACTGGGATTACCTCACCCCACGTCGAACACGATGCCTTGCGCCAGCGGCAGCTCACGGGAGTAGTTGATGGTGTTGGTGGCGCGGCGCATATAGGCCTTCCACGCGTCGGAACCGGATTCGCGGCCGCCGCCGGTTTCCTTCTCGCCGCCGAAGGCGCCGCCGATTTCGGCGCCCGAGGTGCCCATGTTCACGGCCGCGATCCCGCAATCGGACCCTGACGCCGAGAGGAACTGCTCCACCTCGCGCATGTCCGTCGCGAAGATAGAAGAGGAAAGGCCCTGCGGAACGTCATTCTGCAGTGCGATCGCCTGATCCAGATTATCATATTTGAAGACGTAGAGAATGGGCGCGAACGTCTCTTCGCGGACGCACGCAGCCTGCCCATCCATCTCGACGAGCGCGGGCCGGGCATAGAAGGAGCCCTGGCCGTTCACGTCTACCCGTCCGCCGCCATGCACTTGCCCCCCGGCAGCGCGGGCCGCATCGAGCGCCCGCTCCATGGCCGTGAATGCGTCCTCGTCGATCAGCGGCCCGACAAGCGTGTCCGGCGAGCGCGGATCGCCGATCGAGATGGTGCGATAGACTGCGATGAGCTTGGGGACCAGCCGGTCATAGACGTCCGAATGGACAATGAGCCGGCGCATCGTCGTGCAGCGCTGACCAGCGGTGCCCATGGCACCAAATGCGACAGCCCGCAGCGTCAGCTCGAGATCGGCCGAGGGGGTGACGATCGAGGCGTTGTTGCCGCCGAGTTCGAGGATCGATTTGCCGAAACGGCGCGCCACGCGCTCGCCGACGGAGCGGCCCATGCGTGTCGAACCGGTTGCCGAGATCACCGGCAGACGCGCATCGTCGACGAGCTGCTCGCCAAGTTCGCGTCCGCCGATGAGCAGGCTTGCGAGACCCTTCGGCGCTTCCTCGCCGAACCCCTTCACCACGCTTTCGACGATCGCCTGGACTGCCAATGCGGTCAGCGGCGCCTTCTCCGACGGCTTCCAGACCACCGAATCCCCGCAGACGAATGCGAGCGCGGAGTTCCAGCACCAGACCGCGACGGGAAAGTTGAAGGCCGAGATGACGCCAACGGGACCGATCGGGTGCCATTGTTCGGCGAGCCGGTGACTGCTGCGTTCGGAGGGAATGCAAAGTCCGTAGAGCTGGCGCGAGAGGCCCACCGCAAAATCGCAGATGTCGACCATTTCCTGGACCTCGCCAAGCCCTTCGGACAACGCCTTGCCGACTTCGATCGAGACGAGACGCCCAAGATCCTCCTTGGCGCCTCGCAGCGCGTCGCCGAGTTGGCGGACGAATTCGCCGCGACGCGGCGCCGGGACGTTTCGCCACTGGGAGAAGGCCGATTGGGCCTCGGCGATCAAGGCATCGGCGTCGCCCGGCGTCGTTTCGAGGACCTTGGCGATCTCATCGCCCGTAATCGGCGAGCGAACGACGAGCGTCCCGCCTTCAGACAGCGCCGGATCGACGCCCAGGCGCTGGAGAATGTCTCGGGTTTCGGTAGCAAGCGTTGTCATGTCGATCATCCTTCGAAAGGCAGTGTCAAAAGCGGGAGCCGCTCAAATGAGCCAGACCGGCTCCGAGTTCGTAAAAGGCGGCGCGCGCGGCACCGAACGGCGCGGCGGCGAGATCCGTGATGGGCAGTGCGAGATCGCCAATCTCGAGTTCGCCGAGAGCAAGGCGCGCAAGGTCGCGGCCGAAGGTCGTACCGGGCGCGATGCCGCGTCCGTTAAAGCCGCTGATCGAAACGATTTTGCGATCGCGCATATGGAGGCGCGGCAAGGCGTTGCCGGTCATCCCGATCTCCCCATACCAGCCATGCTCGAAATCGACGTGGCCCAGATGCGGTAAAAGCCGCGAAATCTCGCGTCGTACCCAGTCGGAATGGATGGTGTGGCCCGGACCGCGGAGCGCACCGACGCTGCCGAAGATGAGGCGGCCGCGCGCATCGAGTCGGAAAGACGAGAGGATGGATTTGGTATCCCACGCGCCCTGCCTTCCCGGCAGGACGGTTCGCTGGAGTTCGGGCGCGAGCGGCCGCGTCGCGATCTGAAAATAGGGCAGCATCACCTGCTCGGCCCGGATATCGGCGTATGGGCCTGCTGAATAGGCATCAGTCGCCAGAATCACCCATGAGGCGATCACGCTACCCCCGGGCGTCGTCACACGCCAGGCGGAGCCCAGATCCTCGAATCCGGTCGCGGGCGATCCACTATGGATGCATGCGCCCGCGCGGACCGCGCGATCGGCCAGCCCGCGGACATAGGCGAGCGGCTGGACAGTCCCCGCGCGGCGATCGAGGAGCGCGCCTGCAAAGGCTGAGCTGCCGGTCGCGCGAGCCGCGGCACCGGCATCGAGCAGCTCGACATCGGCGCCGCGGGCCAGCCATTGGCGGGCCCGCTCGGAAATTTCATTCCAGCCCTTTTTTCCGGC
>NZ_DATCYB010000004.1:0-16457 GCF_036570505.1 Allosphingosinicella sp. | reverse complement strand
GATGGCCGCGGCCGGCGACTGGAGCCGCCACGCCGAACGGTAGCGAGGCGAAAGCGGCTGGCGGGTCCGGCCGGGCCCCGCTATGGGCCGCCGGATGACGACGCGCACCGCCTCCGACACGGCCGATCCGCAAATCGACAGCCGCGACGACCTCCTGCCCCTCTTCATCAAGGGCGAGAAGCCCAAATCCGCCTGGCGGATCGGCACCGAGCACGAGAAGTTCGTCTATCGCCGCTCCGACCACCGCGCCCCTTCCTATGACGAGCCCGGCGGCATTCGCGATCTCCTCGAAGCCCTCGCCTGCTGCGGTCAATGGCAACCGGTGATCGAGGGCGGCAACGCCATCGCGCTGGCGGGGCCGGACGGGACCGTCAGTCTCGAGCCCGCCGGCCAGCTGGAGCTCTCCGGCGCGCAGCTTGAGACTCTTCACCAGACGTGTTCCGAGGCCGGGCGCCACCTCGCCTGCTGCAAGGAAGCGGGCGAACGGCTGGGGCTCGGTTTCCTTGGCCTCGGCATGTGGCCGGACAAGGCCCGCGCCGACCTCCCCGTCATGCCCAAGGGCCGCTACGAGATCATGCTGCGCTACATGCCCAAGGTCGGCGATCTCGGCCTCGACATGATGCTCAGAACCTGCACCATCCAGACCAATCTCGACTATGGCTCCGAAGCCGACATGGCCGAGAAGTTCCGCGTCGGTCTCGCCCTTCAGCCGCTCGCCACCGCCCTCTTCGCCAACTCGCCCTTCACCGAAGGCAAGCCCAACGGCTTCCTCTCCTATCGCAGCCATATCTGGTCCGACACCGATCCGGACCGCACCGGCATGCTCCCCTTCGTGTTCGAGGACGGTTTCGGTTACGAGCGTTATCTCGACTACGCGCTCGATGTGCCGATGTATTTCGTCTACCGCGACGGAAAATATATCGACGCCGCCGGCCAGTCCTTTCGCGACTTTATGGAAGGCCGCCTCCCGGCCCTTCCGGGCGAAAAGCCGCGCATCTCCGACTGGACCGATCACCTCTCGACCGCCTTTCCCGAGGTCCGGCTCAAGAGTTTCCTGGAGATGCGCGGCGCCGACGGCGGCCCATGGGCCCGCATCTGCGCGCTCCCCGCCCTGTGGGTCGGCCTGCTTTACGATCAGTCCGCGCTCGATGCCGCCTGGGACGAGGTGAAGCACTGGACCCTGGAGGAGCGCCAGCAGCTCCGCGACGCGGTACCCAAGCTCGGCCTCAAGGCCCTGACGCCCAGGGGCGAGACTCTGCGCGAGCTCGGCCAGCGCGTCCTCGCCATCGCCGAATCCGGCCTCCAGGCGCGCGCCCATCTCAACGCCGCCGGCGACAATGAATCGGGCTTCCTCGACCCCCTGCGCGAGATCCTCGCGCGCGGCCTCACCCCCGCCGAACAGCTGCTCGCCCGCTATCATGGCGAATGGCAGGGCGACGTCAGCCGCGTCTACGACGAAATGAGCTTCTAGCGGCCCCCGCCGGCTTCCGACCACGGTCGGAGCCCGGATTCGAGCGGGCTGAATCGCCCTTTTCTCGCGCTCGTCCCGCGTCCGGAACGTCTAATCGGGTTCCCGGCCGCCGGGGCATTCCCGCAATCGCCATTCGCGTTAACCTTAATTCCAGAGCAGCGAATCGGTAGGGGGAGCCGTTCGGAGAGGGCAAATCATGGCGACCACCGAACAGAGTGCGGGCACTCCTTCGTACAATGGACTCGATTGGGCGGCGCGACCGGCGTCGGAGAGCGACCTCGCTCGAGGCATGCTTCTGCTGCGGGCCAGCAACATGAACGTGATGCGGCTCCAGCTCGCGATGGAACGCAGCGACCGCCGGCTTGCCATGGAGGCGCTCGACTGCCTCGTCGCGCTGGACGGGGAGATCAAGGGCTTCATCGAAGACATGCCGCCTGCCGACGCGGCGCTCCACGAAATGACCCGCCGGATCGATGCCCAGAAGGCCGTGCTCGCCTCCGAGAAGCTGGTCTTCGCCGCCGGCCGGGTAGGGCCGGGCCTGAGGCACCGAGGCGACGCCGCCCCCGCCCCATCGCCGCCCGTTGCCGAACCAGAGGTTGCGAGAAGCCTGAACCTTGCTGCCGCCGAGCCCGAGCCGGAATGGATCCCCGCCTACATGCTCGAAGAGAAAAAGGTGGCGCCGCGCATCGGCCGAATCGCGCTCATCACTTTCGCGATGCTTCTCCTGATCGCTGGGGCACTGGCAGCCCTTCATATATTCGACGTGATAAGCCTTCCCCTGGACGCCATCCCGCTTGAAGTGGGAGAATTGCTATGACCGAGTGTGATGGATTGCTCCGCGCCCAGGCGCTCGAAGCCTATGAGGCAGTCCCTTCCCTTGATGCCCATGGCGAGCTCACCCGCCTCATCCTTGCCGAAGTCGCCTTGCTGACCCGTAAATATCGCTGCGTCCGCCGCCACGACGTCCCCCATATCGCCGAGCTTACCGGCCTGCTCGACGTCTTCTGGCAGGAAGTTCAGATGGCGGAAGCGCAGGAGGCGGAAATGCCGACTATTCCGCCGCCACAGGCTCAGGCGATCGCCTTCCCGCCAGCCGGTTGATCAGCCGGGGCAGCGGTCCGTTTCGCTCCATCCACGCGACATAGTCGCGATAGGCGGGGTCTGCCATCAGGTGCCACTCCTCGGTGCGGGCGCGCCAATAATAGACGCCGCTCACCATGGCGAGGACAACGGTGTTGCGGATCATGTCAACCGGGTTTCCGCTCGTCGCGAGAAACGGCAAGGTCGCCAGCCACCAGAACAGGTTCTTCGATACATAGGCGGGATGTTTGGTCCAGGCATAGGGACCGTGGGTCAGGATACCGCGGTGGGTGAGGTTGGAGAAGCGCAGGCCGAACGCCACCGTCGCCCAGGCATAGACGGCCGTGAGGAGGACGAGGACGATCCCGGTCAGCGCCATCAGGAGCGGATAGGCTTCCATCCAGTACGCCCAGGCATTGTGACCGGCGGTGCCGGGGATATAGTCGAGCGGCCCGCCGGGGTTCATCAGGATGAAGGGCGGATAGCAGATCAGCGCCGCCACCCAGCCCGCCGCGTACGGATTTGCCGATCGGATATGGGCATCAAGCGGCTTCATGGTCAGGACGTAGCCGACGGTCGCCAGGCTCACGTCGACCAGGAACATGGCGCCGATCAGCCAGAGCGACAGATTGACCGGGTTGGCCAAGATCTCCCCGGCGGGTGCCGATACGACATTTCTCCAATTGCCCGGCACGATCGAGATCATGAAGGCGAGGAAGAAGCCCTTCACCGCCCAGCTTCGGAAGAAATCATAGAGCAGCTTCCGGTCGATGTCCCGGCCGCGACCGATCAGGAGCCGGCCGAACTGCCAGGCGCCGTCACGCGGCTCGCCGAGACGCCGGTCGAGCCAGAAGACATAAGGAATGGAAAGGACCAACGCTGCCGCGGAGCCCGCCGCCAGCACCTGCATGGCGAAGAGATAATCGCCGCGCCAATACCAGCGGGCGATGCAGTAGAGGCAGCCGATGACGCCCCAGATCGCCCATAATCCCACGATCTTGACGAGGCTGATATCCACGCTTTCGCCCCAGGGCCGCGGCGGCGCATCCCAGTCGATACCGGTGGTGGGGCTGCGATGCACCTTGTCCACCAGCAGTGACCAGAGCACCATCGGCACACCGCAGGCGAGCAACCCGACCAGCGCGGCCGCCGGCCCCGCCCAGCCCTGGGCGCGGGCCGCCACCGTCCAGGCGACCAGGCCGGCGAGGCCCGCCAGCCCCACGCCCGTGCTGACCGCGGATTGGGGCCGCGCATCTTGGCGCGGGCCAGCTTCGATCCTGCCTTGCGCGTTCATGCCGAGGGCTTAGCCAAAATGAGTAAGCAAGCCGTGAAGAGACGCGGCGACGCAGGGTGCGGTATCAGCGCGAGGCCGATCGTAAGGCCTTCTTAAACTTCTATCCCTTTAATCTTGCTCGACCGTCTGGGGCGAAGGGGGGCGCCCCGGCGGCACCTAAGGGAGTACGGGACGTTGCTGATGACCAGCGCTTTCGAGGAGACGACGTTCTCCTTTTCCGACAAGGCGCCGCCACCGCCGGGAGAGCGGCGGCAGCAGGCGCGGCATCTCACGATCCTGAGAGTGGGAACGCTTATCTCCGAAGACGACCGCGAGCTCTGCCTCGTCCGCAACATTTCCGCCGGCGGCCTCATGGCCCATGTCTATTCGGCTTATCAAAGCGATCAGCGCATCGCGGTCGAACTCAAGACCAACCAGCAGATCCCCGGCATCGTCACCTGGAGCGACGGCTCGAACATCGGCATCACCTTCGATGCGCCGATCGACGTCGAGGAGCTGCTCACCGCCGAACCGGTTCTCGACAACGGCTGGAAACCACGCCTTCCGCGGGTGGAGGTCGACCGGCTGGCGACGCTGCGCGTCGGCGCCACGACCCATTGGGTCAACACCCGCGACATCTCGCAAGGCGGCGTCAAGGTCGAGTCAGACCAGCCACTCGAACCCGGCGCCGAGATCGTCATTTCGCTGGAGGGCTTCCGTCCTGTTGCCGGCGTGGTGCGCTGGCATCAGGAAGGTCTCGCCGGCATCGCCTTCAACCAGGTCATCCCCTTCCGCGAACTGATGGGCTGGCTGCGCGGGACCTAACGGGAGGTAGCGGGAATCCAATTGGATAATCAGTGACTTGATTACCTTGGAGAAATCTAGCGCACGTGAATCCTGTCCATCAGCGATACCATCAGGAACAAAATGAAAACGGGTTCGACTCTCAAAGCGGGAATCGATTTGGGTTGAGTGCCGAGTCGCGACATGGGTTCGGAACCTTCCGAACCCGTCCCAGCATCCGCCAGGATATTCCTTTCAAGCACAGTTCGCAGTCGGATTTGCTGCCTGGAATAGGGCCGGTTGCGGACGTTCGGCTTCGAGGCCGGTGCCACGGAAAAGCGGACGTTAGATCTGCAATCCGGTGAGCGGGAGCCATCCACCTCATCCGCAATGGGTGGATACCGGACATTCTCGACAACCACAGCGACAAGCGGCAACGTGGTCGAATGACTGACGCCCAAACTCTTATTCGCGACGACATCAGCACCGCAATCCGCCACTATCTCGACGCCCTTGAGGGCAAGGATGGTGCGACGCTCTACGACTTGGCCAAGACTCTTGATGGGCTGGTTTCTACCTACCACCGCGTGCCGGACGTCGAGCCGGACACGACAGAAGCATCGGCGGCACCCCGAAGCGATGAAAGGCCTATCATCGATGCAGCGAATGCAGCGTTCCCCGACTTGGACTGGTATGCACTTGTGGACCCACAAGAGGGGCAGGAACAAGCAATCGGCATGAGCATCGCCGTGGGTGACCTCGCGGAAATCGCCTCTGACTTGTTGGAAGTGCTTTGGCTCTTCGAAAACGCCAGCCACAATGATGCGGTTTGGGAGTTCCGCTTCGGATACCAAAGCCATTGGGGGCGGCATCTCCACGAAATCCGAACCTACCTGCACGGGTTGGCCGCTTGGTAATGACCGCAATGGGTCGCTTCCGGACCCAGAGCCGCGATGGAATTGGAGGTCCGCTTTCCACTGCCGACGGCGGCTGAAAGCCTATTGTCGCTCCGCGACCGTTGTCGCTCGTACTGCGCGGAACTCGGAGTCCGGGCTCCAGTCGGGCCATGTGCGAGCGTTGGCGAGGGAGTGTCCGAGATTGTATAGAAGGGTGAGGTCCGGAACGACGCTCGAGAGGTCCCAGTCGGCGCTCCACTCGTCGGCAGGCTGATGATAGCGGTCGCGTGTATAGACCTCGGACAGCGCCTTGCTGCGTTCAACGCCGCCCTCGACCAAGTCGCGCCCGGCACCGAAGGAGATTGCCGGCACGCCTTGCTTCGCGAAGGGGAAGTGGTCCGACCGGTAGAAGCCTCCCGCTTCGGTGCGGGGATCCGGCGTGTAGCTGCGACCCAGTTCCTTGCCCTCGCTCACCAGCATGTCGAGCAGGCCCAGCTTGGCGACGCCCGAGATCGTGAAGTCCTTCGCCGCGCCCGGTCCGATCGTCGAGTCCATGTTGATCACGCCAGCGGTAGTCGCGAGCGGATAGACCGGGTTTGCCGCATAATATTCGGAGCCGAGCAGCCCCTTTTCCTCTGCCGTGACCGCCATGAAGACGAGGGAGCGGTCCGTCGGCGGCGCCTTGGCGAAGGCGCGTCCGAGCTCCAACATCATGGCGATGCCTGAGGCATTGTCGCGCGCGCCATTGTAGACTCGGTCGCCGCGCGCGTCCGGTTGGCCGATGCCGAGATGGTCCCAGTGCCCCGAATAGATTACCGTCTCGTCGGGATGCCCATTGCCGGGAAGGCGGCCGAGGACGTTGTGCGACACGATCGTCTCAGGCTTCACCGCATAATGAGCCGACAAGGTGCTGTTGAGAGGCACCGGCTTGAAGTCACGCCGCTGCGCCGCTTCCTTCAGCGCTTCGAAATCGAGGCCTGCTGCGCGAAACAGCTGGACGGCTAGGTCGCGCTGAATCCATCCTTCCATGGCGGTATGCTCCGCCGTCGGATCCTTCCGAACGATGTCGAACATCGTGTTCGTGTTGGAGTTCTTGACCGTGGCCCAGCCATAGGAGGCGGGGGCATATTCGTGAACCACCAGCACGCCGGCCGCACCCTGGCGTGCGGCTTCCTCATATTTGTAGGTCCAGCGGCCATAATAGGTCATTGCCTTGCCGCCGAAATCGCCTTCACCGCCTTCGAAATCTGGATCGTTGACGAGGACGACCATGATCTTGTCGCGAAGATCGGCGCCTTTGAAATCGTCCCAGTTGCGTTCCGGCGCCTTCACGCCATAGCCGACAAAGACGAGCGGAGCGTTCTCGATATCCACCGCAGTCTGCCCGGTGAGAGCGGCCCGCACTGCGATCTCGCTGCCTTGGGTCAACGGGCGCGAGGCGCCGTCCGTGCTCAGCGACACGACCGGCGTGCCGATGATGTCGGACTTCAGCAGCGGCACCTCCTGCGTCCATTGCCGGCCGCCTTGCGTTGGCGTCCCCCCGGGCTGCAGCCCGGCTGCCTTCATCTGCGAAATGATGTAGGCGATGGTCTTCGTCTCCGCCCGGGTGGCGGGGCCGCGACCCTCATAAGCATCGCTCGAAAGCGTCTTCACATCCTGGCTGACGCGGGGAACGTCGAAATCGGAAGCAGCGCCGGTCGACGCGACAGCGGTTCCCGCCACGAAGAGGGAAGCACCTGCAAGCAGACGGCGGCCCATATTTCTCATCTTTTCATCCCGTGTTGGCAGCGATGATGCGGTCCTATTGCGGAGACGCGGCGCATGGCAAGACCGTGTCTCCACGAGGTGAGCAGAGACGGGGATCCCCATCGGCGGCTTCGGTGGAGCCGGTCTCCTCGCCCGCGCCACCGGCTGGGCTGCCACCGAACCGGGCTGCTGCGGACGTTGCCAAGGTCACTTTGACCCGGTTAGTCCCAGGCGCGCCTGTTCCAGCTGATCTGGGCCTGCCGGGGCGTAGAGTGCCGGGGCCCCTGACCGCCGCAATCTTTGCAGTCGACGGCGAAGAGCTTCGCATAGGTATATTCGTATAGAGCTAAGTTCGTTGCCGAACAGAATGGACAGGGAAGCAGCTTGACGTCTTTAGACAGATGCAATGACCGGCGCGTCCACACTGGCTCATTTTCTGGGCGCTCGGGCATCGGCCCCTGGTCCCTTCATTCACAGCAGGAAATGCCCCGGCGTGGCCATTCTATCTTAGACGTGGAGAGTGAGCGAGCTAACGTCCGCTCTGCGTGGTTAGCGCACTCTCACATCAGGGTTCCATGCACCTTATCTAGGGCAAATATTCAGACCGAGCGCCATTTCCTAGTCGATCTGATCCTCGAAGGCCTTGCGTTGTGCTTTGACACGAGTGGCCACCAATTCCGCTGCCTGTCCTTCAAGCATCTTCAACCGCGCCAGATACTGATGGATCGCGGCCACGACCTGTGCGCCGTCCCCGACCGAGGCGGCCACCCTCTTCACCGATCCCGCCCGCACATCGCCGACCGCGAAGACACCGCACCGGCTAGTCTCCAGCGACAGCCGGTCCTCGCCCGCATCAGTGCCGGTGCATAGGAAGCCGCGGGCGTCGAGCTTGAGTCCGGAAGTTCGCAGCCAGTCCGTATTGGGATCCGCGCCGATGAAGGAAAATAGCTGTGCGACCGGCTTTTGCGTCTCGGCGCCGGTGGAGAGTTCACGCCAGCGGATCGCTTCGAGCTGGCGGTCAGCGCCTTCTATCGCGGAGACTTCAACCCCAGTTACCACCTCGACATTGGTTAGTTGCCCGATCCGCTCGACCAGATAATGCGACATGGTTGCTTCGAGAGGCCTTCTGACGAGCAGCGTCACCTGCTTGGCCTGCGTAGCGAGAAATACGACTGCTTGGGCCGCTGAATTGCCGCCGCCGACGAGCGCGATCTCTTCGCCCTCTGACAGCTTGGCCTCAAGCGGCGAGGCCCAGTAATGAATTGAGGTTCCCTCGAATTGCTCCAAGCCATGAACGTCAAGCCGTCGATAGCGAGCCCCGGTTGCGATGACGGCGACACGCGTCTGGACACGCTCGCCGGTAGCGAGTGTGAGGCGCAGCGGATCGTTGCCGCATTCCAGATTGATCGCTTCGTCAGGAATCGCCGCTTCGACGCCGAACTTTTGCGCCTGGCTGAACGCCCGGCCCATGAGCGCCATGCCCGAGATACCGGTCGGAAAGCCGAGGTAATTCTCGATCCGGGAGGACGCGCCGGCCTGTCCGCCGAAGGCGCGGCAGTCGAGCGCGAGCACCGAGAGCCCTTCCGATCCGGCATAGACGGCGGTGGCGAGCCCGGCCGGCCCGGCGCCGACCACCACCACGTCGAACAACCGGTTCGGATCGATTGGACCGACCATGCCGATGCAGCGCGCGAGCGCGTTCTCGCTGGGGTTACGGAGCAACTGGCCGCCCGGGCAAAGCACGATGGGCAGCTCTTCGGGCACGACCTGGAACTGCTCGAGTAGGGCGCGGGCGTCATTGTCGTTTTCCGGATCGAGACGCTGATAGGGCTGGGCATTCCGGGTCAGGAAATTCACCAGCCGAAGCACCTCGCCACTGCCTTCGCGCCCGACGATGACGGGCCCGCCGCTCCCAGTCTCGAGCAGGCCGACGCGTCTCAGGATCAGCGCTCGCATGATCCGCTCGCCAACCTCAGCCTCGGCGATGAGCAGTGCGCGCAACCGGTCGGGAGGGATGACGATAACTTCGACCTTGGTCAGCGCGTGCGAATCTACCAGCGCCGGCCGCCCGGACAGCTGCGCCAGCTCGCCCATGAATGAGCCCGGGCCGTAGGTTACGATGTGGGTGCGCGTCCCGTTCTCGTCGTGCTGAGTGATCTCGGCCTCGCCAGCGAGGAAGATGGTCAGGCCGTGACCGGTCTCACCGACGCGCACCAGCGCGTCGCCCTGGTCGTGGGTCCGCACCGAACCGAAGCGGCGCAGCCGCTCAACCTCTGCCGGCGCCAAAGTCGGGAACATCTGCGCCGCGCGAGTGTCGATGAGTCTCTCAACCGGTGTATCCATCAGAGGGCCTCCTGATTGCCAAGTGCTGCATGCGAACTCCAGCCACTCTGTCCTCGAGCCTGCATCAGTGGGCCGTGCTCACACGGGGCAGCTCAGCGATTGGCCTGCGGAAGCTCCGGCACGAGAACGATCTTGCCGGGCTTGGCAGGCCTGATGCGATCAAGCATTTCGTGCGCCGACCGAGCTTCGGCGAGCGGAAGAACCGCTCCGACGTACGGCTGGATCTGGCCGGCCTCGAAGCGGGTGGTCAGCTTATCCAGATAGCGTGTCTCGACGTGCACGAGCAGGAAGCTTGCTCGTACGTTCCGCCGCTTTGCTGCCTCCGTTGGGGGCGGTGGGACCGCAGTGACCAGCGAGCCGCCCGGTTTGACACAGGAGAGCAGCTGCGACCGAGACGGGCCTCCGACGAGATCGATGGCCGCGTCGGCTTTACCCTCATAACGAGCGAGCTCAGAAGACAAAGTGACCTCGTGAGATCCAAGTCCGCGGAGGTATTCCAATTGTCCCTCTCGCCCAGAAGCAATGACCTGAACGCCGGCGGCGAGCGCCAACATGACAGCGTAGCTTCCAACACTGCCCGCTGCCCCCTGGATCAGCGCAGTCTGCCCCGCCGACAGCTTCGCTTCGTCGAACAGCATCTGCCAGGCCGTTACTGCGACAACAGGCGCCGACGCGGCTTCGACAAAGGAGAGGTTGCGCGGCTTCCGGGCGATCATGACGGCCTTGCAGGCGGCATACTCCGCATATCCTCCGGTAAACCTCGCATTGGTAACGCCGTAGACCTCATCGCCGGGGGAGACGCCGGTCACATCCCGGCCGATGCGTTCAGCAACGCCGGCAATGTCGGAGCCCAAGGTGAGCGGCAGCGGCTGCGGAAGAACGCTTTTGCCGCTCCGGATCCATCCGTCCCAAGGCCCCACGCCGGCCGCATGCACCCGAACTAGGACCTCGTCAGGCTCGGGGGCCGGAATGGCGATGCTTTCCTGAACGATGGCATCGGGCGGCCCGAACGCATGAACCCGCATCGCCATCATCATATCGTTGGCTACCATGGCGTCGCCTTCCTTTCTCGACCCGAAGCTGTTCCTGGGTTGACGGCAGCAGGTCTCATTTTGCGAGCGCTAGCAGCAGCGCCGAGAAGCCCAGCATGGCCAGCAGTCCGGTGAAGCCTGGCTGGCCGTGGACCGCTTCTGGCGCCATGGTCTCGACGACCAGCGCGATAAGGGCTCCAGCCGCAAAGGCCTCCAGCCAGCCGCGCTCGACACCTCCGCCACTGAACAGCGCAAAGCCGAGCACGGCGGCAGCTGCCGAAATCAGCGTGGCACCAATCCACAACAGCACGACGTAACGGCGGCTCCGCCCGGCATTGCGCATGCCTGCCGAGCTGGACAGGGCCTCGGAAAAGTTGGCGAGGGCGAAGGCGCCGATCAGCGCGATTGGCGGCAGCGCGTGGGTGCCGCCTGCCGCCGCCGCTCCGATGATCAGCGCCTCGGGCACGGCGTCGAGCATTGAGCCGGCGGCGATGGCCAGGCCGCTGCCTGGAGTCTCGCTTTCACTCGGTTGGCGCACGCACTCGCCACACCTCTTGCGCTTCTCCGCCGACCAGCGCCGGAGCATCAGGTTGATCAGGCTGAATGCGGCGGCGCCGGCAAGCGCTGCCGCGCCAGCGATCATTGCGGAAACCGCCATCAACGCAGCCGAAATCAGGTAAAGTGATGCGGCTGCGATCAACAAACCGACACCAACGGCGGTCACCGCGGCGATGGTCCGATGGCGCGTCTGCGTCCACAACGCGGCCAAGGCGCCAGCGATCAGGCCCGACGCCGACAGAAAGCCATAGAAGCCCGCCGCCAGCCAGCCGGTCACGGATTATTAGGCTCGGCGCGTAAGTGGAGGATCACCCGGTCCAAGCCTCTCCTTCGGGCGCGCCTCGGCCGAGCTTGTCGGGGAGCGGATCGCCGTTTGGCGTGAACTCCAGCGACACCGAGTTGATGCAATAGCGCTCGCCGGTCGGCGGCGGGCCGTCGGGAAAGACATGCCCCTGGTGCCCGCCGCAGCGGGCGCAGACGATCTCGGGACGGGTCATGCCGTAGCTGGTGTCGCGAATGGTGCGGAGGTGATCTTCCGCAAACGGCGCGGTGAAGCTCGGCCAGCCCGTGCCGCTTTCGAACTTCGCGCCGCCCTTGAATAACGGCAACCCGCACAAGCGGCAGGTATAGACCCCCGGTTGCTTCTCATCGAGGAAGATGCCGCAGAACGGGGCTTCGGTTCCGTGCTCGAGCAGCACGTGGCGCTCCTCGTCGCCGAGGTCGGCAACCAGCTCGCGAAACTGATCGTCGCTGGGCGGGATCAGATCGAATTGCAATGCAGTCACTTCGCTCATGGGTTTCTCCTTGTGGGCGCTCACTTCACGAACACGGTAAGCGGCTTTCCCTTCTCCAGAATGTAGGTCGCGAGTTCCGATCCGTTGCCGGGGCCGACATTCGTCGCCGCGTGGGCGGTTTCAGCGGGAACGAACAGCACGTTTCCGGCCTTGAGCGTCACCGGCGGATTACCCTCGACCTGATATTCTAGCGTGCCTTCGAGCACATAGATGATCTCCTCGCCGGGGTGCTTGTGGGCGGGAAACGACGCACCGGGGGCGAAGTCGACGCGCGCCTGAAGCACCTCTCGCCCAGCTATGCCGAGGTCGTGCCGCTGCAGGTCCGTGCGCGTGCTGCCCGCGGGTCGCGGCGGCGCGGTTTGAGCGGCCGCAGCGCTTGCGACGATCAGCATGGCTGCCGCCAGGACTATGGTTGGAGAGGACATAGGTTGCCTTTCAACGGAGTGACTTGAATGCTGCTCTCAACTCGTCGACGAAAATCCCGGACTGCTCCCACCGGCGAAATGCCCCGCCCTTGGCGACGCGATTGTAATGGATGAGCTTGGCATAGGCCTGCTCCGTCCAGCTGCGCGGCGCCTCATATTGGTGCCGGCGCGGGTTGGGTGATGGTGGGTGCCGTAGTCATGGGCGCTATCCTGATGCCGGCCATTGCATGCCGGCATGAGCCACGCTGGCGATCGCCAGCACCAAAAACGAAACGGCAATCTTGCCGATCATGGCGCGTCTCCGGGTCGGAGTGCCAAAAAGGCGGGCGACGCCGCTCGACGCCGCCCACATCCGCGAAGCTCAACGCAAGGGCTTGAACGCGGTCCTGAGCTCATTCACGAGAAATTCCGGCTGCTCGAAGGCGGCGAAATGGCCGCCCTTGGGTTGCTGGCCATAATGGATGAGCTTCGGATAGGTCCGTTCCGCCCAGCTGCGCGGAACCGGGTAGAGCTCGTCTGGGAATTGGCTCACGGCAGTCGGAACCTGGACTCCGAACGGCTCGAAGAAGTGAACGTTGTTGCGCTCAATGCCAAAGCCGGACGACGTGCGCGGCATTGCCTCCCAATAGAGCCGAGCCCCGGATATCGCCGTGTTGGTCAGCCAGGTGATCGTGATGTTGTCGAGGACGTCGTCGCGCGACAGCCCCTCCGGCTCGCCATCGAAGGTCCGCGCGATCATCTGGTAACTTGAGATGTCATGGTCGAGGAACCATGCGGCGAGGCCAACCGGGGAATCCGCGATCCCGTACAACGTCTGCGGGCGGTGGCCCATCTGGTTTGCATAGGCGAGCCCGTGGGTGAAGAAGAGGTCGAGCCGCTCATAGGCGCGGCGCTCTTCGTCCGAGAGGCCGGTGGGCGGGCCGTTTCCGTCACGCAATGCCTGGTAGATCTCCGGCGGCACGGTGGATGGCATGTTGGTGTGGATTGCCACCAGCTCCGGAGGCGCCATCGCCCCCAGGATCTCGGTCATCAGCGCGCCCCAGTCGCCCCCCTGCGCCAGAAAGCGCGTGTAACCGAGCCGCTTCATCAGCGTCACCCAGGCCTGGGCAATCCGCGGGGGATTCCAGCCGGGGGC
This sequence comes from Allosphingosinicella sp., assembly GCF_036570505.1. Lineage (GTDB taxonomy): Bacteria > Pseudomonadota > Alphaproteobacteria > Sphingomonadales > Sphingomonadaceae > Allosphingosinicella. Next base: position 2,922 of record NZ_DATCYB010000004.1, on the reverse strand, counting down.
CGTCGGCTTGGCCGAGAAGCCGTAGCCGGGCATTGACGGGATCACGACATGGAAAGCGTCCGACTCCGTCCCCCCAAAAGCGGTCGGATCGGTCAGCGGCTCGATGATCTTCAGCTGCTCGATGATCGATCCAGGCCAGCCGTGGGTGACGATGATCGGCAGGGCATTCTCATGCTTCGAACGAGCGTGGATGAAGTGAATGTCGAGCTCGTCGATTTCGGTGATGAAGTTCGGGAAGGCGTTCAGCCGCGTCTCGACCTTGCGCCAGTCATATTCGCTCGCCCAATAGCCGGCGAGCTTCTGCATCGTCGCGAGCTGCACGCCTTGCGTATCGTCATTGACCGTTTCGGGGTCGGGCCATCGCGTCGCCGCGATCCGCCGCTTGAGGTCAGTCAAATCCTCCTCGGACGCATGGAACTGGAACGGCCGGATTGCTGAGTCGCCGGTCGGCTGGGCCGCAGCCGCTCCAATAATGGGCCTTTCCGCAACCGGGGTCTTCGTGGGTTCCGGGGCAAGAGGCTTTGCGCTGTCAGGCGCGGTCCGCGTCGTATCGGACATGGCCGTTCTCCTGGTCTGAGAGGGGCAGAATTTACGCGTACGCAACGCGATAATCGGCCGTGGAGAATGCTGGCGCTACCGACAGGCGGCCCAGCGCTGCCTTGCTCTCCTGCCTTCGAGTCGGTCAATCGCAAAGTAGGATTACGAGCACAGATTCTCGCAGGCTTACACGCCTCCTGAATGTCCTCTGTGGATGGCTCCCGCGTTGCAAGGACAAAATGCGATGTGTTGGCGCTTGGTCGGGTGCAGACTTCTGTCCGGCCTCACATGATGATTCTCCCGTCAACAGTTTTTAGCATGTGATCCGAGGTGAGCTCTCTTCCTGCAGGACCTGCCTGCGAACCTCACATCCGGCGGGACAATAATCCCGACCACTGTCCCGCGTTCGGGACGGAAGAGCTCCAAAGGAACGGCACCACTCTGTGAAGACGGCACTGGAGCACCACGCCGGACAACGGCGACGTTCCCTCGGCCACCGGGCAGCAATGCCGTCGCAGAGCTGCCCGATCTCGATAATTATTATATGGCGGGCTTCATTGTCGCTCCCTCGGGTACGACGCCATCGACGACAAACCGCCACAGAGCGATCAGCAACTTGCGAGCGAGCGCGACTACCATCACTTTTCGGACCCGGCGACCAGTAGAGCCGGTACGCTCACGGAACCAGGCAACCTGGGCGGCACCAGGCTGGTAACGTTGCCAGAGCCAGGCCAGCTCCACCATCACCGTTCGAAGCCGTCGGTTTCCGGCTTTTCCGATCCCCTGCTCGCGTTCTATCCCACCACTGTTGTACGGCGTCGCAGTAAGACCTGCATATGATCCGAGCGCTTTGGCATTAGCGAAGCGACGGACGAAGGCCTCGCGGACCAGTATTGTGGCACTCTGCACCCCTATACCGCGCAGACTGCAGAGCTGCTGGATCATCCGACTGGAATCATCATCCGAAGCGGGCGCCCCGGCTACCGCATCGCGGTCGCGTTCCAGCGTGGCGATCTGATCGAGAACGAGCTCCAGCCGGCTCAGCAACCGTTCGATCTTGGCGAGGGCATGAGGAGGGATAGGCTCACCAAGACCAGTGCGAAGATCGGTCAGGCGACGTCGGCGATTTTTCAGGAGCGGGTTGTAGCCCTCGACGCCAAGCGTCGCGAGGACAGCACCGCCCGCCGCGTCAACTCCGTGAACCTGAAAAACACGCTTGGCCAAATCGAGGCCGACTGTGGTAATCTCCATGGTGGATGGCTCCATTGCTCGGGTTTGCCTGATAGCAACCCATCTTGGCACTCAGATGCCGTGAGCGGGAGCCATCCACCTCATCTGCTTTGGGTCGAAAGCGGCCGGACCGGTCGGGAAACGGACATCGAGATAGGTCAGTCAGGCGATGGCCGCTCTCGTTTGAATCCATTGCCCGATCAGACTTTGCCATTCGTCGAGCATCGCGCGAAAGTTGTCCTCATTGTAGGGCATCAGCGCTTCGTCACCCGAATTTGGTAGGGCCGTCATATCATAGGAAACGTTGATCCGGCTCATTTCTCCCTCCGGCGAAATCGCCACTTCGACAATGCCTGCGCGGACGCCCGGAGTGACCCGGGAGTACCGATGACGCCATTGGTCGCGGTCTGAGTCGATCACGGTCCATATGGTGCTTTCGCCTCCGTGGTCGGTGAGGAAAACGAGTCCGGGCTCTTGAGGACTTGAGCCCAGAACGAGCGGCGACCACCCGGGAACCCAGTCCCGCTCGCCCTCAGCCGTAAAAAGAGGAAAGGCGTCTTCTTGCTTCAGTGGGATGAGGAAGGACCCGGATCGCTGCGATCGTGAGTGCACGAGCCCGCAAGCTGTCATTTGTGAGACTCCTCGACAAGTGCGTGGCATTCGACCGCGGAAAGTTGAAGATCGTAGACTGCCTTCAGATGGTCGATCTTCTTCAGGGTCTCCCGCGAAAACGGCGCTTTCCCTTCAAACGCGTGGAGAGTCATTCCTTCCAGCAACTCGCCCAGGGAAAGGTCGAGATATTCGGCGAGTCCTTTGAGGACCTTCAAAAGACGCTTCTCCATGCGCACGCCGGTTTGAATGCGTTCAATCTTCGTCATAAATGCTGTTATTATGTTACCACGGTAACAACGTCAACCTCAAATTGGCTCGGTTCCCCGGCAGGCCGGCCCACAAGTGGCGACACGAGAAATTGCCCGGCGAGGACTGCTCACAGGCCCGGCGTCCGCAATGCGCGGTGGGTTCAACGGGTGGTCGCAACACGCTGTGCGAACATTTCAGCGGGTGTTTGATACATCAAGGTTTTTCTGGGTCGTTCGTTGAGCTGGCGAGCGACGGCGCTGAGCTTGGCCTGGCTGTGGAGGGATAGATCGGTTC
>NZ_DATCYB010000003.1:0-1940 GCF_036570505.1 Allosphingosinicella sp. | reverse complement strand
CGTCTGGTCGGAGAAGACGACGCCCCAGCCGAACGTGTCGTCGGCCAGGTTGCGCTCGAACAGATCGATCTCGTGGCGCGGATCGCGCAGCTTCATCGATATGGCGAAATACAGCCCAGCAGGACCTCCGCCCAGGCACGCGATCCGCATCAAACTCTCCCGCCTACTGCCCTCGACCTAAAAGGCTGGAAGGGCGGTGGCAAGGGACCGCTATTCGTGCCGCAGCGCGTCGATCGGGTTGAGCGAGGCCGCGCGGCGGGCCGGGAAATATCCGAAGACGATGCCGATCAGCGCCGAGAAAAGGAAGGCGACGATATTGATCTGCGGATCGAACAGGAATGGCACCTGGATGAGCGGCGCCACCACCATCGTCGCGACCAGCGCCAGGACGAGGCCGATCAGCCCGCCGAGGCAGGCGAGCACGACCGCCTCGACGAGGAACTGCAGCAGCACTTCCCGCGCGACCGCGCCGATGGCGAGGCGAATTCCGATCTCGCGCGTCCGTTCGGTGACCGAGACGAGCATGATATTCATGATGCCGATACCGCCCACGAGCAGGCTGACCGCCGCCACCGCGCCCATGACGGTCGTGAGGATGCGGGTGGTGCCGGACAGGGTGTCGGCGATCTGCTGGGTATCGGTGACCCGGAAATTATCCTCCTCGCCGCGCCCGATCCCGCGCCGTTCCCGGAGCAGGCCTTCGATCGACCGCTGCACGGTCGCCGTCTCATAGGCCGGATCGACCGCGACGGTGATATTCTCGATCTCGCGGTTCCCGGTGAAGCGGCGCTGCACCGCCTTGATCGGCATCAGCACGGTGTCGTCCTGATCGCCGCCGAAGCCGGACTGGCCGCGGCGGGAGAGCGTTCCGATCACCTCGCAGGCGACGTCGCCGAGGCGGAAGCGCTCGCCGAGCGGGCTTTCGCGGCTGAAGAGATTGTCGCGAACGGTGGCCCCGATGATGCAGACCGCGCGGCCGCTCTGCTCTTCGGCGGCGGTAAAGGTGCGGCCGGAATCGAGCGGCCATTGTTGTGCAGTGAGATAGTCGCCGGTCGTGCCGTTCACGGTGGTCGACCAGTTGGCGGCGTTCCGGACGGCCGTGGCGGAGGCTTGGGCCCGCGGCGCGACGGCAGCAATGCCGACGATCTGCGTGCGAATGGCCTCGACGTCCGCCTCCTGAAATTCGGGCGGGCGAGGCCCGCCTCCGCCGCGCCCGAACCCCTGCCCCGGACGAATGGTGAGGATGTTCGAGCCGAGGCTCGAAATCTGGTCCGACACGGCCTGCGTCGCGCCGTTGCCGAGCGTCACCATCGTCACGACCGCGGCGACGCCGATGACGATGCCGAGGATGGTGAGGAACGAGCGAAGCAGGTGGCGCCGTATCTCCCGGATGGCGAGAATGATGGTGGTGCCGAACATCTACGCCTCTCCGTCGCCCCGGCGGAGGCCGGGGTCTCGTGATGAAGGGCTGTGACTTTCCGGCCTGAGACCCGGGCCTTCGCGGGGGTGACGAGGAACGCCCGGGCTCACGCCGCCATCCTCTCGTCTACCCTCTCGACCAACCCGTCCTTGAAGTGGACGATCGTGCGGGCGAAGGCGGCCATGTCGGCCTCGTGGGTGACCATGATGACGGTGATGCCGCTCCGGTTGAGATCGGTCAGCAGCTCCATGATCTCGAGCGAGCGCTCGGTGTCGAGGTTACCGGTGGGCTCGTCCGCCAGCAGCACGGCCGGGTCAGTGACCAGTGCGCGCGCAATGGCGACACGCTGCTGCTGCCCGCCTGAGAGTTCCGCCGGTGTGTGGTCGGCCCACGGCACCAGTCCTACCATGTCGAGCGCCTTCAGCGCCGCCTCTCGCCGGACGGACTTCTTCTCGCCACGGTACAGCAGCGGCAGCTCGACGTTTTCATGCGCGGTGGTGCGAGCCAGCAGGTTGAAGCC
>NZ_DATCYB010000002.1:0-32758 GCF_036570505.1 Allosphingosinicella sp. | reverse complement strand
GCCGCGCCCGGCACGCAGGCGATGCGCCAGCGGGTCATGGCGGCGGACGGCACAGCCAGTGGATCCTCGCCGTTCTTGCGCCAGCGCTTCAGCATCAGGGCGGTGGTGCCGCCCTCCTCGGCCGCCAGTTGCAGCCGGCGGGTCGAGGCCATGGAGACGCGGGCGACTTCACCCACCACCGCGGCGAGGCCGCCATGGCGCAGCCCCTCCTCCATCACTGCCAACACCTCCTCGTCGCTGCGCGCCTCGGCATAGAGGACCCGGTCCGGCGGCAGTCCCGCCTGCATCAGGCCGGGCGCGAAGAGATCGCGCCGTGCCAAGGTCCACAGAACCGTGCCGGGCCGCCGCGCCGCGATGCCGGCGACAAACAGGGTGGCGGCGGCCTCGTCGAAGAGGCCGGCACGCTCGCCCACCATTTCATGGAGCGCCGCCATAGCCAGCCCGCCGCCGTCCAGCCGCCGATCGATCTCCTCGACCTCGAAAGGCAGGCTTTCACGCCCTTCCCTCCGTCCCGCCGATTCGATCGCCCGCACCTCGTCGCGCAGGGCGGCGAGGGGGTCGATCCGAGAGGACGACTGAGCGGGCATGGCGACTCCAGGAACTCACTTGTTCACTTTATGTTCCTTCTATTCATACAGAGTCAAGCCACTGGAACAGAAAGAGGATCGCCCACCCCTGTCCATCTGCCGTTTCCAAACCGTCGCTCCCTCACTAGCTAGGACCCGATGCCCTTCCTCCACCGCTGCCTGCTCGCCCTTTTTTTCATCCTCGTCACGATGCCGGTCCATGCCGCCGGCGACCCGGACTGGCTCTATCGCGGCAGCGATATTCCACGCGACGAGGCCTGGGCCTTCGGCACGCTCCCCAACGGCGTCCATTATGCGGTGCGGCAGAACGCGCTTCCCGCCGGCCAGGTCTCGATCCGGCTCAGGATCGACGCCGGCTCGCTCAACGAGGAGGACCATCAGCGGGGGTGGGCGCACTTCGTCGAGCACATGGCGTTCCGCGGCACGGCAGGCTTCGGCGACGGCGAGGCGCGGGAGACCTGGCAGAAACTGGGCGCCAGCTTCGGCAGCGACACCAATGCGTCCACCAGCGCGACCCAGACCGTCTATAAGCTCGACCTTCCCGGCGCCGACCCGCAAGAGATCGACCTCAGTCTCGACGTCCTCTCCGACATGGTCGACACGGCGCTGTTTGATCCCGCCACCGTCGAGGCGGAGCGGCGCGTCATCCTCGCCGAAAAAGGCAGGCGACCCGAGCTCACCACCCGCATGATGGAGGAGAGCTGGCCGCTCTTCTACGCCGGTCTCAAGATCGCCGAGCGTGACGCGATCGGCACTGACGCAACCTTGAGAGGCACGACGGCGGAAGGCCTGCGCGCGTTTTACGAACGCTGGTACCGGCCGGACAGGACGACGGTGATCATGGTCGGCGACGCTGATCCGAAGCTGATGGAAGAGCTGATCGCCAAGCATTTCGGACCCTGGCGTGCCAGCGGTCCAGCGCCCGAAGAGCCGGATTACGGCGCGATCGCCGAACCCGCACGCCGCGCCGCCACGCTAGCTTATCCGGGGACGCCTTACAGCCTCTCGCTGATCTGGCTTCGCCCCTACGAAAAGCTGCCCAACACCAAGGCGCGTGAGAAAATCGACCTCGCCCGCTCGATCGCTGCGCGAATCGTCAACCGTCGGCTCGAGGCGAAGGCGCGTACGGGCGCCTCCTTCCTGCGAGCGGCGATGGGCGAGACCCGCTCGACCCATATCGCCGACCTCACCCAACTCAACATCACCGCCCGTAACGGGCTCTGGCGGGAAAGCCTCGATGAGGTCTTCGCGATCATCAACGATGCGTTGAAGGCGCCGCCGAGCGAGGCCGAGATCGCCCGCGAACTGGACAATGTCGAAACCGCCGCGACCTCCTCCGTCACCGGCGCCTCGACCGTGAAGTCGCAGCAATGGGCGCGGCAACTCGTCAACGCGGTCGACGGCAACAGCATTGTCGCCAGCCCGGCCACCGCGCTGGCCATCCTCGATGAGTTGATGCCCGAGATGACGCCGGAGCGGGTCGGGGCCGCGACGCGCCAACTGTTCGAAGGCGCGGGGCCGAAGCTGATGTTGACAAGCCCCAATGCCATTTCGGCCGAGACAGCGGCGGCGGCGCTCGCCGACGCCGAGCTGACTCTCCCGGCGGAGCGCGCGGCTGGCCGGGAAGTCGGCATGGACGACCTGCCGCCACTTGGCCTCCCGGGCAGGGAAGTCTCGCGCCAGGCGATCGAGGACGTGGGCGTCACGATCGTCCGCTTCGACAACGGCTCGACCCTCACCTTCAAGCAGACGGATTTCGAGAAGGGCTCGGTGCTGGTCCAGCTTCGCTTCGGCCACGGTCATGCCGGCTTTCCGGCCGATCAGCCCTCCCTCGCCTGGCTCGACGGGATCGTCAGCGCCTCTGGTATCGGAGATCTCGACCTGGATGCGATGGAGCGCCTGCTGACCGGGCGGAAAATGGCGATGAGCTTCGGCGTGACCGAGGACGCGACGGTGCTCGCGGGCCAGACCAACGGCACCGACCTTGTCGATCAGCTGCGACTCCTCGCCGCCAAGCTCGCTTATCCCCGCTGGGACGAATCCCTGTTCAGGCGGTACCAGGCGAGCGGCCTGGAGAGTTACGAGCTGCATTTCGCGTCGGCGTCAGCCCGGGCCAAGCGCGAATTCCCGCTCTTCAGCCGGGGTGGCGATGCGCGCTGGGCCGCGCCGAGCCGGGAGGCCATCGCGCGAGCGACGCCGGAGCAGTTCGAGGCCGTTTTCGCGCCGCTGCTCGCGCAGGGACCCGTGCATGCCATCATCGTCGGCGACGTAGACCTGGAGACGGTGGTGGCGGCGATGGAGACGAGCGTCGCCGCCCTCCCCGCCCGACCAACGGCCGAAGTGCCCCCGAATGCGCTCGCCAACAGACCCCCCGAGCCCAATCCGGTGCCGCGGGTTTTCACGCACACCGGCGACGCGGATGAAGCCTACGCCATAATCGGCTGGAACACATTCGGCGGCACCGACCGGATCAAGGACCGGCGGGCGCTGAGCATGGCCGCCAACATGTTCGAAGTGCGTCTCTACGAGCGGCTACGCGTCGTCGAAGGGGCAAGCTATTCGTCGAACGCCGCGTCCAACACGTCGCGGACCTTCCCCGATTGGGGCATTTTCTATGCGATGGCCGAGATTCGGCCGGAGAGCGCGGACACCTTCTTCCGCATCGCGCGCGAGATCATTGCCGACATGGCCGCCAAGCCTGCGGCGACCGACGAGTTCGCGCGCGCGCAAAATCCGATCACGAGCGGCATCGAGCGGCGGCTGAGGACCAATGCTTACTGGCTGAACGCCATGGAGGACTGGATCGAGCATCCCGAGCTGATCGACCAGACGCGCAGCTTCCTCGCCGACTACGCCACTATGACGCCGGAGGATGTGCGGGCCGCCGTCGCCGAGCACGTGATCGACCGTGGCGACTGGTCGATGCTCGTTTTGCCGAGTAAAGCAAAGGGCAGTGGCGACTGAACCCTTCCCTCTGACCGCCCCGCCGATGGGTGGCGACGCGGCGAAGCGGCTGAAGCCGTTCGGGCTCCAGCAGCAGCCCTTCTTCGCCGACAAGAACCGCGCCTTCTGGACCCTCCAGTCGGCGGGTTGGGCGGGCTATTTCATCCTCCGGTCGCTGTCGGGCATCGCCAACGCGTTCGGCTTCACCTTCATCGTCCACACCGCGCTTCTGACGGCGACCGGCTATTCGATCACCTTGTTGATGGCGGCCGCGTTCCGGCGCCTCATCAAGATGCGGCCGATCATTACCTGGGCCATTTCCATAGCCCTGGTGTTGATCGCCTCCGCCGGATTCTCGGCGATCGAGACCTGGAGCCACGCGACCTTCCTGAGGCCCGGCACGCGGCCCGAAGGCATGGAGTTCCTGGGCGCCATCCTGCTCGATTTCTCGCTGCTCGCCGCCTGGTCCGCGCTCTATTACGGGATCAACTATTATCTGCTGCTGGAAGAACAGACGGACCAGCTTTTGCGGCTGGAGCACCAGGCGAGCTCGGCGCAGCTCGCCATGCTGCGCTATCAGCTCAATCCGCATTTCCTGTTCAACACGCTGAACTCGATCTCGACCCTCGTGCTCCTGAAGCAGACGGACCGGGCCAATGCGATGCTCTCCCGCCTCTCTTCCTTCCTCCGCTATACCCTCGTCAACGAGCCCATGGGTTCGGTGACGGTCGCGCAGGAGGTTGAAACGTTGAAGCTCTATCTTGAAATAGAGAAGATGCGTTTCGAGGAGCGGCTGCGGCCGCGTTTCAATATCGACCCGGCGGTGGCGCGAGCGCGCCTGCCTTCCCTTCTTCTTCAGCCGCTGGTCGAAAATGCGATCAAATATGCCGTCACGCCGCAGGAGGAAGGCGCCGACATAGCAGTGGAGGCGAGGAAGATCGGCGACCGGGTGGTTATCACCGTGTCGGATACCGGGCCGGGGGCGGACGGGCAGGCGCTGAGGACGGGGCAATCGTCCACCGGCGTCGGTCTGGCGAACATACGAGACCGTCTGGCGCAAGCCTATGGCGCCGACCAGCGCTTTGAGACTCAAACGAACATAACGGGGGGCTTTGGCGTTATCATAGAAATTCCCTACCAAATCGAGGAACCGAAATGACCATCCGCACGATCCTGGTGGACGACGAGCCGCTTGCCATCCAGGGGCTGCAACTGCGCCTGGAAAAGCATGAGGATGTCGAGGTCGTCGAGACCTGCTCCAATGGCCGCGAGGCGATCCGCGCGATCAAGACCCACAAGCCCGATCTCGTCTTCCTCGACATCCAGATGCCTGGTTTCGACGGCTTTTCCGTGATTCAGGGCCTGATGGAAGTGGAGCCGCCGCTCTTCGTCTTCGTCACCGCTTATTCCGACCACGCCATCCGCGCCTTCGAGGCGCAGGCGGTGGATTACCTGATGAAGCCGGTGGAGGAGGACCGCCTCGCCGACACGATGGACCGCATCCGCCAGCGCCTCAGCGAGAAGCGCGGCGCCGAAGAGGTCGGACGGCTCAAGGAGGTGCTGGCGGAAGTCGCGCCCGATTCGGTCAATGTCGAAGGGGTTGAAGATGCCCACGCCTCCAGCCGCTACGAGAAGCTGATCAACATCAAGGATCGGGGGCAGATATTCCGTGTCGATGTCGATTCGATCGAGAAGATCGACGCGGCCGGCGACTATATGTGCATCTATACGGGCGACAACACGCTGATCCTTCGCGAGACGATGAAGGATCTGGAAAAGCGCCTCGACCCGCGCCGCTTCCAGCGCGTCCATCGCTCGACCATCGTCAACCTCGATCTCGTCCGCCAGGTGAAGCCGCACACCAACGGCGAGTGCTTCCTGGTGCTCGATTCAGGCAGCCAGGTGAAAGTCAGCCGCTCCTACCGCGACGTCGTGGCGCGGTTCGTCCATTAACCGCTTCGCGCGGCCTTGAGCAGCGCCTCGACGCTGGTTTTGAGTGTGGCGGCGATGCGCTCGCCGCCACCGAGCGGCGCGCTCATGAACGCGCCGTCGAACACCAGCGCGAGCTCCGCACCAACCTCTTCCGGACGCGGTAGGCCCATGCGCCCGGCGATCGACGTCAGGCGGCGGCGCATTTCCTCCTTATGGGCGACCGCCACGCGGCGGGCGGGATGCTGGGGATCGGCGAACTCGGCTGCGACGTTGAGCTGCGGACAGCCGCGATAGCCGGGGCGCCTGAGGCGCGCGCCGATCCATTCAAGATGCGCGTCGAGTTCGACTGCGGGATCGTCGAAATGCTTTGCGGCGACCGCATCCCAGTGGCGCCAGAAGTCCCCATCTTCCTCCTTAAGGAAGGCGGCGACCAGCACGTCCTTGGTTGCGAAATGCCGATAGAGGCTGGTCTTGGCGATCCCCGATTCCCTGACGATCAGGTCCACCCCGACCGCGCGCACGCCGTTCCGATAGAAGAGTGCCGAGGCCGTCTCGAGAATCCGATCACGCACGGTGGACCCACGCCCGACGGCCGCTGAAGCTTCCTTATTCGCCACGTTCGATTCCAATCCTCCGCGCTGTGCTTGACAACGCTACAGATCAGTAGCATCTATGGCAAGGAAACAGACAGGTCTGTATCGATAGGGGATGAGGAATGCTGGGCAAGCCACGGGTCGTACTTTACGGGGCCGCCGGTCACACAGGGCGTTTCGTCGCCGCCGAGATCGCCAGGCGCGGATGGACTCCGCTCCTGACGGGGCGGGACATGGCCAAGCTGAAGCCGGTCGCCGATCGCCATGGCGCGGAGGCCCGTCAGGTCGAGGTGATGGATGCCGCTGGGCTGGATAGGCTCCTTGTCGGCGCCGACGCGGTTATCAACTGCGCGGGCCCTTTCGGCGACACCGCGCCGCCGCTGATAGAGGCGACGCTCCAGGCCGGCATCGCCTATCTCGACGTCACCGCGGAGCCGTTGGTGACGATGGAGGTCTTCGCATCCTACGCTGACGCGGCGCGAGCGGCGGGAGTGGTCGTGGCGCCGGCTTTCGGCTTCTTTGGTGCGCTCGGCGATCTGCTGGCGACCGCCGCGATGGGGGACTGGCATAGCGCCGAGCGGATCGACCTCGCTCTCGCGCTCGACGAATGGAAGCCGACGCGTGGCAGCCGTCTGGCGGGTGTCCGGCGGGCCGGACGGCGCGTCGTCTTCGCCGATCGCCGCCTTGAGATACACGACGGGACGCAGGCGGCGCCAGAAGGACAGTGGACCTTCCCCGCGCCGTTCGGAGAGCAGCCGGTACTGGGCGAATTCTCCACCGTGGACGTGGTGACGATCGCGCGTCACCTTGATGTCGATGCGATCTCCACCTGGATCAATCTCGCGCCGCTCGCCGACTTGCGCGATCCGGCGACGCCGGAGCCCGATGCAGGGGATGCAAGCGGGCGTTCAGCGCAGCAATTCATATTCGAAGCCGTCGTCCATCGCGGAGGGGAGCAACGTCATGCATGGGCCGCGGGGCGTGACATCTATTGGGTTACCGCCCCCCTTGTCGTCGAGGCGGCTGGACGCATCCTGGACGGCCGCGCTCGGACCTCCGGAATGGTGTCGGCAGGCGAACTATTCGATGCGGGCGACTTTCTCGCGGCGATGGCGCCCCATTTTACCTAAAAAATCGATAGACCCGGGCGCCCGATGCCTACGATCCCGCGCCTTCAATGAGACCATGATGGCCACCGCAAGCGCTAACGTCAGAGTCCAGGTCGGCGATAGACTTGCCTCCTCGAACGCCTTAGCCTCACTCCAACGGCCGGAGGGGGCGGGCATGGGCGTCTTGTTCCAGCACTTTCCCGATAGCGAGGCGGAACGGGATTTTGTCCGCTCCGAGCGCGCCGACCGCGCGCCCGCGATCCGCGCGCTCATCATCATCGCCATAGCGACACTCGGTTCCTACATCGTAATGAATCCTATGCATTTTCCACGCGCGGGCGTGCTCGTCTACACCGCCGCGGCGCTGGCCTTCATCGCCATTCTCCTCGGATTGTTCTTCGTCACGAAAACCGAATTCTATCTCGCCAGACGCTGGATCGATCTTCCTCTCTTCGTCGCCGTGTTGCTGGGGATGATCGGCCTGACCAAGGCGCTGATCGATCAGGCGGCCATCACGGGCTTCCCTTCCCATGTCATGGCATTGATCCAGATGGGAATATTGGTGATCTTCGCGAGCGTTGCCTTCGCCGGCAACGTGTTCCTGTTCTTCCTTTGGGCGGCAGGCGTGTTGGCGCTTTTCTCGGCCTGGCTGTTCAGCTTGCCGGTGTCGCCGATCGGCAAGGTGTATGCGCTCACCAATTTCACTACGTTCCTCATCTTCGCGCTCTATTTCAACTGGGAGATAGATCGGCGCGCGCGCGGCGTTTTCGCCGCGAATCGCGCTCTCGTCGCCGAACGGAGAAAAACCGAGGAGCTGCTCTACAATGTGCTGCCGCGCGAAGTGGCGGCGCGACTGAAGGCGGGCGAGGCCGTCGCCGACGCCTTTTCGGACCTGACCGTGACCTTCGTCGACATCGTCGCCTTCTCCAGCCTCGCCCAGCGCCTGTCGCCGGGGCATCTGGTGACATTGCTCAACGACTTCTTCTCGGCCGCAGACGATTGCGCCGACCGCCATGGTATCGAAAAGGTGAAGACGATCGGCGACGCCTATCTCGCGGTCGCCGGCGGCATGGCCTCGCGCGGCCTCGGCGGAGAGGCGGCCCTCCGCTTTGCCCGCGACCTAATCGAGAAAGTGGAGGCGCTGGCTGAGGCAAGCGGCATCGACCTCCAGGTGCGGATCGGCATCCACACCGGGCCGGTGGTGGGCGGCGTCATCGGCAGCAGCCGGCTCGCCTACGATTATTGGGGCGACACGATGAACATCGCCAGCCGCCTCCAGCATGCCGCGCCGCCGGGTGGCATCGCCGTCTCGGAAGCGACCTACTTCCAGACACGGCACATGCAGGATTATGAGCCGGCTCAAACGACTTTATTGAAGGGCGTCGGTGAGACGGCGATTCACATTGCCCGCCTTTGATCGCAAGATGTGGGATGGCGGGTCGATCGGGGGCGTCTACCGCCTCGCCCACGCAAGGAGACGAGAATGACGTCGCAGAAAGACAAGGCCCGGCAATTCGCCACGCTCCACAAGCCGGGTGAGCCGCTGATCCTGTTCAACGCCTGGGATCCAGGGAGCGCGAAGGTAGTGGAGGAGGCCGGAGCCCGGGCGATAGCCACGGGAAGCTGGTCCGTCGCGGCCGCTTTCGGCTTCGAGGATGGCGAGAAGCTGCCGCGCGAGCTGGCGCTTGCCAATCTGGAGCGAATCGTCTCTGCCGTCTCACTGCCAGTTACCGTCGATCTGGAGGGAGGCTATGGGCGCGCGCCGGCGGAGGTCGCGGAGACGGCCTCCCGCGCCATCGGCGCCGGCGCCATCGGGTGCAATCTGGAGGATCAGGTGGTCGGCGGCGACGGCCTTTTCGCCATCGACGACCAGTGCGAGCGAATCGACGCGGTCCGCAAGGCGGCGGACAAATCGGACATTGCCTTCTTCATCAACGCCCGCACCGATCTGTTCCTGAAGGCGCCGCCGGAGCAGCATGGCGGCCTCGTCAAGGCGGCGCTCGATCGCGGCCGCCTCTATGCCGAGGCGGGGGCAAGCGGGCTGTTCGTACCGGGGCTGGCCGATGAAGGCCTGATCGCGACCGTCTGCTCCAAGACGCCGCTCCCGGTAAATATCATGGCGTCCCCCAACACTCCGCCCGCCAAGCGGCTGGCTCAGCTGGGCGTCGCGCGGATCAGCCACGGGCCCGGCCCCTATCGCATCGCCATGCGGGCGCTGGCCGAGGCGGCGCGGGCGGCCCATAAGGGCGCCTGACGACGAGGGAGGCCGGCATGGCGAAAGTGACGGGACTGGGCGGCATTTTCTACAAGGTCGCCGATCCGGATCGGACGCGGGCCTGGTATCAGGAAACGCTCGGCATCGGCGGCGAATGGGGTGCCATGTTTCCCTGGAGTATCGAGGCGGGTAACGACGCCTACAGCCTGTTTTCACCCTTCAAGGCCTCCACCGACTATTTCGATCCGAGCAGCGCGGCGTTCATGGTCAATTTGCGTGTCGACGATCTCGACGCCTTCCTGGCCGAACTGAAGTCGAAGGGCGTCGAGGTTCTGGGCACGCAGGACGAGGAATATGGCAAGTTCGCCTGGATCCTCGATTGCGACGAGGTCAAGATCGAGCTGTGGCAGCAGGCGGGGCCGGCGCCGGCCACCTGATCAGGCTGTGCTACCTTGACCCAATGCGGAGGTGGAAGCAGAGCCCGAGTCGGACTTCAATACATTGCGGCGGAAGAAGCCGGCGGCGAGCTTCACCGACAGCCATGCCCACAGCGCCTGCCAGGCGATCGCCAGAAGATGCGGCCATAGCTCCGGCGCCTGGGCGGCCAGCGACACCATCGCCAGCGGCGAGCTGAACGGAAAGATCGCCGCCGCGATGCCGACAAAGCCGCTGTACGACCCGACCGCCAGCGAGGCGAACAGGAAGATGAAGACCTGCACGACCATGATCGGTATCGGCAGGGTCTGGACCTCGCGGACCGAAGAGGCCTGCGAGCCCATGCCGAGATAGAAAGCACCGAGCAGCAGATAGTTGGCGCAATAGTAGATCAGCACGAGCAGGATGAAGAGCGGCCATCCCACGGCGGGCGCGGTGAGGTCGAAGAGACTCTCGGGGGGCCAGATGGCAAGGCCGAGAAGAGCCGCGAAGACCCAGACGGCGATGCCGACCAGCGAGACGCAAAGCATCGCGAACAGCTTGCCGAGGAAGATGGCGTCGATCGGCACCGCCGCCGTCAGCACCTCGATCACCTTGTTCGACTTTTCCTCGACGAAGTTCGAGAGGAGCATGGCGGGCAGGAACACGGTGAGCATGAACAGGATCATCTGCGCGGCGCGCGCCGTGGTCGTGCGGAGCGAGGCGATGGAGCCGGCCGATTCCGCGACTTCGACGAACTCGAGTTCGATCGGCGACGGCGCCGCGCCGGCACGGGCGAGAACTCGCGCCTGCCGCGCCTCCTCGACGACCAGCTGCATCTGATCGCGAACATTGCTCGTTTCGCTGATGGCACCAGTGAGCCGGGGCCGATCGATGCCGCCGGTGAGGACGGCGACGATCCGCTGCTCGCGCGATTCGAGAAGGTCATCGATCTGGGCGGCGATCACATAATCGGGCTCGGCATGAACGAGCGCGACCCTCTCATAATCCTGGAAGGCGGGCGCCAGCCGCGTCTGCGCCGCCTCGATGGCGTTGAATTCCGCTTCACTCGCGATCACGGCAACGCTGGAGCGCATGTCCTGCCTCGCCATCCGCTCGCCCACGCCGCCGAGCAAAAAGGATACACCGAGCAGGATAACCGGCCCCAGCAGGAAGAAGATAAAAGCCTTGGAGAATACCGTGGCCGTAAAGTCCCGGCGCCCGATGACATAGGCGGATTCCAAAAGCCCCATCATTCGGCCGCCTCCACTTCCCGTTCCTCATCGGTCTCCATCTGGCGCGCCGCCGCTTCGCCGGCGATGGCGACGAAGGCGTCGTGGAGGCCGGGCCGTTCGATCGAAAGCTCCTCAATACCCGCACCGCCCTCGATCAGCGCCTTCAGAAGCGGTTCGATGCCGCCTTCGGGCAGCTCGAAATGCCAGATGCCGCCGTGACGCACCTCGGCGTCCGCGGGAAGCGCCCTGCGCCAGGCGCCATCGGCGGCGCGCGTGCGCAGCCGGACCTGCGGCCGGAGCCGCTCGCGAGCTTCCGCGACGCTGCCTTCGAACCGAATCCGCCCGCCGGCGATGATCGCGACGCGCTCGCACAGCCGCTCGGCATGGGCGATGACATGGGTCGAAAAGATGATGGTCGCGCCCTCCGCCGCTTCCTCGCGGATCAGATGCTCCAGACGTCCCTGGTTGATCGCGTCGAGGCCGGAGAAAGGCTCGTCGAGGACGATCAGCTTCGGGCGGTGGACGATCGTGCCGAACAGCTGGATCGTCTGCGCCATGCCCTTGGACAGGCTCTTGATCGGCTGATCCGTATAGTCGCCGAGGCCATTGTCGGCGAGCAGGCCGCCGGCCCTCTTCCGGCCGACATCGAGCGGGAGTCCGCGCAGGGCGCCCATGAAGGCGATGACGTCGCGCGCCGTCATGGCGGGATAGAGGCCGCGCTCCTCGGGCATATAGCCGACGAGCCTGGCCGCCTCGAGCGGCCGCTCATGGCCGAGCAGCGTCCGATGACCCCGGTCAGGGTTGATGATGCCGAGCAGCATGCGCAAGGTGGTCGTCTTGCCCGCGCCGTTGGGGCCGAGGATCCCGTAGATGGTGCCTTCGGGGACAGCGAGGCTGATTCCATCGACGGCGGGCTTGCCGTCGAACGCCTTGAACAGCCCTTTCGCCTCTATAGCCGGTCCCGCTGCCATTTTTTGCCGTCCCCCAACGCTTTCAATGTGGTAGCGGCATCTCGGCATGGATGGCAAGCGAAGACAAGAGCTTAGAGCCGGATTGGACCGGGAGGCGAGGACGGTCGGTTTTACCGCCGTCGGAGTCGCGCGCGCCGACGCCGCCCCCCGGTCGGCGGCGCGGCTGCGGCAATGGCTCGATTCCGGCGCCCATGGCGACATGATCTGGATGGAGACCACTGCCGACCGGCGGGGCTCGCCCGCCGCGCTATGGCCCGAAGTGAAGTCGGTGATCGCGCTGGGCATGAGCTATGCGCCAGCCGCCGATCCGCTGGCGCTGGCGGACGAAAAGGAGGTCGGCCGCATCTCCGTTTACGCCCAGGGCGCCGACTATCACGACACGGTCAAGAAGGGCCTGAAGGCGCTCGCGCGCTGGCTGGTCGCCGAGGCGGACGGCTGCGATCTCAAGGTGTTCGTCGATACCGCGCCGGTGATGGAGAAGCCGCTGGCCGAGGCGGCGGGGCTCGGCTGGCAGGGCAAGCACACCAATCTCGTCAGCCGCGCCGACGGCAGCTGGCTGTTCCTGGGCGCCATCTACACGACCCTGGAGCTGCAGCCCGACACGCCCCACGCCGAGCGTTGCGGAAGCTGTACGCGCTGCCTTTCCGCCTGCCCCACCCGGGCCTTCCCCGCCCCCTTCCAGCTCGATGCGCGCCGCTGCATTTCCTATCTTACGATCGAGCATAAGGGGCCCATCCCGCACGAGTTCCGCGAAGCCATCGGCAACCGCATCTACGGCTGCGACGACTGCCTCGCCGTCTGCCCCTGGAACCGGTTCGCCGACACGGCGCGCCGTCACCAGGCCTTCGTTCCGCGCGGGGAGCTTGCCGCGCCCGCGCTCGCCGACCTGCTGGCGCTGGACGACGCGAGCTTTCGCAAGGTCTTCGCCGGATCGCCGATCAAGCGGATCGGCCGCTACAGGATGGTGAGGAACGCCGCCATCGCTGCGGGGAACAGCGGCAGCGGAGCGCTCGTCGAGCCTCTCAAGCGTCTGGTGAGCGATCCCGATCCGGTGGTGGCCGAAGCGGCGGAATGGGCGTTAAGTAAACTCACCGGAACCCATTCGACCCGAGCGCAGTCGAGGGGCGTATGTGATGAGTCCGTGCCAGCGCCCCTCGACTGCGCTCGGAACGAACGAGCCTAATATTCTCGCTACCAGCTACCGCGCCTCTTGCCGCCGGGTGAGCGCCGCGGCGCAGCTGGCACGATCCACGTCCCGCCCGTCCGGCAAGCGCGCATCGACATAGCTGACGACCGGCTCGCCGCCGCGCTCGGGCGGATAGAGATAGGCGTCGAGGACGCAGACCTGGCTGGCGAACTGGAGCTTGCGGGCGGCGCCTTCGCGGATATCGAGGTCCGGCTCGCCAAACTGCGCCTCCAGCGCATGAGCGGTCTGGCCCATGACGTTTTCCAGGCCGATGGTGCTAAAGGTCGGCGGCGCCGGCTCACCCACCTCGCCTCCGGACTGAGGTACGGCCGTGCAGCCGGCCGTGAGGAGCGACAGGCCGAAAGCGGCGCCCCAGCGCCTGGTGCAAACAGTCATCGGGTCTCCGCGTGGTAAAGATGGGTGGCGATGGCCGCGCCGAGCACGGGCGCCAGCAGGTTGACGAAGGGGATGGCGAACAGGAACGCCGCGCCGAGGCCGAGCAGCAGGCGCTTTCCACGACTGTGCGTCAGCCACCTGCGCAGCGCCTCGCCGTCGAGATGGCGCGCCGCCACCATCTCGCCCAGGTCCCGGCCGAGCGCGACGGCATTGATGACGAAGAAGAGGATGAAGGGGCCGATGCCCGTCACCATCAGCAGCAGATAGAAGGGCAAAGCGAGCAGGTTCCAGAGAAGCAGCCGTCCGGCGGAGCGAAGGCCGAGGCCGATCGACCGCACCATGGATGGGTTGCGTCCGCTCGCCGCGGCGGCGGGAAAGTGGCGCGTCTCGACCGCCTCCACCACTTCGTCCGCGAAGACGCCGATGACGCCGATGGCGATGGCGGGAAAGAGGAACCACAGGCCGAGCACGCCCAGCACCAGTGCCGCCGCGGTGCCGGCGCCGGTTCCGATCTCGCAGCGATAGTCGAGCGGGCCGATACCGCACGGGTTCGAGCCGACCAGGAGCCAGCCTAGCAAGGCTCCGGCGAGCAGGAACAGCGCCAGGGTGACGAGGAGCGATTTGACGAGCACGCGCCGGATGCGCGGATCACCGAGCTGGGCGATGGCGAGCGGCAGAGCGGCGAACATAGCATCCTGATTCGCCCAGCCACCGCCAAGCGTCAACCGCTGGTTGATCGCGCGCGTCGCCGAGGCTAGGCACGCGGCTCATTTCCGAAGGAGCCGACCGCCCGTGACCGAACCCAGCCTCCCCGAAACCAGCCTGGACGTCCTCGCCATCGGCAACGCCATCGTCGACGTGATCGCCGCCACCGACGATGCCTTCCTCGAAACGGAGGGTCTCGCCAAGGGCTCGATGCGGTTGATCGACGCGGCCGAGGCGACCCGCCTTTACGGTCGGATGGGACAAGCGCGGGAGACAAGCGGCGGATCGGCGGCGAATACGGTCGCGGGCCTTGCCGCGCTCGGCCTGCGCGCCGGCTTCATCGGCCAGGTCGCGGGCGATCAGCTCGGCGAGATTTTTCGTCACGACATCACCGGCCTCGGCGTCACCTTCACCACCCCGGTCGCGCATGGCGGCGTTCCGACCGCCCGCTGCCTGATCCTCGTCACGCCCGACGCACAGCGCACGATGAATACCTTCCTGGGCGCGTCGCAGCACCTGCCCGCCGCCGCCCTCGATGCCGATCAGATCAAAAGCGCCGCCATCTTGTATCTGGAAGGGTATCTGTGGGATCCCGAGGAGCCGCGCTGGGCGATGATCAAGGCGATCGATATCGCCCGGAACGCGGGGCGGAAAGTGGCCTTCACCCTCTCCGACAGCTTCTGCATCGCCCGCCACCGGGACGGTTTCAACCAGCTCATCGATAGCGGCAAGATCGACATCCTCTTCGCCAATGAGGAGGAGATAAAGGCGCTGTCGGGCGAGCCGGATTTCGGCGCCGCCGTAGCGGCGACGAGCAGCCGGGTCGAGACCCTGGTCGTCACCCGCAGCGAAAAAGGCGCGATGGCCCTTCGTGGACGAGAGCGGGTCGCGGTGCCGGCCGAGCCGATCGCCAAGGTGGTCGACACAACCGGGGCGGGTGATCTGTTCGCCGCCGGCTTCCTCGCCGGCCAGGCGCAGGGCCGCACGCTCGAGGAGAGCCTGCGCATGGGCGCCATCGCGGCCGCGGAAGTGATTTCCCATTATGGCGCGCGTCCCGAGGCCGACCTCAAGGCGCTGGTCGCGAAAAAGCTCGACTAAGGACCCGGAGTCGCCGGCGGCTCGGGCACGTCCACGTCCGGCACGGGCGGACTGATTTCGGGCAGCGGACGGGTCGGCCGGCCCGGCTCCGACAGCCGCGGCGGCTGTTCCGGCGGCAGCGGCGGATCGGGCGGTGTCGACATCGGCATTCTCCTTGCCGAGTGAACGTGCCCGCCGCCGGCGGTTACCTTCCTCTTTTTGTTTCACCCCCGTGGCCGGGCGTGAGCGCATCCGGCATTCGGCGGAAGTGTGCTGGTCGACGATGTAGAAAGGGAGGCCGAAGCCTCCCTTTCCCCTTTTAAGCGTCCTTGTAGCCAGGCGTATGCGCGTCCGGCATCGGCGGCACAGGCTGCGGCGGGGCGTCGGGATCGTCCTCGTGCACGTCGATGATGCCGCGGGCGATGTTGCTCCGGCGGTAGCCGTAGAGGAAGTAGACGACGAGCCCGATGCCTCCCCAGACCGGAAGCACCAGCTTCGCCTCCAACGGCAGCGAGAAATAGAGGCCGACGCAGCCGATTATCGAGAGCGGCGCGATGATCCAGACCGCCGGGGTGCGGAACGGACGATGGCGGTGCGGATCGGCCTTGCGCAACATCATCACCGCGATCGAGACCATGAAGAAGGCGAACAGGGTGCCGGAGTTCGACACTTCCGCCAGCCGACCGACCGGGAAGAAAGCCGCGGCGATGGCGACGAACACGCCGGTGATCATGGTGACGATATAGGGCGTCTTCCACTTGGGATGCACCGCCGAGAGCTTCTCCGGGAGCAGGCCGTCGCGCGACATGACGAAGAAGATGCGGGTCTGGCCGAACAGCATGATGAGGATGACCGACGGCAGCGCCAGGAAGGCGGCGAGGCCGATCGCGTTGCCGACCCAGGTGTAGCCGATCGCGCGCATGACATGCGCCAGCGCCTCGTTCGAGCAGGCGAGCGGTTCGGTTCCCGCGGCGAGGAGCGCCGCACAACGCGCGGCCAGCTCGGGACTGCCGGCGATCAGTATTTCACCGCCGGTGCCGAAAACCGGCTGCGCGCCATAGGCGCCGATCGCGCCCGCCGCGACGAGCAGATAGAAGACGGTGCAGATGCCGAGCGAGCCGATCAGGCCTATCGGCACGTTGCGCTGCGGGTCCTTCGTCTCCTCGGCCGCGGTCGAGACGGCGTCGAAGCCGACATAGGCGAAGAAGATGACCGCGGCGGCCGTCAGCACGCCGCCGGTGCCCGTAGGCATGAAGGGGTCGAACTGGGCGCCGTCCAGCATCGGCATGGAGAGCGCGATGAAGGCAGTGAGCGCCGCCACCTTGATCGTCACCAGGACCGCGTTGACGGCGGCGCTTTCCCGCGTGCCGATGAGCAGCAGCCAGGTAACGAGCAGGGCGATGATGAAGGCGGGAATGTTGACGATGCCGCCCGCGTCAGGGCCGTTGGCGAAATCCGTCGGTATGACTATCCCAAGCGAGCTGTCGAGCAGGCCGACGAAATAGCCCGACCAGCCGACCGAGACCGCCGAGGCCGCCACCGCATATTCGAGGATCAGCGCCCAGCCGACCATCCAGGCGAGCAACTCGCCCATGATCGCATAAGTGTAGGTGTAGGCGGAGCCCGATACCGGCACCATGGAGGAAAGTTCTGCATAACAAAGCGCGGCCACAGCGCAGACGAAGCCGGCGACGATGAAGCTGATCATCATGCCCGGCCCGGCATATTGCGCGGCGGCCGAGGTCAGCACGAAAATGCCGGTCCCGATGACAGCGCCGACGCCAAGCAAGGTCAATTGGATCGCGCCCAGCGAGCGGTGAAGCGATTTCTTTTCCGCCGTGGCAAGAATGGCGTCGAGTGGCTTGACGCGCCCAAAAATCATGATCGTCCCCTTAGACTGTGTACAAAGCCCGCAGCCGGGCCACGGCCGTTATATTTTGGCGCGGAACCTAAAGGCTAATCGGCGCGGCGCAATAGAGATAATGGCGAAAACCGCCTGTCGCCGCACGAGAATTGCGGAAAGGCTCAGCGCGCCAGCATGGGTCCCAACGGCTTCCCGCCGAAGATGTGGACGTGAAGGTGCGGCACCTCCTGGCCGCTGTTCATGCCCACATTGGCGAGCACGCGGTAGCCGGGCTCAACCAGCCCCTCGTCCCGCGCGATCTTGCCCACAGCCTTCACCAGCGCAGCGATTTCGTCCGCCGATCCGCGCTCCGAGAAATCGTCCCAGGAGACGTAGCGGCCCTTGGGAATGACCAGGATGTGCGTGGGGGCAAGGGGATTGATGTCGCGAAAGGCGAGGACATGATCATCCTCGTAGACGGTCTTACTCGGTATCTCGCCGCGCAGGATGCGGGCGAAAATGTTCTCGTCGTCATAGGGGCGGGTGGCGTCGATGGGCATGATATCCTCCGTCGCATGGAAATAACCTTCGGGCGGCGGGCCGCGCAACGTGCTTGACCGGATCGGTCGCGGCGTTACGAGTCGCGCCATGAGCGACGAGACGCCCGACAGCCTGATTCCCTATGACGAGATCGTCCAGGAGGCGCTGCGCGCCGTCGTCGGGCGCGTGCTCGGCGAAGTCGAGGCGACCGGCGCGCTCCCCGGCGAGCATCATTTCTACATCACCTTCAAGACCGGCGCCGTCGGCGTCGACATTCCCAAGCATCTCACCGAGCGCTTCCCCGACGAGATGACCATCGTCATCCAGAACCGCTTTTGGGATCTGAAGGTGCGCGAAGACGGCTTCGAGGTGGGTCTGAGCTTCAACCAGGCTCCGGCCAAGCTCGTCATCCCCTTCTCCGCCATCACCGGCTTCGTCGATCCGGCGGTCAATTTCGCCCTCCAGTTCCACGCCCAGGCCGAGGAAGCGGGGCCGCAGGAGCATGAGGCAGCGGAAAACGATTCTCCCGCCGCCGAACCGGCCGCGGATGGATCGAACGTCGTGTCAGTGGATTTCAGCCGGAAGAAGTGACGCCTCCCACAAGGCGTCACCCTGAACTTGTTTGGTGTTTATCCCCTTGAAACATGTAAGTGCATCTGCTATACAATGGGTATGGCACAGAAAGCTCCTACGCTCCGTCAGTTTCAAGACCGCTTCCCGACCGAGGATAGCTGCTTAGACCACTTGTTTCAGGTGCGCTACGGCACTGACTTCGATTGCCCGAAGTGTGGCCGCCCGGCGAAGTATAGCCGCGTGAAGGGGCGCCGCGCCTATCAGTGCAACTGGTGCGCCCATCAGCTCTACCCGACCGCTGGCACCCCGTTCGATCGCACCCGGACGCCACTGCGGGACTGGTTCTATGTCATGTTCCTGTTCACCACGACCCGCAACGGCGTGGCTGCGAAGCGCGTCGAGCGTGAGCTAGGCGTCACCTACAAGACGGCATGGCGCATGTGCCACGAGATCAGGAAGTATATGGGCGCGCTGGACAGCGACGACCCGCTTGGCGGTCCCGGTGAGATTGTCGAGATCGACGAGACGCTGATCGGCGGCTCGGTTTCGGGCAAGGGCAGCGGCTACAAGGCCAACAAGACGTGCGTCGTCGGGATGCTGGAGCGCGATGGTGAATTAATCACGCGTGTTGCCGCTGGTCGCCATAAGGCCGCTATGCGCGAACTCATTCACACGCACGTCCTTCCCGGCACCCGCGTCAATACGGACGAGTTTGGCGGCTATCATGGTCTGGACGCTTGCGGCTTCGATCACGTCACCGTGAACCACAAGGCGGGCGAATATGCGAAACCCTGCGGCGCGGGCGTGAACACGATTGAAGGCTTCTGGGCGCAGCTAAAGCGCGGCATCAACGGGACGCACATTCACGTCAGCGGGAAGCATCTCCCGAAGTATCTCGGCGAGTTCGAGTATCGCTGGAACATGCGTCAGGTGCCTCACCTGATGCTTGATCGGCTGATGGTTTCTTTCCAGCGGTAGGGGCTTCGCCAGAGGCCATTGCCTTTAACAGCGCGTCAAAGCGTCTGTTATTCTCCATCCCGACCTCTCCGTATGATCTCTGCTTTCGTCCTCTCAAGTTCCTCGACCTTGCCTCTGTGGTAGGCCTCTAGCTCATTCATCCGCCTACGATACTCCCGAATGTTCCTAGCGAGACCCGCGCGCAACTCCCCATTATGGGCTGGGACGATCATTCTTACAGGGTCCATGATATCCATCTTGTTCGCCTGCGGCTCGTAATATGGCTCTATGAGGGTGCCCTTGAAATCCCATGTTGGAAAATCATTGGCCAAAATCGGGCTGGACCCCAGTTCGATCTCTACGTTCTCATGGAAGAGCCGTAGGCCATGCCATGTATCGGCGGCGGTCGCGCTGAACTGGTCGTGTCCGAGCCATTTACTTGCCTTAGTTTCCAGCTGCTCCAGCATCTTCTTGGCGGTGGCCAACCTGACTGATAGCTTCTTCACGTGATCCGATTGGTGCGCCTGTCTCGCCAAAAGATCGGCTCCGGACGGAGGGATTTGCACCGCCGCGTTGTTGCGCAGCCAGTCCTTCATCTCATGATGAAATGTTGTCTGGATGTTGAAGCTGTCAGTTAGAGTCAGTTTGAACACCGTATCGGGCGATTTTACGGCTTCCAAGGGAGCTTCAACGTAGAACAGGAGTGTGCCTTCAACAGGGTGATCATCAATCCGTGTCGTCTTCGTTCGCTCTGCAAGGGAATCAGTGGGGGCAAGTACTGTGTCGAAACTACCCCTTAGTTCCAGTCTTTCTGGTATGTCGGAAAAGGGAGCATGAATCATCGTCTGGCCATCTGGCGCCACTTCTAGTCGCCAGTTCGTGACGAAGGCAGGAGTTCCTGCGTTCCAAACGGCTACATTGATTGCCAGCCCCACTTTGGATTGGTCATCATTGGGCTGAAATATGTTGGCGTGTTTAAAGGTCACTCCAAACGCGGATTGCTTGTCAGGCAGCCTAGACGCCCCTTCCCGAGGAAGCCCCTTGGTTGAACCGGTGTAAACCAAAGCTGCGATGTAGAGCGCAATTACGGCAGCCATCGCCAACAAGAACAATGGCGCGGTCACGGTTGGCCACCAAATGTCGAACTGAGATTCCGCCCACACACGGACGCGTGGAAATGATTGGGCAAGGGCGGCGATAAGCCCAATAGACGCACCGATAAACGCGACGACGCTGGGGCCGGCCCATTTGAGGAATATGTGAGTCGTCGGGTAACGCATCTCAGCCCAAATCCTGCCCCGTTACGGCCCCGTTGTGGAGTCCGTTTCGAGCCGCACCTGTAACGTTTGAAACCTTGCATTCCCTGAACTCCAAGTTCAGGGCTTACCCCAAGCCGATCACTTACATGTCGGAAAGGGATAAACCCCAACTTGTTTCAGGGTCTATGTCTCCGCCCGCTCAGCGGCTCGAAGATGGATGCTGAAACAAGTTCAGCATGACGGACAGGGAGAACCCGCTTGGGCGAAATCACCACCACCCGCACCGAAACCGACAGCTTCGGACCCATCGAAGTCCCCGCCGACGCCTATTGGGGCGCGCAGACGCAGCGTTCCATCGACAATTTCCCCTTCGGCCCGCGCGAGACGATGCCGGCGGAGATCGTCCATGCCCTAGGCTTCGTGAAGCAGGCGGCTTCGCGAGTGAACGCGCGGATGGGCGGGCTGGACGCGGAGCTGGCCGAAGCGATCCAGCAGGCGGCGGGCGAGGTGGCCGGGGGAGCGCTCGACGACCAATTCCCGCTCGTGATCTGGCAAACCGGCTCCGGCACGCAGTCAAACATGAACGCCAACGAGGTGATCGCGTCCCGCGCCAACGAGATCCTGACCGGGAAGCGCGGTGGCAAGAGCCCCGTCCATCCCAACGACCATGTCAACAAGAGCCAGTCGTCGAACGACAGCTTCCCGACCGCCCTCCACATCGCGGCGCGGCGCGCCGTCGCCCACGACCTGCTCCCCGCACTCGAACGGCTGCATCGGGCGCTGGGCGCCAAGGCGGAGGCCTGGCGCGACATTATCAAGATCGGTCGGACGCATCTCCAGGACGCGACGCCGCTGACGCTAGGCCAGGAATTTTCCGGTTATGCCGCCCAGCTCTTCGCGGCACGGAAGCGCATCGAGGGCGCCGCCGATCACGGCGTGGCCAAGCTGGCGCAGGGAGGGACAGCGGTCGGCACTGGGCTCAACGCGCCGGCGGGGTTCGGCGAAGCCTTCGCGGCGGAAGTAGCGAAGCTGACCGGCCTCCCTTTCGAGAGCGCGGGCAACAAGTTCGAAGCCCTGGCCTCGAACGACGTCCTCGTCCATCTGTCGGCCGCGCTGAGCACGCTCGCCGTGTCGCTTACCAAGATCGCCAACGATATTCGCCTGATGGGCTCGGGGCCCCGCTGCGGCCTCGGCGAGCTCAGGCTCCCCGAGAACGAACCGGGCAGCTCGATCATGCCCGGCAAGGTCAATCCTACGCAATGCGAGATGCTGACGATGGTGGCCGCCCAGGTGATGGGAAATCATAGCGCCATCACGATCGGTGGATTGCAGGGGCATCTGGAGCTCAACGTGTTCAAGCCGTTGATCGGCGCCAACGTCCTGAGATCGATCGATCTCCTCAGCGTGGGCATGGCGAGCTTCACCGAGCGCTGCCTCGACGGACTGGAGGCCGACGAGCGACGCATTTCCGACCTGCTGAATCGTTCGCTGATGCTGGTCACCGCGCTTGCGCCCGAGATCGGCTACGATAATGCCGCCAAGATCGCGAAATATGCGCATGAGCATGGCCTGACGCTCAAGGAGGCCGGGCTGGAGCTGAAGCTGGTCGACGAAGCCACTTTCGATCGTGTCGTGCAGCCGGAAAGGATGATCGGGCGCTGAGCAAGGCACTTCCACCGCGGCCGTTCGCGCACTAGTGGCAGATATGTCCGACCTTCCCGATCCGATACCGGCGGCGACGCTGGTTCTGATGCGGCCGGCCAAGGCGGGCCCGCCCGAGCTCCTGATGATGGAACGGGTGCAGAGCATGGCCTTCGCGGCCGGCGCGCTGGTCTTCCCTGGCGGGCGGATCGACCCCGAGGATCGGGCCCTGGCCCAAGCGATCGGAGGGGGGGTCGACCAGGCCGCCGCGCGCGTCGCCGCGATCCGCGAGACGATCGAGGAGACCGGGATCGCGCCGGCGCTCGACCCGCTGCCCGACGCCGCGCTCGCCGCCGAGTTGAGGCACGCCCTGGAGGCGGGAACATCCTTTTCGGAGCTGCTGGAGCATCACTCGCTCCGCCTCGATCTAGATGCGCTTACCCCCTTCGCCCGCTGGTGCCCCACTTTTCGCGAGACGCGGCGTTTCGACGCCCTCTTCTTCGTCGCCGAGGCTCCGCCGGACGCCCACGCCACGGCGGCGGAGGCGGAGGCCTCCCGAACCTTCTGGGCGCCCGCCGAACGCGTGCTGGCGGACGCGAGCAGCGGCCGGGCGCGGATCATCTTCCCGACCCGCCGCAACCTCGAGCGCCTCGCCCGTTTCGCCAGCGTCGACGAGGCGCGCGCCGATGCGGCCCGCCATCCGGTCGAGACGATCGTGCCCTGGATCGAGGATCGCGGCGGTGAGTCGTGGCTCTGCATCCCGGAGGACGCCGGTTATCCCGTGACGGCGGAACGGCTCGAAACCGCCCGGCGAAGCTGAAGAGGCAACCCTCGCGGCGCTCAAGCGTCGCTCCCCCCATGCGCCCGCTCCGTATCCTCAAGACCCTGCTCGTCCTCGGCCTGGTCGGGTTCGCCTCCATGCTTGTCTACGGGTGGGCCCGCAATCACCCGGAGGATCTGCCCTGGACCCCGCTCGACCTCAGCCAGCCGGTCGGTGCCTTCACCGGCCGCAAGCTGGCGGGGCTGGGCGACGATGCCCGGCTATGCCGCTCCCTGCTCGAGCGGGCCGGCGTGACCTTCAACGCCCTCCCGCCGCGCCGAATGGAAAGGCAGTGCGGCTATGACGATGCGGTGCGCCTCACCGGCGGCGCCGTGGAAATCGCCTATCGTCCCGCCGGCCTCGGCACGAGTTGTCCCGTGGCGGCGGCGCTGGTCCTGTGGGAATGGCATGTCGTTCAGCCCGCCGCGCTTGAGCATTTCGGTGAAAAGGTCGTCGCGATCGAGCATTTTGGCAGCTTCAGCTGTCGCCGTATCTACGGCCGCGACGAGGGCCGCTGGAGCGAGCACGCCACTGCCGACGCGATCGACGTCGCCGGCTTCCGGCTGGAGGACGAAACCCGCATTTCCGTCGCGCGAGACTGGACGGACGAGGGCCCCAAGGCGGCCTTCCTCAGAGACGCGCGGGACGGCGCATGTGACCTCTTCGCCACCGTCCTGTCGCCCGATTACAATGCCGCCCACCGCGACCACCTCCACCTTGATCAAGCCGAGCGTGGCGAAGCGGGTTGGCGAGCCTGCAGCTGACGCAAACGAAAAGGCGAGCCGCCCCGGGGCGACTCGCCTTTGGAAAAACACCGCCCGTCGGGGCGGGAGCCGACCTGGAATCAGGGCTGGCTGAGATGGTTCGACAGGTGCTTGTTCATCTCGAACATGCTGACCTTGTCCTTGCCGCCGAAAATCGGCTTCAGCTTGGCGTCGGCCATAATCTCGCGCTTGTTCTGCGGGTTCTGAAGATTGTTCTTCTTGATATAGTCCCACATCTTGCTGACCACGTCGCTACGGGCGATGTTGCCCGAGCCGGTGATCGCCGCGAGTTCGGCGGACGGCTTCATCGGCCGCTGCAGCGCATTATTCCCACTTTTTTTCGGTTCCAGCATTGGGCCCTCCTCATGATTTGCCCCTGATAGAGCGCAAACGCGCGGCCTTTGCAATGGTCGACGAGGCTCCCCGCACAGATTTTATCCGAAGGGGACGACCTTGTTGTGCGCGTCATGGCCGATATCGGCGGCGCCGAGCCAGGGGATGCCGGACCGCTCGCACCAATGGCGGACGACCTCCTCCTCGGTCTCGCCGAAGTCGGGATCGTTTTCGGGAACCAGGCTGCAGCGGCCGAGACGGATGCCGGCGACACGCCGGATCGCGGGGTTGCTGGTGATGTGGAACATCGACCGGTCGGTGCGGTAGGTGTGCTCGGAAACTTCCTCCAGCATCAGCACATGGCCCGTAAGGTCGGGCTGGAGCGGCGTGCCGAGCAATTGACTGAACACGGTGATGTTGAACGCCGCGTGACGCGTGTTTTCCTCCACGCTCGGTTCGAGCGCGCCCGTCGACCGGTCGACCAGCCAGGAGAGGGAGCGGTGGACGGCCGCCTCGCCGCCCTCGCGCTTCACGTCCTGAGGCATCGGGCCGTGCGCGACCTTCGCGAATCCCGCCCCGTAGAGCCCGGCCAGCAGATAGCCGGCATCGCTATAGCCGAGATAGCTCTTCTCCCGCGCCGCCGGCCCGAGCCGGCTGAGCACATCTTCCGCGATCCGGCACGACCCATAGCCGCCCCGCGCGAACCAGAGCGCGTCGAAGCGCGGATCGTTCGCCACCGCGAGGAACGCTTCGGCGCGCACGGAATCCTCGCCGGCGAAATGGCGCCAGCTTTCGAAGCATTGCGGATGAAAGACGATCTGGGTGCCCGGAAAGGCCTCTGCCGCCAGCGCCGCGACCTGTTCCGCGACCGCCCGATCGACCGGCGTGCTCGGCGCCACCACTCCGATCCTCATCCCCGCTCCTCTTCGTTTGAAATGGCCGACGCTTCCCAATAGGGCTGCCGCATGAACGAGGCCAAATCCTATTTCTTCTGCGGGATCGGAGGCAGCGGCATGCTGCCCCTCGCCTGCATCGTCCGTGCCCAGGGCAGCGACGTCGCCGGGTCCGATCGTGCGCTCGACCAGGGACGGCTCGCTCCCAAGTTCGATTTCCTCAAGGCGCGCGGCATTGCCCTTTTTCCCCAGGACGGCAGCGGGATAACCAGCCCAAACCAGCTACTGGTGACGTCGGCCGCCGTCGAGGAGACAGTGCCCGACGTCCAGGCTGCCCGCCGCCTCGGCACCAAGCATATCACCCGCCCCCAGCTCCTCGCCCGCCTGTTCAACGCGGCGCCGACCGGCATCGCCGTGGGCGGCACCAGCGGCAAATCGACCACCACCGGCATGATCGGCTGGATCCTGCACAGCCTCGGCCGGGCGCCGACGGTGATGAACGGCGCCGTCATGAAGAATTTCGTGACGCCGGACACGCCCTTTGCGAGCGCGCTGGTCGGGAGCGGCGACATTTTCGTCAGCGAGGTGGACGAGAGCGACGGTTCGATCGCCCTCTACGAACCGCGCATCGCCGTCCTCAACAACATCACGCTGGATCACAAGTCGCTCGATGAGCTGCGCACGCTCTTCCGCGACTTCGTCGGCAAGGCCGAGACGGCGGTGCTCAATCTCGACGATGACGAGACCCGGCTCCTCGCGGCCCTGCTGCCGGCGGAGAAGATCATCACCGTCGGGTTCCAGGATGAGGCCGCCGACTTGCGGGGGAGCAGTGTCCGCGAGGAACCGCTCGCCATCGCTTTCGACGTAACGGAACGAAGCAGCGGCGAAACCGTGTCCGTTCGCCTCGCCGTGCCCGGCCGCCACAATGCCGAGAACGCCCTCGCCGCCCTCGCCGCGGTCCGCGCCCTCGGCCTGGACCTGCGCGAGGCGGCCGCCGCGCTTTCCGGCTTCACGGGCCTTCGCCGCCGCTTCGATATCGTGGGCACACGGAACGGCGTTACCGTCATCGACGATTTCGGCCACAACCCCGACAAGATCGCGGCCACGCTGGCGACCCTCCACGCCTTCCCCGGCCGCCTGCTCATCTTCTTCCAGCCGCACGGCTACGGACCGCTCCAGAAAATGGGCCGGGAGCTGATCGACTGCTTCGCCCGCAATCTCGCCGCCGAGGACGTGCTGTTGATGCCCGACCCCGCCTATTTCGGCGGCACCGTCGAACGCACCGTCGGCAGCGAGGACATTGTCGCGGGAGTGCTCGCGACCGGGCGCATCGCCGAGCATGTCGCGGACCGCGCGGTCGCCGCCGAACGCCTGCAATCGCTCGCTCGCCCCGGCGACCGAATCGTCATCATGGGCGCCCGCGACGACACGCTGTCGGAATTCGCGGCGCACCTTCTTGATAGCCTGGCGCCAAAGAAGGACTAGCGCGATTCTGCCGAACGTGTATTATCGCTATAATACAGTGGAGCGATTCATGACCAAGAAATCGAAAAAGGCGAAGATCCCCAAGAAGATCGGCGGCGTGAAGATTCCAAAGGGGGTCCGCATAGCGGGCGACAGGGCGCTGAAGCTCGCCGCCGAGCATCCGGTGATCAGCGATATAGTCGCCGCCGGCCTACTCGCCGCGGCCGCCGCGCTGACCGGTGACAAGAAGCTGCGAATTACCGCGCGGGAGCTCGGCGAGGATGTGAAGGAGGCGGCTTCGGCGTCCGCCGGCAAAGCCAGCCGCGCAAAGGCCGCGGCCAAGGCGGCGGCCGGCGCGATGGGCAAGGCATTGCGCGACGAACTCGTCGCGGGACCGGCGGGCAAGCGCGCTCGCGGAATCTGAGCGGCGCGAATCGCCGACTCAACCCATCGCCGGAGCGGCACCCCGATGCGATGGAACGGGGGAACCACGGCTCCGCCCGTCGCGTTCTTTCATCCGTTCCCGCCCCCCCTTGGGAACACGAACGGAGGAGGCATCGATGCCAGGTCAGGACAAGAACAAACAGCGTCAGCAAGGCAAGCAGGATCGCCAGCAGCAGCAACAGCAGCAGAGCGATCGTCAGCGCCAGCAGGGCGGCGGCAGCGACCGCGGCCGTCAGCAGCAATAGCTACGCTTGACGTCTTTGTTTCAATGAAGACCATGGCGGATCGCCCCACGGGGCGGTCCGCTTTTTTTGTGCTTCAGGCGTCGGCCGCCGCCGGCTGGCGAGCCTCGGCATTGTCCCAGCTCTGCCGCAATCCCTTGGGCAGGGCATTGCGCACCTTGGCGATCTGCCCTTCCGAGACATGGCGCGAAAGCACGCCGAAGACGGCGGTGATCGCCGCATCCGGATCGACCGGCCTGATGTCGGTCAGCCATTCGGCGACCTCGGCCGCGAACTGCTCGTGGGTAGCGCAGTCGGTCGGCTGCCTACCGGGCTCGAACTGATCGTAATAGACGCCCCGGACGAGCAGCGGCAGCTGCGAGCCCAGATGCGCCGACAACTCGATGGGAAGCCGGTCGCGAAGCTTGTGGAGCACGGTCGACAGCACCTTCCACGCGACCTGCCGGTCGGGGCCGAGAACGTCCATGATCTCATTGAGCCAGATGTTGGTGGTTTGCAGCGTCTTGTCGAAGACGTCGAGGCCGGTGGCGCTCATGATGAATCTCCTTGTTTGGCCTGCGTCAGACCAACCGTCGGGGGATGGCGACGTTCCGTCGACAAGCCGGATCGGGGCGGGTTCGCGACCGGAAAGCAGGGCCCGTTCTTATCCCCGATATTCTACTTATCCACAGGTCGATTTCGCTTGATGCGACTCGGGAAGGCGTGAAACCTTCTGTTTGTGGCCGGAACGAACCATCCGGAGACGGAAGAACGCTCCCAGCCACATGCCGGTGCGAAACGGCCGATAGCCGCGAGGATATCAGCCGGATCACACAGGCAGGGCGGCCCGGAAAGCCGTCGCGATGCCGACAAGGAAAGGCGCGAGCCTTCGATGAAAGCGGAGCGACGAACTTCGAGGACCACCCGGCGGAGCCGGAATCCTCCCGATGACGGCAATGCAAATCGGGGAACCGCTTGAAGTCAGCTTCGGCGGGAAACCGACGCCCCGGGCGAGAAAGGCTCCTGCCTTCGGGCACAGCCGATCGGACTTGGGACAGTGGGGGCTGGTGGCGACACCAGCCCCCATTACATTTGGCCCCCATTTACATTTGGAGCCTTGCCTGGATCGGCTCGACCGATCCAGACGAATGGCAACACTAGGGTTTTGAGACGGTCAACCGCCCATCGCTCAGAAAGCGCGGCACCCAAGGCCGCGCCTCGCCCAGGAAGATGCCAGCCTTGATCGCCGGATCCTCCGCCAGGATTCGTTCGGCCTCGGCCTGATCCCGCGCGTGGAAGAGGGCGAGACCAGCCTCGGAGCCAAGCCGGCCAGCGGCGAACACCTGGCCCTTTTCGTACAAGGCGTTCCAGTAGAGGCCGTGATCGCGCAAACCCTGATCCTTCATGGGCTCGCCGGGTTTCCAAGCTGGCCCGGGCCGAAAGGTGATCGCGAAGAGTATCCTTGTTTGCGTCGCGGAAGAGATCGTCTTGCGTTCCTGCGCTTTTGCCCCATCAATCACGCTGAACGCCAGCCCGCTTCCTATCGACACGACCACCGCGAGGCCCTTCATAAACCGGTGCATCGACCTTCTCCGCCAAGATTAGCCATGATTCTCGGCTTGCCGACCATATCGTATGGCGGGCGAAGCGGAAGGGCTGACCGTCAAACAGTTTGCGCCGAGGCGGGGCGGACGCGAGGGTTCTTCTATCACCATTTCGATCCATCGACCGACGGCTCGCCGCCGTAACGCTACGGCGGCGGACGGAGGACCGACGATATCGCTCGCCGGCCGACTTGCGGTTCGCCCGTGCTTGATGTTGGTTAGGCTTTTGGTGATAGATGGCGCCCATCTTCAGGCGAGGGGAGGCGCCGGAATATGTTCAGCAAGGAAAAGAAGGCTCGGGCCCGCGCCGCGGGCAAGCCATCGGGCAAGAATGGGGGGGGCCTGTCCTTCATCGGCTCAGAGGTCGTCGTGAACGGGGACATCGTCACCGAGGCACGACTCCATGTCGACGGCCGAATCGAGGGTAACGTCCGCTGCGGCATGTTGAGCCAGGGCGAGAGCGGCACCATCGCCGGCAACATCGTCACCGAGGAGGCGCGACTCGCCGGCCTCGTCGACGGCACGGTGACGGCGCAACGGCTCATCCTCGGTCCCACCGCCCGGATCACGGGCGACGTATCTTATGAAATACTCAGCATCGAGCCCGGCGCCCGCATCGACGGCCGCTTTGCCCGCCGCGAAGGCGCTGCGACGGCGGCGCCGAAGCTCGTCGTGGCGGCCGAAAAGGCGAAACTACCGTCTCCGCTAGAGCAGAACGCCGGCGATCATCGCGCCGCCGCGGCCGGCTGATCCCGATCAGGCAGCGCCGTCGCCTGCTTCATCTCTGCAACGAATTCGCGCAGCACCGGCGGCGGATCGGGCGCATCCGCGATGATCTTCACGATCGCCGATCCCGAAATCACCCCCGCCGCCCCGGCCTTCAGCGCCGCGCGGACATGGGCGGGCGCTGAAATGCCGAAGCCGAGAACCGGCGGCGGAGCGGCGTGGCGCGCCAGCGATTCGAACAGCGCGCCATGGTTCAGCGTCATTCCGGTTTCCGTTCCGGTCACGCCTGTTCGGGCGACGCAATAGGTGTAGCCACCGCCGAAGTCGGCGATTCGCCTCAGCGTCTCTTCCGGAGTGTTGGGGGCCGCGATCAATATCGGCGCGATACCATGCTGGCCGGCGGCTTCGACGAACGGCACGGCCTCGAAAGCGGGCACGTCCGCGACCAGCACGCTGTCCACTCCGGCCTCGGCGGCGGCCCGGTAGAAGGCCCCCCGCCCGCGCGCCAGCACGATATTGGCGTAGGTGAGGATGCCGACCGGTATCTCCGCATGACGCGCGCGGAAACCGGCAAGGAGGCCGAAGCAGGCCGCCGGAGTCACGCCCTGCCGCAACGCCCGATCCGCCGCCGACTGGATCGTCAGCCCGTCCGCGACCGGGTCGGAAAAGGGAAGGCCCACCTCCAGCATGTCGGCCCCGCCCTCCACCAGCGCGTCGAGAATGGCCGCGCTCGTCGCCACGTCCGGATCACCGAGCATAACGAAGGCGCCGAACGCGCCCTCTTCCCGCACGCGGAGCCGCTGGAACATGGCTGCGTAACGCCCGCTCATGCTTCGAGACCGATCAGCCGCTGTGCCTGTTCCATATCCTTGTCGCCCCGCCCGGAAAGGTTGACGACCAGCACCGTCTCGTCCGTCGCCGCCTCGGCCATCTTGAGTGCATGGGCCAGAGCATGGGCCGTTTCGAAAGCGCAGACGATACCCTCCGAGCGGGCGAGGAGAGCGAAGGCGTCGAGCGCCTCCCTGTCCGTCGCACCGACATATTCGGCGCGGCCGCTGTCCTTGAGGAAGGCATGCTCCGGTCCTACCGCCGGATAATCCAGGCCGGCCGAGACGGACCAGCTGTCCGAAATCTGCCCGTCCGCATCCTGCAGCACGTAGGTTTCGGCGCCATGTAGCACGCCTGGCCGTCCCCGGAGCAGGGTCGCGCCATGTTCGGCGCTGTCGAGACCCTTGCCAGCCGCTTCGACCCCGATCAGCCGCACCGCCTCATCCTCGATAAAGTCGGCGAACGCGCCCATCGCGTTGGAGCCACCGCCTACGCAGGCGATAACGGCGTCGGGCAGCCGTCCTTCTTCCTCCAGTATCTGCGCCCGCGCCTCCTGGCCGATCACGCGCTGGAATTCCCGCACCATCAGCGGAAAGGGATGCGGCCCGGCGACGGTGCCGAGCAGGTAATGGGTATCCGCGAAGCTGGCCGTCCAGTCGCGCAGGGCCTCGTTGACCGCGTCCTTGAGGCCTCGCCCGCCGCTTTCCACCGCCACCACCTCGGCGCCCATCAGCCGCATCCGGAAGACGTTCAGCTTCTGCCGCTCGACATCCTGCGCGCCCATGTAGATGCGCGTCTTGAAGCCGAACAGCGCGCCGACGATCGCCGTCGCGACGCCGTGCTGGCCCGCCCCCGTCTCGGCGATGAGTCGGGTCTTGCCCATCTTCCGGGCGAGCAGGGCCTGGCCCAGCACCTGATTGGTCTTGTGCGCGCCGCCATGGAGCAGATCCTCGCGCTTGAGATAAATCCGAGCCTTGTCGGACCCGAGATTGCGGCAGCGGGTGAGCGGCGTCGGCCGTCCCGCATATTTGACGAGCAGGTCATTGAGCTCCGTCTGGAACGCGGCGTCCTCCTGCGCCTCCAGGAATGCGGCCTCCAGCTTTTCGAGCGCCGGCATCAATATCTCGGGCACATAGGCGCCGCCATAATCGCCGAAGCGGCCGCGCATCAGCATAGCGATGCGTCCCCGCGTTTGGGCGGTCGCAGCGCTTCGAAGAAGGCGTGGAGCTTGCCCGCATCCTTCCGCCCCGGCGCCATTTCCACGCCCGAGCCCACGTCGAGCGCGAAGGCGCCGACGCGGGAGGCGCGACGGGCGTTGGCGGGGTTGAGGCCTCCCGCAAGGATCGCCCGACCGAGATCGCTCCGTCCCTTCAGTCGCGTCCAGTCGAACGTCCGTCCGGTCCCGCCCGAGTGGCCGCCGACGGCGGTGTCGAACAACGTTCGGTCGGCCCTGGGCCTTGCCGGCGGCACCTCTGACCCGACCGCCCCCGCCGCCCAGATTTCGCACCGCTCGGGAAGCGAATCCCTGAGGGCGCTGATATAGGCCGGGCTTTCCTTGCCGTGCAGCTGGATGGCGTGGAGGCCGAGGGCACGCGCGGCATCGACCAGCTTCGGCAACGCCTCGTCGCGGAAGACGGCGACGAGGGGAAGGTGGCGCTGGGCCGCCGTTGCCGCCAGCCGCTCGGCGCGGCCGGTGGTCACCACCCTCGGTGTATGCGGCACCATGACCAGTCCAGCATAAGTCGCGCCGACCGCCGCCGCCGTCACGACGTCATGCGCGTCGGTCAGCCCGCAGACCTTCACCCGTCCGAAGGCGAGCGCGCGCGCCGCCGCGCGCGGATCGGCGGCACGCATCAGCGACGAGCCGATGAGGAAGGCATCCGCGTGAACGCTGAGGCGCTCGACGTCGCGTCGGCCCGCTATGCCCGATTCGGCGACGACGATCCGGTCGGACGGGACCAGCCTCGCCAGACGTTCCGTCACGCCGAGATCGACCGACAATGTCCTCAAGTCGCGGTTGTTGATGCCGATGATCGGCGCGCCCAGCCGCACCGCGCGCCGGGCCTCCACCTCGTCATGCGCCTCGACCACTGCGTCCATGCCGAGCCGCCGCGCCTCGTCCATCACCCGCGCCGCCTCGGCATCGGACAGCACCGACAGCATCACCAAAACCGCATCCGCGCCGTGCATCCGCGCCTCCGGCACCTGGCGCGGGTCGACGATGAAATCCTTGGCGAGGATCGGGCCGTCAAAGGCCTCCCGAACCGTGCGGAGATCGGCGAAGGAGCCGCCGAAATAGGGCCCGTCGGTCAGCACGCTGATGGCATCGGCGGCGCCACGATAGGCCCGCGCCTGCGCCGCGGGATCGACGTTCGCGCGAAGCAGGCCCTGTGACGGCGATCCGCGCTTCACTTCCATGATGAAGCGCCCGCCCGGCCGCGCCAGCGCGGCGCCGAGGCTTCGCCGCGTCGGCCGCGCCTTCTCG
>NZ_DATCYB010000001.1:0-2521 GCF_036570505.1 Allosphingosinicella sp. | reverse complement strand
GGGCGGCGGCAACTGCAGGACCTACTTCCAGCCGGGCGCGTCCGGCAACCAGTGGACCGTCGGCGCCGTCGGCTGCCCCGAATGGTCAGGCGTCCGATTGAAGGATGTGCTGAGCGCGGCGGGGGTGAAGTCGAGCGCCGTCTATACCGGACACTACGGGAACGACGTGCACCTGTCCGGCGATACCGAGAAGGTGGTCATCTCGCGCGGCGTGCCGATCGAAAAGGCGATGGAAGCGGAAAACTTGATCGCATGGTCGATGAACGGGCAACCCGTCCCGGCGCTGCATGGTTTCCCTCTTCGTCTCGTCATTCCCGGCTATCCGGGTTCCGCATCGCAGAAGCATCTCACGCGCATCTGGGTGCGTGACCAAGTTCACGATGGCGCCAAGATGACGGGCTACTCCTATCGGCTTCCCGCCTATCCCGTGGCACCCGGGACCGAGGTACCCGAATCCGACATGGAAATCCTGACCGTCATGCCGGTGAAGTCGCTCGTCACTTTTCCGCAGACGGGCAGCCAGGTGGCAGTGAATCAGACGGCGGAGGTGCGCGGTCATGCCTGGGCCGGCAAGGGCGACGTGGCAGCCGTGGCGGTGTCGATCGACTTCGGCCAGACATGGACGGAGGCGAAGCTCGAACCGGCGCCGAACAGGTATGCCTGGCAACGCTGGCGCGCCCAGGTCACCCTGCCCGAGGCCGGCTATTACGAAGTCTGGGCCCGGGCAACCGATCAAGACGGCATCATGCAGCCGCCAGTCGTGCCGGGATGGAACCCCCGCGGCTACGGCAACAACATGATGCATCGCATCGCTCTGGTCGCAGCCTGATGCCTGTCGATCCGGCCACGCCGCTTCGCCTCGGAAGCGGCGTGGCCGGAGCCATGGTCATCCTTCTAAAGTGCGGATGCATGAAGGCTCCACGCGCGATAGCCGCCGCGCTCCTGCTGGCGATTTCCTTTGCGGCTGCATGCCACGCTGCCGACCGGCAGCAGAACACCGATGTCCTGCTTGCCCAGGCGAATCAAGCTCCGACTCCTGGCGGATACGATCCGATGGCCCCGCCCTCGAACCCACAACGGTTCGATCCGATGAGGCCGAACCGGCCAAATGCCCCAGCACAAGAGGGAAGCGACGTTGCCTTGAACCCGGAATACGGGAATCTGCCGGATACGCCCGGCGTCGAAGACACCTTCTATCTCTGCTCAGCCTGTCATTCCCTCGCGATCATCAAGCAGCAGCGCGTGCCGCCGCGCCGCTGGGATTATCTATGGAACTGGATGATCGAGAAGCAGGGTATGCCGGAGCAGGATGTGGAGACCAAGCAGGCAATTCTGACTTATCTCAAGCGGCACTTCTCTTGGAGAGAATAGAACGAGGTTGCGGCGAATGTCGTTACCGGTATGAGTGCACTGAGTGCCACGCCGTTTCCCGCCGCCGAGCCGGACGACGACACGCCTAACAAAAAAAGCCGACGACAGTTCGTTATTCTTGGCAGTGAATGGGCCCAGGCTGCGCGCCTGAGTGGCCCGTGTCCTCAAGCACGCTCTATGACCATCGCAATGCCCTGACCAACGCCGACGCACAGAGTGATGAGCGCGTAGCGGCCCCCTGTCCGCTTCAACTGCCGGGCGGCCGTAAGAGCCAGGCGCGCACCGGAGGCCCCGAGAGGATGGCCAATTGCTATGGCCCCGCCGTTTGGGTTGATTCGCGAATCGTCGTGAGCGATATCCATCGCCTTCAAGCAGGCCAGCACCTGCGCGGCGAACGCTTCATTGATCTCGATCACATCCATGTCGTCAAGCGCAAGACCCGCTCGCTCCAACGCCTTCCTGGACGCAGGCACCGGACCAATGCCCATGATACGGGGCGGAACGCCAGCCACAGGACGAGCAGATGCGCGCTGTATCCCGTGAAAGCTGCAACCATCACCGCGCGAAAATCGCGCCGTGCCGCGCCGAAATCGCGCTGATCGTCGCAAGCGCGTAGCACGCTGCCTCACAGCGCCGGCGTGTTTTCGGAAATGTCCGTTACGAATCAGCCCAATAGCAAAGCTCGAAAAGCGATGGCATAGTAGTTGCACCGCTCGTGACAGCAACGGCTGGAGTTGCCGAAGAACAACAAGACCTCCAGCCACAGGGGCTTCGAAGACAAACTGAGGGAGGCTGTCACATGAAAGCTAAATGGATTGCTCTTGGCATCGCGGCGGTGCTCGCGCTGCCGATCAGCGGCGCCGGTGCGGCGGAGATCAGAGTCGGCTTCAGCAGCGACGCGCTGACCTTGGACCCGGCCAATCACCGCGATCGCGAAACTGAGACTATCATCCGCAACATGCACGACGGCCTGCTGACGCGCGACTCCGCCATGAAGGTGGTGCCGGAGCTGGCGGAGTCCTGGAAGGCGCTTGACCCTCTTACATACGAGTTCAAGCTGCGCCAGGGCGTCACCTTCCACGACGGCAGCCCAATGACGGCGGAAGACGTGAAGTTCACCTTCGACCGCCTGATTCAGGAAGGCGCCATG